>JAAEMR010000091.1 GCA_024225395.1 Gammaproteobacteria bacterium
GTGCCACAAATGCCGAGTATATAAATCTTCATGTCAGAAAAAATTAAATAATAAATATTCGTAAAATAAAAAATAGTTAAACGCGATAATACCGGCGGTAAGGGTTCTGATCTCAAATGCACGTTTGAAAATGAGTGAGATTGCCGCCAGGTTCCATAACAGTAATATGATGTTAGCCTGAATAATTAGCGGATTGATTTCATCGGCATTGCTGCTGTCAGGTAAGGCTGACATGATCAGCAGGCTTACCAGGCTAATGATCAGGCTGACACCAATCAGCGCTGACAACGTTTGCAGCAGGCGCTCTGGTTTCCTGGTTATTTTTAAAACAATAAACGTGATGGTAAAAAGAATGAGGACTTCAATGCCAATTTGAATGATGATCGAAAGCAGGCCTCTTTCTGCGCCCAATAATAGCTCACCCACGGTTATGTAAGCCACCAGGGTTAATATTACAGAAGCCGGACTGAAAGGGAGTTTGGCGGGTGACGATGAAAAAACACTTAACTGCAGGTAGTGTTTGAGACTGTTAAACCAGACTGAAAGGATTGAATTCATGAAGTTTTTTTATACATTCTGATTTGAGAGTAATGCAGTAATTTCTGCAAGCATATTTTGTGCAGAATTATAATCCAGCTGAACCGGGTGATGGCGTGAGTCAATTTCTATTACCAGGCTTGGAAAGCTGTAAACATCGATAGATCTTACCTGTGCCAGCTCGTCATGTAGTGCATTTTTGATCCCATCAGAAAGCATTATGTTTTTAAAAGCATCTGCTTCAAGTCCAATTGATGTAGCAACGTCAGTTAAGGTGTCCAGGTCAGACGGGTTCTGGGCATTCAGATAATAAGCCTGTTGAATGCCAAATGTCATTTGCTCTCCCTGGTCAGCAAGCTGCTCTGCAGCCAGAACAGCTCTGCAGGCAGGGTAGGTAGAGCGCCTGGGTGTGTTGTCTGTCCAGAAGTCGAAGTTAAACTGTGTGCCGGGTATGGCTTGCTGAATATGTTTCCAGGCCGATTGTATGTCCTGCTGTAGTGCTTCAGGCATCGGCTCATCACTATCAGTCGCCAGACCGCCTACCTTGCTCACAACCTGAATGTTTTCAGGTAGTAACTGTTTAAGCTTTAGCCATTCTGTGCGGAACCCCCAGCACCAGCTGCACATCGGATCGTGAACGTAATACAGAATAGCTGGGCTTTTGTTTTTCATGGCAGTATCAGGGTAATAAAAACTAATGAGTAAAAGGCTTTGTTTATATATACTAACGCGCTAATTTTAAACCGTTTTACATACTTTACATTCAATATTCTATGAGCGATATATCTGAAGTCGATGTTAGCACTTTTCAAGGTTTGATTCAGACCTTGCAAACATTTTGGGCAGGTCACGGTTGCGTGGTCATGCAACCACTGGATATGGAGGTCGGTGCAGGTACTTTTCATCCGGCAACCTTCCTGAGGTCTATCGGCCCTGAGCCATGGCGTTCGGCCTATGTTCAGCCCAGTCGCCGCCCCACCGATGGACGTTATGGTGAAAACCCTAATCGCTTACAGCACTATTATCAATTTCAGGTTTTGCTAAAACCCAGCCCGGATAATATTCAGAAACTGTATCTGGATTCACTCAAAATGATGGGTTTCGATCCGCTAGAACATGATATCCGTTTTGTCGAAGATAACTGGGAATCTCCAACGCTGGGTGCCTGGGGTCTGGGCTGGGAAGTATGGCTAAATGGCATGGAAGTGACCCAGTTTACCTATTTTCAACAGGTCGGTGGTCTGGAATGCCGCCCGGTATCCGGTGAAATCACTTACGGCCTGGAAAGACTTGCAATGTATATTCAGGGTGTTGAAAGTATTTATGATCTGGTGTGGACGCATGGCCCTGACGGTGATGTGACTTATGGTGATGTGTTTCATCAAAATGAAGTTGAGCAATCGACTTATAACTTTGAACATGCGAATACTGAAGAATTGTTTCACTGGTTTGATGTTTGCGAGAGCGAAGGTCAAAAGTTGATAGAGGCAAAGCTACCCTTACCGGCTTATGAGCAGGTAATGAAAGCTTCACATACCTTTAATTTACTGGATGCGCGGCATGCAATTTCAGTTACCGAACGTCAGCGTTTTATCTTACGGGTGCGTACCCTGTCACGTGGCGTAGCTGAAGCTTATTATCAGTCTCGCGAGGCACTTGGCTTCCCGCTGGTTAAAAAAACAGGAGGTGAGTCATGAGCGATTGTCTGATAGAACTGGGTACTGAAGAGTTACCCCCGAAGGCACTGCTTAAATTGTCTCAGGCTTTTACCGCTGGAGTCAGCAGGGGACTGGAAAGTGCAGGGCTTAGTGCATCTTCCGTCGAATCTTTTGCGACCCCGAGACGACTGGCTATTTTATTAAAAGATATCCCTTTAAAGCAGCAGGATCAGTTAGTTGAAAAACGAGGTCCCGCGTTAAAGGCAGCCTTTGATGCCGATGGAAATGCTTCCAAAGCGGCAATGGGTTTTGCCCGTTCCTGTGGCGTTGAAGTTAGTGATCTGGCGCAAAAAGAAACGGAAAAAGGTGCCTGGTTATATTTTGAGAAAAAGCAAAAAGGTCAGGAGTTGAGCGCCCTGCTTGCTGATATTGTCAGTGATTCGCTGGCGAAATTACCTATCCCGAAGCGCATGCGCTGGGGAGACCGGTCCGATGAATTTGTTCGTCCTGTTCAATGGTTGGTGATGTTAGTTGATGATCAGATTATTGATGCTAACATCCTGGGTTCTGCTGCAGGCAATCAAACTCAGGGGCATCGCTTTCATGCCAGTGACGCTATTACTATTTCACAGGCGGCAGACTACGAATCTTTACTGAATGACTCCGCTTATGTGGTAGCCAGCTTTGAAAAGCGACGGGAAATAATTCGTTCCCAGCTGGAACAAACGGCTGCACAATTAGGTGGTGCGGTTCGAATAGATGAAGGCTTGCTGGATGAAGTGACGGCATTAGTGGAATGGCCGGTGGCGGTCAGTGGTCGCTTCGATGAAGAGTTTTTGTCTGTGCCGGTTGAGGCGCTGGTTTCGACCATGCAGGATCATCAAAAATATTTTTCTGTGTTCGATAAAAATAACCAGTTATTGCCCTATTTCATTACCATTTCAAATATTCAAAGCAAAAACCCGGACGTGGTTTCACACGGAAATGAACGTGTTATCCGCCCACGTTTTTCCGATGCCAAATTTTTCTGGGAACAGGATCAGAAAGTAACCTTATCCTCACGTTTGCAAAGCCTTGAATCGGTGGTATTTCAAAAACAACTGGGTAGCCTGGGCGATAAAGTGATGCGTATCCGGTCACTGGCAGGCTATATTGCAGAAACCTTATCCAGTGATGTGACGCAAGCCGAGCGCGCCGCTGAATTATGTAAGTGTGATCTGATGACTGAAATGGTCGGTGAATTTCCCAAGTTACAGGGCATCATGGGGAATTATTATGCTCAAATTGATGGCGAGTCAGAAACTGTCGCGAATGCCATCGAGCAACATTACTGGCCTCGTTTTGCCGGTGATGCAGTTCCACAGCAATCAGCAGGTCAGTGTGTTGCTATAGCAGATCGCATCGATACCATGCTGGGAATTTTTGCAATCGGTCAAAAGCCGACTGGGGTGAAAGACCCATTTGGTTTGCGCCGGGCAGCCCTTGGTATTATTCGTATCATGATTGAGAATAAACTGGCCATTGATATTAATGATTTATGCCAACAGGCTGCTGCCGGACTTGCGGATAAAGTGAATGCAAAACCTGCGGTACAGGATGTGGTTGATTATATCGATGACCGGCTCAAAGCTTACTATCAGGATCAGCAGATTCGATTTGACGTGGTGGATGCAGTGCAAGCCTGTAAACCCGGTGTTCTAACTGATTTACAGAACAGGGTGATGGCCGTTAATGATTTTCTAAGCAATGATTCAGCGGTGGCATTGGCGGCTGCGAATAAACGTATCAGTAATATTCTAAAGAAGCAGGACACTGTGTCAGTTGATGTAAACCCTGAATTATTTCAGGAGCAGGCTGAAAAAGATCTCTATCAAAAATTGTCTGAAGTAGAAAAAATAGCGCTGCCTCATTTTGATAGCGGAGATTATTTACCAGGCCTTAATGCACTGGCAGATTTACGTCCGGTGGTGGATCAATTTTTTGATGATGTGATGGTGATGGTGGATGATAACACTCTGAAACAGAATCGACTTGCGCTGTTACAAACGCTGGCCAACAGCTTTTTGCGAGTGGCCGATTTCTCGCGGATTCAATAACTAAGTGATGAAAAATAAAGTTGTCATTCTGGATCGTGATGGTGTCATCAATGAAGATTCTGATGATTATATTAAATCAGCCGATGAATGGGTTCCTGTTGAAGGCAGCCTGGAAGCCATTAGCCGGCTGAAAAAAGCGGGTTATATCGTTGCTGTTGCGACGAATCAGTCGGGTCTGGCGCGTAACTTATTTGATCAAGATGCATTGAATGCCATGCACGATAAAATGAATGGTTTACTGGCTCAACGGGGAGCTTCGGTTGATAGCCTCGTATTTTGTCCGCATGGGCCGAATGACAATTGTTCCTGTCGAAAACCAAAACCCGGCATGTTATTACAAATTTGCAAACAGTTTGATATTAAGCCGGATGAAACTTTATTCGTTGGTGATACCTTGACCGATGTTCAGGCAGCCAGAATGGCCGGATGTCGACCTGTTTTAGTCAAAACAGGTAAAGGTTTGAGAACGCTGGATAAACACGGACCCCTTGACGGGGTCAAGGTGTATGAAAGCCTGTCACATTTTGTAAGAGATTTTTTAAAGGATAACAATGCCAAATAATAAACCGGGTGTTAACCCTTTGTATAAATTCTGGCTGACCCTTAGAGGCAGCCTTTTCTGGGTTGTGTTTCTTCCCAGTGTGCTGGTGTGTGCCCTGTTACTGACTTTAACCTCATTGTTTCCGGTTGCAGTCAGGATCGGCATTTTGAAGATCTGGATAGGTTTAAATCTGGGGTGGATTAAGCTAACCTGTGGACTCGATTATGCAGTGGAAGGGCTGGAAAATATTCCGGATGATGGTTTTATCGTGATGAGTAAACACTCTTCAACCTGGGAAACGATTGCTTTGCAGGCTTTTTTTCGTCCGATGGTGTGGGTGGTTAAAAAAGAGTTAACCTATATCCCGTTTTTTGGCTGGGGTCTGTTAGCGATGAATGCCATTGCGATCAATCGAGGGGCCGGGCGAAAGGCTATCAAGCAATTGATTGAAGAAGGTCGTCAGCGCATGGATGAAGGACGTATCGTGATGTTATTTCCGGAAGGAACACGTGTTATGCCTGGGCAGTACAAACCTTTCAGGCTGGGCGGTGCTATCCTTGCGGAAAAAACGGGTTATTCAATATTACCCATTGCACATAATGCCGGTGAATTCTGGCCTCGCCATAGCTGGATAAAATGGCCGGGTACTATTAAGGTCGTGATCGGTAAACCGATATCTCCGGATGGTAAAAAACCGGAAGAAATTATCAAACAGGTTGAGCAGTGGATTATTCAAACGGGTGAAGAAATTAGCGATAAACAACAGTTAAAAAAACTGGGAGTTGAGTCGTAAGTCGTAAGTAAAAATCAAAATCAACAGCGCAAACCGATGTTAAAAATAAAATTTTATATCACCGCCATACTCAGTTCTTTACTGCTCTCATGTGGAGGAAGTGATGACGAAGTCGATGATAATGTTTATGAGCAAAATAAATTTGTGCATGAATTATTGCTTGATCGATATCTCTGGTACACAGAAGTTGTCCCCGAGATTAACTATTCAGACTTTGATTCGCCGGAACAAACACTGGATTTTCTAAAGTTTCACGAGCTGGATCGCTTTTCCTATATTACCGATGCCTCCACCTTCGATAGCCTGTTTGAGGATGGGCAGTACCTGGGTTACGGGTTCTCCTATTTTAAAGAGAACGACGGAACCGTGCCGATAAAATTTGTGTACGATGACTCTCCGGCGGGCAGGGCAGGGCTGCAACGTGGAGACCTGATTATATCCATCAATCGACAACTGGTAGAAGATATTTCTACAACCGAATGGGATGATATTTTTGGCCCGGCAGAAGAAGGTCACCCGGTTTTATTAGTGGTGCAAAAAAAGAATGGTGATATGGAAAATTTGCCCATGGAAAAAGCCATCGTCAATATAAATACGGTGTTATCTCACAGCGTAATTAATGATGGTGCGGATACAGTAGGCTATATGGCCTTTAATAGCTTTTTAGCAACATCAAATCAGGAAATTGAGCAGGTTTTCAGTAATTTTAATGCTGCAGCTGTGAATAAAATGATTTTAGACTTGCGCTACAACGGGGGAGGGCGTGTTTCAGTGGCGCAAAATCTCGCGAGTTTTATGGTGCCGTCAACTATCACCAATGAAGTATTCGTACTGTTAAAGCAAAATGACAAACATCAGGATCTTAATCACTCCTACTATTTTAAATCCAGGGTGAATGAACTGGACCTTGATCGAGTTGTGGTGATTACCTCGGGTTCTACAGCCTCTGCCAGTGAAATAATGATTAATGGACTTAAACCATTTGTGGATGTGAAAACGGTGGGTAATAAGACCTATGGAAAGCCGGTGGGCATGAACCCCGTTGAGTTTGATGACAAGGTAATTTTACCGATTACTTTTTCTAATTATAATGCTAATGGACAAGGGGACTATTTTGATGGCATAGATTATGATTGTTTTGTTAAAGATGATTTGAGTTTTGACTTTGGGGATACTGATGAGCCTATGCTGGCCGAGGCACTGGTTGTCAGTCAAAATGGCTCATGCTCCGCAACTAAATCAGCCGCAAAATTAATCAATCACAGACAGGATGAAACACCCTATTCACTTCAGGCCATTATTGGTGCCCAGTAGGTTTTTATGGATCCTGCTGCTGTTGCCATCTCAGCTAATGGCGGGGTGGACTGGTATCTCTGCATTTTTCGGACAAAGCGAAAGTGACTGGCTGCTGCAATCGACTCTGAATGAGGCAGGTATTGGTTTTTTCGGATTGCGTATTGAAGATAAAACACAGTCAGAACTGAGAATTGGCGCTACTGCGGGTCAATTTGAATTACGCCTGATTAATCTGCTGGATGAAACGGCTGAAAAATATAATGGCCGCTTTTTATCATTGTATTTACGCTTGCCGGTTGCTTTAACTGACCAGGTTACATTTCATACTGCTCTGGGCTACCAGTTAAATTTTGGAGAAAATTCTGTTGACCAGGATGTTGCGGAAATCAGCTGGAGCGAAATCACTATTAATGCCGGTTTGAGTTTGAATTTAGGTGGATTATCGCTACGACCTTTTATGAGTTCTCGTTCGGTTGACGGGGATATTACATCAATGCTGGACACCCGAATTTTTAAACAGAATGAAAATTCAAGTTATGGAGTGATGCTTGATTATTTTGTTGAACCATCGGCATTTATTCGATTGATGGTTACTACCGGTAGAAATGAGATTGTGCAGATAAGTTTTGCCAGAGAACTTTAAGCTCTTCCATTAAAATTTATCAGTTGTATTTTATTAGACTAGAGCCAGTTTAAAATTTTCCCGTTACTTTCAGTATTTAGTGTTGCTTTTACTACTGAAGTTGTTGCGCTTGATAATTTGATAGCTGGCGTATTTGCTTGTCGCCAAAAGCAATATTGATCAAGCGATATCATCCTCTTTCTGATCACTTGAATACACAGCTTATAAATAAATTTCACATGGAATAATGTTTGAATGTCCAGACTGAGCTATGCATTCTAAACTGCCTCTAAAATAAATTAATCGTAAAAAAAACCGGTTTCAATAAAAGATATTGAAGCATTTTGCTCCCAGACGGGTAATGAGTTGCTGTTTTCAAGCCGCGCTGGATAGGCTTATCCATCGTTTATTCTCGCCTCTACTGCGTCCGCGCCGGGTTGGGATGTTTCAATATTCTTTACTTTTTATGGATTAAATTTATTGAAAACTGATCTGGATTTGAAGGCATGGCCAGCTCATGAAATAAGTTCTATCAGGAGAACTGCAGCTTTCTCTGGATATAAGTATCAGTCACCTCATCCATGCGTGATTTATCAAATTCGCGCAGTCCACTCAATACCATTCGTTTACAGCCTTGCCCTATTTTTTTACCATTTGACAGTAAATCGTATTCAAGCGTCAGGTTTCCTCGTTTTCCATTGACCTGCAATGACTTGTTGCTCAGTTCCAGGTCGATTCCATCAATCTCGAGTGTATCCAGTTCCAGACTCATGCTTTCGTAAATAACCAAAGGGCGATCAGGGTTGATCATGACATTTTGTTCTGACATTAAGGGTACAATGATGTGTGGAAAAGCCTGGCTTGAAAACTCGACATAATGAGTGGTCAGTGATTCGATGAGGTTTTCATTCTGGGTGGATTGTCCACTGCAATCCATGGCCAGGTATTTTTTTCCTTTTTCATCCAGCAGGGTTAAATGTTCATTTTCAGGATCGGCTTCCGGCAGTATCAAATTGACATGATCTCCGACCATTCCGGAGAAACTAAAGATCATTTTCTGGCGCAAGCCATAATGATGAATGATGACAGAGAATAATAAATCGCCGGGAACGCAAAATCGTTTGGAATCTACATCGTGGATTGGGTTAAAATCTCCCGCCACATTTTTTGCAAAATCACTGGCTTGTTGTCGGGTAAAAGAAAGCGTCGAACCTTCCGTTTGATAGTATTCTTCAATATTCATAAGCTTAACTGGGTGGAAAATGCGTGATATTACCACAAATGGTAACTTGCTGTTGAAGTAGGTTCCGTCGAAGAGATGAAAATTAAATTAAAGGTTACGATCTAATACAATGTTAAAACTCGATAAACTGGCATTACGCAGAGGCGCTTTACTGCTGTTTGATGATGTCTCCATGAATATCTCCGGTGGTACCAAGCTGGGATTAACGGGAGCCAATGGCTGCGGTAAATCATCTTTATTGAGTTTGATACTGGGCGAATTGCAACCGGATGAAGGTGATTATTTTCTAACACCCGGCTGGGTCATTGCCCATGTTGCTCAGGAAACTGATTCATCTGATCGTGCTGCCATCGAAGTGGTGATGGATGGTGATGTTGAATTACGTGAATTACAACAACGTTTGCAACAGGCCGAAGAAAAGGCAGATGGACATGAAATATCAGCCTGCCATATTCGACTCGAAGAGATAGACGGTTACCAGGCCCATAGTCGCGCGGCCAAGTTGTTAACCGGTTTAAGTTTTAGTGAAGATGATTTGCAGCGACCGATGAATGATTTTTCCGGTGGCTGGCGCATGCGCCTGAATCTGGCCAGTGCCTTGATGTGCCGGTCTGATTTGTTGTTGCTGGATGAGCCGACCAATCACCTGGATCTGGATGCGGTTATCTGGCTTGAGCAATGGTTAAAGCGATACCCGGGGACATTGATAATGATTTCGCATGATCGTGATTTTCTGGATTCGGTGGTGACCAGCATCGCGCATGTAGAACAACAATCCATGCGTTTATATAAAGGCAATTACAGTGCGTTTGAAAAATTACGCGCAGAGCGTCTGGCGCAGCAGCAAAGTAATTTTGTGAAACAGCAAAAAACCATTAAACACATGCAATCGTTTGTGGATCGTTTTAAGGCCAAAGCCACCAAGGCCAAACAGGCTCAGAGCCGGGTGAAAGCGCTGGAAAGAATGGCGTTAATAGCGCCTGCCCATATCGATTCACCGTTTAGTTTTGAATTTGCCGAACCCGATGTGTTACCCGGTTTTTTAATGCGTATTGATAACGTATCCGCAGGCTATGAAGATAAAACCATTCTGCAGCAAGTTAAACATACCCTGTTGCCGGGCGAAAGAATTGGTTTGCTGGGTTTGAATGGTGCGGGTAAATCGACGTTAATTAAGTTGATAGCGGGAGAGATACAACCACAACAGGGTGTGATAGAAAAAGCCAAAGATTTAAAAGTTGGTTACTTTGCACAGCATCAGCTGGAGCAGCTGGACAAAGAGGCATCGCCTTTATTGCATCTTCAGCGCATCGATGAAAAAGCCACAGAAAAATCTCTGCGCTCCTACCTGGGTGGATTTAATTTCCGCAGTGATAAAGTGCTGGAGCCCGTCGGCCCATTTTCCGGTGGAGAAAAAGCGCGCCTGGTGCTGGCAATGCTTATCTGGCAAAAGCCCAATCTTTTATTGCTGGATGAACCCACTAACCACCTTGATCTGGAAATGCGTCTGGCGCTGAATAATGCGATCCAGAGTTTCTGCGGTACGGTTATTCTGGTTTCGCATGATCGACACCTGTTGCGTACAGTGTGTGATGAGTTGTTGCTGGTCGATTCCGGCAGGGTAATCACTTTTAAAGATGAAGTGGATGATTATCCGCGCTGGTTGGCAGAACGAAGGAATCAGAAAATGGATGTTCCTGCCGGAGAAGTAAAGCCGCTTATTGATAAAAAAGAAAAGAAAAAACGTGATGCTGAGTTTCGTAAAACAATTCAGCCCCAGATGAGTCGGCAGACACGACTGGAAAGGGCGATTGAAAAAACTGAAAAACAGCAGGCTAAGGTGGAATCAAGCCTGGCGGACTCAGCGACCTATGAAGATTCACAAAAAGAAAAGTTACGTGATCTATTGTTTCAGCAGGCAGAAAATAAAAAGCAGCTTGATGAGCTGGAAATGGAATGGTTTGAAATCAGTGAAGATATCGAGCAGTTGCGCAGTGACTATGATGCCGGAGTGTAAATATTATATCCTTTAAGCCAGACTGGCTTTAACGCAATTCAAAATATTGTAGTTATATTCTTCTCCCAGTGCTTCGAAGACATTTTTCATACTGAAAGTTTCATCATTCATGCTGAGTTCAATGACATAAATGATGTTATCAATCTCTGTTTTTTCGAGTGTGATGACATCGTTTAGCTGTATCACCTGAGCTTTGATAGCGGCACATAAATGATTGTAAATAACCTGAATAGAAAGCTCTCTTTGAGTAGCTATTTGTTCAGTTGTGCGCCCTTGCTTAAACTGCTGTACAGTTTCATTTATGCTATCACTCAAATTATTATCTAGAGTTTCATCGAGGGGAAATGATTCGATTATTTTGATTAATTCAGTGCCATACAATTCCAGTTTTTTAGCACCTATTCCAGAAATAGATTCCATTTGATTTAATGTGGCCGGTCTTCTGGAGCAAAGTTCATGCAGGGTTTTATCATGCAAAATGACAAAGGGAGGCACTCCCTGATTGTCGGCTAAGCGTTTTCGTAACTCACGTAATGCATCGAACAAAGGCTGATCAGCAAAGCGAATTTTGCTTTTCTGTTTGTTGCCAGAGGATTTTTGATTTGATTTTTCGATCTGTTGTTTGCGTAACTGTAAAGTTTCCTCTCCCTTTAATAATGGATTGCAAATCGGGTGTAGTTTTATTGCGCCATAACTTTCAACATCACTGATAATATAACCCAGCACGATTAACTGACGATATATGCTGTGCCATTCAGAATTTGACAAAAAGGAGCCAATGCCAAAAGTACTTACTTTATCATGGCCATTTTGAATGATCCTGGGATGGTCTTTGCCCAGTAAAACATCTATCAGGTAATTAACACCAAATCTTTGTCCCGTTCTATAAATGCAGGACAGGGCCATGCGCGCAGCTTCGGTTGCATCCCAGGTTTCTGGTGGTGAAGTGCAATTGTCGCAATGACCGCAGGGTTCAACCAGTGCTTCATCAAAATAATTGAGAATGGTCTGACGTCTGCAGCGAGTTTGTTCACATAATCCGAGCATGGCTTCAAGTTTCTGGTGAACATTGCGTTTATGGCTCTCATCTGCATCGGTGTCCTGCGTCATTTGACGTAAAGTGATGACATCCTGTAAACCATAAGCCAGCCAGGCATTGGCGGCCTGTCCGTCGCGTCCAGCCCGGCCTGTTTCCTGGTAATAAGCTTCTATATTTTTGGGAAGGCTAAGGTGGGCAACAAATCTAACATCCGGTTTGTCTATACCCATGCCAAAAGCGATAGTGGCAACAATGATAATGTTCTCTTGCTGCAGAAATCGACGTTGATTTTCTGCGCGAGTTTGCTTATCCAGTCCAGCATGGTAAGGAAGTGCATTACGCCCTTTTTTGTATAACCAGTCGGCCGTGCTTTCCACCTGTTTACGTGACAGGCAATACACAATACCTGCGTCATCAGGATGGTTACTGTTAATAAAATTCCATAGTCGTTGCCTGTTGTTCTGTCCTTCAGTAATTTGATAAAAGATATTAGGTCGATCAAAGCTATGGATGAATTTACTTGCCTGCTGCAGGTTTAACTGTTGCTCTATTTCCTGCCTGGTACGTTTGTCGGCGGTGGCGGTTAGCGCGATTCGTGGTATCTGTGGAAACAGATCGTGCAGGCGATACAGGTTCTGGTAATCACGACGGAAGTCATGTCCCCATTGAGAAACGCAATGGGCTTCATCGATTGCAAACAGGGCGATATCGCACTGCTGTAATAACTGCAGGAAATCATCGGTCATTGCCCGTTCCGGGGCGACATACAGTAGATCAATTTCGTTATTGATTAACTGTTGTTTAACAAGGTATTGTTGTTCTGATGCCAAAGTGGAGTTTAAAAATGCCGCTTTAATTCCATTTTGTGCCAGTGCGTCGACCTGATCCTGCATCAATGCGATTAAGGGTGAAATGACTATACCTACGCCTTTTCTGATCATAGCCGGTATTTGATAGCAAACAGATTTCCCGCCACCTGTTGGCATTAGAACCAGTGCATCCTGCCCATCGATCAGGGTGTCGATGATTTCCTGTTGTTGAAAACGAAAGCTTTCGTAACCGAAGCGGGTACTTAATAGTTCTAATGCTTCTGACATGATAAAGTGATGTTCCTTTAAGTAAGGTTTAGTTGATATGAACTGTCCGTGTCAATCAGGAGAAAGTTACGAGTTATGCTGTGGGCGTTTTATATCACATCAGGCATTGGCTGAAAATGCTCAACAGCTGATGCGCTCCAGGTATACCGCCTATGCGTTAAATGAGCAGGATTATCTGATGCAAAGCTGGCATCCGGATTACCGGCCTGCAGACTTACAGCAGGATGACAGTATTAAATGGCTCAGGCTTGATATTCTGGGTTGTTTAATCGAGGGTGATAAGGCCATGGTAGAGTTTGAGGCGCAGTTGCTGTTAGATGGAAAAGTACAGGGTTTGCATGAAAAGAGTCAGTTTGTTGTTGATCAGGGGCGCTGGTTATATACCTCGGGTGAGATGATAGAGCCGGGCTTTAAAAGCTGGAAACCGGGGCGTAATGAAGAGTGCCCCTGCGGTAGCGGTTTCAAGTTTAAACGTTGTTGTGGTCAATAATACGATTGAGGTGAATTTATTATTCGAAATGAGGAAAGATTATATTTTCATCAAAATCAATGCGATCACAGACCAGTTTGAACATTTCGAGTGATTCATCAACGTATCTGGCATGCACATTTTCACTGTGGGATTTACGGCGCCAGCCGCGTTTATAGCTATTGAATAATTTTTAACTCCCGGGTATTGCCGAGAAATTTATCTGCCAGCATATCTGCTTCACGGGTATGCAATTTGAGCAAATCGCGATACACCGATCGATTATCATGAGCCAGGTGTACATAAACTCTGTGTGCAAATCTCTCCGGTAATTCATATACAACGGCGTTATGTCTCAGGCTGTATTTATCGACTGATAAGCCAGGAATGTTGCATAAATCTCAAATTTCCCTGTTTTCAGCCCTGAGTTTCTCAACTGGTATCATTTATTTCTGCTGTGGTTTTATTGTAGTTTTAGTTAATCGAACACAGGCGAGAAAACATCAATTAAAGGATCGGGTTACTTATTAAGCTCATTGATAAGGGTGGCTAATTGTTCAAGAGCTTTCTCTGTTTCGTCTGTCCAGGGGAATCCACAGTTTATACGGATATAATTTTTAAATTTACGGGTTGCAGAAAATAACATGCCGGGAGTGATACCGATGTTATGCTCGAGCGCGTCGGTATAAACATCATAGCAATTTATATTTCTTGGTAATTCTACCCATAACACGAATCCACCTTGCGGGTCAGAAATCCGGGTACCTTCGGGAAATAAACGGGAAATCATAAACCTGGCTTTTTCGACCTGCTCACGAAAGGCTTTACGCAGGCGAGACAGATGACGATCATATTGACCGCTCCTGAGAAATTCTGCAACGGCTAACTGTTGAATAGAAGCGGAAGCCGATGATGTGGCCTGTTTCCATTCCAGCAATTTCTCATGGTAACGCCCACCCGTGATCCATCCCATTCGATATCCGGGAGCAAGTGTTTTGGAAAAAGAAGCACAGGATAAAACCCGGTCTTCAGTATCGTAATATTTAGCAATACCGGGGCGCTCACTACCAAAATACAGGTCGCCATAAACGTCATCTTCTATCAGCGGAATTTCCTGGCTATTGAGCAGTTCTACCAGTTGATCCTTGTTTTTTTCGGGCATCAATGAACCGTTGGGGTTGTTGAAGTTGGGCACCAGCAACATGGCTTTTATATCCATGGTGTCCAGCGCATATTCGAGTGATTCAATATCTACACCGGTTTTAGGATGACTGTCTATTTCAAGCGCCAGCATGCCAAGTTTTTCAATTAGACGTAGTACCGAAAAATAAGTAGGAGATTCAACTGCAATGATATCGCCTCGTTTAGCAACGGTTTGTAATGCCAGGGTCATGGCCTCGGTTGCCCCATTGGTAATGATAATTTCATCGGCTGAGATGGATAATCCCATGTTGGCATAACGCAGTGCTATTTGAGCGCGTAATTTCTGATGCCCTGGTGGAAAGCAGTAATCCATGCAGGCAGCTGGTTGTCGACTGAGAATGCCCCTGGTTTCACGGATCAGTGCTTTGTCCGGCATTAAATCCATTGAAGGCCTGGCAGCGGCAAAAGGAGCGACTCTCGGGTTGTTTGAGATGGTGAAAATTTCTTCAAACAGTTGGCCGAATCGCACTTTTCGTGGTTGGCAGCAGGCTGTAATGATTGGCTTAGGTGTTTCAATGGCCTGATTTAATTCGGCATTAATATAAAAACCGGACTGAGGCCGGGCGGTTAAAACGCCTTTATCTTCTAGAGACAGGTAAGCCTGGTTGATAGTAGAAATGCTGACTTTTAAAGTACTGCTGAGTTTGCGTAAAGAGGGTGCCCGTTCTCCGGGTTTTAGGTTCCCCTTATCAATTAACTGCATGATATAGCTGGAAACCTGATCGTATTTGAAGTGTTCCTGATCCGTTTTTACTGCAATAGGCATGACAGTTCCCCAATTGTACTGGCTGTATTTATTTAAAATTGTAACTGTTATATAGACAGATCATCGCCTATTATTTAATCATCGTCAACAAACAGTTTTTAAATTTATTTTTTATATAGAAGGAATGTCATGTCTACTTTGATTACGCAGCAAAAATGGGATCGTTTTTCATTCAAGCAGGAATTGTCAGCAGCAGTATCAACAATTCAACTTTGGATGGATCGTCACCATCAGCGTAAGCTGCTTGCAAAGCTGGAAATTAGTCAGCTATTAGATATGGGTCTGGATATAGAGCAGGTTGCGCTGGAAGTTAAAAAACCCTTCTGGATTTAAATTTTTCAGGAACTGCTTTTGTGCAGAAAAGTGCTTAAGCAGCATTGCCACGGATAGCAGGAATTGAATTTGTAGTACCGTATCTCCTCCTCAGATAACGGATTTAGCCCCCTAAGAAATTACGGGGCTTTTTTTTGCACAGGGATGTGCTTATGCTGCGAGGCCAGGGATGGCAACGAGCAGTATTCTAGCTGAAGCCCCGTAAATACTAAAATCAAAGAATCTAAGCTGTTAAACAGGGATGTGCTTATGCTGTAAGTCTAGTTATTGTTGACCTGTTTTTAATGATTCTCTTTGCTGTGCTTCTTTAATTATCTCGTCAAATGGCCTGGGTTTTTCAATGCCATAGCCCTGAACAAAATCGACATTCATTTGTGAAAGTCGTTGCTCAATTGCCGTACTTTCTACAAATTCCGCAATGGTTCTAATATTCATCACATGAGCCATCTGACTGATAGACTGGACCATGGCTTCGTCAATAGGATCGACCAGGATATCTTTTATAAATGCACCATCTATTTTTAGAAAATCGACAGGCAGATTTTTTAAATATGAAAAAGAAGATAAACCGCTACCAAAATCATCAAGAGCAAATTTACACCCCAGGGTCTTAAGTTTTTTAATGAATTTAATTGCCGTTGATAAGTTGGTTATAGCTGAAGTTTCGGTGATTTCAAAAGTAATATTAGACGCATCAATTGCGTATTTCTCAAATAGTGTAGTGATGTATTCAACGAGTTGTTTGTTGCCGATACTCTGCCCTGATAAATTAATGGTGATCTTTAAAGGCATATACGGAAATAGTTTATTGAACTCACCAATCTTTTGTAATGATTGATTAATGACCCATAGATCAATTGAGTTCATTAAACCGTAGCGTTCAGCTGCGGGAATAAATGCACCGGGTGGGACGATAGTGTCGTGGTCCTTTTTGAGTCTAATTAGAATTTCATAATGAGAATGAGAAAAAGCTTCAGTGTTTAAGGGTTTAATCAGTTGAGCATAAAGAGTAAATTTATTTTCTGCTAATGCTGCTGGAATTAAGCTAGCCCACTGCATTTCATCTTTTCTTTTGGAAATAACATGATCCTGTTGGTATTTTTTAAGCTGGTTTCGCCCTGCATCTTTTGCAGCATAACAGGCTATGTCGGCATGTCCCAGTAAGCCCACGGTACTATCACTGTCACTGGTTATTTCTACCAGTCCGATACTGGCACCTATTTCAAAAAAATTGTCATCCCAGAGAAATCGAAACTCATTCAAGGAACTTAAAATATTATTAGCAATGAATTCTCCATGCTGGGTGTCACAATTGTTAAGAATGATACCGAACTCATCACCGCCTAAGCGAGCTAGAGTGTCACTGTCTCTGATAAGGTTTAAAAATGTGGTGGATATTTGGCGTAATAACTCATCCCCAGCAACATGACCGCAGGTATCATTCACAATTTTAAACTGGTCAAGATCAATATAAAGTAAAATGCTGTTAACTTTATCCATTTGAGCATTTTTAAGAGCTTCCTCAAGTTTTAACTCAAAAGCATAGCGATTGCTTAAATCAGTGAGGTTGTCATGAGTCGCCTGGTAATTTAAATTCTTCTCTGCCAGTTTTATTCCGGTAATATTTCTAGCATATAAATTAACGTATTGCTGTTTGAGTATTGGTGTAAATAAAATGGTGAAATAAACATCATTAATTTTAACTTCATGCTCTTCTTTTGTATCATTAACTAAGCAGCGATTAAGAATTATTGACCACTCTTCGGGTAGAAATCCATTGGTGCTGATATCCCAGTGTTCGAGAATTATTTTACTTGCCGGGTTTGCATAAAGTAAATTCCCAGCGGTATCAAAACGTATCACCGGGTCGGGGTTTTCGGCGGGAAAACGTGCCAGTAACTTCGCCTGTTCTTCAGCTCTTTTCTGTGCGGTAATATCGGTTCGAATACCAATATATTGATAGGGTTTTCCCTGCTCGTTTATTCTTGGAATGATAGTAGAATCAACCCAGTAGATACTGCCATCTTTAGCTCTGTTGGCAAAGACACCATGCCAGCTATTTCCGCTGGCAATTGTTTTCCACATATCTTTAAAGAATTTACCATCATGTTGAAGGGAGCGAACTATTCTATGATTTTTTCCAATGAGCTCACCTTTACTGTATTGGCTAATATTGCAAAACTTATCGTTAGCATAAAGAATGATGCCTTTAACATCGGTAATTGAAACAATGGAGTGTGCATCTATGGCCTGTTTATGAAACTCAAGGTCGACAAGAGATTGTTTAAGGCTTTTTGAAGTGTGTTGCAGTTTTAAAAAAACTACCGCTAGATAAGTAAGAAGTAGTAAAGAAACTACCAGTAGCCATAGCTTGAAATTATTGGCTATTCTTTCTTCTTCAAGAAAATTATGTTTGAATTCTTCATATAAAGATTGTGCAATTTTAGAGCTGTTATTGGATAAAATACTTTGCACATGGGTGGAAGTTGATGCCTGTAACTTTATGATCAATTCGACGTGAGTAAATATTTTTTTAATATCCTTTTGTAAGTTTACAGGTGTAACTATTTGTAAATTATCTTTGTGTTTATTGAGAAGATTTTTCAGGTTTTTAACGTCGCTATTGATTTGAGCGTTGTATTTTAAGACATCAATTAAAGCGGTATTTAAATGTACCATTATAAGATTTTTATCAATACTGGAAATATCTTCATTAGCATCAACTACCCGGTTAAGTTGATCAATGAGTTTAGGGAGGTAGTATAAAGAATTACGTAACACAGCATTTTCACGTTTGAAAAATTCGATTAAATCCAGTTTTAATTTAAAAGCCTGTTGCAGTTCCTTTAATTTTGAATTGGTATTCTCATTTATCATCAGTTTAAAGTGACTTTGTGAGCTTGATAAATCCTTAAGTACAAAATTAATATGACTTTTTGTGGAGACAATTCCCCCGTAGTTTCGCTTATAACCACTCTGTAATTCAGCAATTTGTAATTTGATTCTGCTGTCATATTCCTTTAATGAAAGGATTTTTATTAAAGTGTTTTCATGATTTCTATTGTCCAACTGGCTTTGAGTAAAAAAGAATATCAACAACACAGTTGTTATTAAACCAATGCTGTATTGAAGGGGTGAAAAATGACTCATAACATTTTTCCTTTATAGAATCCTCTCAGGCTTATGAGAAAGGATTCAATTAAGCTGATGTCTTCATCTGGCAAGTCAATATCAAGCTGTACCTTTGCCATAATTTTAATAGCCTCGGGGAGTGTAGCGACACTACCGTCATGGAAGTAAGGGGCTGTTCGTGAGACATTTCTGAGGCTGGGAACTCTGAATACGAATTTATCTTTTGGTTGTCTGGTATAGTTGAAACGACCATAGTCGTAGTCTGTTAACGCTCCTTTTTTGGACAGGTGGTTTTCAAATATGCCGAACCTGGCAAATAGGTTGCCACCTACATTAACTCCCTGATGACATGAAATACAGCCGTAGTCCTGAAACAGTTGAAAGCCTTTGAGTTGACGTGCTGATATAGCGCTCTCATTACCCCGGAGGTAACGATCGAAATCTGAATTGGGTGTTGTCATGGAGCGTTCATAGCTTATTAAAGCATTGGTAATGTTTTTTTGATTTATTCCATCCGAATAACTGAGATTAAAACTTTTAACGTAGCTATCATCGGCTTGCAATTTAGAAGTGATTACCGGCCATGAGGAACCCATATGCTCAGGGTTTTGAATTACCATGTTGAGCTGGTTCTCCAGGGTCTCTGCTTCTCCATTCCAGAGCTGCATGGCATTAAAGCCGCTATTAAACACAGTAGGGGTGTTTTTAGTATCGAACCCACCGCTGATGATGATTGATGTTTCAAGTCCATCCATGCCGGCATTTGTCAGGGAGTGGCAAGTCGCACAGGAAAAGCCATTTCCAGATAAACGAGGGTCGGCAAAGAGTTTTTCTCCGAGCCTGATTTTTTGTTCATCAAGATTTAGTTGAATAGGAATAGGTAGAATTGCTTGAGTACCGTCACCCAGATAGCTTTCAGTGAGGAAAGTTTTATTTTGTGAGAATTGCTTATCGGGTTTCTCTATCAGTGGCCATATCATGATTGCTGAACTTATGATAATGACTATTAAGATGACTGCTTTACTGAAACTGTTCACTGCTATCAAATGACTAAGTGGAATGGGATATCTTTTAGTCTAGCAGTAAGTCGAAATAATACAGGGAAAATTGGCGCGCGGGGAAAGTAGTACCTATAGTATGTAGCGGCTTGTTTTCTAATATATTTTTAATCAACCTGAGTGCACCTTTGGTACACGAATAATGTGCCATTAACATCAAGATGATTCCTCCATTTCCTTCGATGCCTTAGGTGCGCCTTAGTTCGATAACGAATACTCAGGGCTTGCATACTATTGCTGTCTATATTTCATTCGCAGAACTTGGCTAGCATACCTACCACAATAGACCAGGAGGCTTGTTACTATGAATATGCATGACGAATTTGCTCTATGGATAGGTTTAGATTGGGTTAAAAAAACATGATGTTTGTTTACAAAAATCAGATGTATTAGCCCGTAGAGACTGTCGGTGACTGTCATTCCAATTTAACCGCTTATGGCCCTTTGTGCGAGTTCATTAAATCCACTAAAATATGCGATGGAGCCATCTGGTTCAAAATAAAAGTCTTCGAATGACTCCTTACTGGTAGCAGGATCATAATTTGACTCCATCCGGAAATAAGTGCTTTTTGCTTCCTCCAAACTGGTCACTGACAGTGAATTATTTTTTACTTGTGAAATTAAAAGAATCGACAATGTTTTCTCTTAGTCCCTGTCATGGACGCAGGAGTCATTCATAATAGTGCAAAATTATTCTCTAAATAGCTAACAACACATCAGAATCTGTCTATACTTTGAACTGGCCTACAAGGCTTAAAACTTCAGTTGCTAACCTGTTTAGCTCCTTGTTAGATGTGACTGCTTCTCGTGACCGAAGAGCAGTTTCCTGAGCGACTTCATGGATTGCAACTACATTTTGATTGATTTCGTCTACAGTTGAGCTCTGATGATCAGTACCACTCGCAATCTGCTGATTCATTTCGTTAATGGTATTGACTGATGAAGCAATTTCATTGAGTGCATTTCGTGCTGCATTAGCCTGTTCAACACATTCTTTTGCCTGATCATTACCCTCTAACATGGCTGTAGAAGTCTTTTTAGAACCTTGTTGTAACCTCTCAATAATCACACGGATTTCCTCGGTGGAATTTTGAGTCCTGCTCGCCAGAGTCCTAACCTCGTCAGCAACCACGGCAAAACCACGTCCATGTTCACCTGCGCGAGCTGCTTCAATGGCTGCATTCAATGCTAATAAGTTTGTTTGTTCGGCAACGGACTGAATAACATCAAGTACTTGACCTACTTCATCAGCATCCTGTGCCAGGGTTTTCATCACACTGTATGTAGAGTCTACCTTTTGAGCAAGCAGGTTAATTGATTGCACGGTATTAGAAACAATAGAGTTACCCTGCACAGTATCGGTGTCAGCCTTGGTGGCTGCTTTTGCAGCACCAGTGGCATGTTCGGATATTGCCTGAATAGAATCAGTCATCTCATTAACGGCTGTTGCTATTTGTTCAATTTCACCTTGCTGCTGACTAGTACTGCTATCAGTTTTATTTGCACTTTTTGATGATGCTTCTACAGCAACCAACATACTGTCTGTAGCAATTTTTACCTGCTGAATCAAATGCTGTACTTTTTCTACAAATACGTTGAATTGCCTGGTTAATTGGGCAAGTTCCATGACACCTTTACTATTCAGGCGTTTGGTCAGGTCACCTTCACCCTGTGCGACATCGGTCATTGCCAATACCACTTGATCCAGAGGCCTTGTAACACGTCTTAAAACGACCAGGCCAAGTAACATAACCAGAGAGAAAACTATACCAGCCACAATAAATACTGTGATACGACCTTGTTTTAATGCTGCCTCGGATTGATGGATAGCTTTATTTCTAATATTTGACATGATATTTGATATGTCATCTAACTCTTTTTCTAAAATACTAGTAGTTGATGCAACTTCATTCTGTAATTGTTTTTGCTCAAGGAGCTTATTTAGAAATGAGGACTGTAGAGCAAGAACTGAGTCATTGTCATTGAAAGTGATACCGGTTAATTTTTTATATACACCCACCATAGGTTCCAGATGTTTTTGCAATGAAGCGTTAAAAAGAGCACTTTGAGATAGAAAATCGAGAGGCTTTTGAATTTCAGAAAGCGTCTGTTTCACTTCATTCTGGAACCTTTTGAGTTCATTAAGGTCAGTCATTTGGATAATCGTTTTAGTGATAGCAGCAAGCTTTACGATATTAGTTCGTACTTCATAACTGGCTTGTAATAAATTTAATTTATTACTCAGGAAAATTCGTTGTAACACTTCGCGCAGATTGGCAAGCTTTTGAGGGTCAGAATAAACTCCTGGCTCATTCATAATAGACTTCAATTTCAGGTTTTCCATCTGTACAGATTCAGATATGGTTCTAACCATTTCCTGTGATTGCCTGACCACTTCAGCTGTATTTTTATCTGCTAATTTAGTGAGATTTTTTATTCGCACTTCTAAATTAATTAATTCCCGTGTTTTGGTTTCGAGAGCTTGGTCGGTTTTTATTAGCAAGTTGATCTTAGATTGAAGTTGCGGAATTGATGCTTCATTACCCTCGGTATTACTGATTAAGCTCAAAGTCGTATGGAGTCGTTCAGATACCACCTGGTTTGTAATACTGTTGTCCAGATCTGAAATTATTTTCGCCGAAGCAATATTTAGTTGACGGGACATAACAGTATTGAGAGAAACAACCAGCTCAGCATTTAATCCTTCCATAGCAGCAGCGTCTGTTAGCTCTTTCTGTGCGATACTAATACGCTGTTCAGAGAAAAGAGCTGTGCCACCCAAAATAATAACTGAAGCAATAGCTACAAAAATGAGTACTGCTAGTATAATTTTTACTGATAGTGAAAAAAGAAAATTCATTTTACCCCTTTGGCTAGTACTTTTAGTGCTTCTTGTTTGTATCTACTTCGGCTTTTCAGAGAAAAACTTAAGTATTTTTAATACTCATAACTGAATATAGTCTAAATAATGTGACTATTATTAATAGATAGATCGAAATAGGTGTTTTTGACTGGAATACAATTGCATATAGCGTATTCAATATATCACTCGTATATGACTGCTTTCGCCAGTGTGGAGTAGGTCACTATGTTTCCAGGATTTTGGAATTGCAGCTACTTAAAGTGAGATAAATTGATTTGAATGACTCATCATCTCAATCTCATAAAGGAAATGGGGTGGGGGTCTTTTCTACAGAAAAAGCTTCCTGGATTTTCCAGGCCATTAATAATTCGAGATGGTCAAGCAATCTGTCTGATCGATAGGGGAAGTTTGGTAGGTGGGTTGCAGGTTAAAAAAGATTCGAGCCTGCATATGTATGTTTTGCTCCGCGCCAAACGTCAATAAGTTAGGCTATCACTGGGTTTACATCTAAGGTTACAGCAGTTCTTCCACATAATAGATATCATGATATTAAAAAATAAAAGAACTACCTGTATGCGGTAGGGTAACAATGTTGATTAGCAATTTTATCGCAAACTTGAAAAACTATTCTTGCATTTATCATGCTTACACTGTGATTACATAGAAATTTAGCGTATTGCCTGGAATTGTGTAAGCTATTGATTTAATTGGCGCACTCGGCGGGAGTCGAACCCACGACCTTTGGCTTCGGAGGGCGATAAAAGCCTCTTTGGTTTCAATGGATTATACTTTAAGTAATTGTATAATAAGGATTTTATGTGTTATTGAATGTTGTTTAATACTGTTAAATTTCGTTCCAACTGTCCCAAAATTGTCCCAAAAATTTAATAAATTCTATAATTTATTTTCCCATATCTATAGATCTTCCAGTATAAGAAAATAGAAAATTACAGAAAAACCGAGATATTTAGTTATGCTTTAACAATTAAATATTAGTTTAATAATTGTTTCATAATATCAGACTTCCCTGATCGGCAAGTCTGTTGCGTTTTTAAACTTAAGCAGTTAAATGGTGGATTATTAATTTTGATGAAGGGAGTGAGGTGAGGGTAGAGATTCCTCGTTAATACTGTTAGTAGAAATAGTAACTAGTTTTAATCGACCAATAGGTTTTAGTTTATCGATTTTGAATCGATTTCTTCATTATTGGTATCGCTCATAAGAATATGAATTATCTCTTTTTCTAACTCTATGCGATTACCATTGATAACCTTCATATTTTTTAGCTTATCAGCTAGGTATTTTCTTTCAAATAATGCCGTACCTATATTTGGTGCTGTAATTAGATGGGCTGACGTAATAAGGTTTCGTGCAGCGCCTCCTATCAATGACTCTTCTCGAAAGTATTGCTGTCATTCATTTCTGACTATCTGACTCTTGAGTGGCGAAAGCGGTCGTAGGCTTGACCATCTGGTTGTGAATACAAAGTTCCAACTGCTTACATACAGAGTTAGCTGCACAAATAGAAAATCAAGGGAAATACCGCCATTCACATAAAGTTGTACAATCAATGGAGTCTGATGGTATGGACACGCTCCTTATAAGCGGCTCATTATAGCCAGGAAAGAAGCGTTAAATTCAATCCAATCAAAAGGAGCATGTCCATGAACAAGATTAATACAATTGGTATCGATCTGGCAAAAAAC
>JAAEMR010000092.1 GCA_024225395.1 Gammaproteobacteria bacterium
GTTATCAGTTAGCAGTTATCAGTCGAAAAACTACTTGACACTTAAAAATCCAGGTCGGCAAGAATTTCTGCCAACTGCCAACTGCCAACTGCCAACTGCCAACTGCCAACTGCCAACTGCCAACTGCCAACTTACGACTGTTAACTTTTCCTTTTCCTCTCTATAATACCAACCACAAAATTTAGGAGGTCTTATGAAAATAGTTACAGCAATTATCAAACCATTTAAGCTGGATGACGTACGTGCTGCGTTGGCTGATATCGGAATACAGGGCATGACTGTTACTGAAGTGAAAGGCTTCGGGCGACAGAAAGGGCACACAGAACTTTATCGTGGTGCAGAATATCAGGTTGAATACATTCCAAAAGTTAAACTTGAAATAGCGACTGAAGAGAGTCTTGTAGATCAGGTTGTTGAAGCCATTGTTGGTGCAGCTAATACCGGAAAAATCGGTGATGGTAAGATCTTTATTACACCGCTTGAAAATGTCATACGTATTCGTACCAGTGAATCTGGTTCAACTGCATTATAAAAAGGGTAGGTACATGACGTTGTTAAGGATGTTAAGTTTTTTAAGCCTGTTTTTATTACCCTTTAGTACTTTTGCTGCCGATGTTCTGGATACCGGCGATACTGCATGGATTTTAACTTCAACAGCACTGGTGCTATTTATGACTCTGCCCGGGTTGGCATTGTTTTACGGTGGTCTGGTACGCGCTAAAAATGTCCTGTCAGTACTAATGCAATGTTTTGCAATTACTTGTGTGGTCACTATTATCTGGGTGATTGGCGGCTACAGCCTGGCATTTTCAGATGGTGGAGCATTTAATGACTGGATAGGTGGAACGTCTAACTTCTTTCTGGCTAATATGGGCAGGGATAGTTTATCTGGAAGCATACCTGAATCTACCTTCAGTATGTTTCAGATGACTTTTGCAATTATCACACCGGCACTTATCGTGGGTGGATTTGCAGAGCGTATGCGTTTTTCTGCCATGTTAATGTTTAGTATTGTGTGGTTTATTTTGGTGTACCTACCAATTTGTCACTGGGTATGGGGCGGAGGATGGCTGGCTCAAATGGGTCTGCTGGATTTTGCCGGTGGTACGGTTGTTCATATAACTGCTGGTGTTGCAGCGATCGTAACAGCGATGATGCTGGGTAATCGAAAAGGTTTCTCAACGACTCAAATGATGCCTCATAACCTGACCATGACGGTTACCGGTGCCGGCATGTTATGGGTAGGCTGGTTCGGTTTCAACGCAGGCAGTGCAGTTGCTGCAAATGGAGACGCAGGCATGGCGATGCTGGTAACGCATATCAGTGCAGCAACCGGTGCCCTGACCTGGATGGCGATAGAATGGATCAAGTTTGGAAAACCTTCGGCTCTGGGTATAGTCACTGGAATGGTGGCGGGTCTCGGAACCATAACACCTGCATCAGGTTTTGTAGGTCCTATGGCAGCGCTGTTAATTGGTTTTACTGCGGGTGGTGTCTGTTTTGTAGCAACCACAACCATTAAGCAGAAACTTAGAATTGATGACTCACTGGATGTATTTCCGGTGCATGGTGTCGGCGGTATTATGGGAACACTGTTTGCCGGTTTTTTTGTCGCAGCTCAGTTTGGTGGAGCAGGACTGGCAGAAGGAATGACTATCGGTTCTCAAATGGGTGTGCAGATCATCGGCGTACTGGCTACCGCAATCTGGACAGCTGTACTGACCTTTGCCATTCTTAAAGTGGTTGGTTTAGTGGTTAGTTTAAGGGTCACTGTAGAAGAAGAAACAGAAGGCCTGGATTTAGTATTGCATGAGGAGCAGGGTTATAATCTGTAACTTTTAGTTACTTGCACAAAAAAACCAGCTTTAAGCTGGTTTTTTTTTGCTTCAATGAAATTCTGATTAGTTGTTACATTCTATTTTTTAGAATCATCTTCATCTTCATCAGCTTCAGGTTGAAGTGATTTAAGTAATTCTTCGTCAAGCTTTGGAATTTTGAAAAGGTCCTTTTTGTCTTCACTCAAAGATTTGATCTTGTTGTTTTGATCATTACACAGAGTGTGTAATTCACGCACGAGTTCGACCAGGGAAGCTCCTTTTTCTACCTGAGCTTTTTGCTCTTCCAGATCAGACTCAATAGATTTCTTTTCTTTCAGAGTGGCCTTAAGTTTAGACTCTGCCTGTGTGCGTAACTTGGACTCGTCAAACTTTTGCTTTTTCAGGTTCTTTAGCTTTTTGACGACATTTTCTGGTGTGTCTGCAAGAGCCTTGGAAATAGCTTTTAGTTTATTTTGTTTATCAGCAACATCTGCACGAGCTTTTTTAATAGCTTCACTATTTTCTGAGCGACCGATGGTCATTTGGCGTTCAGCAGCTTCACGGGCTTTTTCAGAGGTAGCAATTTTCTCTTCTGCTTCTGCTCGGGCCTTGTCACTCGAAGAAACGAGTTGTTTCATCTCCGCAACTTCTTTTTCAGCCTTCTCTCTAGTCTCAACAATATTGATTTCTGTTTCTTTGGAATGTTGAATAACTTTATCCAAAGCTGCCTTCAATTCTGTTGCACTACACTCAGCATGTAGATCGAGTGCTTCTGTCGCAGCACCCATTAATATTTGTTTGCTTAGAGCAAGGTCTTTCCAGACTTTAAGCTGAATATCAATATCTGCTTGACTCACCGGTTATCTCGACTAAAAAAATGGGCGCTTATTCTATCATATAAGTTTTTTAAATACTCTATGGTTTATTAAATTATATTGAGTTTAATTTCAACTTTCGAAAGGCAA
The DNA here is from genome assembly GCA_024225395.1 of Gammaproteobacteria bacterium. Taxonomy (GTDB): domain Bacteria; phylum Pseudomonadota; class Gammaproteobacteria; genus JACNJF01. The sequence continues at coordinate 2,783 of JAAEMR010000092.1, forward strand.
TAGTAAATGTAGGTTAAAATTTTGATTCAATGCGAAGTTCGAATGTCTAAAACGTTAATGTCGTGCATAAAAAACGGTAATAAAGATAGTATTAACAAGTTTACTGCAGGTGCAGAATATCTAAACAGCAATTCTGCCTGGAACTTGCCCAGCAGTGAATGTTACAAATTATCCTAACTCACAACCCGTTCAAATTTTGTATGATGACATTTTGGACAAGGGGGAATATGACTGTTTTTAGTAAATTGCATAGTTTGTCCGCAGTCTGAACAGCGCAAGGTTCCAGCACTGCAGATTTCACCTGTTTTATAAACAGCATTCTTTTTACCCAGAATTTCCAGGGCTCGAAAATCAATCCAGGTTTTATCTGCCGCCTTGGATAGAAAACTGGCGAACCTGTCTTCTACCTGTTGAATGTCGAAACTAAGCCATTGTTTAAACTCTTTACCATCTACCTGCATATATTTTCTGGCAGAAGCTATATCCCGTTTTAAATGCTCAGTGATAGCTTTAGCTTCATCCTGTGTCAGCGCATAAGCCTTTTTACTAAGCTTCTGTGCATTTTCTAACATTTCATCAAGGGTCGGTGAGAGTGACTCTTCTGCTTTCTCGACCGCTGCATGAAGTTCATCAACCATGTGATTATAAGCCTGTAATAATTTCTCTTTTGGATCAGTCATAACACTCTCCTGATAATTATTTTGTGGTTATTATTAATATAGTCCGGTATAACTGACTAGAACAGTAAATTCTTTTAAAACTAAAAATAAATCTGATATGAATCAATTCATCCAGTCCAGCGGTGCAGAGTTCCCCATCATTGGAGGCCCAATGTATCCATGCAGTAATCCTGAGCTGGTCGCTGCAATGTCTGAAGCTGGAGCACTTGGCATTATTCAGCCGTTGTCACTGACTTATGTTCATGGGTATGATTTTCTGGAAGGAGTGCAATATATTCAGTCTTTGACTGAGAAACCAATTGGTTTCAATGCTTTAATCGAAAAATCTTCTCGTAAATATCAACAGAAAATGTCCGGCTGGATAGATATTGCACTGGAACAGGGTGTACGTTTTTTTATCACTTCTCTGGGCAAGCCGGACTGGGTTGTTAAAAAAGTGCATGCTTATGGCGGGCTGGTTTATCACGATGTTACAGAGCGAAAATGGGCCGAAATAGGTGTGGATTGTGGAGTTGACGGTCTGATTTGTGTGAATAACAGGGCAGGCGGGCATTGTGGAGTTTTATCGGCCCGACAATTGTATGATGATTGTCAGTCTTTACAGAAACCGATGGTTTGTGCAGGTGGTATTTCTGACCACCAGGGCTTAACCGAAATGCTCGATACAGGTTATCAGGCCTGTCAGTTGGGTACTCGTTTCATCGCCACCAAAGAGTGCAAAGTAAGCGATAGTTACAAACAGGCAATCGTTAATGCCAGCGATAAAGATATTATGCTGACCGAAAAATTGACGGGTGTGCCTGTATCGATTATTAAACCGAAAGATAAAGATGAGCGGGAGTTTAAAGCCCGGGGACTATTAGCCTGGATGTTAAGATCGAAGCGCTTCAAACATTTGACCCGACTGCTATTAAGTGTCAAATCTATTATGAATTTAAAGAGTGTTGTCGATCCTGTAGTTGAAAAATCTGATTATTGGCAAGCGGGTAAAAGTGTCGCCGGTATTCATAAGGTTCTTACGGTAAAACAGATTATTCAACAGTTGATGAATAAGCCTCTAAATTAATCTATTGCAAGTGATGATGCTGAAAACTGTGGGAGCTGTTGCTGGTAAATCTGTTTGAATACTTACATCATGATTATAATATCCAGTAAAAGCTGACTAAGCCCGGGATAGCGTGGAAAACCCATCCAGCTATAGCTATGGCTTGCACTTCTAATAGCAGTAAAACAGATCTAAACCTATAGTATTTTTAAAAAGCCCTAATGATATTTATTCCGGATTTGAAATAAGAGTGATTACCAGCAAAAAGGTAGCTAGTTTCCAGATGCTATCTTTCGAGTTAACATTCATGTTAAATCGTTGCTTCCCTGGCTCGTTATTGTCGATTAATTATCATATAGGCGGCGAAGCCAATCCAGGAAACAACCAGTAGAAACCAGGGTAGTAAGTTACTTTTAACAGATTGTTGCTGTTGATTATTCTCTCTGGAGTTTTCCTGGGATTCTGGTTTAGAGGTTACTCTTCTAAGCTTTTTATCAAGCTCCCTGGCTTTACCTTTCTGTTGTTTTTTATATAAATCAATCCCTTTTTGAATACCCTGCGCTATCAGGCGGGTTTGTTCCTTAGTTTGCCCCGGGCGTTGAGTGGCTCTTGCAATTTTATCGGCATCATCTTTTGTTTCAGCAGAGATTTTATTTTTTTTGGAATACCTGGGCATGAATTCTACGCTAGAGGAGTGTTGATAATCATTATTCAAAGGCCGCAAGTAGAAGTGCAGCAGTATAAAAAAAGACTTAGCAAAGACGCTAAAAATTAGATTCTAATTTCAGCTCCGGCTAAGTCTCGTTAAGAGGAAGACCTCTTGAATTAATTTATAATTCAAAATCACATGAAAGTAAACGGGTATTATCAAAATCGATAAAAAATGGGCATAAATCAATTTCTTGATGATTTGTCATCTCATGCTTTGACAAGTCGCCATGAAACGATTATTTTGTCTGATTAGATATTCAATTTAACTTGAGTATCAGCGTTATATATATTCAATGACGTCCGAGCTATCGGCTCTAAGTCTTATAGATTGTTCACCCGCCCGGTATCCCAGGGCAAAGATCACGGCTACTTCAAACTGGTCAGTATCAATTTCCAGCACTTTCTCAGCGCCCTGTTTTTCAAACCCTTCGATAGGGCAGGAATCAATGCCACCGGCCGCGGCTGCCGTCATCATGTTTGCTAATGCGATATAACATTGTTTAGATCCCCATGAATAGTAGCTCATGACAGGTTCAACTTCGGCTTGCATGTGGTTCCTGTACCGATCAAGATACGCTTTCTCAGCATCATCTGGCATGTTACGTCGATGAAACATTGCTTTGATGTAATCTGTATCGGGTTTAAGTGCATCAGGTTTTACCAGGATTACCACGATATCACTGGCATCAGTAATTTGTGCCTGGTTCCAGCAGACTTCTCTGAGGCGTGCTCGAAGATCAGGGTTTTGAATAACCAGAAATTTCCACGGTTCCATACCAAATGATGATGGAGAAAGGTGGCCGCATTCCAAAATCATTTCCAGCTCCTGTTTTGGTATTTTTCGTTCAGGGTCAAATTTTTTACAGGCATGTCTAAATTGAAGTGCTTCAAGAACGGCGTTCATTATTTACCTCGAAGGTGTTAATTCAGTTTTACAATGTTGGACCTGCAAGGAAGCAGGAAGGGTCAATAGCGGTTAGTTCAGGCGCTTTGA
>JAAEMR010000093.1 GCA_024225395.1 Gammaproteobacteria bacterium
GTCATTCTGAGGGTGCAGACTGACACTTCGGGAATGCAGTCCGTCCTGATCATCCTGAAATCCCGGAAATCCTGATTCAGACAGTGTGAAAATGAAATGTCAACAGAACCTAGTGCAGTTAAGCGAAAATTCAACTACCAATTATGAGCAGTTTGTGCTATGTATAATGAAATAATCATTTTAATGCAACATTTATTACAGTCAGTTTCTCAATTATGCAATAATATCAAAATGTAAAATAAATAAGGAAAAAAAGTTATGCCGCGTCTGTCTTCACCTCCTGTTAATTTGTCAGAAGATCAAATCCGTGAACTTCAGGCTGTTGTCCGAAAACATACGAGCCCTCAGCGGTCTGTGACCCGTGCTAAAATTATTCTGTTTGCCGCTGAAAATAAAGGAATACGCGAAACCTGCCGAATTCTCGGAGTATCCCGGAGCATGGTGCAGAAGTGGCGCAGGCGATGGCTTGAATCACCTGAAGGAATGAACTCAGATGAACGGCTTAAGGATGTACCCCGTCCCGGTGTGCCTGCCGTTTATACACCGGAGCAGATATGCTCGATTATTGCAATTGCATGCGAACGCCCTGAAGACAGCTGCAGGCCGGTAACGCACTGGACTCAGCAGGAGCTTGCCGATGAGGCGGTGAAGCGGGGTGTGGTCGGGACAGTGTCTCAGCGCTCAGTCGGAAGATTTTTAAATGAAGTCGATCTGAAGCCTCATCGTGTCCGGGGATGGCTGACACCTAAGCATGAGGAGGGTTTTAAAGAAAAATGCCATGACGTATGTGAAACTTATGAACTGGCTCAAAAGCGGGAGAAGGAGAAAAAAAAACTGTATCCATTGATGAAATGACAGGAATACAGGCACTTGAGCGTGCTGCCCCCACGCTGCCGATGAAACCGGGAATGGCTGAACGTCAGGAATTCGAATACATCAGACACGGCACACAGACGCTGATCGCAGGCTTTGACGTTGCAACGGGCCTTGTAACAGGTGAAATTGGTGACACCCGGACAGAAGAGGATTTCGTCAGATTTTTGGAAAAACTTGTAGCAGGTGAGCCGGAAGCAGTGAAATGGCATTTGGTTATGGACAATCTGAACACACATATTTCAGAGTCAATGGTCAATTTTGTTGCGCGTGAAAGCGGAATTGCATACGATCTTGGTATAAAAGGCAGAAAAGGTGTGCTGAAATCCATGAAGACACGGGAGAAGTTTCTGACTGATCCGACACATCGGATTGTGTGCCACTATACACCTAAGCATTCGTCATGGCTTAACCAGATTGAAATCTGGTTTTCAATACTCGCACGCAAGGTGATCCGGCGCGGAAACTTTCTTTCCAGGCAGGACCTTAAAGACAGGCTGAACGCTTTTATTGTCTATTTTAACAAAACTATGGCTAAACCTTTTCGCTGGACTTATAAAGCGAGACCTTTAACAGCGTAATATTAAATGGTATGCGAATTTTCGCTTAACTGCACTAGTTAATTAAATTAACTGATATTCAGTTAATTTGGGTTCCCCGTAAATCTCATTCATGGCAGTTTTCAGCAGACTGATACCGGGCAGATCGGGAAGCGTTGCCCGGATTCAGGCTACAGCTTTTTATGTGGCAGGAAATTGCTTTGTATGTTTCTCAAACGGCTCTGTTTATTTAAACACGTCCTTTATTTTTACCGTCCCTCCCACTTCAATATGGGTATTTATTATTTCATGTTCATCAGAAATAATCTCCAGAGCCGTGTTTACAGTCTCCTTGTCTGTTTTCGCCTTTAATACATCTTTTGCGATCTCAAAAAAA
>JAAEMR010000094.1 GCA_024225395.1 Gammaproteobacteria bacterium
GCGGTATCTTTGGCACTATCAATCGCATCAACCGCCGTATCCTTAGCATCACCGTAAATTTCAACGACTGCATCTTCAGATTTTTTCACCTCATCTGAAACTTTATCTGTAATTCCATCATTCCTTTGCTCTACAGGTGCAGATTCATCTTGTTTGGGGGCTTTATCTCCGCCATCACAAGCCACTACAGCGCTTAACAAAAAAACAAGAACGGCGAGGTTACGCATCATGGCATCAGGTAACTTCTCAATAACCCGTGGCGAATGTAAAAATGTGCTTGAGGTCTTAATTTGTTAAGTTTTTTCAGGATCCTAAAGATCGACTGGACTGATCCTTTCAAGCCGTTAAAATAGCAAGCCCGAATAATGCAGCATTTTGATCTCGATGAAAATTAATCTCCCTGACATTCCTGAAGCAGAGCAAACCCCCTTAGTTAAAGGTTTAATGGCGATCATTGAGCAACTAAGTGAAACAGTTGCACGTCAGGCAGAAGAGATAGCAGTCCTTAAAGACGAGATCAATGTGCTGAAAAAGCAGAAAAAGCGCCCTGCGTTTAAGCCGAGCAAACTAGATGTGAGTACGGATGATGAAACAGATGGCAAGACTGAAAAAGACTCACCTGACAACAAACGTCCCGGCTCTCGCAAACGCAACAAGAACAACTCGCTGACCATCCACGAGGATGAAGTTGTCCAACCTGAATTACCATTACCAGAAGGTGCTCGACTTAAGGGATACCGTGATTTTGTCGTTCAGGAGCTGATAATAAAACCCCGCAATATTCGTTATCGACTGGCCTACTATGTATTACCAGATGGCTCGACAGTTACAGCTTCCCTGCCAAATGGACTCAAAGGTCAACACTTTGGTATTCAATTAAGAAGCTACATTCTCTATCAGTATCATCAATGTCAGGTCACGCAACCTTTACTGCTTGAGCAGCTCAGAGAATGGGGCATTGATATATCAACCGGGCAGTTGAACCGGATATTGACTGAAAAACAGGGTGATTTCCATATAGAAAAAGATGACTTACTGGCAAAAGGACTGCAAAGTACCGGTTATATTACGACAGATGATACCGGTGCTAGACATAAAGGAAAAAATGGCTTTGTCACCCACATCGGAAATGAATTGTTTGCCTGGTTTAAAAGTTCAGACAGCAAAAGTCGGATCAATTTTCTGTCACTCCTTCGGGCTGGGAAAGTTGGATATCAAGTAAATACTGATGCGCTGGCGTACATGAAAGCAAACAAACTTCCAGCCGCTCAGCTGACATTGCTAACAAACTCGCCGGTGATTAGTTTTAAATGTGAAGCAGATTGGCAAGCACATCTGGCGAAATTGGGTATTGTCAAAAAACGTCACCTTCAGATAGCCACAGAAGGTGCTGTTCTGGGCTGTGCATTAGATAATGAAGCACTGGATATGCTGGCAGTAATCAGTGACGGCGCAGGACAGTTCAATGTTTTACAGCATGGTTTATGTTGGGTTCATGCTGAGCGGTTGATCCACAAGCTTATCCCTTTAAATGATGCGCATAGAGAAGACATTAAGCGAATTAGAGATGAGATCTGGTCATTTTATAGAAGGCTAAAAGAGTATAAGAAAGCGCCTTGTGAAACGAAAAAAATAGCGCTATCGAACGAGTTTGACCGACTCTTTACTCAGAAAACACGGTATGAGCTGCTTAACCAACAACTGAAACGGCTAAACAAATTGAAATCAGGGTTATTACTGGTTTTGGAACGGCCGGAGATACCAATTCACACCAATGGTAGTGAAAATGATCTGAGGGAACAGGTAAAACGGCGCAAAGTCAGTGGAGGTACCCGAAGTGATCTTGGCAGGCAATGCCGAGATACCTTTTCGAGTCTCAAAAAAACATGCCGAAAGTTAAATGTTTCATTCTGGGAGTTTCTCAACGACCGACTGTCTCGCGCAAATGCTATTCCATTTTTAGGTACATTGGTACTAGATAAAGCCCTGCCTGCCTCGGATTATTGAGAAGTTACATAGAATTGCTCATCATGAGCCTATCCACCTCTTTAACATTTCTGAATGGCACAAAAAAATCATGGATGTCCTAAGCTGGATAGATACGGAAACATATTTATGGGCCAAACATCACTCAACGGTTAATACTATGCTTCGTACATCTCCTAGTGCGTCAGGTGAAGCGAAACCACACTTTGGAGATAGATGTGACTCAGACATACAGGTAGTGCTTGAAACTGATAGCTTAGATGTTTATCAAAACAATCGTTTTGTCATTACTCAAAATCCACAAGGATACCTTGTTTCAATCTTCGAGCATCGGCACATACTTCGATTCGTACTGTCGCAATTAGATACCGATGGCAAAAGCTTAGCTGTTGACCTGTCAGAATACTCATTTGGCGACATCACTACTAGCCAAGATTTGAATAACAATTTTCAATGTTGTGCCAGCTCAGAAAGCCTTTCTAAAGCAAGGAATTTTTTTAAACAACGAAATGTAAATTACATTGTCGTTAGAGATGATCC
>JAAEMR010000095.1 GCA_024225395.1 Gammaproteobacteria bacterium
TATGCCGCATCACCTGTAGTTCTGAGGCGGCTGATGTCAATGCCTGCGGCTTCGAATTTCGCTTCGGCGGCTTTCAGCATCTCCTCATATATCTCAGGCTTGGTTTTAAGCCCTTTGCCCTGTTTGGAGACTATGCGTACGTCGAGAGGGATGATCACATCCCCGATCACCGGGATCAGAGCGATCACATTCTGTCCCTTCGCCACACGTTTAAGCTGACCGCTCCGCCATCTCCATACATAGCCGAGTTCCGTGGCAATGCGGACAATCACAGAGTCATCGACTGCCAGGATCAGGCCGTCACGGCTTTTCGAAGCCCCGCTTTTGGAAAGACTCTCCTGCAGAAGAGGGATCGCCAGGCTGTAAAGGTGATGCTGAAGGAACTGACGCCAGCAGTAAACAGTGACATTTTTAACCCGGTTGTAGGTGGCGGTCTTAGGAAGCCCCAGCACCTGCATAACCTGATATATATTGTCAGCCCTCAGAAATACCGCCATACTGATCAGAAGAAGGATTTCGAGATTTTCATCGGGCATCCGGCGAAAGTAGGGACGAAGTATTCTGCCGAACTCTTCTATGGAACGGTGCATTTCGTCGGCAAAGTGTTCCTCGGCTGTTTTAGCTGTCATAATACGGACCTCCTCAAAGTCTCAGCTCCCGGGATCAGGGAGATTAAAGGATACGATGTGACTCTGCTGACCGGAATCCGTATTGTTTACCATAAAATCGGCTGTTTTTCAATAACAAATTCAGAAAATCCGGTTCGACATCATTAATATAAGGCGTTTCTGAACACATTTTCATAAGCCTGAGACATTTAAACATAATATAAACAATAAGTTAATCTGTTATCTGGAAAGGTCAATTCATTTTGACGGCACAGATGAAGGAAAGTGGCTGATTGTAGATGGACTGCAGCGTCTGAGTACGATAAAAAAATTTGTCATAGATGAACACTCCGGCTGACAGATTTGGAATATCGAACAGACCTTGAAGGTAATAATTTTGATGAGCTATCTCGGCCTGACCAGAGAAGAATAGAAGAGTATCAACTTACCTTTTATATTGTTCGCAAAGGAACGCCTGCAAGAGTCAAATACAGTGTGTTTCACCGTCTTAACACAGGAGCACTGGTACTGACAAAACAGGAAATCCGTCATGCAATCAACCAGGGAAAACCTGCTGATTATGTAAAAGAACTCGCTGACTTGGAAGAGTTTAAAAAAATAGCAAATATCAATGAAGAAAGAATGAAGGACAGAGAAACTGCATTAAGATATGTGGCTTTTAAATTAACGCATTATAAAGATTATACACCAACAATAACCAATTTCCTGGATAATACAATGACCTGGATATATGATGTTTCAAAATACATATTGGATAAGTACAAATCAGAGTTTAAAAAGAGCCTTATAACTGCCAGGGAGTTATTTGGTGTATATGCTTTCAGAAAAACAATATTTCAGAATAATCAAGGAGGAAAATTCAGTAATGTGCTGTTTGAGATATGGACTGTTCCCCTATCCATGCTCTCTGATGAAGAAAGAAAAAAACTTGTTGATAACAGGAA
>JAAEMR010000096.1 GCA_024225395.1 Gammaproteobacteria bacterium
TGTCATCAAGGAACTCAATACTTATTTACGTACAGCGCGTAAATTAACCCAGGACCTGAAACAGGAAGCTACTTCCGAAGATATTGCCAGAACACTCAATAAACCGATTGCCGATGTTGAGAAAATGCTCAAACTCGCTGACCGTGTAACTTCTGTTGATGTGCCAATGGGAGGAGATGGAGAACGTCCATTACTGGATATTATTCCAGACGAAAATAATCCTGATCCATCTTTAATTTTGCAGGATGAGTCGGTATTGGAACATCTGGATACCTGGCTGGATGAACTGGATGAAAAACAGCGTGAAGTGGTTGTGCGTCGATTTGGTTTACGTAATCATCCACGAGGAACTCTGGAAGAAGTCGGTGTTGAACTTGGCGTCACTCGTGAACGTGTTAGACAGGTGCAAATGGATGCATTGCGCCGGTTAAGACGAATTCTGGAGAATAGCGGGTACACTCGAGATAATATCTAACACTAATTATTTTTATTATGGTCAGTCCTATGGGTAAACTAATTAGTGTCGCCATTTTATTTTATGGACTTGCATTTTCTGTAGCGGCTGATTCCTTCACCAGCGCATTCGGTCAAAAATTTGTAAAAATTAAATCGGGTCACTTTATGATGGGGACGCAGAATTTTGATTTGCTAGCCAAAGAAGTTAACCCTGAACGCCTTGATCATTTAAAAAAAGAATTACCCGCTCACAAAGTAACTATTAGTAAAGATTTTTATTTGGGCACGACTGAAATAACTCAGGGGATGTGGTTTGAAATTATGGGCTACCAGCCGGGTAAGGAAATAAGGTGGCAGAGAGAAGAGTGGAAAGATTTACCTGTTAGTCGGATAGGCTGGCAGTCGGTCAAAAAATTTATAAATATGCTCAATGATATGGATGATGATTATCGATATCGTTTACCGACCGAAGCAGAATGGGAATATGCAGCCCGGGCAGGCACTAACGGGTTACGCCCGTTTAAATATGAAGATATGGCTGAGTATGCCTGGTTTAGGGAAAGCTCTGATAATAAACCCATGCCGGTTGGAACGCTTAAACCCAATGCCTGGGGACTGTATGACATGATAGGAAACCTGTGGGAATGGGTCGAGGATTCATTTGATGCCGATTACTACAAAACTTCACCAGCAACTGACCCTAAAGGTGGTGAACTTTCTATCAGAAAATCAATGCGTGGTGGTTCTTATCATTGCACTCCTGAAAGAGCCAGAGTCGGTATAAGGGGCTCGTATGTCGAGCATAAAGCTTTATCTGTTCTGGGCTTTCGACTTGTTGCAGAGAAAAAATAGTCTTTATAAAATTTGCGAAGCATAATCGGCCAATCGGGATCGCTCGCCTGTTTTCAACGTGACGTGCCCACTGTGGTCCCAATCTTTAAATCTATCTACAATATAAGTTAAACCCGAAGTGGTTTCGGTTAAATAAGGCGTATCAATCTGACCTATGTTGCCCAGGCAAACGACTTTAGTGCCCGGTCCTGCGCGGGTTATTAAGGTTTTCATTTGCTTTGATGTAAGGTTTTGAGCTTCATCCAGGATGATAAACTTGTTTAAAAAAGTCCTTCCGCGCATGAAATTCATTGATGATATTTTAATACGATGACGTAACAGGTCGGTGGTAGCATTTTGTTCCCAGGCTTCATTTTTGTCATTGCCTACCAGTACCTCAAGGTTATCCATCAGAGCACCCATCCACGGTGACATTTTTTCTTCTTCGGTGCCGGGTAGAAAGCCAATGTCTTCACCGACTGGAACGGTCACCCGGGTCATGATGATTTCAGAATAAAGCTTTTCATCCATCGTTTGAGCCAGGCCGGCAGCTAATGTAAGTAAGGTCTTCCCCGTGCCAGCTATGCCAGATAAACTGACAAAATCAATTTCAGGGTTCATTAGCAGGTTGAATGCAAAATTTTGTTCGCGGTTTCGAGCCTGTATTCCCCATACTGCATTGCGTTCGTTGGCATAATTTTTTATCACTTCGATGACACAGCAATCATCCGTTTTTTCATGCACGATGCCATCAAAATTATCTTCCAGATAAATAAACTGGTTGGGATACCAGTTACTGGCATCTTCACCTTCAATTTCGTAAAAAGTCTTTCCATCGCGCTGCCATGAGTGAATATTATCACCGTGTTTATCCCAGAACTCAGCAGGTAACTCCTCGCTTCCAGTGAACAGTAGCTCCAGGTCGTCCAGAACTTTGTCACTGGAGTAATCTTCAACTTCGATTTCCAGAACGACGGCTTTAATTCTCAGGTTAATGTCTTTGGATACCAGCGTAATCTGGCAATCCCATTCATCATGCAGGGCAAGCACCGTTCCAAGAATAGAGTTGTCATTTTTACTGCCTGGCAGGCTGGCAGGTAATCGGGGTTCATGCGCTTCTGTTTCAAAATAAAGCCGACCGCTGCCACCACCATTGCCATTAGAGCCCGGGAACTGGTTCAGTGGTAAACCCTGTTTGATATCAATATCTTTATGCTGGGTCATCAAGTCATCAATAAAGCGATTTACCTGACGGACATTTCGAGCTACTTCTGACATACCTTTTTTACCCTGATCCAGTTCCTCAAGTACGGTCATGGTCAGATAAATATTGTGCTCCTGAAATCTGAACAGTGCAGTGGGGTCATGCATTAAAACATTGGTGTCGAGAACGAATAATTTGGGTTTGTCATTAGCCATAATAAATATTCTTTTAAGGTTCAGGTAAAAGTATAGTACATAGTTTATGAGTCCATATTACACATTTATGGTTGCAAAATTATTTTATTAACCACTTTTGATCCATGGATCAATTTTCCAATCAAAAAACATTTGGTATAGTGATAGCGCATCAAATACATTAAAAAAATCAATCATGAAAAATGACAATCTTTATAACAGGCAACAGGTCTATCAGTTAGACCAGCTGGCTATGTTAGAGGATGGGCAACCCTCTAAGCAGCTCATGGGAAAAGCGGCAATGGCGGTGTGGTCTGCAATTCAATGTCGTTGGCCAATGATCGAACAGATGGTGATTTTTGCTGGTTGCGGAAATAATGGGGGCGATGCCTTTGCTGTTGCCAGCCTGGTTAAAAAATCGGGCATAGAAGTTGAGTTGTTTGCTGTTGGTGACCTGTCTCAGCAGTCGGCAGAATCCAGATCATTTCGTGAAAGCTGGGAACACAGTGGGGGCATCACACAACAATGGGCAGGTGAATGTCCTGACTGTGATCTGATTATTGATGGTTTACTGGGCATAGGGTTGAGCAGAGATCTGGATGCAAGCTGGTCTTCAATGCTGGGTAAAATTAATAGTAAAGAAGCTATCAGAGTCAGCGTTGATATTCCCAGTGGTGTAAATGCCGATACTGGCATAGCGATGCCTGTAGCCATTCAGGCTGATTTAACGGTCACTTTTATAGCACAAAAAATCGGTCTGTTTCTGGCTGATGGTCCGGATTACTGTGGTGAAGTAGTTTTTGATGATCTGGGTTTGTCAAAAGCAAGTGCTGATAAACAACCGGTAAAATACCAGTTATTAGAGCGACATAACGTAAACTTACCAGCGCCACGAAAAAATAATAGTTACAAAAACCAGTATGGCCATGTTGTTGTTTTTGGAGGAGGGCTGGGTATGTCCGGAGCAGCCCGACTTACCGGGTTTGCGTCCTTAAGGAGTGGTGCCGGGCTGGTCAGTTTGTGTGTGCACCCTGACAATGTAATTGCTGCGGCAAGTGATCATGCTGAATTGATGGTGAGTGACTGGAATGCACTCGATGACATGCTGGCACTAGCCAGTATAATTGTTGTAGGCCCGGGTCTGGGTGATTCTCCGCAGGCGAAAAATCTTTTACAGAAATTATCTGTTACCGATAAGCCCATAGTGGTCGATGCAGATGCTTTGCAACCCTGGTTTTTAAATTCCTTGAGCTCTGAGCAATGTGTTATAACGCCTCACCCTGGAGAAGCGGCTCGTTTGCTGGCATTCACTACTAAGCAAATTCAACAGGATCGGGTTTCAGCTATTGTTAAGTTAAATGAACTGTGGCCTTTTGTGAGTGTATTAAAAGGCTCGGGTAGCCTGATTGGAGAACAGGATAAAATGTTAAAACTGTGTGCTCATGGTCACCCCGGAATGGCTACTGCCGGAATGGGAGATGTGTTAAGTGGATTGGTTGCGGGTTATCTGGCTCAGGGACTTAACGCCCTGGATGCTACGCAGACGGCTGTGCTGGTGCATGCTCTTGCAGCAGAAGATTATGCGAAGCAGCAGGATTCATCCAGTATGATTGCTTCCGATGTGATCGATCGAGTTTCACGGGTGGTCATGGATATTAGACGGTTTAAGAGATTAAAATGATTATCTGTTCTGAACAGGGTATGAAAGCATTTGGAGCTGACTTGATTCAAGGCAGTGAGTCACCGGGTGTTATAACCTTAAAGGGTAATCTGGGCACGGGTAAAACAACCATAGTTCGTGGAGCGCTGGAATCCTGTGGAATTACTTCGGGAGTTCGCAGTCCGACTTACACGCTGGTTGAATATTATGAGTTGGAGAACTTCTCAATTGCCCACTTTGATCTGTATCGACTAGGAGATCCTGAAGAACTGGAATACCTGGGTTATCGTGATTACCTGAGGCCTGATACCTGGTGTTTTATTGAATGGCCGGAACGTGCGGCAGGTTACCTGGACAATATTGGCCTGGAAATTTCTATTCAATATCAGGATGAGTGCCGGAAGCTGGAAGCGACAGCCGGAAATCTCTGGGGACAACGGTTAAGATCAACTCTTAATCTTATCTAGTTTCGAGAAAAGTCAACTATCTTGCTAATTTATAAAGAAAAAAGTTGATTTTATTTTTTTAATTTACTATAAAGACAAATAACCAAACGGTTAAACTCCTATTTGTGTGAATTCGATGGACACTGTAACTGCTACACGACGATTTTTTTTGAAACAGTTGGCCAGTCTCAGCGCAATGCTGACCCTGCCAATTACTGCCAGAAATGTGCAGGCTGCAGGGAAAACAGCCCTGACAGATGTTCGAGTTTCAAATTCAAGTAAAGATCATACCCGTGTTGTATTTGACCTGTCGGGATCAACGGATCATTCTCTCTTTACTCTGTCTTCCCCCAACCGCGTCGTTATAGATCTTAAAGGCGTGCGTAAAAGTGCAGCTTTAGTATCAGATGAACATCAAACAAAACTACTAAAGGGAATTCGTTCAGCGGTTCGACAAAATAGTGATTTACGAATAGTGCTGGATCTTAACACTAAAGTTCGTCCTCGTAGTTTTGTTCTGAAACCTGATAAACAACTTGGACATCGTCTGGTTGTAGATATGCATGCTACTCAGTTAAGCCCGACGCCGATCAAAACCAGTCGACAGAATCGTAACCGGCAAAAGAAAGAGTTTGTTATTGCGATAGATCCCGGCCATGGGGGCAGAGATCCCGGAGCGGTGGGCCGTAAAGGTACTCTGGAAAAAGATATCACCTTAGCCGTGGCAAAAAAATTGAAAGTGATGATCAATGATACTCCCGGTTACCGGTGTGTGTTAACCAGGAATTCGGATCGTTATGTGATTTTACGTAACCGTGTAAAAACGGCAAGAAAACATCAGGCTGACCTATTTGTTTCGTTGCATGCCGATGCGTTTAAAAGCCCTAAAGTAGAAGGTGCATCTGTTTATGCGCTGTCATTAAACGGTGCCAGTTCTGAAGCAGCTCGCTGGATAGCTCATAAAGAAAATTCTTCGGATTTAATCGGTGGAATCAGCCTCGATGACAAAGATGATTTAATCGCATCGGTGTTACTAAATTTATCACAGGAAGCTACTATTCTGGATAGTCTGGAACTGGGTTCCGACGTATTAAAGCATTTAGGTAAGGTTGGTAAACTGAATAAAAAATCTGTGCAACAGGCGGGTTTTGCAGTGTTGAAAGCTCCTGATATGCCTTCTATTCTTATCGAAACAGCTTTTATTTCCAACCCGAAAGAAGAGCGCCGGCTGAAATCTCCAAAGCATCAACATAAAATTGCTAAGGCCATTTTATCAGGAATAAAAAATCACATGAAGAGTCAGCGGGTTTAACCTGGAGCTTTCCAGTCTGACACCATTTTCTGAAATCGCTTAATGACGACTTCCTGCTGCAGGTCACGGGCATATTTTATTTTACTGTAAGTCTCAAAAATTTTAGTAAGTTGTGTATCATCAAAGTTTTGCTGATGTTTGATTCGCTTTAAAAACTCATAAACGTCTTCAGAGGGCAGTTTTTTATAACCTGACCTGGATAACTTCTTTAACAGTCGGTTGATGATCTTTTCATAGTCGGCTATTGCAGCGGGTCTTTCCCTGTATCTTGCAACCAGCCAGTAAGTTCCGGTGATAAAAACCATGCATATGACCAGTGCAATTATCATGTCACCGGTACTTTTAATGCCCAGACCCAACTGCCTTAAAAAACGCCCCTGCTTCTGGTGGTCGTAATTTAAAATCATGTCATTCCAGTTATGTTGCAGGTTATCCCAGCGGTACATAAGTTTGCTCACAAAAGGATTTCGCTTACCGATTTTAAAACTGGATGCACGGTCTAATAATGCCTGGTCCAGACCCTGTTCAATCCGGTCGGGCGAAACGGCAGCCGTTGGATCAAAACGAACCCAGCCTTTTTCATCCAGCCAGACTTCTGTCCAGGCATGAGCGTCCGACTGGCGAACAATCAGGTAATCTCCAACCTGGTTGAGTTCTCCTCCCTGGTAACCGGTTACTATGCGGGATGGAATGCCTGCGGCTCGCATCAGCAGGGCGAAACTACTGGCGTAGTGCTCACAGAATCCACGACGAGTCTGAAACAGAAACTCATCACTGGAATGTTTTCCGAGACGGGGAGGTTGTAATGTGTAAGCAAAATTCTCAGTACTAAACATGTTTAAGGCATGATTCACAATTTCTATATCCGAATTAAACTGCCGGGACCATTTCTGTCCCAGAGCCAGTGTTTGTGGGTTCCTTGTCTGGTGAAAGATATCGGCTAGCATCAGATATTCGGGGGATACATCCAGCCCCAGTCGATAATTTAACTGCGAGCTTAAGCTGTACCTTTTCAAGTCATTGACCAGTTTGTTGCTGGTGATCTGAAATTCAGTGTTCATGTAACTGTCTGAGGGAATTTGCACTGGCATATCCAGCCCAAATAACCATTTTTTACCGTGTGGTTCGAGGGTTATGGTATAGCGACTTAGTTCCAGAGATTCGTCTCTGTTAATTCCAGTTACCTTTTTATGTTCTGTCTGTGACCAGGTTCTACCATCAAAATTTACCATCACAGGGCCACGCCAGTACAACTTTTTCTGGGGTGGAATATCCCCCTCAAATGTGACTCGAAAAGCCACGTCATTACTTGTGATCAGGTTACTGATTGCTCCTGGAGACATGGTGTCGCTAAGCCCGGTAATGCCACCTCGTTGCTCCTGAGTAAGCCCCCACAAGGGACCTGGAATGCGTGGAACCAGGACAAATAAAATGATCATGACAGGGATTGATAACGCGATCAGTTTGCTCGCGCTTTTAAATCGTGATTTTAGTGGAATACTGTCATCACGCTGGTTTATGGTAATCAAGGTGGAGGTTATGATGAGCAATGTGACAAACATATACGCAGCTATCAGAATGCTTTGCCCGAACAGGAAATGGGTGGCCAGCAGAAAATAGCAAAGGAAAATCAGAATCAGTATGTCGCGATGAGTTTTAGATTCGAGAAATTTAAAGGCAGTCATCACCGTTAAAAGTGCAAGCCCCGGATCACGCCCTACGATGGTCCAGTACTGTGCAAATACACTTATCCCTCCGACCACGACAAAAGGCACCAGCATCCACCGTGGTATACCGCCAACATACCCAAGAGACTGAACACTACGCCATGCCACCGCAAAAAAAGTAAAACCGGTAACCCATAAAGGCATGTGGAAAAAGTGGGGAAGCATCGATATCAGAAAACTGTAGGTCACCGTCAATATGGCAGTGTTGCTTGCTTCTTCCTGTGCTATCTGAGAAATGGGTAAGTTTTTATTGATCATCATAGCTTATCAACCAGTAGCACAGAGTTTAATTCTGTTTGATTGAAAGTGCTGATCTGTTGTAAACACTCGTTTAGATGTGCCGGCCCTTCAGATTGTTCAATTTCTAACCCGGGTAACTTTACGCCATATTTTCGACCTTCCTGATTCGTTTCTATAACCAGGGCTGTCATCTGGCTTAGTTTTCCTTCCTGAGAGGGGGCAGTCATATCAAGCCAGTTAATCCACAATGCTGGTGATGCATGTCCCTGGAAGGTTTTAGTTAACATGCCTCTGCCCTGTGCAAAGGCTTTCCAGGAAATATGTTTTAGTGATTCTCCCTGACGAAATTCACGCAATCCTGCAAAGTCATCGCCATCGCTAATATCAATGGTGCTTTTACTGTGTTGTTGATCGGAAATAGTTTCCCTGAGTTTTATATCATAAAGCGGTTTTGGGAAAATCAATACTGGGATATCAAACTTTACCCAGCTCCAGGCATGAAACAGTCCGGTGGGATAACGGGTAAATATGACAAACCCGGCAGGTTTATATAAACCTCTTTTGACGGCGGGTAAGGGCAGGCGAAGTGTGGTTGATTGTTCAGCTTTTAAACCGGTATAAACCGGTGGTTGATTCATGTATTGAATACCGATGGCGTATCGATCTACCAGATTTGAATGGCTAATCACAAACTCAAGGATAAGTTCTTCCTGCTGGTAAACCGGCCTGGGTGTTTTTAGCCGGATGCTAAGACCCAGCAGGTTTTTATGCGTTTGCCATAAACTGATTATACCAAGGGCGGTGAGTAAAAATGTCAACACGTAAGCCATGCTGTTCTGGTAATTGATGGCTGCCAAAAGTAGAACGAGCTGCATGATGGCAAACAGATATCCAAACCGGGTAGGTAGAATATACAGTCGTCGATTGTGTAGAAAAATGGAATCAGCAGTAGCCGGATTGCGTGCCGCGATCCAGGCATCCATTCGATTCTGAAAAAAAGAAAGAACAGCCATACCTGATCTGTTAAGGAATGGTGATTTGCTGAAGTATATTTTCTACCAGGCTGGCTGCATTCTTACTGTGCTGTTCGGTAGGTATCAGCCGGTGATTACTGATGGATGAAAAAACAGCTTTGATATCTCCGGGTTCGACAAAATCACGTCCACTCATTAAAGCCCAGGCACGAGCTGCTTTTAATAGAGACAGGGCGGCGCGAGGAGATAAGCCGTAAACAAATAGCTGTTTATTTCGTGTTTCGCTGATTAATAATTGAACATAGTCCAGTAAAGCATCAGAAACATGAACTTCTTCGACTGCTTTTTGAATTTGTATCAGCTTATCAGTAGTCAGTGCCGGTTCCAGTTGCTGTATCAGGTGCTGACGATTTTGACCTGCCAGCAATTCCCGCTCGGCTTTTTCATCCGGATAACCCAGGTTCAGCTTCATCATGAAACGATCCAGCTGAGACTCGGGTAAAGGGAAGGTGCCGGATTGATCCAGAGGATTTTGTGTGCCTATCACAAAAAAGGGTTGCTGAAGGGTTTTAGTTGAACCGTCGATAGTGATCTGCCGTTCTTCCATGGCTTCCAGCAAGGCACTCTGAGTCTTCGGTGTTGCTCTGTTCATTTCATCAGCCAGCACACAGTTGGAAAAAACAGGTCCCGGATGAAAATTAAATGACTGGGTTTGAGGGTCAAAAATAGATACGCCAAGAATATCGGCCGGTAATAAATCACTGGTAAATTGAATGCGACTGAAGTTGAGTCCAAATACTTTAGCTAAGGCATGAGATAGCGTGGTTTTGCCCACACCCGGTAAATCCTCTATTAAACAATGACCCGATGACAGCAGGCAGCATACAGCTAGCTTAATCTGTTCCGGTTTACCAACAATAATGGCTTCAATGTGGTTAATGGCTGATAGTATGCTTTTCTGCATGGCCTCTGTTGAAAATGTTGTCTGGTCAAGCATTTATTGAGTCCTGAATGATGCTGTTTGTAATATTTAATAGTTATTTCGATATCTATAAACCTAAGTTTAGCTTGCTTTAGACAAAAAAAAGCCCGCATGTGCGGGCTTTTTTAAAGAAAATTTTAATGTTTTTAAGCGGTAGCATTATCCGACTTAAAACCAAGCTTTTTCAGAATTAATGCCATAGGGCAAAATCCGGTAAAAGCCGACTGGAAGAGATTTAATCCAACAAATGCAGTGAAGAACAGCCAGTAAACATGGTGGTAATAGCCTAAAGTAGCGCTAAGGAAAACAAAAAATCCTGCAATGGCTAAAATCATGCGTTCAATACTCATATGAATTCTCCTGAAATTTGGTCGGGTTAATAAAGCGATATATTCTATATTAGAATATTCTAATAATCAACTTGCATCAGTTTATAACGATATATTTCGAAGGATTGGATTATTTTTGTTGGATAAGCTATATCTGTTTTACCTATTAAATTGAATGAGAAAGTTAGATGCAATTAAAAGATATCCTGGTTTATCTGGACGATGGTGTTTCAAATATGGAACGGGTGAAAGCAGCTTTTGCGCTGGCCAGTTCAAATAAAGCTCGTTTAACAGGAGTGACACTGGCAGCCATTAAACCTGCGCACCTTAAAGTAAAAAATGCCAAAGCATTGAAAAAGATGTCTGAACATCAGGCTGAAGAAATAATTGCTGAATTTTCACAGTTGGCGAAGAAAGAAGGCATCACCGTGGATTCGCGAGTAATTCATGGAGATGAGGATGTTGCGGCGCGAAAAATGGCCCAGTTTTCACGTAATTTTGATCTTGTCATGTTACGGCAGGCAAATCCCAATAAAGATAATTTCTCAATCATTAAAGAAGTTTCGGAACAGGTGATTTTGCTCAGTGGCCGTCCAGTCTTTTTTATGCCTTATATCGGACCCCATCGTATGCCCTGTCAAAAAGCCATTATAGCCTGGGATGGTACGCCTGCGGCTATCCGTGCGGTACACGATGCCATACCCCTGTTGAATCAAATGGAAAAAGTTATAGTGCTGGTGGTTAAACAGGGCAGGAAGAAAACTGCAAAAGGTGAGCTGATGGTCGATTATACGGTGAGCCATTTAAAAAGACATAAAGTAAATGCCAAAGTCAAACGCATTAATGCAGGTACTTTCGATGTGCCAACTGTCATATTGAATGAGATAGCGGAAAATGATATCGACCTGCTGGTGATGGGAGGCTATGGAAAACCCAGTATCAGACAGAAATTTTTTGGAGGCGTTACTCGAACTTTACTGACCAACATGATTGTTCCAGTGTTGATGTCGCATTAAAGCTTTCAGCAGTGAGTATTAAAAACCCTGTTCTATATTTATTTCAGTGCTGCCCTTATGCTATATGTGGGGCAGTTTGCAGCTGTAGATCCCGGGTGGTTTGGAAATAGTTAATATGAAAAACTGGCTGAGTGGTTGAATAAACTGATAAATACAGAAGTTTTTAAATCCGTTATGCAGAAAAATGATTTCTGCAAAGCCGGGGGAGAACCAGTGGTTTTCCCCGGTCAACCAAATAGATAGTCTATCTTTTACTCAGGTTCACATATTCACGCACCTTGGCCCCGGTATAAATTTGACGGGGACGACCAATGCGTTGTTCCTGGTCTTCCATCATTTCCAGCCATTGTGAAATCCAGCCTGCTGTCCTTGCCATGGCAAAAATAACCGTGAACATATTTAGCGGCATGCCCAGTGCTTTCAGGATAATGCCGGAATAAAAATCAACATTGGGGTAGAGGTTCCGCTCCAGAAAATAATCATCTTCCATAGCGATTTTTTCCAGCTTTCTTGCGGTATCAAATAATGGCTGATTGGTGCTGCCTAAAACATCCAGCAGGTCGTTACAGGCTTCACGAATGATTTTAGCCCTGGGATCATAATTTTTATATATTCTATGTCCAAATCCCATCAATCTATAATCGTCATTTTTATCTTTGGCTCTTTCAACATATTTGGGTATTTCATCAGGATGTTGTATTTCTTCCAGCATCCGGATGACCGCTTCATTAGCTCCGCCATGAGCCGGTCCCCATAATGATGCGATGCCCGCCGAGATACAGGCAAAAGGGTTAGCCCCTGAACTACTGGCCAGACGAACCGTCGATGTACTGGCATTTTGCTCGTGATCGGCATGCAGAATAAAAATGAGTCGCATGGCCCTTACGGCTACCGGATTAACCTTGTATTCTTCAGATGGCACGCTGAACATCATGTACATGAAGTTTTCAATGAAGTCGAGATCATTGCGCGGGTAAGGCAGCGGTAAACCATGGGCTCGACGATGACTGTAAGCCGCTATGGTTGGCATCTTGGCGAGTAATCGATGCGCAGAAATCTCTCTATGCCGTGGATTATTGATATCCAGTGAATCATGGTAAAAAGCTGATAAAGCTCCAACGACTCCGACCATAATCGCCATTGGGTGTGCATTATGCTGAAAGCCATTAAAAAAATGTTTAATGCCTTCATGCACCATGGTGTGCTGTTTAATAATGCCGATAAAGTCATAATATTCAACATGGCTGGGTAAGTGACCGTATATCAGTAGAAAACTGGTTTCCAGGTAGTTACTGTGCTCAGCCAGTTGTTCGATAGGGTATCCTCGATACAACAGTACGCCTTTATCGCCATCAATATAGGTGATGTCACTCTTACAGCTTGCAGTTGCCTGAAAACCCGGATCATAGGTAAATAATCCTAATTCATTGTGCAATTTTCTGATATCAATGGTGGGGGAACCTATGGTTGGATCCAGAATATCCAGATCCACTTGATTACCGTTTCGATTATCGGTAATGGTTACAGTATTTTTTTTAGTCACGGGCTCTATCCTCATTTAATTCTTAGTATGTTTCGACAGGGTTATAGCAGTCGGGTTCAGCGCTGAAGACTTTTAAAATGCAAAAGTAGCTAATAGCTATTAAAAACAACTGTAATGTGTATTATGGTTTCTATCGAATTTTAAATTATACCGCATGCAATCATTCTTCGGGTTATTGATTTTACTGATAGTAAGTATTCCTCCTGTGCAGGCCGTAGAAAATGGTCGTTGGAAACTGACCATCACTGGCTTTGATAAAATCGAATTTGGCACGGAAAAACTGGCGGGAGGCTTAAATATCCACTGGCAGACAGAGCTTGAGTTTAAAATCGATGATAATCGTTTTATTCAGGGGACCGGAGTGGCCAGGCTGTTGGATGATATTACGACTTTCTCCAGGCCTGCTGAAATGTTTAATTGCGAGTTAGTGAATGGTACTTTTGCCAGTCGCACCGGTATGAGTTTTTCTATGCCTCATCTGCGTTACAAAGCGTTTCCACTGGCAGGAAAAGTGATGCATGATAGTGTACAGCTTAAACCTTTTCTGGAGTATCCGGGGAACTATTATGCCGTGCTCTATCAATGTGAAACGACAAATGAACTGGGGTCTTTCTGGGTTGAACGCTCACCTCGTGTCGCACGAGAATTGAGTAAAAGACAAAATGTCATGACAAAATTTGAACAGGGTGCTTATCAGGCAAATATTAAAGAAGTGATCAGTATTTCACCTGGCCCGCAGATTGAAATCCCTCTTATTGATGGTTTATCGTTTAGTCTCAGTGAACAATATGGTTTGAGGAAACTTGAATACTCTTTAATCCGAACAGGTGAGAAATAAAAGCGGGTTACAGAACTTTAGCTTTAGACTCACCATCCTTAAATTGAATTTTTATCAGGTCATCCTGTTTTAACTGCCGGTTGGAACTAATAATCTGTTTGTTTTTACTAATTGCGGCATAACCCCGTGAAAGTGTTTTAAGCGGGCTCAAACTGTCCATTGTTCGTGCCTGTAAGCTGAATTGATGATGACAGTCTTGAAGCCGTTTTTTCATTGATTGTAGTAACTGATGGTTCAGGTTATCGAGTTGATGACTCAGTACTGGAATGCGGGACTCAGGGTTATGATGTTTCAACTGTTCAAAGGTCAGCTTAAACTGGTTTTGCTTCTGTTGAAGCAAGTTTAATTGAATAGCTTTTAAGCGGGACTCAGAAAAAATCATGCGCTGCTTTAAGTTTTCCATTGCTCGTTGCGGGTGAAAACTGAGAATTCGCTCTTTTGTGTTTAACAGGTTTTCGCCTTTACTCTGAAGAAGTGACTGCATCTGAGTTATTAATCGGGCAGACAGTATATCCAGTTGAGTCATGACTTCGAATTGATCCATGGTTACCGTTTCAGCGGCGACAGATGGCGTAGGTGCCCTGGCATCGGCCACAAAATCGGCGATGGTAAAGTCAATTTCATGTCCAACCCCGCTGACAACAGGAATTTCAGAATCAAATATGGCTCTGGCGACCGATTCTTCATTGAAACACCACAGATCCTCCAGAGAACCACCGCCCCGAACCAGTAACAGAACATCGCATTGAGCATGACGGTTAGCGGATTCAATTGCCTGGATAATCTGGGCTGTCGCAGACTCGCCCTGAACGGGCGTCGGAAACACGGTGACTTCGCTGGAAGGTGACCGACGTTTTATGACACTCAGAACATCGCGAATAGCCGCGCCACTGGCAGAGGTTATTATTCCGATATGACGAGCCTGGGCAGGGATTTTCTGTTTTTGCCCGACTGCAAACAGCCCTTCAGTGGATAGTTTTTTCTTCAGTGCTTCATATTGTTGCATTAACCGCCCGACACCCGCTTCTTCCATGTGATCCACGATTACCTGAAAATCTCCACGAGCCTCATACAGCGTGACCTGAGCCCGAATCAAAACTTGCTGACCATTTTCAGGTTTGAAAGCAACCCGTCCATTGCGGTTTTTAAACATTGCAGCTCGAAGCTGTGCCCGTTCATCTTTAATCGAGAAATACCAGTGGCCTGAAGCCGGTTTTGCCAGGTTGGATATTTCACCTTCGATCCAGATAGAGCCTATGCCTTTCTCCAGCATGGTTTTGATTTCGAAGTTGAGCGCAGAAACGCTCCAGATGGCCTCTTTGATTTGCATATTGATTGATAGCAGAAGTGTAAAAAAAATTTTAATCTGATAAAAAAATAATGTAAAGAAACTTTACATTTTTAAGGGGAATTTAAAATTCTTATTTGTAAGTGATTGAAATTACGATTAAACATAAATTTGGTATGGAAAAAGCTCTACATAAGGTAACTTTTATTGCGGTTTCTAAAAACCTGTATTTTTTAGGATATTAAAATGTTTAAGAAAATTATTCTTTTGACGGCTGTATCAGCTTTATCTGCCAATGTAAGTGCTGGTGTAATAACTTCTGTTTTTGATTCAAGCTGGACTGATATGACTAATGGTTCAGGTGAAGATATTACTGACTTCAGTAGCAGTTCTTATGTTAATCCTGGTTGGGGTGGACAAAACTTTGATGCTGAATATCTTTTTTATAAATTAGAGGGTAACTTATTATCAATCGGCCTTCAAACAGGCTTTGATGTAAAAACAGGGTATCAAACTGCAGGAAGTAAGAATAGACCTTATTACTCAGGTGATCTAGCATTATCATTTGATAATGATTCATCTAATTATGAATTTGCCGTTGATTTTGGTTTGCTCACCAGGTCATATTGGAATCAGGGAGATGAAATTATTGAAGTAGATGGGGATGGTGAAACTGGTGGTGATTCAGATGGAGTTGATCCAGCTGGCTTGTATGAAAATGTTACCTGGGATGACCGGATTCATTTTGGTGTATCAGCTCCATATGCTATGACACAGGGTGATATAATTTCAGGAATTGGATTTACTACCACTACAGGGTATGACAATGCTTTAGATTCATTCTATCGAACAGCTACATTTGATATCAGTTCTTTTAACATAACAGGTTTGGATGCTCACTGGACTATGTCATGTGGTAATGATGCTGTCGATGGTCATGCTACTGTTCCAGAACCTTCTTCACTATTACTCCTGTCAGCCGGATTTTTAGGTTTATTCGGTAGTCTGGTCGCAACAAGAAAAAGAAAGTTCAGTTAACAGCTGAAATTTTCATATATATATATAAAGCCGCTTTTTAAAGCGGCTTTTTTGTATTTAGAACCTATTAACCGGTTTACCCTACTAAGTCAATTCCCTATAATCGCGCATTGTTAACTACTCGCCCGGAGAGATTATGCGTATTAGTCAGGAAGCCCTTACCTTTGATGATGTTTTGCTGGTGCCAGCGAAGTCAGAAGTTTTACCCAATGACGCTATTCTCAAAACAAAATTAACCCAGGGAATTGAGCTTAATATTCCTCTGGTATCCGCTGCGATGGATACAGTCACTGAATCCCGTCTCGCCATTGCCATGGCCCAGGAAGGTGGACTTGGAATAGTGCATAAAAATTTGACACCTGCAGAACAGGCAGAGCAGGTCGCCAAAGTTAAAAAATTTGAAAGCGGTGTTATAAAAGACCCTATAAGTATCAGTCCGGATACGTTGATCAGGGATGTCATTGAAACCCAGAATGTCAAGAATATATCCGGGTTACCGGTTATTGGTGCTGACGGGCTGGAAGGTATCGTTACCCGACGTGATGTAAGGTTTGAAACTAACCTGGATTCCTCAATTCGCTCTGTCATGACACCAAAGGATAAGTTAGTGACCGTAAATGAAGGTGTTTCCAAAGAAAAAGTTCTCGAGCTGCTGCATCAACACCGCATTGAACGTTTGTTAGTGGTTGATGCTAATTACAATTTAAAAGGCATGATTACGGTTAAGGATATCACCAAGTCAACGGTTCACCCGTTAGCCTGTAAAGATGACCAGGGCCGTCTCAGAGTGGGGGCCGCAGTAGGTACCGGAGCTGATACTGATGAACGTATCGAAGCACTGGCTAATGCCGAAGTAGATGTGATTGTTGTTGATACTGCACATGGTCACTCCAGAGGCGTTATCGATCGCGTTGCCTGGGTAAAGAAAAACTACCCTCATATTCAGGTTATAGGTGGAAATATAGCCACGGCTCATGCGGCTCTTGATTTAGTTGAAGCAGGTGCTGATGCTGTCAAAGTCGGTATTGGTCCCGGTTCAATATGTACCACTCGCATGGTGGCGGGTGTCGGTGTTCCACAAATTACAGCAATCAGTAATGTCTCCGAAGCTTTAAAAGATTCAGGGATTCCCTGTATTGCAGATGGCGGCATTCGCTTTTCCGGTGATGTTTCCAAAGCCCTGGTGGCAGGTGGTCATTCGGTGATGATTGGCAGTATGTTTGCGGGAACTGAAGAAGCGCCGGGTGAAGTTGAATTATTCCAGGGACGTTCCTACAAATCATATCGTGGAATGGGATCTCTGGGTGCCATGCAAAAAGGATCTTCAGATCGTTATTTTCAGGCAGATGCTTCAGCAGAAAAGCTGGTTCCGGAAGGTATTGAAGGTCGTGTACCTTATAAAGGTCCTCTATCTGGAATCGTTCATCAATTGTTAGGTGGCGTACGTTCCAGCATGGGTTATGTCGGTTGTGCAACTATTGATGAATTACGTACAAAACCGGAATTTGTCAGAATTACCGGAGCAGGGATTACTGAATCCCATGTGCATGATGTGACCATTACCAAAGAAGCACCAAACTACAGAGTGTAATAGATGAGCCTCACGGAGAATAAAAGCCTACTGCGTAAAAGCTGATTTGGCCATATTTCTCCATAATTATCGTTAAATAAAATAATTATTCGCCTCAAATCATGAAAAAATATAGCTCAATTCAGCTTACCCTCGCTACGGCATCTATCCTCAGTGAGGCTCATTAATGACTCTAAACCATGACCTGCATGATGACAGGATACTGATTCTTGATTTCGGTTCTCAATACACTCAACTGATCGCTCGTCGAGTTCGTGAACTAGGGGTTTATTGTGAAATTTACCCCTGGGATATTGAAGTTGATCGTATCACTGCTTTTTTACCGAAGGGCATCATCCTTTCCGGTGGACCTGAATCGACGCTGGATGATGGTGGCATAACTCCGGAAGCTCCAATACAGATTCTGCAGTTGAATATTCCCATTCTGGGTATTTGCTATGGTATGCAAACGCTAGCCAAGCAACTTGGCGGCAAGGTAGAAAATACCGGTCATAGTGAATTTGGTTATGCCCAGGTTCGTGCGCGTGGTCATACCGAGTTACTCAGAGATATTCAGGATCACGTGACTTCTGAAGGGCATGGCATGCTGGATGTGTGGATGTCGCACGGTGACCGTGTGGCGGAGATGCCTGAAGGTTTCAAACTGATGTGCAGTACTGATTCGGCACCTATTGCGGGCATGGCTGATGAAGAACGTAAAATTTATGGGCTTCAATTTCACCCGGAAGTGACTCATACCCTGCAGGGTGGAGAAATTCTGGGTCGCTTTATTCATCAAATCTGTGGTTGTGCGTCTGACTGGACATCTGAAAATATTATTGAAAATAATATCGAGAAAGTACGCAAACAGGTCGGTGATGGTCATGTTATTCTAGGGCTTTCAGGCGGTGTCGATTCATCGGTGGTCGCCGCCATGTTACATAAAGCGATTGGTGATCAGCTGACCTGTATTTTTGTCGATAATGGCCTGCTGCGTCTTAACGAGGGCGATCAGGTGATGGATACCTTTGCCGAGCACATGGGCGTTAAGGTGATTCGCGTCGATGCTGAAGACCGTTTCCTGAATAAATTAAAAAACGTTACCGACCCCGAGCAAAAACGAAAAATTATCGGCAACTTATTTATAGAAATTTTTGAAGAGGAAGCACGTAAACAAAATGATGCTAACTGGTTAGCTCAAGGCACTATCTATCCTGATGTTATAGAATCAGCAGGTGCGTCTACCGGCAAAGCGCATTTAATTAAGTCTCACCATAATGTGGGTGGTTTACCTGATGACATGAAGCTTGAACTGGTAGAACCTTTGCGTGAACTGTTTAAGGATGAAGTTAGAAAAATAGGCGTAGAGCTGGGTTTGCCACATGAAATGGTTTACCGTCATCCATTTCCGGGTCCCGGACTTGGTGTGCGCATTTTAGGTGAAGTTAAAAAAGAATATGCAGATCTGCTAAGGCTTGCTGACAATATTTTCATGGAAGAGTTGTGGAAACATGAACTGTATGAAAAAACATCTCAGGCTTTCACTGTTTTCCTTCCGGTGAAATCAGTAGGCGTGACCGGTGATGGTCGTCGCTATGATTATGTCGTGGCTTTACGTGCGGTTGAAACCATTGATTTTATGACGGCTCGCTGGGCGCATTTGCCTTATGAATTTCTGGACCATGTGTCGCGTAGAATCATGAATGAAATCAATGGAATAGCTCGAGTAGTTTACGATATCTCCGGGAAACCGCCTGCTACAATAGAGTGGGAGTAACCCATAGATAGCGATATACACTCAGACGAATACTGGATGCAGCTTGCGCTGCAACAGGCGCAGGCGGCTGCCACTGAAAATGAAGTACCGGTAGGAGCTGTTCTGGTAAGCGAACAAAATGAATGTTTAGCTGTAGGTCATAACCGACCTATCGGTAGTTATGACCCAACAGCTCATGCAGAGATCATGGTGCTGCGTGAAGCGGCTAAAAATAATAAAAATTACAGACTCATAAATACAACCCTTTATGTGACACTGGAACCCTGTGTCATGTGCGTGGGTGCCATGATTCATGCCCGAGTAAAAAAACTGGTGTATGGTGCTCAGGAACATAAGACGGGTGCCATTCAAAGTGCCTGTCAATTACTCGATGAAACCCATTTTAATCACCAGATAGAAATTAAATCGGGTGTTCTACAGCAACAGTGCGCAGCTATTATGAGCGATTTTTTCTCACGCCGTCGTTGTGAAAAAAAACAATTAAAAAAGAGATCATTAAATGAATAAAAAGATATTAATTTTTAATTTGATTTTCTTACTGATGATCTGTTTGAATTTGAATGCAGCTGATTTTAAATTCAAGTATCCCCTGTCGACAGTCGATATGAAGTTACAAAAAGTATCCGAGCATGTGTATTTCGTACAGGGGGCAACGGGTATAGCCACCTATAATCAGGGCTTTATCTCGAATGCAACTGTCGTGATTGGAAGTAAAGGTATTACCATTATCGATGGACTGGGTTCTCCTTCACTTGCCGAACAACTATTGTCACTTGTTCGAAAGGTTAGCGATTTACCTGTCATCAGGGTTATTACCACCCATTATCATGCTGATCATATATACGGATTACAGGTTTTCGAAGACCTGGGTGCAAAGATCTATGCTCCGTTTGGTGTCGATGAATATTTAAATTCAAAGGGCGCGGCAGATCGTATCGAAGAAAGACGCTTTTCCCTGGATCCCTGGGTGAATGACAACACCCGGCTGGTTTTTCCAGATGTATTGATTGAAGAATCATTTGAGATCAATGATGGCGATGTACAGTTAACAGTCAATTACCTCGGTAGGGCTCATTCTGATGCTGATCTAACCGTTTTAGTGGAACCTGATCAGGTATTTATCACGGGTGATGTAATTTTTGAAGGACGCATTCCTTTTGTCGGAGATAGTGACTCAAAAGCCTGGCTGGAAACTCTGAATGAAATGGCAGAGAAAAAAGGTATCAAAGCACTGATTCCAGGTCACGGTAGATTAGCAAGAGATCCTTTGCAAGCGATAAAATTAACACGTGATTACCTGGCTTATCTACGTTTACACCTGGGAGATGGCGTTGAAGAAATGATGAGTTTTGATGAACTCTATAGCTCCATTGACTGGAGTCCTTTTGAAAAATTACCCGCTTTTAAACTGGGTAACAGAATTAATGCCTACCAGGTCTTTCTGGCGCTGGAAAAAGAGTTGCTGGATAATTAAGTCTGTTTGATGTGTTTATGAGAAGTAATTACTGGCGTTGAAAACTGGCCATTAAACCTGCGGCTACAATGAACAGGCCTCCGAATAAATGATTTAATCGTCGTTGATATTTTTTACTTTTCATCCACAGAACCAGAGTTGTTGCTAAAGTTGCATAACCTAGCATAACTATTATATCAATCACTAAACTGGTGAACATCATCAGGCTGAACTGGGTGAACTGCTGCCTTTCCAGATCCAGGAATTGAGGTAATAAGGCAACCAGGAAAATGGTGGCTTTGGGATTACTTAAATTGACAAAAGTAGATTGCCAGAAACGACGTTTATATTCCAGTTCACAACTATTGGCTTCTTTTAATGGAATAAAAGGCTGCTGCCATTTTTGAATGCCAAGGAATACTAAATAAAGCACACCTAGCCACTTTACAATATCAAATAAACTGGTCGAAGAGGCGAGCAGAGAACCAAGCCCTATACCGACGATAATAAATTGAACAGCAAGTCCAAGTTGCTGTCCCATAATGGCGGGCAGGCTATGTCGAACTCCATATTGAATGCCATTGCTCATGGTATTTATAGCACCGGCTCCCGGAGTGATTGAGATAACTATACAGGCCAGGCACCAGGCTAACCAGATGTCCAGATTCATTTGATAAGAGCCAGAGTGAGAGACGGCCAGTAAGTGATAATTAATACGGCTACCAGTAAAATAAGGAAGAAAGGAATGGTTGCCTTGTATAGGGTCATGACTGGTTTATTAAAACGATAACTGGCAATAAAAAGATTCATGCCGACTGGAGGAGTGAAATAACCGAGTTGCATGTTAGCCAGAAAAATAATGCCAAGGTGTACAGGATGAATTCCATAGCCTACTGCAATAGGTAGAATGATTGGTACGATAATGACCAGTGCTGAAAATATATCAAGCATCATGCCGAGTACCAGTAGAAAGATGTTAAGCAAAATCAGAAATGTCAATTTGCTCTGAATATGTTCACGGATGAAGTCAAATAAGCGGGAGGGTACTTCTGTATCAATTAAATAGTTTGTTGATGCCAGCGATACTCCGAGAATAATCATGATACCACCGACTAGCATCATCGACTCTCTTATAATGCCGGGTAATTGTTTAAAGGTTATTTCCCGTAACAGGAGTACTTCAACGACCAGTACATACAGGGCTGTGACAGAGGCTGCTTCGGAGACTGCAAAAAAACCAGAATAAATTCCACCTAAAACGATAATCGGTAAAGGCAATTCCCACTTGGCCTGTTTGATGGAATGCCAGGCATCGGGTCGCTTTTTAATTGTTTCTGGATTTTCTGTTCTAGGCTGTAACATGCTGTATGCACTGAGCATAAACAGCATTAACAGGCCGGGTAATGCACCGGCGATAAACAGTTGGTCGATACTTACCGGTTGATCAAGATTCATTTGTTGAGCGACAACACCGTATAAAATTAACGGTAAGGCCGGGGCAAATAATAACCCCAGGCTACCCGAGCTGGTGAGTAAACCAAGGTTAAAGTTTTCTCCGTAACCCGCTTCTTTCAAGGCGGGATATAAAAGAGCGCCCAGTGCCACGATGGTTACGCCGGATGCACCTGTAAATGCAGTGAACAGTGCGCAGGCAACAATGGTGACTATTGCCAGGCCGCCTGGTAACCAGCCAAGTAAACCGTTCGTTAAATTAACCAGTCGTTGTGAAGCCTGTCCTTCTCCAAGCATGTATCCAGCAAAAGTAAATAACGGAATAGCCAGTAATACAGGCATTTCAGCCAGTCGGTAAACTTCAATTGAAATAACGGATAAATCAATTTCCTCACTGTAAAAACCAAGCATGGCACTGGCTGCAATGATTGCAAACAGGGGTGTGCGCATGATGGCGAGCAGAATTAGCAGGGGAGTGAGGAAGCTCATAGATCGTAATCTTTCTCTTCATCGAAGTGAAAAAATAACCCTATCCAGATAATACTCAGCATAAAGTAACGAGTGGCTATCAACCCGAAAGCAATGGGTATAATAATTTCCAGCATCCAGCTAGGTATGTCTGCAAAACCTGTTAAATTATCCTGGTAATCCATTAGTACCCATTGTGAGCCGAACCAGGCAATAATTGCGCAAACTATGGAGGTGAAAAATCCGATAAATACCTGAATTACCAAATGCATTTTTTTACTGAAAATCCTGCTGATCAGGTCGATTCGAATATGTTTGTTTTGGCGACTGGCAACTGTGGCACCAATTAATGCGGTCCATAACACCAGAACTCGTAGTAGAGGATCTATCCAGATGATGCCAATATCAAAAAAATTGCGTAATACGATCTGTCCACTGGAAAGCAGGATCATGCTGACCAGCAAGGTAATCAGCAGGCTGTCTTCCAGTAGTTGAATGGTTCGATTAAATAATTTCACTGGGATAGTCGCTAAATTGTTCTGACTGTACTTAACAGGTCATTTATTGAATTCAACCAGAAGTTTATCGATTTCATCTATTAGAACCTTATCAATCATACCTTTGTTAACCATATTTTTAATAGATGTATCTGAAAACTCTTTCCATAATTTTAATTCATCGTCTGACGGAGTTATGACCTGCATGCCCTGGGTTTTTAGAGCAGCGGTAGCACTGAGGTTATCTTTACGGTTTATTATTTCAAGTGCTGCAAATGCCTTGTTCATTTCATCAATGATAATTTTCTGGTCCTCTGCTTTTATCTTTTTAAAGGCCTTCTGCTTAACGGTCAGTATGCCAATAACATAGAGCACAGGAATATCAACCATATGAGTTAGTTTGGTATGCCATTGAAAAGCTATAGCCCCGGTGGATGTGGAAGCGATAGTTTCTATCAAACCTGTTTGCAGG
This sequence comes from Gammaproteobacteria bacterium, assembly GCA_024225395.1. Taxonomy (GTDB): domain Bacteria; phylum Pseudomonadota; class Gammaproteobacteria; genus JACNJF01. Next base: position 23,768 of record JAAEMR010000096.1, read on the forward strand.
CCGGTAAATACATCAGCAAGAGGCAATGGTATAGGTGATATCCCCATGGTTTTGAAAGTTTCATAAACCAGTTCGTCACCTTCAGGAATCCATACTTTACTTTCGCGGATTTCCTGAATATTGTGTATCTCCTTATTGGACATTACCCGGGCAAATCCTCCTTCGCTGATACCCAGGATAACAAAACCATTTTTAGCAACATGCTTTTTTATTTTTTCATCCATCACTTTTCGAACGTAATCAACTTCTTCGAATGATTTAAATACCATGGGTAAGCTGAGAACCTGAATGCTGGGGTCTACCGCTGACATTCCACTCGAGCTGAAGGCGCCGCCCTGAAGCTGGTTGATGCGGATTTTTCGATGCACACTCTGGTCATTACCCATCACACCGCCGGGATAAAATTTTATCTTTACTCGATTGTTAGTTTTTTGTTTGATTGCCCGGGCACCTTTTTTCATGAGTTTCATCCAGTTGGTACCGGCTGGTGCTAGCGTTGCAACCTTCAGGGTCAGTGCATGGCTGCCCGATGAAAAAATAAAACTCAGACTTAATAATGGAATTATAAAAAATAGTTTATACATTTTTATTAAATAGTTTAAAAATATTCAGTGGACTCTGCGAGTAATTCAGATGCTCTCTTTTTTGCCAGAGTATTAATTAGAGTAAATCCGGGTTCAGACTGGTTTGCTGCCAGAACGGTTTTTAGTAGTTGATCATGTAAATTCTGATCAAATACCAGTCGAGTATAATGCTCCGCATATAAAACATTTACCATCAGATTTTTTCCTTCCGATAAACTTAAAGCTTTTTCGAAATAAGCTTGACCCTGTTCCGGTTTACCTCCGAGGCTGGGAGGGATTTGAGATGCCAGCACGCCCAGGTATAAATAAGCGCTTCCATTGTCATAATTTTCATCCAGTTCAACTGAACGTTTTAGCATGGCTGTCAGTTTAGGAATCTGGGCAATGGCATTCCAGTCATCGGTATTAACCTGAATCCAGCCTGCCCAGGCACTGGCATATGCAAATAATAAAGGTTGCTGCTTCTTTTTTATGGAATTCAATACGGGCTGAATTTCATCCAGTTTTGAATCCAGTTTTTGACATAAATTTTTAAGGTCTATGCATAATGCTCTGTGTGCAAATGACAATGATTTTTCTGCCAGACGTTTAGAGCGGTCTTCATCTTCTACGAATGCAGTAGTATAGGAACCGTACAGTTTAGAACCGGAAAGTAATAGTGATACATTATCCGGGTCACCTTCAATCAGGCTGTCAATCATGATCAGGTATGCTGGCGATCCTGCTTTGACAATATCCAGGTCATTTTGATTTAGCATGGCTAAAGATAAATTATCTGCCATTCTTTGTGTAGCAGAGCCAATAATGCTGGCGCAGCCTGATAAACTAATTAACAAAAATGAGATTAAAAAGAGCCGAGTCATATACATAGGATAATGATAGGAGAAGTTGGTTTAGTGTGCAGTCATTTTTAAAATGAATCGAATCGATTTATGCTAAAAGGATCAATGTTGAAGTTTGTATGATCATCAAGTATTAGCTGACTGATTATTATACCTACAACTGGAGAAAGCTGGAAGCCATGAGCGGAAAAACCAAATGCATGAAAAGCATCTGAATAATTTTTACTACGGCTGATAACAGGCAGGTTATCCGGCATAAATGCTTCAATACCTGCCCAGGTTCGCACAATGCGCACGTCTTTTAACTGTGGAAATAATGCCAGAACCGTGCGTGCACTGACTGCAAGTTTTGCCCAGTTCATGGTGGTTTTGTGCTGTTGAAAATTCAGTTCCGCCATATGAGCTCCGCCAATTAGTAATGTGCCATTTTGCATTTGTTTAAATGAAAGCTTGCGACTCGCTGCGCCGAATACCGGATCAATAAAATGCGGTAGGCGCTCTGTGATCATCAACATCGGTGCGCCGGGTTTAACAGGCACGGGCTCTCCAAGGGTGGATGCAACCTGTCCAGCCCATGCTCCAGCACAATTTACTATAACAGGTGCCCGGAACTCTCCTTTAGCTGAACTTAGTCGCCATCCTTTGCTATCGTGTTCTATTGCATCAATACGAGTTGATGGCAGGTATTTAACCCCTAATGAAAGAGCTTTTTGACGAAAAGCCTCCAGTGCATGAAATGGTCGGGCATAACCATCGTTGCGACAAATTAGCGCTCCTTTACAATGAGACACCAGGGAAGGTGCCAGTTTGTATAATTCCTCTCGGCTGATCATTTCCTCGTGCTGAAACCCCAGGTTTCTGACCAGCTCTGCACGTTGACCAAGTGTCTGCAGATCTTCTTCATTTTCTGCAATTCGTATCTGGCCGGGAAACTTTGCATCACAGTTTTTATCGACCAGAGATTTTATATCATGCCATATCTCCGCTGCAGCGACTGATAAGGGTATTTCAGCAGGGTGTCGGTTGAGCTGACGTAGGCCGCCGGCATTTACCCCGGATGCATGACGCCCTGCGCTATCCTTGTCTACAACCACACTTTTCACACCACGTTGGGCCAGTTGAAGTGCAGTAGAAAACCCCATCAGACCACCACCAATGATCAGCACATCAGTTTTCATTCCTGCTCCTCGGGAAATAGTGAAGCAAGTTGCCCTAGAGTGAGGGGAGTAACAGGTGCTCTTCCTCGATAAAGCTCCTGAGGTTTATTGTCCCCGTTTGCATCAGCAATGATATGTGAAACAGCTTCGGCGCACTGTCGACCCTGACAGGGGCCCATGCCGCAACGAGTCAAAAATTTAACCTGGTTGCTGTCACTGTGTCCTGCATGAACTGCTGAACGAATTTCACCAGCTGTGACTTCTTCGCAGCGGCACACCAGAGTGTTGTCATCAGGTACTTTTAGAAGTTTTTCCGGAATGTGAAAAAAAGCTTCAAGAAAGGGGCGAATATGACGTTCTTCACGCATCCACTTACGATCTTTACGGGCTAATTGTTTTCGCTCAGTTCGAGTAATCTTGCCGAGTTTATACAAAGCTTGAAATGCAGCAAGTCTGCCGGCATGTTCGGCTGTTCGTGCGCCGCCAATACCAGCCCCATCACCGGCAATTAAAATCCTGTTAATACTGCTACTGCCCCATTTATTTAATCCAGGAGTCCAACACTGCTGGCTGGGGTTCCACTGATGTTGACACCCAGCTGCACGAGAAAGCTGGGTATGAGGAATGACTCCGAAGTGGATCAGCAGAAGATCCGTTTCTATCGAATGGATTTGTCCGCTGTGTTTAAAGCTGATTGTGTCTAGTTTTGACTGACCCCGGGCGACTAAATTACTAACGTTATGCAAAGTACCAATACCGGCCTGCTTAAGGTCTTTCTTATAAGCCATTCCCTTACTCAGGTAATGCCCCGCTAACAGAGCTCTTGGTAAATGAGGTAATGCACGCAGGTGATTTTGCATGGGAGTGAGGTCCAGTAACGCTTTTATTTTTACGCCCGCATGATGATATTGCCAGGCCAGTAATAATAAGAGCGGCCCCGAACCTGCTAGAACGACACCATCTTTGGGTACTATGCCATGAGATTTCAACAGAATCTGACCTGCTCCGGCATTCATTACACCGGGTAAAGTCCAGCCGGGGAAGGGGACTGGTCTTTCAATTGCTCCGTTTGCGAGTATGACCTGGTCAGCTGAGATCATTGCGGTTTTATCATGATGCAGCAGACCGATTTCAAGCTTTTCATTCAATGACCAGACCTGCGTGCCGGGAAAATAATCTATACTGGCGTTGCGTAATTCAGTGACCAGTTTTTCACCGTGCAAGTATTCTGAGCCGAGCAGTTTGGCGCGTTCTGGCGGGATGGATTCCATGGCTCGATATATCTGCCCCCCCGGCACTTCCTGTTCATCCAGCAGTGCTACATCGATACCGTGGTTTGCAGCCTCGACCGCGGCAGACATTCCAGCTGGACCGGCTCCAATAATTACCAGTGAGTAATGATTTTTCACGTCGGTAACAGACCAGAACCCTGTTGAGTGTCGATGGTCATACCTTCTTCAACAATTACCTTACAGCTACGTTGACTGGATTTTCCATTGATGATCATCAGACACTCATAACAGACACCCATCAAACAAAAGGGCGCGCGGGGAGAGTTGGAAATGTGTGAAGTGCGGGTGAAATGTATGCCACTAATGGTCAATATTGCAGCAGCTACCGACTCGCCAGCAGGTACATCAAAGGTTTTTCCATTGATGCTGATTGAAACCAGATCCTTTGTATTTTTGTCGAGACGTTTAAACATGGTTCTAACCAGAACTAATGAGTTGGGCAGTCTTTAGAGTAAATTTAAAAAATAAACCTGATTAACAGCTGTTTCGATTTGTAAATTTACAGTCGTACCTGCTGCATAATATCTTCATGTTCGAAGATCATACATTGTTGCAGATCAAGTTTCAGGCCATTTCCGGCGCTTATCGCACGTTGGTACATGGATAGCCCTATTGCTACATCGATATAAGCCAGTCCTACGGCATTAAAGTAAGTGCGTTCGCTGTCTGATTCACGCCCTGATTTTTGTCCGGAAACCAGTTCGTGTAAATCGGCATGAATATCATTACTCGAAATAAGGCCTTCTGCATACATCCTGCTTAATGTCTGGGTTCGATGAGTGACCGTTGCCCAGTCATCACAGACAATTTTGTCGCATTGCTGAGCAACTTCATATTCATCTTCCCAACCGCCGATGTGACTGTAAAAAGCTCCGGGTTTCATCCAGTCTGCCTTTAGCAACGGAGCCTGTGCACTGGTGGCAGTGACCAGAATATCAGCATTTTCCATTGCTATTCGACCATGGGTTTCTGCACCGATAAATTTCAAATCGGGGAATAGAGGGCTTAATTCACCAATAAACTGCTGTTCCTCTGCGACTGTTTTGGCAGCGACCCGGCATTCTTTCAGGCCGGGTCTAACCACTTTCATGGATAGCAAGTGCATCTTGGCCTGTTCTCCTGCGCCTATAAAACCGATGACTTCACTGTTCTGACGTGATAAATGTTTAGCAGCAATAGCGCCCATGGCTGCAACGCGCATATTGGATGCCAGTGTGCCTTCCAGCACGGCGACGGGAAAACCTCTCTCTATTTCGGAAAGCAGGAAGGTGGCAGAAAGATTTTGCACCTGATGTGATTTTGGGTTTCGTGGGAAACAGGATACCCATTTGACGCCGCAAATCTCTTCATTTAATAAGGTCGCGGGAAGGCAATTGATACGATCCTGTGAAGCCTGATCGAAAATTTGAACGATTTTTTCCGGGAATAAAATACGATGCTGCTCATAGTCCAGCATGGTTTTCTCTGCCACTTCAATCGCCATGTGAATATCGAAGCAGCCAGAAGCCAGTAAGTCTTCCTGTGACAGGTAGGTGAAAGTGATTTTATGATTGCTCATAGTATTTTTCTCCTTCGGTGTCATTATTGATTTTATTTAACCGCCATTAGCATGGTTTAGAGGACCATTGTTATTGCCTGTTGAGTTTAGCGTGAGTTATGACATGTTATAACCTCGTGTTTTATAAGCCTTTTATGAGATTTATGCAATATTAATCTTTGACTGGTTCTTACTAATGTTAGATTCAGTTCTCTATAACAGCTCCAGAGTTATGATTTACTATTTTGTAAATTTGTCACAATCATAACGGTACTGGTTCACAGTTAGTGCCCACTCATTCACCTATAAATAAGTATAGAATTTAAATGAGTAGCTAAAATATGAACACTCACAAACACACTGATATCTCTCAATTGAATTATCATTATGGCCTGGCCCTGGAAGAAATTAAGCTGGAACGTACGATAAATAGTATAGCTTTTTTGCTGAATGGTTTCGACGAAGAAGACAGGCCTCAGTATTTGGTGAATGAAATTGCGCACCAGGAAAGACAGTTGAAATCTTTAAGAGATTTGAGGCCGGTTAAGGAATAGAATGATTTGGTCGGCATAGTTTCTTAAAATAAATACAACTAAAATAGAGAGGGTTCTCTCAGGAAGACCTGGCCGGAACTGAATTATGACCATATATTCAGTGAACCTTGCCAGGTCTTTTTTTCCTCATCCATCTAAAGATTACACAATTTTCTAAAACTAGTGATAGAGTAGATGGATCAAAAACTCTTGGAAAAAATCATTAAACAAGGAGCTGTTAGAAATGGAATATAAATCTGGTTATTGTAAAAACTGCAAAGAAAATAGAAAAGTTGAGAGAGCCGATACAAATCACATCCTTCATTTACTATTATCAATAATAACTGCTGGTTTATGGTTAATAGTGTGGCTGCTTATATCAGTTAAAATCGGTGGCTGGCGTTGTTCTACCTGTGGCAGTAAAAAAATTTCTAAAGTTAACTAGAGCTTTAAAAAACTTGAACTGTTGAAAAGTTACCGAATATTTTGAAGGAATAATTTAGCTGATTGTCGAATCAAGTTAGATTTACAGCCTCGATGATGTATTAGTGATAAAATTATCGTGTTAATACACATATATGTCCTATTAATTGATATTTACTTTAAATCTTTGACAATTTCATTAGCTACATTTTTTGCCAGGTCTTTTGCCAGTTTTTTAAATTCTTTTTGACCAA
>JAAEMR010000097.1 GCA_024225395.1 Gammaproteobacteria bacterium
ATTTGTTGCCCTAACCCCCGCCGTGTCGTGTAGAATAAACTTTAGCCCGTCAATAATAATTGCTTCTGAAATTACATCTCTTGTTGTTCCCGCGGAGCTGTCTACAATTGCCCTGTCATCAGACAACAGCGCATTGAAAAGAGAGCTTTTGCCACAATTTGGTGCTCCGACCAAAACAACATTTACTCCATCGCGAACCGACTTACCTGTTTCTGCAAGCAGCAACAAATCGTTTATTTTTTTCAATGCTGCGCTGATTTTTTCTGCAAGCTGGTTACGCGGCATCTCTGGATGTTCTTCTTCTAAAAACTCCAGGCCTCCCTCAAGCTCAGAAAGCAAAGAAAGCAACGGCTGTTCAATTTGTAAGATTTCTTTTTTTGTTCCGCCGCGAAGCTGTCCAAGTGCGGCCGAAGCTGCAAGGCTGGTTTCGGCATGAATTAAATCGACAACTGCTTCTGATTGGTCGAGCGACAGTTTGCCATTTAAAAAGGCTCGCCGAGTAAACTCTCCAGCAGTTGCTGGCCGTGCACCAAAACTCACACAGGCGGAAACAACATTCTCTGCCACAACATTGCCGCCATGACAGAAAAACTCGATTGTGTCTTCGCCGGTGTAACTTGATGTGCCAAGCATCGGCAACACTAAAGCCTCATCAATTATTGCTTCTGATTCAGAATATAGTTTTTGGAGTTTTGCTTTATGAGATTCTGTTTCTCTTTTCCACTCAACACCTGTCAGGCGAGAAACAATTTCAAGTGCGCGCAGACCGCTAACTCTAACAACAGCAATTCCGCCAACGCCAGCGGGTGTTGCTACTGCTACAATAGTATCGTTTGTGTCAAAACTACTCATCGGCTTACTCCAATAAAAAAAGGTCGCCACAGGAGCGACCCTTTTTAATCAACAAGGACCGCTTTTATTCAGCAGGCTTTTCTCTTTTTGGCTGTGACCCCTCTTTGCAAATCACAACATGCCGCTTGGGCCCATAGCCAGAAGTATAGGTGTCAAGACCTTCAGCATCAGCAACTTCCATATGCATTAGCCTGCGCTCACGTGCACAAACTGGTTCAAGATGAACAGATTCACCGCTCTCAAGAACTGAAGACATAGCTGCTTTTGTATCGGCAACCAGCTCGCTGTTTCTGCGAACTCGATAGTTGTTTACATCCAGATTCATTCGCACGTGTTCACTCATGGCACGAGCACTCATACGATCAACGAGATGCTCAATTGCATCAATAGTATAGCCTCTTCGGCCAATCAAAATTCCTGCGCTGTCAGCATCTGTAATAATTTTGATGCGGTTATATTCATCTGAAGTAACTTCTGTTCGACACGGAAATCCACAAATGTTCATCAGTTTTCCAGACAGATCTTGCTGGAGCTGTGCTGCTTCGGAAACATCTGTTTGGGCAATTGTTTTGGTGATAGTCAGTGCTTTAACCGGCTCACCAATTGTTGTTACAGAAGCTTTATTGCGACCGTTTTTTGCAGGCCGGGCTTTTTGTTCTGGCTCTTTGGCTGGAGCTGATTTCTTTGCCGCCGCTTTTGGTTTCAAGTTCTGTTTGGGTTTGTTTTCTGTTTTCTGCGGACGTCGACGATTGCTGCTTTGACGTTTTGAAGAACGTCGTTTTTTTGTAACCTCTACCTTGGCTGATCGTCGGCCCAAAAATCCAAACACGCCTTCTTTGGGTTCGTCTATTACGTCTATGTTTACTTCGTTTTTTCTGGCGCCAAGCTGAAGCAAAGCTTCGGCAACGGCGTCGGCAACTGTTTTGCCTTTGGTTGTTACTTGATCTGTCATGTTGTTGCTACTCCTTCTGGTGCTGATGGTTTTTTTCCAACCCACCAGGTTTGCAGTGCTGTCATAACTGTGTTGATAGTCCAATAAATAACAAGGCCAGACGGCATGTTATACAGGAAGAACAGCATCATGATTGGCATAATGTTCTGCATTGCGGCCATCTGCCCTTGGGCTCCAGCCTGTGGTGTAAGTTTGGTTTGATAATAGGTTGCCAGAGCCATTAGGATTGGCAAAAGGTTGAAGCTGGACCCAATCAGCGGCAATGTAAACGGTAGCGCAAACAATGCGTCTGGCTGAGAAAGGTCTGTTATCCAACCGACAAAAGGCGTGAATCTGAGATCAACCATATTATAAAGAACCTGATACAGTGCAATAAATACAGGCATCTGAATCAACATTGGGAGACACCCGGCCATACCGGCCATAGGGTTTACTCCCTCCTCTTTGTAAAGCTGCATCATCTCTTGGTTATATCTCTTGGAATCACCGCCACACTTCTTCTTCAGTGCGTCCATTTTTGGCTTCAGTCGGGCCTGCGATTCCTGCATTTTCTTCATCGACTTTGTGCCTTTGCTGGTCAATGGGAAAAATACCAGCTTGCTTAAAATCGAAATTATAACAATAACCCAACCATAGTTTGGAACATATTTGTGGATCCAGTTCATCACATGGAGCATCAGTGTACTGATTGGCTGAACCCATTTCCAGCCCAGGTTAACTGCTTTTTCAAGTGAACAATTATATTGAGCCAGGGTGTTGAATTTGCTTGGGCCATGATAGAAAGATATTGATGCGGGATGGTTTTCTCGTAGAGGGAGTTCCACGCTGAAACTCTGCTGGCTAGCCTCACAATCGCCGCCAAGTTTAATTATACCTTCATGGGCTTCTGTAAACGAGTTGGGAATAAATGCTGTTGTCATAAAATATTTATTTTGTACTCCGGCAAATCTGACAGATCCTCGCCATGTGCCAAAAGCATCCGTGTTGCCGTTATCAAGGTCTTTACGCATGCGAAACGCCAACTCTTGCCCAATCATTGCAAAAGAGCGATAGCTATGCATTGATCTGGCGGCCATTGTTTTAACCGCTTCTTCAGTTGATTCAATACCTCGATACCAACCAATAACCGCTGAAACCGGCTCACCAAGCTGAATAGAAAGTTCAGAATTAACGTCTGGGGTTGATCTATTTACGTCGTAAGCAACATCGTAATCATAGCTGTCTGGATTAAATGTAAAGGTCTTCCCTATTACAATTCCTGAGTTTGTCTCTGCTTCAAAACGAATCTGCTGTTTGTTGCTGATAACAACTTTCGATGGGCTTGATGTCACAAACCCGGCTTGTGCTAAACTAAGAGTTCCGTTTTCAAATTTTATCAGATCGCCTTCTTTAGGGACGAAGTCTGGAACAAGCTCCACGTTGCTGTCGCCGTTTGCGCCCTTGAACTCTTTGCCTATCCAGTTGGAAACTGTTGCTCCAGCCGGATCAATTGTGATTTTATAAAGAGAGGTTTCAACCACAATTGGCGATCCGCTGCCAGCAATAAATCCATGCGGCCCGGCATTGCTCAGCTTGGGCTCGAAATCAAGACCTGGCTTGATTGTATTGTCAGCAGCTTCGTTGGTTTGTTGGGCTGCCGGTTGCTGTAAAGCTGTTTCTATTGCGTCGTCAATAGTGCTGTTCTCAGCTGCGGGTGGTGTGTCTTTTTTGGAAACCACCGACCAGACAATAGTAAGGCCAAGCATAATAACAATTGCCAGAGAAGTTCTTTTGTCCATTTAATTACTCCTGGGTATCCTTGTTTTCCGGGTGAGCTGGAGGCACTGGATCATGCCCGCCCTCACACCATGGATTACATCGTATAATTCTTTTGAAAGACAGAGTTGACCCCCGCCAAAAACCGTGGGTTTTCATGGCTTCTGCACTGTAATGAGAACAAGAGGGTGTAAATCTGCACGCTGGAGGAAGCAACGGCGAAAGAAGCCGTTGATAAATCTTTATTACCAGATATGGTAAACGCCACATAATTCCCTGTCGCCGTTACTACATATACAGAAACACCTGATTCACGATTCGGCTGGTGCTTCTGTTACGAGGATGGCAACAAGTGTCATTGTTGGGTTTGGTCATTGGTCAACCCGGATAACATCTGTTGGAGTTCTGTGGTGGTTTCTTTTATGCCTACATCCAATATTGCTCTTCTGGCAACTACAACTATCCAGCATTCGGTACGATTGTCTGGTTCATTGCTGTCTGTCGACATTACGGCGGTGGCAAGTTGTCCTGCTAGTTGATTATTGTTGTAAATAACCGCCTGTAAAGCTTCTCTTAGAACTCTTTTTGCCCGATTGCGTTGTGCCGCTCCACCAATCTTGCGGCTTGCTACAACAGCTTTTGCTGCGTCAGGCGACGGAAGTAGGTAAATAACAAAGTACCGCCCTACAAACTTTTTTCCGTCCTCGTAAACTTGTCGGAACTCTTTTTGTCTTGCGAGTGACCGGGTCTTCATTGCCAGGATCTCACTCTTTTGACTGCTAGGCAGTCAGGCGCTTGCGCCCTTTGGCGCGACGACGCTTTAATATTAATCTGCCAGCTTTAGTGCTCATGCGCTTGCGAAAGCCATGTGTGCGGGCTTTTTTCAGATTACTTGGTTGAAATGTCCTCTTCACGGAGGCTCCTCCTTAAAAGTGTAAACATATTTAGCTGAGCAAGGTTATGCACATAAACGCCCCTTGTCAAGAATCTTCCACGCAAGATTGGAAAAAGCTTTAAAAAAACAATTAGCGTTCTTGGCTATATGTTGATAATTGTTGTTAATAACCTCATTGAATTGTGGATAATATAACAACTCGCATAAAACGCCCTAACTTGTTTGTTTTCTTTAAATTAGAAAATAAAACACCCCTTTCAAAGTTTTTACTTGCACACGTTTTTAGAGTATGCTAGTTTCCTTTCCACGGGTGTTGAAAACCACAAATTAAGGTGGTTAAAGTTATCCACATCTTATGTGTAAGTTGTGGATAACTTTAACTTTGTGGCTAAATTTTCTCTAACCCATTGAAATTTATTGTCTTACCAAAGCTGAAAGAAATTTTGTTTCTTCGTCTTGTTGTGGAACTGTGTAAACTTTGAAAGGAAAATGCCATATAAAATGGAAGTAGCCCGCCTTTCAACCTATTGGGAAAACATACTTGATATAGTTCGCAGTAGGGTATCACAACAGACCTTTGATACCTGGTTCAAGCCTTTATCGCCAGTTTCCATCGACAACAATACAGCTAAAATACAATGTCCTGACAGGTTTTTTCAGGACTGGTTCTCAGAACACCACCTTTCTACAATCCAGCAAACAATTTCCGTTCATTTTGGGAAAGAAATGACTTGTGTTCTCTGTATTGGTGACGGCAAAGTTGATAAAAAGTCGGAAATGTATGATTTGTCGGCCGCAATCAATGAACCTGCGGGAATTTCTACTACAGAACACGAGAAGTCTGAACAGGTTGTTTTTAACAAAGCAGACTACAATAGAAGCCGTGCTTATTTAAATGAAGAGTATACTTTCTCGGATTTTGTTGTTGGTAGTGGATCAAAAATGGCATCGGCAGCAAGTATTGCTATAAGTGAAAATCTGGGTGGAAGCTACAATCCTCTGTTTATTCATGGTGGGGTAGGGCTTGGTAAAACTCACCTGATGCATGCTATTGGTAATTCAATTGTTAAAAACACTCCAAATAAACGGATTTGTTATATAACTGCAGAACAGTTCATGAATGATTTAATCTGGTCTATTCAAAAAAACAAAACTTATGAGTTCAGAAATGAATATCGTAATGTTGATGTGCTGCTTGTTGACGATGTTGCTTTTCTTGCTGGAAAAGAATCTACACAGGAAGAGTTTTTCCATACTTTTAATGCTTTGTATAACGATAATAAACAGATCGTTCTAACTTCCGACAGGCCTCCAAGTGAGATACCTACTTTAGAAGAAAGACTGCGATCCCGTTTCGAGTGGGGTTTAATTGTCGATATTCAGGCTCCTGATTTCGAAACAAGAACTGCAATTCTGAAGAAAAAAGTTGAACAAAATAAAATATACATTCCTGACGATGTAATTGAATTCATCGCCATCAATGTAACTAATAACATTCGTAATCTTGAGGGAGCGCTGATCAAGCTCCTGGCTTATGCAAGCTTAACTGGTAGTGATATTAATTTGGATATGGCATCGGAAATTCTCTCCTCTGTCTTCCGAACAACTCCTACCAGGGTTTCTTCAATCAGTGATATTATGAGAGTGGTTTCTAATCATTTTGATGTTACTGTTGATGGGTTGAGGTCCAAAAAGCGCACACAGGACTTAACTCTGGCGAGACAGGTTGCTATGTATATTGCACGGGAAAAAGTTGGTGCATCCCTCACGAAAATTGGTCAATCATTTGGTGGTCGTGATCACACAACAGTGATGCATGCTTGTCAAAAAATTGATAAAAAATGCAAAAGTGATTCTCTTTTCAGGGGTACTGTTAAAGACATCATTGAGCGTTTTGAGTAATTCACAGTTGTTAATAACTCTGTGGATAACCTGTTTAATTCAGGTGTATAAGTTTTGTGGAAAAGTTTTATGGTGGAAAACAACGGTTTATCCTGATTTTATTCACCAATTTGTCCACATTGATGATTCACTTAAAACTACGGTTTAACATGGTGAGAAAGCCGTTTCAGGAGGATATCCACAGTATCCACAGCCCCTACTAGTGCTTCTTTTATATGTATATATATATTGAAGAGAAGAGAGGGAATGCATATTATGTGGACGCATTCAAAGTGGAATATTTATCTTGAAAGACCAAGCGGAGGTTTGGCGTGAAGTTTACGATTCAACAATCAGAATTAGGAAAAGCTTTAACAAATGTTGCGAGCATCGTTCCAGCAAAAACAACGATGCCTATTTTGACTTGTGTTCTTGTCGATGTAACAGAAGATACAATTACATTTTCAGCAACTAATCTGGATTTATCTGTTACCACCAGCACAACAGAAGCCTCAATTATCGCACCAGGTAAAGTTGCTATTCCTGCACAGAAGTTTGTTTCTTTTGTAAGATCACTCTCCAGCGGAGAGGTAATTGTAGAAGTAGAAAATAATAATCTTTCTGTTAAATGTGGCAAAGCAAGCTTAACTGAATCAGTAATGAATGCTGATGAATTTCCGGCATTACCAGAAACCGGGAAAAATGAAGGTCATAAAATTGACGCTGCATTGCTTTCTAAAATGATAAAATCGACAGCGTATGCTGTTTCCAGAGATGAAACCAGGCCAGCGTTGATGGGAATTCTTTGGGAGATTAAACCTACAAGCTTAGCAATGATTGCAACCGACGCTCACAGGCTTTCAAAAATTGAAGCCGGATTTGACTGGGGTGTTACTGACATAAAAGATATTATCACCGATACTGCAGGACTTCTGCATTTTGTGAGATTATCCGAAGGTCAAAATGACGGAACCGTATTTTTTAATGACAAGCAACTCAGTTTTAAAACAGGAAACACAGTACTTCATACACGCATACATGACGGTCCTTTCCCTGATTACACTGCGGTTATTCCTCAAGGCAACAATATGAAAGTTATTGCTGACAGAGAACAATTTATGGGCGGCGTACGACGTGTTTCGATTACAGCAGACAGAATAACAAGCCAGATCAGAATCGGTCTTGATTCAGGTAAACTGGAAATGTCAGCAACAGGAACAGATGGCAGCAGGGCAGAAGATGAAATGGCAGTTTCTTTTGATGGCGAAGCAATGGAAATCGGTTTTAACTACAGTTATCTATTGGATGTTTTGAAAAACATCGATGCAAAAGAGATTGTGATTTCAGTCAAAGATTCTCAAAGCGCAGCATTATTGGCACCAGTAACAGAAGATGAAAAAACAGACCTTCTTTGTCTACTGATGCCTTTACGCCTTTCTTCAGATTAATGATTCTGAATAAAGCAACCATTCTGGACTTCCGTAACCTTGCGGAAGTCCATCTTCATTTAAACAACAAAGTAAATATTTTTATAGGCAATAACGGGCACGGTAAAACCAACCTGCTTGAAGCGTTGAACTATCCTTCTCTTGCCAGATCTTTTCGTGGAAACAAAGACGAAGAATTGATTAATTTCAATTCACAAACCGCATCGCTTTCAATACAAGCAACCCACAATAAAATTGAAACACATTTTCAAATCGGTCTTAATAAAGAAGGAACCAGAAAAGTAACAATTGATGGTGATATAATTCGCAAAAAAGTCGATATGATAGGAAGGCTACACACGCTGGTTTTAGATCCGCAAACAGTCTCGCTTGTGCGTGATGCCCCTGCCGGGAGGCGACGATTTCTTGATGTGGGGTTAGGCACGTTAAGTCTAGAATATGTAATGCATTTGCAATCGTGTAACAGGATCGTAAAACAAAAAAACAGACTGTTGAAAGATTTCAAAAAAAGAGTCATAAACCGGCGTGAACTCATAGATAACATGAATGCTTGGAATTGCGAATTAGCGTCACACGCGGCACCTATTGCGGAATCTAGAATTTCATACTGTCGAGAACTGGAGCCTTTCGCAACCAGCATTTACAGCGAACTTGCCTCAAGCAACAGTGAGCTCAAACTCGATTTTGTTTCCCGTTTCCACAACAGCGAAAAAGAGGACAAAAACAGTAAATTAGAGCAGGAAATTTTGTCGATTTTAGACTATATTATAGAGGATGAAATTCAGCGAGGTCGATGTCTAGTTGGTCCTCAAACCGACGACATTCGCGTTACGCTGAATAAAATAGATTTAAGGAACTACGGCTCACAGGGCGAGACAAGAACCGCTGCGATAGCAATGAAGCTTGCTCAAAGCGAAGTGATTGCTAAAAGAAAGCAAATTCGCCCAATCTTGTTTCTCGATGACATTTTCAGCGAACTGGACAGAGATCGATCAGCTCGATTTCAAGAGCTGGTTGCTGGCAAACATCAACTGTTGATTGCTACAGCCAGAATTGAAGATGTTGAAAAATGGTCGCCAGACAATGCCAAACGCTGGGTTGTGGAATCCGGCACAGTCAAGGAATTGGCATGAGTGAAAAGAAGAAAAAAACAGGGCCGGAAAAAATTGGTTCGGTTCTTGTTTCTTTTTTGAAGAAGTCTGGGCTGAACGGTCGCGTTAGTGAGAGGGCCGTGCTGGAAAGATGGTCGGAAGTTGTTGGCAGCAGAGCGGCTGAACACACAACAGCAATCGATTTAAATAACGGTATACTAACAGTTGACGCAGACCACGCAGCATGGAAACAAGAGCTAACATTATTGTTTCCGACGATTAAAGAAAAATTCAATGAACTTTGTGGCGAAGGAACGGTCACCGTAGTCAGGTGGAACCACGCGGCGACAAACAGATCAAGAAACGATAACAAACGTTGACACACCTCTTTTGGGGGAAGCGAAGGAACAAACTGAATGTGCGCAACAGCCAACGAATACAATGCAGATGGAATACAGGTACTAAAAGGACTTGAGGCGGTTAGAAAAAGACCAGCGATGTATATCGGAGATACCGGTGTCCGCGGTCTTCACCACCTGGTTTATGAAGTTGTAGACAACTCTATAGATGAGGCTCTTGCGGGTTTTTGTTCTGAGATATCAGTAGTCATTGAAGAAGGCAATTCAATAAAAGTTACTGACGACGGTAGAGGCATTCCTGTGGACATGCACGCTACTGAAGGCAAGCCGGCTCTAGAAGTTGTAATGACCAGCCTTCATGCTGGCGGTAAGTTTGACAAAGAAAGCTATAAAGTTTCCGGTGGATTACATGGAGTTGGCGTGAGCTGTGTTAACGCTCTGTCAATTTCTCTGATTGCAGAAGTCCATAGAGAAGGGTCAATTTATACTCAGAAATACGAGCGCGGCGTTCCGTTAACCAGCGTTGAAAAAATTGGAACATGTGACGAAAACGGAACCACTATTACTTTCCAACCAGATCCGGAAATTTTTCCAGAACGAGAATATATTTACGAAACCTTGAAGTCTCGTTTGCGTGAACTTGCTTTTTTGAACAAAGGGCTGAAGATAAGCCTTGAAGACACAAGAGAGGGCAAAAGCAAATCGGAATCATTCTGTTTTGAAGGTGGAATTATTGAATTCGTTCGCTGGCTAAACGAGAGCAAAAACGCAATATGCAGCGAGCCTGTTTATTTCACCGGCGAAAAAGACGGCGTTCAGGTTGAGATAGCAATGGATTATAATGATGGCTACTCGGAAAACCTGTTTACATTTGCCAACAACATCAACACCCATGAGGGCGGAAGCCACCTCTCTGGATTCCGTGCTGGTCTAACCAGAACAGTGAATGCATATGCAAACAACGAAGGCCTTCTAAAAAAAGACATGAAGAGCCTCAGTGGCGACGACGTTCGCGAAGGTTTAACAGCAGTTATCTCTGTGAAAATTCCTGAACCACAATTTGAAGGCCAGACCAAAACCAAACTTGGCAACACAGAAGTTAAAGGCCAGGTTGAACAGCTGGTCAATCAATCGTTGGGAGCATTTTTCAGCGAGAACCCAAAAGTTGCAAAGACAGTAATTGGGAAATGTATTGGTGCCGCTCAAGCAAGAGAGGCAGCCCGTAAAGCCAGAGACTTAACTCGCAGAAAATCAGCTTTGGACAGCGCCGCACTTCCCGGAAAACTATCGGATTGTGCCTCAACTGATCCTGCTGAATGTGAATTATATCTGGTGGAGGGCGACTCCGCAGGTGGCTCTGCAAAGCAGGCCAGAGAGCGTAGATTCCAGGCCATCCTGCCATTAAAAGGCAAGATTTTAAATGTTGAAAAAGCACGCCTGGATAAAATTTTAGCAAACGATGAAGTGCGCACAATTATTACGGCTCTTGGTGCTGGAGTGGGCATTGGTGTTTTTGATATTGAAAAATTACGATATCACAGACTGATTATCATGACTGATGCTGATGTTGATGGTTCTCATATTTTGACCCTGATTCTGACTCTTTTCTTCCGCTATTTCCGTGAAGTAATTGAGGCCGGCTATGTTTATATTGCAGAGCCACCTTTATATCGCGTGAAAAAAGGCAAAAAAGAACAGTATGCATTTACCGAAGACCAGAAAGATCTTCTGGTTGAAGAGTACGGAACAACTGGTGTTTACGTGCAGCGATACAAGGGTCTTGGTGAGATGAACCCGGAACAGCTCTGGGAAACTACTATGGATCCCGAGGCTAGAACATTGACCAGGGTAAACCTGGAAGATGCCGCCGCTGCCGACCATTCATTTACAGTCTTGATGGGCGATGACGTAGTAAGTCGTCGTAAATTCATTGAACAAAACGCAGACCAGATCAACCTTGATGATCTTGATATATAGCTAAGGAGCCCCATGTCCGAGAATACAAGTTTCGGTACTGTCATTAACGTTGACATTAAAGACAAGATGGAGGAGTCATACCTGGACTACTCCATGAGTGTTATTATTTCGCGCGCCCTGCCGGATGTGCGAGATGGCCTGAAGCCAGTTCATCGCCGCGTCTTAACAGCAATGAATGACCTAAGTCTTTACCCAGGCAAACCATACAGAAAATCTGCAAAAATTACTGGTGACACCACTGGTAACTATCACCCCCACGGAACCACGGCTGTTTACGACACGCTGGTTCGCATGGCTCAGGATTTCAGCTTGCGGTATCCACTTATCGACGGCCAGGGAAACTTTGGTTCAGTGGATGGCGATTCGCCAGCCGCAGAGCGCTATACAGAAGCGCGAATGACAAAAATATCGACAGATATTATGCGTGATCTGGACAAAGAAACCGTTGAGTTTATACCAAATTACGATGGTTCAAGAATGATGCCCGCAGTCATGCCGTCCGTAATTCCCAACATGTTGGTCAACGGCGCCGATGGTATTGCTGTTGGTATGGCAACCAAGATTCCACCACACAACATGACAGAGGTTTGCAATGGATTGATGGCGTTGCTTGAAAATCCAGACCTGGAACCAATTGACATGCTTGAGCATGTGGAGGGACCAGATTTTCCAACAGGCGGAATCATTTTAGGTAAACGTGGTATTGTTGACTATGTCACAACAGGTCGTGGTCGGGTTGTAGTTAGAGGAAAAACAGAAATTGAAGAAAACTCAAAAGGTAGAACCCAGATAATAATTTCTGAGCTGCCATACCAGGTTAATAAAGCAAACCTGGTTGAGAAAATTGCAATTCTTGTGCGCGGTGGACACATAGACGGAATCAGCGATTTGCGCGATGAGTCTGACAGAAAAGGAATGCGCGTAGTTGTTGTTTTGAAAAAAGACGCTTATCCACAAGTTGTTCTGAATAAACTTTTCAAACACACTCAACTACAACAAACTTTCGGCGTCATCAATCTTGCTCTGGTTAACAACCAGCCAAAAGTTATGACAATGAAACAGACAATGCAGGAATTTCTCAATTTCCGCGAAGAAGTAATTGTCAAACGCACAAAGTATGATCTGCGCAAAGCAGAGGAGCGGGCCCACATTCTGGAAGGCTACCGCATTGCTCTGGATAATATCGATGAAATTGTTGAGCTGATTAAAGCAAGCGAGTCTCCAGAGGTTGCTCGCAACGGGCTTATCGCAAAATTTTCTTTATCAGAAATTCAAGCCCAGGCAATTCTGGATTTAAAGCTTGCAAGACTAACGGGTCTAGAGCGACAAAAAATTGAAGATGAATACAACAAGCTGCTTGAAAAAATCACTGACCTGAAATACATCCTCGACAACAGAGACAAACAGCTGTCGATAATTAAAGAAGAGCTGCTTGA
>JAAEMR010000098.1 GCA_024225395.1 Gammaproteobacteria bacterium
GGCTTCTTTCAGCGTCTCTGTCGCCAGAGCACGCCTTGCCGTCGGCTAGTACTTTTAAAGGTGTCAATGTGACATCCTCCCAGATAATGTACTGGGGACTTGCACCCCATAAAATCATGCCCATGCCGGGCACACACAAATTGCTGCACCCGACCCAGCAAAGCGGCGCGGTTTCCGCTGCGCTCCAACCGCCCCACTTTGCTGGGCCGGTGAGCATGGTCGTTATATTTTTCACCAAACTTAGGAGGTATTCATTATGCCATTAACTAATGATGGACTAAGAGATGTACAAGGAAGAGTGAATCATATGTTCATGGACACTATCGGAACAATAGAATTAATTAACAAAAATGCAGACGTATTATTTGGTAAAAATGAGGAGCAAGTAAGATCTGCGATAAATGAATACATGGAGGATTTTATTCGAAATACTAATATTTCTGGGGAAACACACCCAGAGGTGTTGATATACGAAGCACCTAGAGAAAATTATCAACGAGCAGGATTGTATGGTTCCCAACTAGCTATTAAGGAACGCCAGGTAACAGAATCAAATAGCGAGGTAAGAGAAAGCTTAACACAGCGCTCACGTGGCTTCTTTAGAAGCCCATTTAAGAAATGGATTGATAGAATAAATAATTTTTTAGGAAGTCTGGCTTCAGCAACTGGTGTTAGTGAAGCATTAAAAGAATTGAAAGATTGTCTGCGTGACGAACTACCAGATGATGACGAATAGAAAAATATAACCAGGCGCTCCACCTGACCGCTTTTTCGCTACGCTCAAAAGCGCCAGGTGAGCTTGGTCGTTAGCTATTCATTAACATGAACAATATTAAAAGGTTACAAATAAAAGTAAGTAATAATATTCGGCCTTATAGAAGTAAGATTATTATTGTCTTTATGTTGTGCTTATTAGCACTTAGCTTTCCTATTACGGAACTAATTGAGACCCGACAACTTGAAAAGTTTAATGAAATAATTCTTTTCGTTTCAACTGTTATTATTTTCTGGTGTCTCGGCTTGCTAGAGTTAAGTTTGAAGATAAATGAAAAAGAAAATTGGTTTGTTATTCAATATATACCAAATATAAGTTTATTAATTGAATACATTTATTTAATGTTTGTAGCAATATGGTTTCTTGGGCTTACAGTTGTCACTTTGGTAATGCCTGTTGTTTTATGGTAGCTAATCGGGATAGGGAGCCGCTCTAGCGGCCCCCTCCCACAGCACCGCACATACGGGTCCGTATACGGCGCCTGGCCTGTTATTAACAGAGATATTTCATCGGGCAAATCGACTCCATATCAAGTGCCTATCAGGCCGA
>JAAEMR010000099.1 GCA_024225395.1 Gammaproteobacteria bacterium
AATCACTCACTGCATTGCCATCGCTATCAACTCCTGTTCCATTCAGGGTTACAGCATCCTCTTCATTGACAGTTTGATCCTGACCGGCATCTGCTGTTGGTGGGTTACCGGTAGACGGTGGAGGTGCTGGAGGATCAATTACCGGAGCCGCAGCAACACTGATCACAACCTGCGCAGTATCTTCCCCTCCTCTATTATCTGAAGCGGTATAAGTGAAAACTGTATTCCCGGTAAATCCAGCTGAAGGAGTGAATGTGTAATTACCGTTTGAAACTTCTGTAACAGTACCATTTGCTGGTTGAGTAATTCCCGCGACGACCAGTTGATCGCCATCAGGATCAATATCATTTGCAAGCACATTGTTTAAATTAATTGAAACACCACTAATCGTAGACGCTGAATCGTCAACGGCCGAGGGAGCAGCATTAGAGCCTGGAACAGCCAGAACTTCTTCATTTACTTCAACAATATCCTCAACTGCTGTGACCGCATAAGCCGCAAAGTTATTATTTCGAAATCGTTGTATAGACTGGTTAAGGTTAATACTGGCGGGGAAATTCTGGTTAACACCGTTCACCGAAACCTGAAAGGCATTACCGAGGTATTGACCATTTAGAATCCCATCCGACATATCTTTAACCATGCCCATCATGATTTGATAGTCAGGAACAGGTTGACCAAGAAGAATAGCGGCAGTGTTTAGCGCATTAGCAACTCCACCCAGGTACATGGCATATTCAATAGAATCCAGGCTGTCGCTGGTTGAAGGAGATAAAGGGTTAGCGGCTGCAACGGTAAAAGGATCAAATCCCAGTGCTAATTTAGCTGTATTTCGATTATTGTTGAGTACAGCCTGAAAGTTATTAGATGTTTCAGCGATACATTTATCAAGCAAAGCGCTAGTCAGCATGGTAACCGAAGCACTTGTAGTTTGAGGGAACAAAATACCTTTCAGTGACTCATTTGGAGCCAGGGTAATCGTTCGTTTATTGACAGCAGGATCAGCTTCATCAATATAGCTCCCCCCTGATACAACAATGAGAGTCGCCTCAGTGGGTGCAGTTGGAAAACTAACCTGCCATTGACCATTAGTATCGGTGGTTGTCGTTGCCAGTGCTACTCCTGTGGGTGAACCTGTATTATCGAGTGCATATATTTCAACGGAGGCATTCTGAATGGGGCCTTTACTGGCAACACCCGAAACCTGAAAGGTATTTTCCTGCAGAGAAGTTACGGGCTCAAGATTATTTGAAACAGCATTTTCATCAACAGATGATGATTGCTGATTACAAGCAGAGACCAGCAGTAATAAAGTTA
The DNA here is from genome assembly GCA_024225395.1 of Gammaproteobacteria bacterium. Lineage (GTDB taxonomy): Bacteria > Pseudomonadota > Gammaproteobacteria > JACNJF01. The sequence continues at coordinate 1,318 of JAAEMR010000099.1, forward strand.
AAGAGGAAATTAAGCGTTTAGAGAAATCCATAATCACAGGCCTCACGGTCTAATAAATGAGGCAGCACCATTGACGGTAGTGCCTCCGTTTATATCGGCTTCAAGAGAGAAGCCCATACCCGCTCCTGTCGCATTGTTGGTAAAGAAACCGGCTGTACTACCCGTTCCGCTAATGTTTGCATTCCCTGTATCAACATTGACGTTAGTCATATTTCCGGCAAATCCACCGTTAGCAGTAATATCCATACCGACTCCCTGACCAGTCCATAGCTGGTTATTGGTGGGTATTGAGACAGCAACGGAGGTATCAACCGTCATATTGGTAAAATTTGCATCTAAAGTAGCACTACCCAAAACACCGACATTTCCATGGTTATCTGTTGGATTAGTATTTCCTGACCACACAAATGAAGCTGAACCAGCACTGGGCAATGCAATGGCCTGGGACTGATCAGGGCTACTCACCCAGTGTAAGCTTGAAAAGTTTTGTCCAGTAACAGGACTACCATCTGGCGCTTGAAATTCTGTTAAACCAGCTCCCCAGCGTCCCCAGGCTATTCCTGTTTCAGGATCGAAACCCAGGTCTATGGTGGAAGATGAGCCGGCGTTATAGACTCCGACAATATCGGGATTATCAATTGATTTATTATCAAACTTCCTTACATCATTTTCCGAGGTAATCACAGCAGTACTGAAAGGATTTGAATAAACGGAAGAAATGGAGCCTGCCTGGCCCTGTTTACCATAACTTGAAACCACCATTCGACTACTGGTTATGCCGCCATCAGTCAAAGAGAAGGAATCCCCATTTTCAGTTTCAGCAACCTGATCAGTGGCTATATTTTGTTCAATTTGCTCCTGATCTAACTCGACCTGATCAATCTCTAAATCATCTTTAATAGTATCATCTGTCAGCAGATCGGCAGTATCAGGTTCTACTGCAGCTCTTGAAGCAGTTACAGCGCTTTCAGCAACTGTTTCAGGTTCTGACTCCTGTGCCTGTTCATCATCAGGATTTGGTGCTCGACTATTAAAGTATAAAAATTCAGGAGCGCTGCTTAGAGCTACAGGGGCCGTAGTAGCATCCTTTACATAACCAAATTGCAACTCATCCAGTCCCAGAGTACCCAGGTCGTTGGTCAGGTCTATTCCTCCTTCATTCACTCCAACATAAAGCCCATCGGCAATAGTGCTACCAGAAGCTAAATTCCCAAATGCCTGATTGCAATCCTGATTACATAAACGTGCCGTATAATCAGTGCCGCGAATACCGATCGTTGCTGTAGGCGTTCTCATCTTATAGGCACTGCGTAATCGTTTGCCAATAATACCGGTAACCGCCCTGAAGCCACCTCTCAACAATGAAAAAATACCGGTGTCCTGCTCTTTTGCAGCGCCTAAACTGTAAGATTCAATTTTTACCTCACTGTTTGAACGGAGAGCAATAAAAGCTTTATCAATCATACGCATTTGTACAAGTGATCGGCTGGATGTTCTTATTGTTTCTCCAGAATCAACCTGACTTCGTTTAGATAGTTTCCTGGTGACTCCATTAATGTCTTCAGCGGTGACTTCGCCATAGGCGAAAACAACTCTACCGGCTTCAGCAAAAGCGGATGTACTGGATAACAAGAGTACCAGGCAAATGAATGAGTTACTTATAACATTCATGGAGGAAGTATTTCTTATGTATAAATGGCTCATGGATGAAACTCACTACGGGCAGTTAACATGATTAAGTTTCTATCATAATCATATATATCAATGTTTGAAGTATTTTCGGTTTGGCCTATAACACCTTTTAACACCCAGGTTTTATTAACACGCCAACTACTACCAATGGAAAAGTCTAAAAAAGTATCGGTTCTCACCTCAGGGATTTCAAAAAAAGTACCGTCAAATTCAGACTCAGTGGCTCCCACAGAGGCAAACAAATTAAGTCGATGGGTCACAGGATAAGAAGCAGAGAGCCTTACACCTGTATAATCACGTCCATAAGGAGATTCCTCTTCAACTGCACTTTCCTGCCCGGCAATGGCCGCCATTACAACTGACACCCTGCTTTGCCCGGAGAAAACATGAGCCCAGCTTAGACCGGCTAAATTTTGATCAACATCCTTTATGTCAAAAACTGTTTCATAATTAACCATTCCACTGCGTAGAAATAGTCCCAGTTGATTGGAAGGTGAAAAGTTATAATTAAACTGACCGGTTAAAGACAGACCCTTATTATTATAATGGCCATCTACATCTGCAGTATAAAATTGCATGGCAACTGAAATGTCGCTACTGGTACCAATTGATCTGTTGTAACCAGCTAATAAATCATAGTTAAGAGTGCTGGTAAATGATGCATCATTATTTGCCCGGCTATTGACGCTTGTTTTGAAGAAAAACTTGCTATTAATACTCAATGGTAAATTGTAGCTTATCCCTCCCAGCATAGAGAGAACAGATGACGGGGTTTTTCTACTATCTTCGGTAAGATCAAAACCCAGAAAATTCTGGGAAGATGTGGCGCTGTTTACATTACTGTCATCACCGAGGCCAAGCTGAAGAAAGCCTTTCCAGCCCTTGCGATTCTGCAAACTTCTACTTTCAATCGCAGCCAGATATTTATCGACAACTTCTGTAACGCTCCTGGGGGGTGATTGGCTCTGAACAATAACAAATTCACGTTGTGCACGTGACATTTGCCCCATATCAAAATAAGAGCGTCCCAGTTCTAAACGTGCACCGGCAAAATTTGGTTCGATAGCGAGTACACGTTGAAATGCGAAAACAGCAGCGGCAGGTTCACCGGTATCAAGTAACGAGAGACCGTATAAATAGTCATACTCCTTATCACCTGCATATTCTTCTTCATGCGGCTCAAGCAAGTCTAAAGCTTCTACAGATTGTCCTTTAGCCAGCATGTTTTGAGCTGCAAGTAACAGGCTTTCGTCAACGGCAAATGCCGGGGCAGCCTGTAAAGATAATAACATCAGCGAATATATTAAAAGCCCTAGATAATTGCCTTTCATTTTACTTATTTAATCCTGATGTTAATTATTATTGGTTATAACCAGATGAATATTACTGATAATCCGATTAACTATACCTTCGATTGTTGATTTTTTTGTGACCCGCGTCACACTGTAATATTAATTTAGGTAAATGAGAGAAAGGTAACAGTAAGTACATTTTTAATTTCACCAAATAGACTTTCCGGTTAACTGATTGAATTTTTATTAATAAGTTGACCCTGGATTTTACTGATATTTTTGAATGTTTATAATCAAGCTTACATTCAATTCCAGTAGTTATTGATTACGAATTGTTTGCGCAAACTCAAGTGCCTGCTCAAGCTTCGAACACTTTTGCATATCCGGCAGGCTATTGATGAAATCTTTACCATAAGGTTTAGTTTTTAACCGGTTATCTGCAATCATCACAATACCGGTATCATTGATATCTCGAATCAACCTGCCGACTCCCTGTCTCAGGCTAATCGTTGCTTCTGGAATCTGAACATCTTTAAAGGCATTACCGCCACTTTCAGAGACCCGCTGTAAACGACGTTTATACACAGGGTCACCTGGAGATTTGAAGGGTAATTTATCAATAATAACCAGTTTTAATTTATCACCTTTAACGTCAACACCTTCCCAGAAACTGCTGGTACCCAGCAGTATTGGATTTTGCGTTTTTAAGTAAGCACTCATTAACTCACTGCGCTGTTGTTCGCCCTGAATAAAAAGTTTGTTTTTTAGTCGACTGGATAATATTTTGGCCGTCAGTTTAAGCATTCTATAACTGGTAAATAGAATGAAGCAGTTTCCTTCAGTGGCATTAATTAATTCACAACATTCATTAGCGAAAGTTTGTGCAAAATTATCATGTGATGGTTCGGGTAAATTTTCCGGAAGATATAACAAGGCCTGTTTCTGGTAATCGAAAGGACTAATGAACGTAGAACAGTTCATGTCTTCAACGCCTAAACGTCGAGTAAAATAATCAAAAGACCCATTTGAACTCAGCGTAGCCGAAGTAAAGAAAATGGATTTATACAGACTTTGATCAATTTGCTTGCGAAATTGATCTGCTATCTCGACAGGAGATATCATCAAACGAAAACTACGATCATTCCATTCGTACCAGGTAACGTCTGAACTTTTGGGCAACATGAAATCATTTAAAAACTGACTAAAATTTTCCAGCCGGGTAAAACATAAAGCCAGTTCTTTTCCACGAGTCTTTAACACTTCTAACTGTTGCATCAATGTACTCATGACGGCACTTAATTCATCAACTGCCAATTTGATATCAGGGGCATGTTGAATATGAGCCCATTCTCCTTTCTGGTTGAATTTACCCAGCACTAACCTGAAATCAGCTATTGTTTTCTGATTGAGTTTACAGACTTCCTGAACATCCTTGCTATCTTTGGCTTCAATAATTTGTGCCTCAATAATATCTTTCATTAGCAGATCATATTGACGCATGGTTAAGCTTCGCCCAAAAAAATGGCTAGCTACATCCGGTAGTTGATGTGCTTCATCAAAAATCAACACATCAACTTCAGGTAGTAATTCACCAAAACCATCTTCCTTGAGGGCCTGGTCAGAAAAGAACAGATGATGATTAATGACAATGACGTCTGCATCCTGGGCTTTACGCCTTGCTTTTATGACAAAACAACTTTTAAAATCCGGACATTCATTGCCCAAACAGTTATCTGCATTTGAAGTCGCGTAAAACCATAAACTGTCATTCTCTGGAATATCTGAAAATTCTGAAATGTCACCCGTAGAACTGGTTTCAGACCAGCTTTTTAAAGCATCAAAAACCTGTATCAGTTGCCGTGTTTGAAATCGCCTTTGCTGACGGAATTTATTAATACGAAAGGGACAGCAATAATTACTACGTCCTTTTAAAAGTGCTAACTGTTTACCAGACACGATGGTTTTATTAATTAACGGGATATCCTTTTTGAATAATTGATCCTGTAGATTTTTGGTACCGGTTGAAATCAGTATTTTACTGTTTGACAGAAAAGCAGGTACCAGATAGGCAAATGATTTACCGATTCCTGTGCTGGCTTCTATCACATCACAATCTCGATCAGCAATGGATTTTTGAATTAGCTCAGCCATTGCAAGCTGGCTTTCACGTGCCTGAAAGCCGGGGATGTATTGTTTAATGATGCCATCTTCACCAAGTACATCATTAACGTTTAATTCCGAAGCCAGTTTAGCCATGATCCTGGCATCCGTAGCTTGACGAGTATTTGTGGGCAATCTCAGTGTACCTGGCAGGGTATCGTTTGCAGTTAATGGCTAGCCCCTTAACAAAAACGATTATGCAGCAGGGTGCGCTGAGATTTCTCACCAATATTTGTAGCGTACTTGAAGTCACACGATGGGTGAATTCAAGGTCAGAATTTATACCTTGCATATCATAATCTTACGTTAGAAATAAGCGGTTAACTATGGTTTTCAGGATCATTAACCTTCACACTGTTTTAGCAAGATGTTATTCGCTTTTTGTAAATCTTCATTAAACTGGCTATAAGAAATTGCGCGTTGGATCATTGACCGGCAATTGTAAAAATCTTTTAAATGCCAGTAATTTTGAGCCAGATAATGCCAGTTTAACGGGTTCCTCGGCTCTACTTTTATTGCGCGTTGAAGGTATAAAATTGATTCCTCAAATTTTAACTGGTTCATTAATTGAATAGCCTTAAGCTGTAATCCATTCAATGCACTTGATGTGGATTTCCTGTCAGCCTTATCGTGATATTGATCAGTAACAACAACGGGGGCAGGAACGGTGGAACAGGCTGATAAAAACAAAGCCATGAGTAAAAGAGTTAAAACAGTTTTTGCAGCCAACTTTTTCCTTTCTCCAAATAGTCTTTTTCACAGTTGCTCTTAAAATCGGGTTTAGACCCTTTCATAAATGGCATCAGAACGCTGTGTTCACAGGATTCTCCTGAAATGCCGCCTTCAAGACGGTTGATATATGCCCATTCAAGTTCAGGGTCTACACTTAGCTTAAGTGTGTCAGCATTGAATTTCCCCATTATATCCGCCCAAACCCTGAGAGCACCAGATGAACCCGTCAGTTTAATGCTGTTATTTTTATCATCACCTAACCAGACAACCGTTAAATAACGATTAGAAAACCCGGCAAACCAGGAGTCACGTAAGTCATCGGTTGTACCTGTTTTACCAGCAAAGGTTTTGTTGGGGTAGCGATTATGTAAATACCTGGCTGTCCCCTCTTCAGTCACACCAATTAATGCGCGTTGAACCTGTATCATCGACTGGCGGTTAAATAATTCCTCAGAATGCACGGGAATGCGAGTTAACACATTATGATCTCCGTCCATGACCTGCCTGATCGTGGTCAGAGGTGCAAAATAACCGGAACTGGCAATTACCTGGTACATTTGACTCACTTCAAGCGGAGTCATCAACGTAGCACCCAGTAACATGGATGGATAAACAACCTGCTGCTTGAGTAAATGTATCTTATCCAGGTTGGTAGTAAGAGACTTTAATGCATTACCTTCTAACCCCAGGTGAACAAATGGCAAATTATAGGATTTAATAAAGGCATTATAAAGCGTCGATGAACCATGCAGTTTTTTATCATAATTTTTCGGCGACCAGACTTCACCATCAGACTGCCTGACTCTAATGGGCCGATCTTTAATCATAGAAGCTAGCGTTAAGCCTTCTTCTAGAAAACTGTACAACAACATAGGTTTAATTAATGAACCAATTGGTCGTTGAGCAAGAATAGCTCGATTGAACCCATGAAAGTCAGTGTGCCTGTCACCCACAAGCGCCAGTAAATCGCCATTAAGATAATCCGCAACTATAACCGCCACCTGTATGGATTTATCATCGAAACGTTTTAAGCCAGACTTCAAACCGGATTCCAGCTGATTTTGTTTTTCAGGATCAAATGCAGTAAAGATGGACAGACCTTTTTCTGCCAGGTCAGAGGAAGAATAATTACTGGTTAACTGTTTTTTAACCAGGTCCAGATAAGCAGGAAAAGGGTTAACAGGGGGCAATTTACTGACAACACCCAGCGGCTTAGTGGAGAGTTTTCTGTACTCCGGCTCAGTTATAATTTTATGAGCCAGCATGATTTTAAGAACAGTATTACGGCGTTTTGTCGCTCGCTCTGGATAAATCAGCGGGTTATAGATGGACGGACCCTTGACCATGCCTACGAGTAATGCCAGTTTATCTTTTGACAGGTACTTCAATGGTTGTTTGAATAAAAGTTTACTGGCCAGGGCAAAACCATGAATGGAAGTATTTTTTTGCTGCAACAGAAACACTTCATTTAGATAGGCTGCCAATATAGCCTGTTTACTAAATCTGGCTTCTAACATGAACGCCAGCATCGCTTCATTAAGTTTTCTTATCAAAGATCTTTCCGGGGTCAAAAACAGATTTTTAGCTAACTGCTGGGTTAAAGTACTGCCACCCTGCACCGTCTTTCCAGCCTGTATATTGGCTCGTAAAGCGCGCAGGATTGATAATGGACTTACCCCTAAATGATCGAAAAAACGTCTATCTTCTGCGGCTATCAAAATATCAGTCAATAATTCAGGAATATCTTCCGCAGCTAGAACTAGTCTGTCTTCGCCATTTCCAGGAATATAACTGCCCATAATCACCGGCGTGAGTTGATAGAAATCGAGAGTTTTATTATTAGTGATATCTTTTAATTCAACGATTTGATTGTCCTTAAATCGAATCTTGATAAGATTTTCATCCTGATGATGATCTGAAAAATAAAAATCACGGCTGTAAAGTAACAGGCTGTTTCCGTCAGATGAAAAGTGACCGGGTTTTGTTATTTTTCTGACTGCCTGGTATTCAGCGAGTTTGAGCTCTCGTTTTATCTGTTCAGGTTTAATGGATAATCCAGAATATAATTCCAGTGGCCTGGCAAACACCCTGGAAGGACGAGCCCAGGTGTCCCCATCAAAGCGCTGTTCTATCAAATTATTTAAAGACCAGACATGCAAAGCTAAAAATATAAGTGCTAAACCAGCAACAATAAAAACAATCTTCAACCAGGGACGGCCTGTTTTACCTGCTTTAGATGATTTCTTTTTACGCCTGGCGGGGTTATTTTTTTTTCGGGCTTTGCTCATCTAATGATAGACTCTTGAATCGGATAATTTACTGGAACTTTTAGCTATGCGGCCGCCGCTGATTATATCTTTATTGCTACTTTTATTCACAGCTTATGTGTCTGCTGACATGACGATTCGGTATGACGTCATTACTCCACAGCAAAAATCACCCGTGAACACCGTTCTGATAAAACAGCACCTGGTCAGAATGAACCAGATGGTAGGGAAAAAACCTGATGTTATGGTTAATTTATCGACCGGAGATATCATTCAACTGGATACAGAAAGTAAACGTTTTTTTAGAACAAATACCCAGACTATTAATCAGTATGTATCACTTTATCGCCAGAATAAGGGCTTAATGCAGGGTTTAATCAGCCAGGGAATTAAACACATGGATCCACACAAGCAAGCTCAAATTCAACAAATGATGGATCAATATGATCAGAAATCGACAACATCATCGACGGTTAGTTTTAATAATACCGGTAAATCAGGCAATGTATTAGGTGCTCAATGCCAGATATTTGCAATCATCGATCAGGGGCAGCACAAAAGTGATGTTTGCCTGGCCAGCTATCAGCAACTTGAATTACCACAGAGTGATGTAGCCAGTTTCAATAAACTGAAAAGTCTTATTCAACAGTTCAAACAAACTTCTCCCGGGCAACAGGATATGTTCACCATTATGGCCAGTGGACTGGAAAACCTGAACGGAGTGCCATTAAAAATGGTTAATTATTATCCTGATGGAAAAATTAAGAACATGGTCCAGGCGGGGTCAATCTCGTTCAGAAAAATTCCTGAAGTGGCCTACCAGATTCCACAGGCTTACCAGCAAAACCTGACACCTCTGATGTGAAAACATTTACTTAAATCCACTAAGCTCCCGAGTGTAATATAAATCATTTAACCGCAGAGGACGCAAAGGTTAGCTGAGGGATCAAAGGTAGCGGCTAAATTAGAGGCTTATTTGTTTACTGAAAGTTCAGCATCAATCTGGAACTTGAAATATATCCAGCATTAAAACTGATTCATGCTTTTTAATCCTCAGCATACCTTTGCATCCTCTGCGGTGAGTATTTTTTCTTTATTTTCCTTTTCTTGATTCCCTGACCGCTTCAGCAAGCATTCTTAACATCTGTTCACTGTCTTCCATATTAATACAGGCATCTGTAATACTCTGACCATAAACCAGTTCTTTACCGGGTTGAATATCCTGACGTCCTTCAACCAGATGAGACTCGATCATCACACCAAAAATAGACTGCTGACCTGTTTTAATCTGGTGGGCAATATCTTCACAAACTGATAGCTGTTTTTTGAATTTTTTCTGACTATTTGCATGGCTGCAATCGACCATAACACTATCTCTTAATCCAGCATCTCTGAGTTGAGAAGCGGCTTCACTAACACTTTCCCTGTCATAATTTGGACGGCTGCCTCCTCGTAGAATAACATGAGTAAAATCGTTACCCGCCGTTGTAAAAATGGCTGAATGCCCTGCTTTAGTGACTGATAAAAAACTATGGGGATGTGAAGCTGAACGCATCGCATCAATGGCTATCTGCAATCGTCCATCGGTTCCATTTTTAAACCCTACCGGACACGACAGACCGGAGGATAGTTCTCTGTGCCCCTGACTTTCCGTTGTACGAGCCCCAATTGCACCCCATGAAATAAGATCAGAAATATACTGCGGAGAAATTAAATCAAGAAACTCTGATCCTGCGGGTATACCCATTTCAGAAAGTTGAAGTAGTAACTTTCTAGCCACGTGAACGCCTTTGTTGATATGAAAACTATCATCCAGATCGGGATCGTTGATTAAACCTTTCCAGCCAACCGTGGTTCGGGGCTTTTCAAAATAGACCCGCATAATGATAAGCAGATCATCAGATAGTTCATCGGCTAAAGCTTTGAGTCTGGTTGCATATTCAATGGCTGCATCCGGGTCATGAATGGAGCACGGCCCTATCACCACCACCAGACGATCATCCTCTTTGTTCATGATTCGATAGATACACTGCCTTGCTTCAAAAACAGTTTGCGATGCAGCCGCCGTAATGGGTAAATCATGTTGTAAAGACTGCGGTGAAGCCAGTTCTTTAATGGCTGTAATTCTAAGGTCGTCGGTTAAGTGTGTCATGTTAAAAAACTAGTAATTAATATAGAGTAAAAGCAAATTTTAAACTGGACTGTCTTTATATGATTGTAATAATTCCAGAGTCTGCCGGGTTTCAAGTCTTGGTCCAAACTGAGTGACAATTTTAGAAGAAGCCAGTGATGCAAACTGTCCTGCCTGAGTATAATCCATAGCATGTGTTAAACCATACAGAAAAGCACCGGCAAACATATCACCTGCCCCTAGCGTATCAATGGCTTTCACCGGATGTGGCTGTATTTCAATGATTGAGTCACCATCAAAAACTACGGCACCCTCTTTTCCCCGGGTAATCACAAAGGTGGCTGCATATTTTTTTAAACTCTCAATAGTCTCATTCAGGTCTTTACTGCCCGATAGTTCAAATGCCTCATCTTCATTTGCAAATAGCAAATCAACCCCGTCACCAATCATTTCCAGCATACCCTCACGGAAATACATCATCATCGAAGGATCAGACAGCGTCAGTGCTGTTTTAACATTATGTTTTTTAGCATACTGCTTTGCCAGTAAAACAGCGTTGCGTGAGTTCTCTGCAGTCACCAGGTAACCTTCCAGGTAAACATACTCTGATTGCTCTATTGCTAACTCTGATACATAACTGTCATCCAGGTCAGCCGACGAGCCAAGAAACGTATTCATGGTTCTGTCCGCATCAGGAGTAACAAACACCAGACATTTACCAGAAACTCCCGCCATATCCATGTTTAAATGTGAATCGGTAGCAATACCCGTCTTTTTCAAATCCTGCATAAAGAATTGACCGGTAATATCTTCAGCTACCCGGCAGGAAAAATGGCACAAACCACCCATTTGGGCTATTGCAATCAGGGAGTTAGCCGCAGATCCACCACAAGCCATTTTTTCATGACTGTCACCCAGGTAATTGACCAGATGATTATGCTGATGTTCATCGATGAGCGTCATAACACCCTTGTCAATTCCCATAGATATTAGCTGCTGCGGGTCAACATGATATTCAATATCAACCAGTGCATTACCTAGAGAATACACATCAAATTCTTTCATAAAACACCCTTTTTATAATAAATACAAATACTTACAAAGTTAACTTAAATTAATTTACATATATTGATGACAATCAATTGATTTAAAACCTGAATTAAAAAAAATTCTATAGATAGGTCAGTTTTTTCTATACAAGTAAGTAAAAAGAGCTTTTAATGTCACACAGCACCTAAATTAACATGGAGGAAATAGATGACATATCGCATTGAAACGACAGACCCTGTTTCAGGTAATTCACTAAAACAGCTAATCAGCATGCCCTATGTAATAGAAAGTTCAACAAATGAAGATCTGATTATTTACTTTGAATCAGAAGAAACACGAGAAATCTATATCCAGAACCCGGATAAACATAAATTAGAACATTATAATACACACCCAGGATCACCACACATTGTTTCATAATAAAAAAGCCACTGTAAAGTGGCTTTTTTGTTTTCCCTGCTTTAAAAACTATATCGGGCAAACAAGATTCCCCGGCTTTTCTGTCAATTTCATATTTTCAGAGTAATCTACAGGGCAGTCAATAATCACCACGGTAATATCTTGTCAGCTGGGGGAACCGGTGCCTGGGCACTTTGCACCTTGAAAGGTTCTTTATCCACAGATAGCTGCATGGCTGCGACATTTTCGGGGACATCAATAAAACTTCCACCTGGTTTTTCAGCCTGAGCAGCTTTAAACGCTTTACGGATAATTTTCGGTACTATTTCAGGTTCCCTGAAATGCAGCGCCCTGTTCATGCCGGGTAGTAATAAATTCAATATCGCTACCCGTCAGTGAATCCATAACATCCTGATTTTCTTCACGAGGAATGCCAAAAAATATAATCGACAACTTCATTTTCCAGACACTTTACGAATGGATCACTGGCCTTCATCGAGTTTCCTCGATTTATGATTTATACCGTTTTATTGTCATATAAAAGATGAAAATCAAAAGTTAAATTTATACATAACTCGAAGCACGAATTGATTAATTTAAATTCATATTAAATTATTTTTCAATTGAATTTATTTATCGGTCATATTGCTAAATTCAAATTCACTTTTTGCCACTAATTGTTAGACTAGATTGAGTGTAGTTTTATGCACTGAATTATTATTCAATCTTAACAATTATCAGGAGGCAATATGTCCTTAAAAGGATCTGGTACAGAACAAAATTTAAAAGACGCTTTTGCGGGTGAATCTCAGGCAAACCGTCGTTACTTATACTTCGCCGCAAAAGCTGACGTTGAAGGTTATAATGATGTATCAGCTGTATTTCGTTCTACTGCAGAAGGTGAAACTGGCCATGCACACGGTCACCTTGAATATCTTGAAGAAACGGGTGATCCAGCTACTGGTCTTCCTATTGGTAGCACTTCAGATAACCTGAAAGCTTCTATCGCGGGGGAAACTCACGAATACACTGATATGTATCCGGGAATGGCTAAAACAGCCAGAGACGAAGGCTTTGATGAAATTGCTGACTGGTTTGAAACATTAGCCAAAGCAGAACGTTCTCATGCTAATCGTTTCCAGAAAGCACTGGATAACATGGAGTAATCCATTTAACAGCTTTTTACACCACAGACTTTATTGTCTGTGGTGTATTTTCAATATCAGCAGTAACTTTCTACCAGTCAGGATAATTTGATGGCCACCAAAACACGCGAAGGCAGCTTAGAAGCACCAACACGTCACCCTCTAGGACAAAATGACCCTGATTTTTATAACGAAGATAAATTATATGAAGAATTAGAAAGGGTTTACGATATCTGCCATGGTTGCAGACGTTGCGTGAGTCTTTGTAATTCTTTCCCTACTTTATTCGATCTGGTCGACGAATCAGACACCATGGAAGTCGATGGTGTGGCTAAAAAAGATTACTGGAAAGTAGTCGATCATTGTTATCTTTGTGATCTTTGTTACCTGGTCAAATGTCCTTATGTACCACCGCATGAATGGGACGTAGATTTCCCACATTTAATGTTACGCGCAAAAGCAATTGCTTTTAAAAAGGGTCAGGTCAAATTACGTGACAAAATTATCACATCAACCAATAAGATAGGTAAACTTGCCAGCATTCCCATCGTTGTTAATGTCGTCAATGCAGTAAATAAAAACGAACATACCCGTGCTTTAATGGAAGATTCTCTGGGAATCCATCACGATGCTAAACTACCTGAATACCACAGCAAAACACTGTCTAAACGTACAGCAGGTCATAAACCGGATTTAACACAGGTTCAACCCAGCAAAACAACCACAGGGAAAGTCGCTCTTTTTGGCACCTGTTATGGCGAATATAACGAACCTCATTTAGGCGAAGATTTATTAAGGGTTTTCGAGCACAACGGAATACCGATTATGGTCATACCCAATACTCAATGTTGTGGCATGCCTAAACTGGAGTTGGGTGATCTGGATTCCGTCGATACATTAAAAAGCCATAACATTCCATTGATGGCAGAACTGGTGGATGAAGGCTGGGATATTATTTCTCCAGTTCCATCCTGTACATTACAGTTCAAACAGGAACTACCGCTGATGTATCCTGCAGATGAGCAAGTTGCTAAAGTACAACAGGCTATGTTCGACCCGTTTGAATATCTCATGCTACGTCATAAAGAAAACCTGTTGAATACTGAATTCAAAAGTTCTCCGGGCAAGGTCACTTATCACGTGGCCTGTCATCAACGTGTACAGAAGATTGGCCTCAAAACTAAAGAACTGCTGGCATTAATTGAAGGTACAGAAATCAGCGTTATTGAACGTTGTTCTGGGCACGATGGAACCTATACCTTCAAGAAGGAGTTTCATGATACCGCAATGAAGATTTGTCGTCCGGTGGTCAACCGGGTCAAAAAAGATGAGCCAGACGTTTACACCAGTGATTGCCCGATGGCTGGACACCATATCTCTGCCGGGCTGGATGACGGTAGTGATTCGGTTCATCCAATCACCCTGCTCAAACAAGCTTACGGTCTATAAAATTTAAAGGTAATAACAACATGTCTCAAACACATCAACTATCCCGTCAGGACCTGTGGTCATTAGAAGTCTATGCTGAAAAGCGTCCCGAATTTAGATCTCAGGTGATGAAACACAAACAGGATCGTAAAATAGCTCTCGGTCCGAACAGTACACTTTATTTTGAAGATAGATTAACCATCCAGTACCAGATACAGGAAATGCTAAGAATCGAAAAAGTTTTTGAAGCAGAAGGTATCGAGGAAGAACTTACTGTCTATAACCCGATGCTGCCCGAAGGCTGTAACTGGAAAGCAACCTATATGATTGAATATACGGATGTTGAAGAACGGGCAATTCAACTGGAAAAAATGGTTGGTATTGAAGATTTGGTCTGGGTTCAGATTGAAGGCTTTGACAAGGTCTGGGCCATCGCTGATGAGGATCTAGAAAGGACCAACGATATTAAAACATCTTCAGTCCATTTTATGCGTTTTGAACTGGCTAAAGATATGATTGACGCTTTAAAGCAGGGAAGTGATTTATCGATGGGTGTTGAACACAGCGCTTATACTCATAGTCTCAAACTGAGTGAGACATCAAAAGCTTCTTTAATTAACGACCTGGATTAACAGTTATTTAACCGACCAATAGAGATTAATCAGCAATAACAGTGCGGTTTTTACCTAATGATTTTGCGCGATACATAGCCGTATCGCAACGGTCAATAATCTCTGCCGCTGATTCGCCATTACGATAACAGGCAATACCCAGAGAAATAGTTACCTTACCAATTTGATCACCCGTTTTAACCTGTTTAAGACGTAATTTATCAATAGATTTACGTAAATTTTCTGCCACCGAGAAGGCACCGGTGATGTGTGTTTCAGTCATGATGACTGCAAATTCCTCTCCACCATAACGACACAGGTAGTCACTGCCCCGCATGTGTTTTTTCAGCACATTTGATATACCTATCAGAACTTTGTCTCCGACAATATGACCATGGTTATCATTTATTTCTTTAAAATTATCTACATCCAGAAGCAATAAACAAAAAGGTTCCTGCTCATTTACATTTGAATCAATAGCGGTAGATATAACTTTATCAAACATGCGCCGGTTATTGAGCCCTGTTAAGGAATCTTTAGAAGCCTGACGGCGTGCGTCATCAAGTTCATGTTTCAGTGTTTGAATAACATGAGATGATGTGGATAAGGTCGCTTCGAATTTCTTCGTTTCATCCACAAAACTCCGTGTCTCTGAAATTATTTCTGAAGCAATATGCAAAATCTCGCTTGGTGTTTTACTAACAGATAGATTTTTCATGTGATTTTCAAGAGAATTGTTAGATATAGCGGTTTTGCCTGCTAAATCGACCACCATACCGAGAATATTAGCGACAGTAATAAGCAGTTCCTGACGTAATTTTTCATTTTCTTTCGAATCAGGTTTACATTCACAAATATATCGGTCGAAAAGTTTTTTAGCTTTTTCATCAGTCCATTTTTCTATGTTCTTAAATAACTCATCCAGCTTTTCATTCAGCGACAAATCATCTCCCGAAAGATAAAAATAAATCAGCGCATAGTTAACTGGAGTGATAGAAAGCCTGTATTTACCGAGATGACTCAGGCTTAACCGGAATAGCTCGGCAGCTGAATCATCAGATTGCTGTTGATGAGTAGGAGAGTCAGACATTCTTAACTGGTCATTATTAATTTTCTTAGCATTTAAGAGAAGTATAGCTGTAGATTGCTAAAATACCGGAAAAGAGAATAATTAATTTTGAAGGGTTTTATCAGGAATATCTCTGCAAAAACAGGATAAAATTAACTCGTACCAAAAAGAATATTTGAAATCTTATTAACAAACCCAAAATTTATTTAAGAGTCACGATTACCAAGTTGTTCACCGGTTTTATTCCATACCCAGTTGCCCCATTCATCCTGGTGAATTTCGTCGAGTTCTTTCAGCTTATCAATTGCTTCATCAAATTCAGCTTCCATGACTGAAATACTGGTCTTGGTATTGTCATCGCTGTCATCTGCTGCACGTAAACCGTAAGCTACTATCTCAACATCACTGGCATGTTTTCGTTCTTTAAGCCACAACAACATAAAGATTAGTGCCGTCAAGCCAATTAAAATAGTCACTAGTAATAACATTCAACAAAACTCTTATATAAACAGTAAAGATGTATAACGGTATTTTAAATAATTAATATATTTTAGTTAATCCTATTTATATCGATAATACAACGATAAGTTTCCTTTTTAAGGAAATAGAATCAAATAGGAAAATTAATTAAAGATTATTATTAAAAACAAAAAGGGCTTACTGTTACCCGTAAACCCTCGATTCTGTAGAATGATTAAATTTTAAGCGACTTTTTGCATATTGCCACTGATAGAACGAATCAAAGGATACAAATGTTCAGTTTCATCCTGAATTCTATTTAGAACCATTTCGAAAATTTCCTGAGTCTCAGAATTAAATTTATCGTAATTAGTGATCAAAAGCTGGTGTTTGCCAGGGTGTGACCATTTTTTAAGGTATTTCTGGAAAATGCGTTTAATTTCTATAGAGCCAGACATAAAGTTTTCTGCAACCTTTCGAGCTTTATCATCACCATCTCTCAAAATAGAAGCGTATAAGTGATTATCCTGTATTTCCAGATGGTTTTTAACCTTCTCGACATAATCAAAAAACAGGTCACAAGTTATCTGAGTGTCACACATTGAACGTTCTTCTATCAGATATAGAAAAACATTCGATACTTCGGTAATTTTATGGATTTGTTTATACAGTTCGTCGTAAGTAATCATTATATTTCCTCGGTTATGCTAAAGCATAAACACACTCTTTTCTATTGTCCATAAATAATCAAGTGTTTTAGGAAAAGTATTCATCTGGGGCATTTATATTATGAATAACAATCGATTTGATACTTGAATTTAACTTAAGTTAATGCAGTTTTGGAGTGATATTTTGTAAATCAACTTAATAGTTAATAAGAGTTTCTGAATAGTTAATAAGAGCTTCTAAAGCAGCTTTTGATCATATGTTAGAAATTACACTTATGACCTTCTCCAGCGATGGAATTTAGCCACCCATTCGAGTAGCTTCTGTGGGGCATGTGCACGCTTCCATTCACCTGCTACAAATTTATTTGATTCGGCCAGAGTAGGATAAATATGAATTGTACCCAGTATTTTATTCAGGCCTAAACCGTGCTTCATCGCAAGCACATATTCTGCTATCAAATCTCCTGCATGTTCGCCAACGATGGTAACACCCAGTATTTTGTCTTTACCCGGAACCGTTAAAACTTTGATAAAACCATGCGCTTCACTATCGGCAATAGCACGATCCAGGTCATCGATACCATAAGTAGTGACGTCATAGGCAATATTCTGTTCTTTGGCTTCAATTTCATTTAAACCTACCCTGCCAACCTCAGGCTCAATAAAAGTAGCCCAGGGAATAATTGAATAATCGACTTTAAAACGTCGTGCTATTCCAAACAGTGAATTTACCGATGTATACCAGGCCTGATGTGCAGCAGTATGAGTAAATTGATAGGGACCAGCGACATCGCCACAGGCATAAATCGTCGGCATACTGCTTTGTAAATACTCATCGACTTCTATGGTTCCTCGCTGAGACAGGCTGACGCCCAGCTCTTCCAACCCAAACCCGGAAGTATTCGGCGCACGACCAACCGCTACCAGCAAGGTGTCAAAAGGCAATTCAATGTCTTCACCCTGGTGTTCAACTATCAAAAAAGACTGCCCGTCTCTATCTATGACCTTTTTAGCCATATGGTTTAGCAGTACTTTAACCCCTTCCCTCTTAAACTTCTGTAAAACCAGTTCCGATATTTCCGGGTCTTCACGTCCCATCAAGCGTGGTGCCATTTCAATCTGGGTAACATCCACACCTAATCGATTAAAACTCTGGGTGAGCTCAGAACCAATAGGGCCACCGCCCAGAACTACCATTTTTTCAGGTTTTTCACGCAGTTCC
Organism: Gammaproteobacteria bacterium; assembly: GCA_024225395.1. GTDB lineage: Bacteria > Pseudomonadota > Gammaproteobacteria > JACNJF01. The sequence continues at coordinate 19,643 of JAAEMR010000099.1, forward strand.
CACAAGTTATCAGAAGTGTAATACTTTATTTTATCAAGACCCTCAATCGGTGGCACAAAAGGCCTTGCTCCAGTAGCCACAACAATATTCCTGGCTGTTATGGTTTGACCATTAACCTCCACAGAATAAGGAGATATTATTTTTGCTTCACCCTGAATAACATCTACACCCAGCCCGGTAAATCTCTCCACAGAGTCATGCGGCTCAATTTTTTTGATGACAGACTGGACTCTTTCCATCACCTCGGCAAAATCAAAATCAGCCTTTGCTTCTTTAATGCCAAACTCCTTACTACGGGATATATGTGATAGAAATTTTGCAGACCGGATAATAGCCTTCGATGGAACACAACCGGTATTCAGACAGTCTCCACCCATTTTATGCTTTTCTATCAAGGTTACCTTTGCCTTAACTGCCGCGGCAATATAAGCAGTAACCAGACCGGCAGACCCAGCCCCGATAACGATTAAATTAGTGTCAAATTTTGAGGGTTTAGGATAAGCCTTTAATGCTTTATTTATTTTAATAATATTGACAATTTTACGCCCGATAAAAGGCAGCATCGCCAGTAAAACAAAAGATAGGATGAGATTGAACGAGAGAATACCGGATGCCGATTCGATCTGAGCCAGTTGCGTACCTGCATTTACATAAACAATAGTGCCGGCGAGCATACCCAGCTGGCTCACCCAATAGAAAGTCCAGGTTTTCAAACGAGTTAACCCCATCACCATGTTGATGACAAAAAACGGAAATGCCGGAACCAGTCTTAGTGCAAACAGGTAAAACGCACCATCTTTCTCGATACCTGCATTAATCGATTTCAGGTTTTTGCCAAATTTATTCTGTACGCTGTCACGTAACACAAATCGAGAGACAAGAAATGCCAGTGTGGCACCGATTGAGCTGGCAAAGGAAACAATAATGACACCCGTTACAAGACCAAAAATGGCACCTCCGCCGAGTGTCATGATAGCGGCTCCGGGTAAAGATGCAGCGGTGACAATGATATAAATACCCAGAAAACCTAGAATAGTTAAAACAGTATTATGTTGATAAAAATCCTGCAAAGACGCCTGTTGGGATTTGATATATTCGAGAGTTAGATACTGGCCAAGATCAAACACCATGAATACGGCAATAATGGCTACTACCAGTCCTAAAATTATTATTTTTTTCATGTTGGTTTTATTCTTCTGCTTAAACAATTGAGACTGTTTGTGTTAGCGGTTAGTTCATCATTTTAATGACAAACCAATAATATACTTAGAATTTGCCGAGTAATCTGATTATATTTCTGGGAATTTATAGCTCAACAGAATCCTGCTATTAGTCGAACAGGACAGGGCTTTTTCATCTATAGCATCGTGAATGTTATGTCATCTCCTGTAAATGATGGTTAGACCACTCAATAATTTCACTTTCTGTTCCACGAAAAACAACTTCTTTTGGTTTTTTTTCTAACTGATACTGGTACATTGGATCATAGTATTCGAGTAACAGTAGTTTGATCGCCTCATCAAATAGTAAAAATTCACCCGTTTTGAAAAGGTGTGTTAAGGCGTTACTAAATGCAGTATGAATTTGAGCATGACGCTCTCCACCCAGTCTTTTTTTAATTCGAGATAAACTGTCCAGTAAGAATGATGAAAAATATTCTTCAGCCTGAAGACCAAATTTCTGTTGGTATTGCGGCCAGTTGTTAGAAAAGTAATCTTCACGAATGATCGTCACTCTTTGTTCGAAACTTCGCTCCAGGAATATCCGTGGTGAAATCACCATTTTTTTATGAAATTCCAGGGGTATAAGCAGTCTTCCAATTAATTTGCCTTCATCTTCAAGCAATATACCTGCCTGAGGATTTAAGTTCCTATGCTTAAGGCAGGAAATAGAAAGCTGGTTTTCCCAGTTTATCGGAGTCGGTTGAAAATCATTAACATTACGACCAAAAGCAGAGCCCTTATGATCTGCCAAACCTTCCAGATCGACCGGATACCGGGTTTTGTTAAGCACTCTTGTCTTACCTGAGCCGGTCAATCCACTCAAAATTACAAAAGGCGTATGTTGTACGGTTTCTTCAATTTGTTGCAACAGATAATTCCGCATGGCCTTATAACCACCTGTAACTAAGGGGTAGTTAATACCTTGCTCTTTTAACCATGCCTGGGATGTACGTGACCTTAAACCACCACGAAAACAATACAGGTAGCCATCAGGATTTTGATGGATAAATTGTATCCAATCAGTCAATCGTTGTTCTCTCATTTCAGGTGTAGAGAGCTTTAACCCTAATTGAATCGCTTCATCCTGGCCTGCATCTTTGTATTTTTTCCCAACTTTTTCGCGTTGTACATCATCCAGCAAAGGCACATTGATAGTATTCGGAAACGCGCCCTGATCAAATTCAATGGGGGCTCGCACATCGATCATCGGAGTGTTATTTATAAACAGGTCGTGATAATTATCAGTATTAGGCAGGTCAGACATATCAAGCTTATATTTTAGTTAAGATAAGATTCTAGCAGATCAATTTGTTTATCTGGCAATTCACATCACATGAACCAAATACGGGTTAAAGCATTTCGATTAATGTTTGATTTCCCAACACTGATGAATTTTAGGTCGCCTTTTAAAATCTTCTGGAATGGTTTGGCGGGTTATATCTGTAATATCAAACCTTTTTAGCAGCGAAGCACTTAACTTAAAACCCTTTTTATTGGTAGAAAAGATCAGCTTGCCTTTTTTATACAGAAGAGTCATCGATTGCAGAATTAAATCTTCATGATCACGTTGAATATCAAGCGTATCATGCATCTTCTTAGAGTTTGAAAAGGACGGTGGATCAAGAAAAATCAGGTCGAACTTATCTCCTAGATCATACTCTTCTGGGCGGTTCAGTAAATCAACACAATCAGCCTGGATGAACTTATATTTATTCTCATTCATCAACTCATTCAATTCAAAGTTTTCCTTCGACCAGTTAATATAGGTTGCAGACATGTCGGCGCTAATGACCTGACCAGCACCACCTAAAGCTGCCTGCACACTTACTGATCCTGTATAACAAAAAAGGTTTAACACTTTTTTATCTTTAGCCAGTTCTGAAACCATTTGACGAGTTATTCTATGATCAAGAAAAAGACCGGTATCCAGGTAATCGGTTAAATTAACCAGTAGTCGCGCATTTCCTTCCATAACCTGGAATAGCTCGCCCTGTTTATCCTGCTTTTCATATTGAAGTTTGCCACGTTGTCGCTGACGTAATTTGCAGAATAGTTCGTCATCATCAATTTCAAACACTTTTTTAACCACTGCCTGAGCCAGCCTGATTCGCTTTTCAGCTGTTTCGGGTTGTATTGTTTTTGGTGCCTGGTATTCTGATAAGTGATACCAGGTCTGATCAGGATTGAGCGCATTGCTGTACTTATCCAGTGCGAAGGCAAATTCAGGTAAATCAGCATCATAAATTCGATAACAGCTCACTCCAGTTCGTTTCGCCCAGCGCGAAATATGTTTATTATTTTTAATTAACCTGTTTTTTAACGCATTCGCCTCGGGATCATTAGAATCGACTAGCGATACTTTTTGAACCGGTTGCTTCACGTCATCAGATTTGACTGGCTGAGCTTGATCAGCCTGAATTGGATTAGCCTGAATTGGATTAGCCTGAATTGAGTTAGCAATATCAAAGGATGCAAAAACGCATTGAATCTGACCATTGTTAACTGACTTTTTAGCCGTTCTGTTTAATCGTAAACGATGCAGTAAATCGGGATTTGCAGAAATAATGTGCACAGAACTATTTTTAAACTCAGACAAGATTTTTCCCATTTGAGTATAGAGGTTACCCAGTCCCTGCTCTGCTTCGAGTCTTTGCCCGTAAGGTGGATTGAATATAATAATGGGTGGCTTGTTAACACAGTCCGGCTTGAGTGATTCGATATCCATTTTTTCAAAATGAATCAAATCTTCAACACCAGCCCGCATCGCATTATCCTGTGATACCTGTATCGCTCTCTCACTGCTATCACTGGAAAATATTTCACACTCAACCTGCTCATCAATACCCTCTTCCGCTTCGCTAAGACAGCTTTCCCACAAAACTTTGTCATGCGGTAACCAGCGTAAGAAACCAAAATACTCACGATCGAGTCCCGGAGGGATATTAGCCGCTACCATTGCCGCTTCAATTGCAAAGGTTCCTGAGCCACACATTGGGTCAATTAAACTGTGCGTTTTTGCTGTTTCACGATTCCATCCAGCCTGAACTAATAAAGCCGCGGCCAGATTTTCTTTTAACGGTGCGCCGCTGTGTTGCAATCTATAACCACGTAAATGCAGCGATTGTCCCGATAAATCCAGACTCAAAGTGGCATTATTTTTATTAATATTTAAATGAACGTGTAAGTCAGGTCGCTGTTTTTCTATGATAGGCCGACTTCCTATAGTGTTTCTAAAATAATCAACAATGGCATCCTTAACTTTTAGCGATGCATAGTGGCTATGATTGATATCAGAACGGGATAAAGTAGCAGACACCGACAAGCTGTTTCTGGAAGTTAAATGATGTGACCAGTCAACATCGTACACCGCTTGATAAAGCGCTTCTTCATTCTCAGCCCTGAAAGTTTTCAGCGGCATGTACACACGATTGGCCAGGCGAGAATAAATACAGATACGATATGCCAGTTCAATACTGCCTGTTAACTCAATACCCCCGTAGACTTTTTTGATTTTTTTAGCATCATCATCGACATGCGAAACAATTTCACGTATTTCATGAAATAAAGCCGTTTCAAAACCTTTATGGCCTGTTACAAAAAAATTATAACTATTTAACATTACAAAACCCTAAAGACAATTCACCACGAAGGCACGAAGAGCACGAAGAGCACGAAGAGCACGAAGAGCACGAAGAGCACGAAGCAAAGAAAATATGAATGGAAAAATTTATCATCATTTAATTAATTCAGTAAGGCGTTATTATTTGAGTACACTTTTCCAGTTATTCGCACAAAGAATCAGTATGGCTATTGTGTAAAAAATCTTCCTGTCCTTCGTGACTTCGTGGTGCATAAAACTCACAACAGAACCTTTTCCATACCGCCGTGCGACACCTTGTGTAGAAAATCATTCAACCACTGATCACCGTATTTTTGTTTAGCCAGTTCGACCACGATATAGTCAGTGCTCATACCCGTTAGCTTTTCATAACGAGATAATCCCTGCTGACAGGCTGGACAAGTTGTCAGACATTTCACTTCCGACTGATCATTTCCAGCCTGAACCGCTTTTTTAGCACCCTGCATAGATTCAAGTTTTCGGCTGAATAGCTGGTGTGAGATATCTGGCCGTGCAGTTGCTAATGTGCCTGATTCACTGCAACATCTATCGGTGAGCTCTACAGGTTGCTGCATTAACTCAGCGGCTACCTGAACTGGATCCTGTTGCTTAACCGGTGTATGACAGGGATCGTGCAGTATATATTTTGTATCAGCAGCACTTTCCAGGGTTAATCCTTTTTCTACCAGATATTCATGGATATCCATGATTCTGGAACCGGGAAAAATGCGTTCAAACTCGTATTTCTCCAGTTGATCCAGACAGGTTCCGCAGGAAACTATGACGGTTTTGATATCCAGATAATTCAGGGTATTGGCAATGCGGTGAAACAGTACACGGTTTTGCGTGGTGATCTGATGCCCCATAGCTTCCTTACCGGCGGCAATTTGAGGATAACCACAACAGAGATATCCAGGCGGTAAAATGGTTCTGGCTCCTGTTTCGTACAACATGGCTATAGTGGCCAGACCGACCTGGCTAAACAGGCGTTCCGAGCCACAACCGGGAAAATAGAAAACAGAGTCCCGTTCATCCTGCGGAATTTGCGGATTACGAATAACCGGCACCAACTGACTATCATCAGCACCGAGCAACTGCCGCATGGTTTTGCTCGGGACATTAGCCTGTACAGGATTTCTAACGAAGTTAATCACCTGCTGTTTTACCACCGGTTTACCGGTGGTCGCCCGTGCATTTTCCTTGCGTCTGGGCGCCAGGCCAAATACTTTCAGGCCCATGCGCAACCAGCGAATGGATTTAAAACCTAACTGAAGCATAAAGGCTCTGGCCAGTTTAATCAGCGTAGGATCCTGTAAATTCAAAAACCAGATAGCGATCATAGAACCCAGGCTGAAACGACGATGTTTATTATTCGTGAGCAACGTTCGCATGGCGATACTGACGTCACCAAAATCAATATTCACCGGGCATGGATTCAGACATTTATGGCATGTAGTACAGTGATCAGCCACATCATTCAATTCATCAAAGTGCCGGTTAGACAGGCCTCTGCGAGTCTGCTCTTCGTACATAAATGCCTCAATAATCAAACCGGTGGCAAGTATTTTATTGCGTGGTGAATACAGTAAGTTGGCTCGTGGGATATGTGTCATGCATTCCGGTTTACACTTTCCACAACGTAGACAATTTTTAATCGAATCATTAATCGCACCCAGATCACTGTATTCCAGAATAAGCGCTTCCTGTTCCAGTAATCGTAACGACGGCGTATAAGCATTTTGCAGGCCGGAACCTTTCTGCAATTTACCTTTATTGAATCGCTGTTCAGGATCAATTTTCTGTTTGTAGTCAGCGAAAGCCTGGAGTTTATGCTCTTCCAGAAACTGTATTTTTGTCAGTCCAATACCGTGCTCTCCTGAAACCACCCCATCAAGAGAAGTTGCCAACTGCATGATTTCCTCAACAACCAGTTCTGCCTGATGTAACATTTCGTAGTTATCAGAATGCACAGGGATGTTGGTATGCACATTTCCATCACCCGCATGCATGTGCAGCGCTACAAAAAGGCGTGAATCTTTAACCGCTTCATGAATAGACGAATAGTCTTTTCTTATCTGTTCATATTCATGCCCTGAAAAAATCTCATCCAGATGCTGTTTTATCTGTTGCGTGTAACTGACAACAATCCGTTTTTTCAGCAGACAATCAATAATTTTATCGTCATTATGAAACTGGAAATCCAGTTGTTCTGAAAAATCAGAAGCCAGGGATTCCGAGTAAGTTGTCCACTGCTCCCATTGTTTGACCTGTGTCGTTAAATGATCTAAGGCAAAATCAATTTTGGAGACAAATAATTCATTACTGTCAGAACCCTGTATAAGCTCGGACTGTTTATCCAGCAGATATTCCTTGACGGCTAAACAGCTGTCGATCTTGTTACGAATAGAATGTCTTATATTAATGGTCTCGATGCCACGACTGTATAAACTCAGATTTTGCAGCGGAATAACGACGTCTTCATTAATCTTAAAGGCATTGGTGTGCGCAGATATGGCAGCGGTTCGTGCACGGTCTGACCAGAAACGTTTACGGGCCTGTTCACTGACCGCTATAAAACCTTCGGCTTCACGTTTATTCGCCAGTTCAACAATGTCTGAACAAGTTCTGGCCAACAATTCATCATCATTGGAGATGATATCAGCCAGCAGTAACATCTTCGGCTGGTCAGCCCGGTTAGCCTTGGTACTGTACTTGATCGCCTTGATGTAACGCGCATCGAGATGCTCCAGACCGGCTAAAAAAACGCCTTTTGTCTGATCAATATAATCTTTGATCTCAACAATGGCAGAGACATCTTTCCCTGCATCCGGGTTGAAGAACTCGAGGCAGACTGTACGGGTAAATTCAGGAACTTCATGCAACACAAAAGTTGATGACGTAATCAATCCGTCACAGCCCTCTTTCTGTATGCCCGGTAACCCGGACAGAAATTTATCAGTGACATCTTTACCCAGACCTGCTTTACGAAATGATGCACCGGGTATGCTGAGAATTTGCGCTTGTTCGATCGGTTTACCGCTTACCCGGTCAAAACGAGTAATTTCAAAATCGACCTGCTGCTGCAGATGAATCTTACCCATGTTGTGATTTAAGCGTTTAACTTCGAGCCAGTTGGCATCAGGCATGACCATCTTCCAGCTCAACAGGTTATCCAGTGTGGTTCCCCAGATAACCGCTTTTTTACCGCCGGCATTCATCGCTACATTGCCGCCAATAGTGGAAGCATCCTGTGAAGTTGGATCTACAGCAAACGCCAGTTTTTGATGATTCGCTTTTTCTGTCACTCGCCTGGTGACCACACCGGCTTCGGTGAAAATAGTACTGACGGTTTTATCAGTGCCGGGTAATACCTGTTTGACGATATCACCCAGTTTTTCCAGCTTTTCGAGATTGATTACCGCTGTGTTTTCATACAGAGGAACGGCCCCACCGGTGTAACCTGTTCCACCGCCTCTGGCAATAATCGTTAAATTAAGTTGTCCACAGGCATGCACTAAATCAGCAATCTCTGCTTCAGTATCCGGCGTTAAAACCACCATCGGGTACTCGACACGCCAGTCAGTCGCATCGGTGGTATGAGAAACTCTCGCCAGTCCACTAAAATCAATATTGTCTTTTTTAGTGATTTTTCTCAGTTTTCTAGCAATTTTGTGTCGTTGGGTAGCCAGATTATTTAACCAGGATTCAAAATCACCAACGGTTTTCCTTGCTGCTTCCAGTAACGCCAGGGCTTGTTTATTGTTATCGGCACGCTTTTCAATTTGTAACAGGCGATGACAAAGTGCAGCTGTTAACTGTTTCAGGCGTTTATTATCCGTTAATAAATCATCTTGCAGATACGGGTTGCGTTTCACCACCCATATATCACCCAGCACTTCGAATAACATACGAGCTGAACGACCTGTACGCCTTTCCCCACGCAATTTATTGAGTACTTTCCACCACTGCTCACCCATCAGGCGATAGACTATCTCCTTGTCTGAAAAAGAGGTGTAGTTATAGGGTATTTCGCGAATTCTTTCAGGCATGTTGATGTAGCAATTAATTCAAGGATCAGAAACCGGGAAGTATAACGTTTTTCAACTAGATTTTCTGAACGTTATTCAATAAAACCATTTAACCGCAAAGGACTCAGAGGTCCGCAGAGTTAAAAAATAGTTACAAATTTAGTCGCCCTGTTTCAATCCTTCACAAATGAATAAATTTTACGATGAAGCTCAAACTCAAAGAAAGAGAAAACCTGTATATTCCTCTGCGCACCCTTGCAACCTTTGCGGTGATATATTTTGAGTTAAAGTTGCTGACTTTAACGAATATTCAAGTTTCTTTAGCCGAAATAATATGCACATCCCTTTGCGGGAAAGGGATCTCTATGCCTGCTTTACGTAAAGCTTTTTCCAGCTTAAAGTTAATATCACTGGTAACAACTTTTCGATCATCAGCTACCTTGATAAAACAGCGTAACTCAAAGTTCAGTGAGCTATCTCCAAATTCCTTAAAAAATACCCAGGGTTTAGCCAGAATCGGGCTTTTCGTGATTATAGAATCATGTTGATAGGCGATATCAAGCAGTATTTCTTTTACCTTCTCAGGGTCAGTTCCATAGGCAACTCCAATAGGCACGATGATTCTGCCAATAGAATCTCTAAACATCCAGTTGGTGACCTGGCTGGAAATCAATTCGGAATTAGGCACCATGATATCGGCTCGATCAAAAGTCTGGATTTGTGTTGATCGTATGCTGATTTTTTTAACGTAACCCTCGGTGCCACCGACCTCTATCCAGTCACCCGTTTTTATGGGTCGTTCAAATAATAAAATTACACCGGATATGAAGTTATTGACTATATTCTGTAATCCAAAACCGATACCAACAGATAATGCTCCGGCGATTAACGCAATATTGGCAAGTTCAAAACCTGCAATAGATAGACCGATAAGAAAGGCAACGGCTACTCCGAAATAACCTGTCAGCGATATCATTGCTTCTTTCGAGCCTCTATCCATACGGGAGCGACTTAACCAGCTTTTATCCATGCGCCGTTTTACCCAGCCCACAATGGACAGCATGATGGCAAAAGTCAGTAGAGCAAAAATTATTTTTAGCGGTTCAATTCGGACAGTTCCGATATTAAAACCATCGATGACACTATCTTTCAGCGTTATCAAAATAGTATCCGGCAACCCCCAGATTCTGAGAAAAGCCACCAGGAATATAGACCAGCCGATGATAGCAAAAGTAAAACGAAACCAGATTGAACCGGGTATAAATTCACCTGATTTAAGCCCAATAAGACTACGAAAGCGTTGCTGCCACGGGGCTCTTCCCTCATCCATACTATCCAGAAAATCTGTCCATATTCGAATAATAAAAGTAGTGATAATCCATAATAAAATGGAGCCAGTAATAGCCAGCAGGATATACATTGCCAAATTTGAATAACCCAGCCAGTCAGCTACCAGGCAGCCAATTAACCCCACAATCATCAAACTGCGTAATAACAGAATATTCCCTACACCTTCATAAAAGCGTAGTAACCAGATAGCCCATATAAGATTAAGCACCAGTAAAAATAAATAGATATTGCGTAACAATGCGGTAATTAGTTCAGGAAATTGATGAATTTCCAACGCTGTATACATAAGAAATCCAGCTAGCAGCAACTTGCTCAACAGTCGAAGCCTACGAGCTAACAAAGCTGAAACATCCTCAGATAACCGGGTAAACTTTTTACCTGGAGGACAGGGGTTGAGCAGAACTCTTATAGTCAGGCTCAAAAGGGTATATAAAAAAAATCCGCAGAAAAACAGCGCAACAAAATACCTGGTATTATCAACTAACAGGTAATAAAGAAAATATAGACTTAAAACCGACGTTAAAATTAATGAAACGAGAAACCGGTTTAAGCATGCCAAAAATGAAATTTGAAAGTGCCTAAAGTAACCCTGTTGATCCGATGCACAGCGAGATTTCAAACTCGCCTTTAACCAACGCTTAACTACTACGATGAGTATCAGCGATAAACCAATAATTAAAACCAATTGAACCCAGTGGTCAGCTATATTTTTTAAACCTGCTTCGGCTTCAAGGAAACCAACGCTGGCACTGAATATTTGAGTCGGATGTAGAATCACATTTTTTAAATTATCATAAAGGGGTTTCTTTTTAGCCAGTAATTCACTCGTCAGCGCAAGCTGTTGTCTTTGTGAAGTTATTTCCATTGTTTCATGTGTTCGTAGCAATAACAGTCTACAACTGGCTAACTGTTGCGCATTACTTAACATACTCTGGTTCAGGCTTTCTCGTTTGTTAATAACATCCGGGGTTTCTGATAGAGATTGCGGCCCAAGTAAATCGAGATCATCAGCACTTTTGTTAATCGCTTTCTCATTTATAGCGATACACTGGTTAGAGATATGTTTTATAAACATTTGCTGTGACTGGAATTCCTGCAACACTTCGGGTTGAACTAAAGATTGTGGATCAGCAAATGAATCCTCTATAACTTTCAGTTTATTCTCTGCTTCACCTATACGTAAGCTAAGTAACGGATCAACTGCATAACTCAATGAAGATGACAGCACGAGCAAAATAAGTATAAAAAATCGCATCTGTTAAAATCCAGCGTACAGGGCTATAAATGATGTATAGAGAGTGTTCACGTCGTAAAGTTTATCCGGTTAATCCGTGTAGTATTTTTTAAGACCGACTGGCTGCTGATATTAACCCTTAAAATATTAAAAAATGTACATTCAGGTTTATTCATAAGCCAAATTTGTAATGTATGCATTATTTACAGTCAATAGATACTGGGTAATTACCAGTTTACAGACTATTATGTAGTTTACAGACTATTATTCACTGCATCTGTATAATTATAAATGAAGGTAATTATTACCTTTTTTAAACGTCAAAGTTATCGTAGTAGATTATTTAATTCGTGTTTAGATGATACCAGTTTTACAACCATTTCCTCGCTTCGATAAAGGAAGCCCTTCTTCAGAATATCAGCAGATTGTTAATTTTTGCGTAAATTATCTGGAAGGAATGTTTGTTGGTCTTATTCATATGGATATACCAACGGAAATCGAGCAATACGCAAAAAATATACAGCCTCTTCAACAACAATTAATAAAAAGGGAAAGAACCGTCAGGCATGCCTTTCAGTTCCAGATTGAAAAACATTTTTCCGACTTCAAATCGATAAGTCGCAGCAGACTTAGTGTCAATTATTACAGCCAGTCTCCTACAGTAGGTCTGTCAGATCATAAAGCGGATCAAATCCGGGATATTCTTGATTCAATAAGTTCCAAACACCAACTTAACCATAAGAACCAGATACAAAATACTGCAAGACGCCTTAAAACGCTGGTTCACCGCTCTGATGACAATAATGACGATAACCCTATTTCTCCGCTAAAACTCTGCAAGGCGTTTCTGGCCAGTATAGAAACCTTAAACCTGACGGCTCTTAAATATCGCCATTTATTTCGATTATTCGATCATACTCTTGATCAGCAACTGGGTAATTTTTATAACCAGATAGACCTCGGTCTGTTCCATTTAGATATTCTGGTGGAATTGACTGATGCCGCACTTTTTTTACCACCGGAAACTGAAAATACCGCAGAAACCTCCGATAAAGTAGAAAAAAATATTAAAAGTACTAGCACTGAACCTGAGGAAAAAGAAACCGATACTGCAGAGAAAGTTAAGCAGCAACCCTCTGCTGATATACAAAATAATGTTACTTCAATACAAGAACATATCGATAAGGTTAAGGAAAAACAGTTAGCGATACAAAATAGCATTCAGGAATTTAAACTTTCTACAGAAAATGGAACAGTGAATTTCGTCAACCTGTTTTCTCAACTGAAAAAAACATTAATACCTCTGGTTGATAAAAAGCAGGCCACTGATATCCATACGTTTGCCCATTATTTTACCAGTTTACTGAATAATTCCCTGTTATCCACGCCGTTAAAAACTCAATTATCGAGACTTTCCTGCCCTCTTCTGGAATTGGTGCTTATCGACCCTTTCTTTTTTCGTTCCAGTTCTCACCCCGTCAATGACTTTTTACAGTCAATTATTGACTTTGAGTTAAGGTGTAAACATCAGGGTGAAAGCCTGGCTATTCTTGCATCATTAATTGACTCAATACTGGAAATAGAAAAACCAGCCTTGAGTGATTATCAGCCACTCATTGAAAGCTACGAGACCTTTAAAGAACTTGAAGAAGTGCGTCTGGACAGGATAAAAGAAGAAAAACTGGAGCTGCAGCAAAAAATTAAACAGGAACTGCTTCAGCTTACTGATGATATTACCAAAGATCTGCTACTAGAACAGGAAACCATGCAGTTTTTCTACAACGACTGGCAGCTATTACTACTTCATCTTGCTAATAACCAGGGGCAGGAATCCGGCGAATTTAAAAACTCAGTTAATATTGCTAAAATACTGGGCTGGTTTCTCAATACGGATAAAAAGGGACCACACCCCAGGTTTGAATCGATTTCTTTTAAGTCTTTATTAACATCCATTGAAATTGGTCTGGTTACGCTGAATTATTCCAGTGAACACCGTCATAGAGTCAGAAAACAATTAATCGCTGAATATAAAGAGGCAAACGAGAGGCCTAATGTCGAATTCGACAGGGCTCCGAGCAGAAACTTAAAACTCGCTCATGGTAATAATCAAACAACAGATGGTGACTTGACTGCCACGGCAAAGAACTTATCCATTGGTGACTGGTTCGAAATTAAAACCGCAAAGAATAAAGTTGGCCGTGCAAAGCTAAAGTGGAAAGCCACTGACCTCAGTCTATTTGTTTTCATGAATCAGCAAGGTCGAAAAATTAAAGAGTGTGATCTGGAGGAGCTAATAGAGGGGTTATCCAGTGAAGATATCAAATTACTCAAAACACCGTCATTACCGAAAAACATATATTACTAGGGCTACACTGCGAGTTTCAATATTTGATCATTTTAAAGATTTTTTACCACAAAGCTCACTAAGAAAATTAAACATACTTAAAAAATAGCTGGATAAAACAGTTATTGCTATAGTTTTGAAAACTTATATCACGTGATAATCTACCTTCATGCTGTTCGTGGTGATACACTTTTGATTTTTTAAATTACGCGGCGTAGATACTATTATTAAACGGTAGCTTTATTTACCCGGCTACCGTTATTTACATTTTAAAAAACTAAACCTGGAGAATCAGTCTGGCAGGGTCTTCGAGAACATTTTTTATAGTCACCAGAAACTGAACTGCTTCACTACCATCAATAATTCTGTGATCATAAGTCAGTGCCAGGTACATCATGGGACGGATGACAATTTCATTATCTATAACCACCGCTCTTTGTTGAATAGTGTGCATCCCCAGGATGGCAGATTGAGGCGGATTTAAAATAGGTGTAGACAACATGGAACCAAATACACCACCATTTGTGATACTGAACGTGCCCCCGGTTAAATCATCAATACCCAGTTTCCCATCCCTGGCTTTACCGGCAAGATTACGTATTTCTTTCTCAACATCGGCATAACTCATTTCATCAGCATTGCGTAAAATGGGTACCACTAAGCCTCTTTCTGAGCTCACTGCGATACCTATATCGAAATAGTCATGATAGACGATGTCACTGCCGTCAATGGATGCATTCACCGCCGGAAATCGTTTCAACGCTTCTACCGATGCCTTGGTAAAAAATGACATCATGCCCAGCTTGGTGCCATGAATTTTTTCAAAAGACTCTTTATATTTCGTGCGCACTTCCATCAAAGGTTGCAGGTTTACTTCGTTGAACGTGGTCAACAGAGCAGCCGTATTTTGTGCTTCTTTAAGACGCTCGGCTATTCTTGATCGTAAACGGCTCATTGGAACCCGGCGATCATTGCGCCCTTCAGACGAAACAGCTTCAATTTTAGGCGTTTGCTCAGGAGTTGTCGCTGCCGGAGCCACAGTAGCCGTTGCTTTCAGGTGTTTCTCAACATCCTGTTTAGTGATTGCACCTTTGGCTCCCGTTCCAGTAACCTGGTTTTCAGAGAGTTCATTTTGTTTTAATAGTTTTCTGGCGGCAGGCCCCGCTTTTGAACTTTTTGCAGAAGAGCCGGCATCAGCCTGCTTTTCCGTTACTGCAGCAGCTTCAGTATCTATTTTTCCCAGAATCTGGTTATTAGTCACATTAGTACCTTCTTCCATGTCGATTGAAGAGAGAACTCCTGTCGCTGTTGCAACGATTTCCAGCACCACCTTATCGGTTTCAAGCTCAACAATAATATCGTCCTGCTTAACCGTGTCGCCCACCTGTTTGTGCCATGCTCCTAATGTACCTTCAGTCACTGACTCTGGCAAAACAGGAACTTTTATTTCTACTAACATGTTAAATTTCTCCGGAAATTTGTTTTTCTACATTTCAAAGGCTGCTGCCACAAGTTGATGTTCCTGCTCAAGATGCAGTCCCATATAACCAGCCGCAGGTGACGCGGATGACTGCCTGCCTGCGTAACCCACTGTTATATCTTTACAGGAATCCATCAACAGGGATTTTATATACCACCAGGCACCCTGATTTCGTGGCTCATCCTGACACCAGATTACTTTTTCAAGGTAGGGGTATTGATTGAGAATATCGCCTACTTCTTCAATGGGATAAGGGTAAAGTTGTTCGATTCGAACGATTGCCGTGCTGTTATCATATTTCTGCTGCCTGGTTTCATGCAATTTAAAGTAAATTTTACCGCTACAGATAATAAGCCGTTTTACTGATTTAACATCCAGTTCATCCGCTTCTTCTATAACAGGTTTGAACTGACCATCAGCCAGATCACTTAACGGCGATACGGCAGCTTCATGCCTGAGTAAACTTTTAGGCGTCATGACGATTAGTGGTTTGCGAAAATCACCCACCAGTTGGGAACGTAACAGGTGATATATCTGAGCAGGCATAGTGGGCATCACAATACGCATGTTGTCCTGTGCAACAAGTTGTAAATACCTTTCCAGCCTGGCTGAACTATGCTCGGGTCCCTGTCCTTCATAACCATGAGGTAACAGCATAACCAGATTACACAGTCTCCCCCATTTCACTTCTCCAGAAGAGATGAACTGGTCAATAACAACCTGGGCACCATTGGCAAAATCACCAAACTGGGCTTCCCACAGCACCAGGGTTTCAGGATCGGTGGAAGCATAACCATATTCAAACCCCAGAACAGCTTCTTCTGACAGGAAGGAATTGATTACTTCGAAACGAGCTTCACCGGTTTGTAACTGTTTTAACGGAACATGTAAGCCGCCATCGGCAGTTTGGTCATGTAAAACGGCATGCCGGTGAAAGAAAGTACCCCTTTCAGAGTCCTGCCCCGACAATCTGATCGACTTACCTTCGGATAACAAGGTGCCATAGGCCATTGTTTCAGCAAAACCCCAGTCACAGAAAACTTCTTCATCCAGCATTTTAGCTCGAGCT
Organism: Gammaproteobacteria bacterium; assembly: GCA_024225395.1. Taxonomy (GTDB): domain Bacteria; phylum Pseudomonadota; class Gammaproteobacteria; genus JACNJF01. The sequence continues at coordinate 35,990 of JAAEMR010000099.1, forward strand.
TCCATCACCTTTTTAACCCGGTGGTGTAACTCAAAGCCTTCTGGAAGTTGTACCAGGGTTTTACCGATTGTTTTCAGATGATCAATGTTCAGGGAAGTATCAGGTATTCTTTTAATGTCTCCATGAGTATAAGCTTCCCAGCATAATCTGTATTGGTTTTCTAATCCCGATATTACATTCAGTGCTGCCGTTCCCCCGTGATCCAGTGCTTTTCGATAATCGCTGATCATGTTGTCAACGGTTGCACGGTCAATCACACCCGCATCGATTAGAACCTGTGAATGCTTTTCAACGAGCCTTGGATGGTTGCGAATAGCCGCATACATTTTAGGTTGAGTGGCAGCAGGTTCATCTGCTTCATTATGACCATAACGTCGATAACAGATCATATCTATGACCACATCCCGATGATATTTTTTACGGTACTGAACTGCCAGTTCGGCCGCAAAAACACAAGCTTCCGGGTCATCACCGTTAACATGAAAGATGGGAGCCTGAACCATCCTGGCAACTTCCGTACAGTAAAGCGTGGAGCGCATATCCTTTGGGTGACTGGTCGTAAAACCAATCTGATTGTTGACGATGATATGGATAGTGCCACCGGTGTGATAACCACGTGTCTGGCACATATTAAAAGTTTCCATCACCACACCCTGCCCTGCAAATGCCGAATCCCCATGGATCAAAACAGGCATAACATCGGTCGTACTAATAGATTTTTTATTATACAGACGTTGACGGGAACGCACGGAACCTTCAACAACCGGATTTACTATTTCCAGATGCGATGGATTAAAGGCCAGCGCAAGGTGGGTCGGTCCAGATTCAGTATTTACATCAGAAGAAAAGCCCTGATGATATTTAACGTCATAATTATATTTATTGTTCCAGGTTACATTACCTTCAAACTCATCAAATAAATCTTTAGGTGTTTTACCCAGAATATTAATCAATACATTTAAACGGCCGCGATGAGCCATACCTATAACCACTTCTCTTGACTCTTCTTTGCCTCCCTGTTGAATGACTCTATCAAGCAATGGGATTAGAGATTCGCCGCCTTCCAGTGAAAACCGTTTTTGTCCAACATAACGAGTGTGCAAATATTTTTCCAGGTTTTCAGCCGCAATAATACGATCGAGAATCCGCATCCGCCGCCCATGCTTAAAATTTGGCTTAGCCATGACGGATTCAAGTTTTTCCTGAATCCACCTTTTCTGTTCGGTATTGGCTATGTACATAAATTCTGAGCCAATTGCACCGCAATAGGTTTTTTGCAGGCGCTCGATAATTTCCTCTAAAGGTGCTTCATCGATACCAAACATGGAACCGGTTGAAAATACGGTTTTTAAATCATCCTGTGATAGATCATGAGCCTCAATGGATAATTCATTTCCAACATCATTTATTGTCAGTGCTAGCGGATCAAGTTTGGCTTTTTGGTAACCCCGAAATCGATACGCATTGATCAATTGTAAAACAGATATCTGTTTTAATTGATAGGCATGTTGACTGGTGCTAACGGATACCGAAGAGGATTTTTTATTCTGAACCGCCTGTTTAACCTGTTCACGAATAGTGACATGATCAGCATCGACACGAGTCGAATCGTTTTTGAGTGATTTAAACCAGTCTCGCCATTCTTCATCAACAGAATTTTCATTCAGCAGGTACTGGCTATAAAGGTCTTCAAAATAGGCTGCATTACTACCAAACAGATAACTTTCCCTTTGCTGTTTTTTCATTGACATGTTGCAATCTCTGAATTGTTTTTTATGTTGCTGTCATGGATAGAAATACAGCCGGATAAAATCTTTTGCTTACAAGTATGAATATTAGCCATAATGCTGGTCGGGTATTTAAATAATTTATCGATGTTTTATAAAACTTATAGCTTAAAATACCAGACCAAGAGCCAATTGGTTCATACGTTTTTTCACTAAGTTTATAGAACCCACTTATAACAGAATAAAAAGCTTTTTTATTTTCACTGTTAAGCATTTTTAATATCACATTTATAGCTGTTAAAGCTACAGATTATTACTGAAATTTAACCCTGAATGCTCAGCGAGTTTCACTAATCAATCACTTTAATTTTTTACCACTCAGTACACGAAGTTGACGCAGACTGGTCAAAATATGGCATAAGTTTTTAATATCATGGTAATGGCTGATTTATGCTCTTATTTTCTCAATCTGTGCTTGTTTTTCTTGGTGTAGTTCGTGATCTTCGTGGTGATATTTATGACTTCATTAATTACACTGAGGTAGTTACATTTATTCAATAAAAATATCTAATTCAGGTTAATATACGTTCACATTTTAATGCGGATACATCATGGCTCAATACATCTACACAATGAACGGCGTTGGCAAAGTTGTCCCGCCAAAGACTGAAATACTAAAAGACATCTCATTAAACTTTTTCCCCGGGGCAAAAATTGGTGTCCTGGGTTATAACGGAGCGGGAAAATCTACCCTGCTACGCATTATGGCCGGTATCGATAAGGACTTTATCGGTGAAGCCCGTCCCCAGAAAGGCATTAACATCGGTTACCTTGCCCAGGAACCTGAGCTTGATAATTCCAAAGATGTTCGTGGCAATGTAGAAATGGGCGTTGCCGAAACAAAGGCATTACTGGATGACTTCAATGCAATCAGCATGAAATTTGCAGAGCCCATGTCAGATGATGAAATGAATGACTTAATGGTTCAACAGGCAGAGTTACAGGAAAAAATTGATGCTGCCGGTGCCTGGGAACTGGAGCGTAAACTAGAAATTGCAGCCGATGCTTTACGCCTTCCCCCGTGGGAAGCCAGCGTCGAAAACTTATCCGGTGGTGAAAAACGTCGTGTCGCATTATGTCGCTTGTTACTTTCAAACCCCGACATGTTAATTCTGGATGAACCCACCAACCATCTGGATGCGGAATCAGTTGCGTGGCTGGAACGTTTTCTCAAAGAATATCCCGGCACGGTTATCGCGGTCACCCATGATCGATATTTCCTCGACAATGTTGCAGGCTGGATACTCGAACTGGATCGAGGTCACGGAATTCCCTGGCAGGGAAATTACTCCAGCTGGCTGGAACAAAAAGAAAATCGTCTGGAGAATGAAGCTAAAGCCGAACAGGCCAGAATTAAAGCCATGAAGCATGAGCTTGAATGGGTTCGTAGTAACGCAAAAGGTCGTCAGTCCAAGAGCAAAGCACGACTCAGTCGGTTTGAAGAAATGTCGAGCCAGAGCTATCAACAACGATCTGAAACCAATGAATTGTATATCCCCCCCGGACCCAGACTGGGCGATATTGTGGTTGAAATTACAGCTGGAAAGAAATCTTTCGGTAACAAGTTACTGTACCAGGACTTAGATATAAATTTACCCAGGGGTGGCATTGTTGGCATTATCGGACCCAATGGCGCGGGTAAATCAACCTTATTCAAAATACTGGTAGGTGAAGAACAGCTAGATGAAGGCACGATTAAAATTGGTGAAACCGTAAAAACAGCCTATGTTGATCAGTCAAGAGATGATTTACAGGGTGATAACACCGTGTGGGAAGAGTTATCTGAAGGTCTGGACAATATCACGGTTGGAACCTATGAAGTTCCTTCTCGCGCCTATGTTTCACGTTTTAACTTTAGAGGAGCCGGTCAGCAGAAAAGAGTGAAAGATTTATCCGGTGGAGAACGCAACCGGGTTCATCTCGCAAAATTATTAAAAAGCGGTGGTAACCTGCTGTTACTCGATGAACCCACCAACGATCTTGATGTTGAAACCTTGCGGGCACTTGAAGAAGCAATTCTTGAATTTCCAGGCAGCGCCGTTGTTATATCGCATGACAGATGGTTTCTTGATCGTATCGCTACCCATATCCTGGCTTTTGAAGGCGACAGTAAAGTGTTCTTTTACGAAGGAAACTATTCTGAATACGAAGCCAACCGTAAACAACGCCTCGGGCAACAGGCAGATCAACCCCACCGCATTAAATATAAAAAACTGGATCTATAATTTTGAAAACTGACAAACTTTTTCAGAGACTGGATGATTTACTTGATCGACTGGAAGTCATCATGCCCGCTGAGAAAACAGCTGACCAGGACTGGTCTTTTCATGCTTATCGCTGGAGAAAATCCCAGTTGCAAGGTGTCGCTGATTACCACCTGGTTGATGCATCGGAGTTACTTTATATTGAGCGACAGGCTGAAATACTGAGTAAAAATACTCGCCAGTTCATGCTGGGGCATCCTGCAAACAATGCACTCTTATGGGGGGCCAGGGGCACTGGAAAGTCATCCATAATCAAAGCCCAGCTACAGCAATTTAAGGATGAAGGCTTATGCATGGTCGAAGTGTCTAAAAAGGAAGCTGAAAACCTGTTTGATATTATTACTACACTATCGCTCAATGACCGAAAATATATTATTTACATGGATGACCTGTCTTTTGAAAGTGATGATGAATCCTACAAAGCATTAAAAGCTACTCTGGAAGGCTCTATTCAAAAGCAGCCCGATAACGTACTCATTTATACCACATCGAATCGTCGTCATCTGATGCCTGAATCTATGCAGGATAATCTGGACAGCAGTGTACAGGATGGTCAGTTACATCAAAGTGATGCCATTGAAGAAAAAATATCATTATCAGATCGTTTTGGCTTATGGCTATCTTTCCATCCATTTACCCAAAAACAATACCTCGGTGTTGTTGAGCAATCATTACATAAGTTTAAGCTGAAATTAACCGATGAAACTCGAACAGAAGCGCTGCGTTTCGCAACCCAGAGAGGATCTAGAAATGGGCGGATAGCCAACCAGTTTGCAACTTACTGGCTTGGAAGTAACCTGAATTAAAAAACCCTCAACCGGGCAGCACCGTAGAAGCGAAGCTTAAGTCATAAGTTTCGCTGACAGAAATTTCTTACCAATAACATAATTCATTTTACCTTCTCTACTTTATTTTCAATTTCATTAACATATGTAATATTATTACTTGACAATATAAGTAATTACTAATATTCTAAGTGTAACGTTTAAAGATTACTAAATATTAAACTTTCATGGGGGATTACATATTATGAATAAATTAATCACTGCTGCAGCAATACTTCTAGTAACTTCTTCAGCTCAGGCTTTCTGGGGTGATAATAGCGATGGATACGGCAATGGCAATTACTACGGTAACGGTTCTGGATACGGAAACGGTTACGGTAACTATTATGGAAATGGCTATGGTCGTGGAAACGGTCGTGGAGCAGGTCGTGGTAATGGTGAAGGAGAGATGGACTTCTCAATGAGTTTTAGAGGACGTGCTAATGCTGATATGGATGCAGACATGGATGCAAATTCTGACTGGTATGGTAACGGTTACGGAAACGGTTCAGGTAACTATTACGGAAACGGTTATGGTAACGGATACAGTAACTACTATGGAAACAGCAATAACAATGGTTACGGCACTAATCCTTACTGGGGTGGATATGGTTATGCCCCACAAGTTGCTCCAGCGGCACCTGTAGCTCCAGCAGCACAGTAAGTTTTACCGTGTTTCCCTGAGAACTCACCATTCTCAGGGGACTAACTTAGGTCGTTTCTCCTCCTTTTAAGAAACGATCTTATTTAGTTTTATCCTCTTGGTGATTATTTAACGGGCTTTTTGCCCGTTTTTTTTGGCCAGGGACGGCCTTATGCTGCGAGGCCAGGGACGGCAACGAGCAGTATTCTAACCGAAGCCCCGTAAACTACATCAACTATAAAAACCGAGTTCTGCATTTTGATGTGCTTATGCTGCGAGGCCAGGGACGGCAACGAGCAGTATTCTAACCGAAGCCCCGTAAACAACATCAACTATAAAAACCGAGTTCTGCATTTTGATGTGCTTATGCTGCGAGGCCTAAGAACGTAACAGAATCAATCCACCCAAACCCGAGCATTTCTGAACATTCTCATCCATGGACTATCCTCACCCCAATCTGCCGATTGCCAGGAATTTTGAACAGCTCTAAAGACACGCTCCGGGTGCGGCATCATGATTGTAAAACGACCATCGCTGTTAGTGAAACCCGTTAAACCCTCAGCCGAACCGTTTGGATTGGCAGGATATAGCTCAGTTGGCTGACTGTTTCTATTAATAAAACGCACACAGGCAGTATGATCATCCGTTAATTCTGAGGCATTTTCAGACCTAAACTCAGTCTGACCTTCACCATGAGCTACAACGATTGGCATACGTGAACCAGTCATTCCCTGAAAAAATAATGAATCAGATTGTAAAACTTCAACCATAGATACCCTTGCCTCATACTGTTCAGATTTGTTTCTGACAAAATGCGGCCAGTTATCAGCACCGGGTATAATACTGTGTAAATTAGACATCATCTGACAGCCATTACAAACACCCAGTCCAAAGCTGTCAGTTCGAGCAAAAAATGCCGAGAACATATCGTAGGCACGGTTATTGTAAAGTATAGATTTGGCCCAGCCTTCACCTGCACCTAATACATCGCCATAGGAAAAACCACCACAGGCAGCTAAACCACGGAAAGAATCAAGGTCCATGTTACCGTTGAGCAAGTCACTCATATGAACATCTACTGCTTCAAATCCCACCTTAGCGAAAGCTGCAGCCATTTCTACCTGACCATTAACACCCTGCTCTCTCAATATGGCTATTCGAGGTTTGGCACCCTTATTCAGGTACGGAGCACTCAGGTCATCATCAGTTTGATAGGTTAATTCCGAGAAAAGCGCTGGCTTTTCATTTTCCAGAATCGAGTCATACTCCTGCTTTGCACATTCAGGGTTGTCACGTAATTTTTGCATGTGATAGGTCGTTAATGACCAGCTACGTCTTAAGCTGGTTAAGGACTCAGAAAAGACCTTAATTTTATCCTTTGACAGGATAATTTCTTCACTGTCATTGATATGACCTATCGGGTGAAAGCAAGCACTTAATTTATATTTATCAATAACTTGCTTGATATTATTAAAGTTATCTCTCCTTACCTGGATAACCGCACCCAGTTCTTCAGTAAACAGAGCGTCAGTGACCTGATCACCCAGTTTGGAAATATCAACCGTTAACCCGGTTCTACCCGCAAATGCCATTTCACAAAGCGTAGTAACCAGGCCTCCATCAGAACGATCGTGATAAGCCATTAGATAGTTGTCATCCAGCATTTCCTGAATTGCCAGATAAAACCTTTTGAACAACCCGACATCATCCAGGTCAGGACCACGCTGACCAATTTGAGAATAAACCTGAGCCAGAACAGAAGCACCCATTCGGTTCTTACCCTGCCCTAAATCAAATAGAAATAATCCACTCTCTTTCTCTGGCACAATCTCAGGCGTTACTGATTTTCGTACATCATAAACAGGCGCAAAAGCAGAAATAATGAGTGATAGAGGCGCAGTCACTGATTTATTCTCGTCTTCATCTCTCCACACTGACTTCATCGATAAAGAATCTTTACCGACCGGAATGGTAATACCCAGCTCCGGGCATATCTCCATGCCGACCGTTTTAACGGTATCGAATAAACGCGCATCCTCACCCTGATGACCGGCAGCAGCCATCCAGTTAGCCGATAACACGACTCGTGACAGATCTTTAGTGTAACTCGCAGCAAGGTTTGTCAGCGCTTCACCAATGGCCATACGCCCGGAAGCTGCGGCATCGAGCAGTGCCAGGGGTGTTCTTTCTCCCATACTCATACCTTCACCGGTAAAGGTATCAAAATCAGTTAGGGTGACAGCAACATCAGCCACGGGTACCTGCCAGGGTCCGACCATTTGATCACGAGATATTAATCCACCTACAGATCGATCACCGATAGTGATTAAAAACGTTTTATCAGCAACTGTAGGAGCCTGTAATACATGGTGAATCGCATCCTTGATACTTAGTGCAGATCGATCAAAAACATCCTGAATAACTTCTTCATGGATAACATCACGATGCATTTTAGGCGGTTTACCCAACAAAATGTCGAGAGGCATATCCACTGGTTTATTATCAAACACTTCATCAGAAACTATTAACTGTTGTTCATCAGTGGCTTTACCCAAAACAGCATATGGGCACCGTTCTCGATCACATAACTGAATAAAATCATCAAGACGCTCATCAGACACAGCCAGCACGTAACGTTCCTGACTTTCATTACACCAGATTTCACGAGGAGACATACCGGGCTCATCATTTGGAATTTTGCGTAGATCAAGTGTAGCACCCATTCCACAGTCATTAACCAGCTCGGGTAATGCGTTAGATAAACCTCCGGCGCCCACATCATGCAAAGATATAATGGGATTATTTTCAGATTGAGAAAAACAGCGATCAATGACTTCCTGAACACGGCGTTCCATTTCAGGATTTCCACGTTGTACTGAAGCAAAGTCCAGGTTTTCTGAACTGCTACCACTGGTCATGGATGATGCCGCACCACCCCCGAGGCCAATCAACATTGCAGGACCACCGAGTACAATAATATTACTGCCAGCAGGAATATCGAGTTTATCAATATGTTCAGGTCTTATAGAACCGACTCCACCAGCAAGCATAATAGGTTTGTGATATCCGCGTACCTCACGACCTTCAAGCGCTTTTATAGATTGTTCATAGCTGCGGAAGTAACCACAGATATTGGGCCGGCCAAATTCATTATTAAAAGCCGCCGCTCCCAGAGGCCCGTCAAGCATAATATCGAGGGCTGAAACAATCCGCTCAGGTTTACCGTAAAATTTTTCCCAGGGTTGAGGCAAATCAGGTAAATTAAGGTTTGAAACAGAAAAGCCGCTTAATCCGGCTTTTGGCTTTGAACCACGACCCGTTGCACCTTCATCTCTAATTTCTCCGCCGGAACCCGTAGCAGCACCGGGGAAAGGTGAAATAGCCGTAGGATGGTTATGAGTTTCAACTTTCATCAAAATGTCTAATCGAGTCGCATCATCATGATAAATGCCTGTCGAATTATCCGGCGCAAACTTGTTTGCAGGGAAACCTTCGATAACAGCTGAATTATCATGATACGCAGATAAAACGCCTTCTGAGTTCATTTTGTAAGTATTCTTAATCATGCCAAATAAAGATTCATCTTTATCCACACTATCAATTGTCCAGTCCGCATTGAAAATTTTGTGACGACAATGCTCGGAATTGGCCTGAGCAAACATCATCAGTTCTACATCAGTTGGATTTCGCATTAGCCCTGAATAACTTTCAACAAGGTAATCGATTTCATCATCTGATAGTGCCAGACCCAAATCTTTATTGGCTGTCTCTAATTCAGATTTGCCGCCCTGCAAAATATCAACACGGGTCAAAGGTTTAGGCTGATGCTGATAAAACAAAGCTCTACACTCGTCCTCAGTGTCAAAAATTTGTTCAATCATTTTGTCATGCAAAAGGTTCTTAATTTCTTTAAGAGGAACCGATGATAAAGTTTCAGAAAATAAATGGCTTTCAAACTGTAACTGATACTCAATGCCACGTTCGATTCTTACAATATTATGAAGACCACAGATATGAGCGATATCAGTCGCTTTGGTGGACCAGGGAGAAATAGTACCAACACGGGGAACCACATATAATAACGTGCCTTCGAGTTGCCTGTCCTGTAGCTTAGGTCCGTATTCCAGCAGGTTTTTAACAATAGAAAGCTCACTGTCATCCAGATCATTTTGAGTTTCAATCAAATGGACATAATGACTGGAAATTTGAGTGACACCATAAGGTCTGACAGCAGAAATAAGTTTCTGAATTCTAAAATCAGATAAAGCAGGACTACCTTTAATAGCGATCATAGGTTTAATTATTTTATTTATAAAAGCTGAAAATAGAGCAGGATAATAACGGAAAAAATCTCTTACCACCAAACTATTTAGGCAACTAAATTAGCCTTTTTATGTCTTACTTTGATGAAGAAGGTAGCCTGTAAACACACAAATAGATTATACTACCAGATCTTGGGGACGACCTGGCTTCGACGTCGGTTACAAAACCTGAGGTGCATGTCGAGAATGTGGAAAATCTCGTTAACTCTTCTACAAACATATAGTTGCAAACGACGACAACTACGCAATCGCTGCTTAATAACCAGTAGATTGCTGTCTGACTGGAGCCGTGTCTATGCGTCCAGGTTCCTTCGGGAACGATCAGGCATCGCTCTCATAGAATCGTGATGGAAGCTCGTTCGGGGCCGAAGCACTAAAAAAGTACCGGAATCGCTTGCTGTTTTCTTAGTCTGACGGGTAGCAGCTCGCTAAATCAAAGATCAGAATAAACATGTAGAGCCAATGGCAGAGGACTGGCGGACGGGGGTTCGATTCCCCCCGTCTCCACCA
>JAAEMR010000100.1 GCA_024225395.1 Gammaproteobacteria bacterium
CAGTTAGCCATAGATAACATGGTTTCAAAAGCCCGTCCTCATTTTGAAGATGACCTGTTTGCTGTAGTTGAAAGGTTTAAAGTTATCCTGCACAGGAAACAGATTCAGGATGATCAAAACCCCCTTGATCCCAGAGCCATCTGCGACAGTTTTCATGCTGCATCTGAATTATTGCAAACAGAGATCCAGGTCAAACTTATTTTTTATAAATTATTTGACAAGTTTGTGATGTCTAACCTCGGGCACTTTTACCGTGAGTTAAATGATTATTTTATCCAGAAGGGCATATTACCAGAGTTTCAGGCATCGAATGAACGGATGAAACAGACCACCAAATTTATGGCAAACCGAATTTCCAGGTCATATTCTGATGAACAGCTCGATAATTCAGGTTATGCGTTAACACTGGAAGAGCAAGGTCTTGCCTCTGACACTATGAATCAGCCGCCAGTCGATGGGAACCTGTTGTCAATGCTGCAGCAGGTATTAACACCAGGTCATCTTCCACCGATGCAGACAGGCAGTATTGAAAACTCCATGTTACAGCAGCAGGAGCAAGGTGGCAGTGACTCAAACCCTATGGTTGGTTTAACGTCCGGTGCGCTGAATACTGCATATATGTCAGCGTTGACCAACCTGCAATCAACCAGTATTTATTCTCAACCTCCCGCAGCAGTTGATCCACAAAATTTAAAAGCACAGTTAAATCAACAGCTTGTTGATTTTAAACAGGATAATAGTCAGAACAGCCGTGATGCAGATAATCAAATTATTGATATTGTGTCGATGCTGTTTGATTTCTTTTTTGATGATGAAGCCTTGCCTGATCCTATAAAAGTTTTGATCGGACGATTACAGATACCCATTCTAAAAGTCGCCATTCTGGATAGTAGTTTTTTTAATCATAAAAAACACCCTGCACGGCAATTACTGGATAGTATTTCCAAGGCATCCCTCGGGTGGAGTAGCGGCCAGCAACAGGAAAAAATTCTGATCCAGAAAATTGATGAGATTGTAGAATTTTTGTTGAATGAATTTGATCAGGATATTGCTATTTTCGAGCAGGCCATGGATGACTTCCAGCAGTTTTTGAAAGATGAAAGTAATAAAGTTGAACAAACAGTTGAAAAGCTGAAACAGACTGAAAAGGAGAATGATGAAAAAATAGAACAGGCTCATGAAGCTGCCTCGATATTTATCCATAATTTACTGGAGAAACATGAGCTTAGTTTTGAAGCTATAGACTTTCTGGATGGTATCTGGAAGTCAGTTTTATATCATATATTCCTGACTCAGGGAGAATCTTCAAGTCACTGGAAAAACGCTAAACGTCTTACCACTACCTTAATCTGGACACTTATAGCCAAACATAATGTAGAAGATAAACAGAAACTGCTAAAAACTTTACCATCTTTATTACGTGCGTTATCGAATGGTATGGAACTTATAAAAATTGATGTTGACGGGAAGAATAAAGTATTTCAAATGCTGGTTCTTGAACATGCCAAAGTGGTGAAGCAAACCAGTAAAAACCTGGTGACCAGGCTAGATGATCAAACTATCTGGCCAGAGAAAAATATGGATGAAGCCTTTGCTGAAATTAATGAAAGTAAAGTCGACGATTCATCGGTGGATATAATCCTGTCAAAGGATGATACCGGTGAAATTCAATTCATAGAAAATAATCTGGAAATTGATAAAACCAGTGATACGATTACCGAAATTACGGTTTCCGAGACTCAGGATGTGATTCATAACCTGCAAGAATTTACTGATTGCGTGGTTAATGGGAGTATTTTCATCGAAGATGAAATTATCATGGATTCTGCGCCAGAGACTGATTTCATAACTGAAATGGATGATGGTAACGATGATTTTCTGGAAACTGTACAGGCTATGGAACCGGGTGTCTGGGTTGAATTTGTAGACGTTGACTCAAAATCGGTTCACGCGAAACTATCCTGGAAAAGTAAAATCACAGGGAAATATGTGTTTGTGAACAGGCAGGGTGATAAAATTAAAAATATGACCAGTTTTGGACTGGCGACAGAGTTTCGAGCAGGTACCGCTAAATTGATTGAGTCCGTTTCAGTATTTGATCGAGCGATTAATTCTTTTATGTCGACTATCAGGCTTAAACCTTAAAAACTATTCATCACGAAGGCACGAAGGCACGAAGGCACGAAGGCACGAAGAGCACGAAGAGTTACAGGTGTTGTGCTAGTTTTTCTTCATCTGCTTCGTAGTGAATTTTTCTCTAACTAACTGACTTCACCCGGGTAATCGGCAATGCCCGGATTACTGCTAACACCGACCAGTTTCGGGTGGTTGATTTTTGGTAACCGCAGGAC
>JAAEMR010000101.1 GCA_024225395.1 Gammaproteobacteria bacterium
CGAACGCGACTTTCGAGACGATCCGACTGCGTTTATTAAAGGTCGGAGCGAGGGTTCGGGTGCTGAAAACCCGCATTAAAATCGAACTGCCCTCATCGTTCCCGCTGAAAAATATCGTGATACGGAGTTTTCAGGTCTTCGGCCTCCTGCGATCTCCTGGATAACCTGATGTTCTGTTGAAAAAAAACTATATCTTATGACTGTTACGGGCCGGCAGGACAGGCAGGCTCTGACTCCGTAAAAACATCTGTGCCGCTCTGAATATTATGAGAAAAAACCTGCGATACTGGCAGGAAGTGCCGGACACTCTTCTGATAACCACCGCAGAGTTACGATTTGTTAAATTTTTTAATGGCCGCAGGCTGAAAATTGATCTCATAATGTGTTTATGAATAATTCAGGTTATAGGATTGCTCTTTCTGTCAAGTGTATCAAATGGGCAAGAATTTATAGCAGCATTGGGAAGCTGGGAGCCGCATATTATTTTTGATCAGAACGGGCAGAGCAGCGGAATTGATGTCGAAATTCTTAATGAGCTGGCACGTCGAGCAAAGATCAAACTCCGATATAAACACGTTCCTTTTAAACGTATTTTCAAAATGCTGCAATCAGGAAAAGCAGATATTGTTTGCAGTATTATAAGGAAAAATCAGCGATACCGACAGTAAGTGCCGGAATAACTGCCGCAGAGTTGCGATTTGTTAAATTTTTTAATGGCAGCAAGCTGAAAATTGATCTCATAATGTGTTTATGAATAATTCAGGTTAAATATATATCCA
>JAAEMR010000102.1 GCA_024225395.1 Gammaproteobacteria bacterium
GCGGCAGTGCAGATGAAGACAATGCCATCACCGGTACGCTGACTGCGACCGATACAGCCGATGGTTTTACCGATAGCACTTACTTTAGTGTCACCACTGCAGCGTCTAACGGCACGGCCACTATTGATGCGGAAACCGGTGCCTGGAGTTACACGCCGAACGCCGATTACAACGGGGTCGATGCCTTTACCGTGACCATCACCGATGATGATGGCCACACCACTACCCGGGTAATCAGCCTGACCGTTAATGCGGTCGCTGATATTACAGTCGATGCTATTACTACTGATGAAGATAATGTCATCACCAGTAATCTGCTGAGTAACGATAACTTTGACGGCACGCCGGTCATCACGGCCATCACCCAGGGCACTCACGGCACCGTGGCCATTGTCGATGCCAATGCCGGCACCGTCTCTTACACCCCGGATGCCAATTTCAATGGCTCTGACACCTATACCTACAGCGTCACCTCTGGTGGCGTGACTGAAACGGCCACGGTGACCGTGACCGTCAATGCCGTTGACGATGCCGCCACCATATCAGGCACTGACACAGGTTCAGTTCAGGAAGATGTTCTGCTAATCGCCAACAACATCAGTACATCCGGCACCTTAAACATCATTGATGTCGATACCGGGGAAGCCAGTTTTACCGCTGAAACCATCGTCGGCACCTATGGCACCCTGAACATTGCTACTAACGGTGACTGGGACTATACCGCTGATAATACCCAGGCCGCTATTCAGGCTCTGGGTTTAACCGAATCCCTTACCGATACGATTACCGTGTCTTCTTTCGATGGCACAACTCACAATGTGGTGATAACTATTCATGGCTCTGACGATCTGGCCGTTATTGGCGGCACCACCACAGGATCAGTCACCGAAGACGGCACATTGACGTCAACCGGTACCCTGTTCATCACTGATACTGATACTTCTGCTCCCACAGATTTTGTCGATGTGGCAATAACAGCAGGTGTTAATGGCTACGGTACCTTCGAAATGACCAGCAACAGCTGGACTTATAAGCTGGACAATACCAACGCCACCGTACAGGCTCTCGATACAGGTGAGATACTCACAGACAACTATACTTTCACGGCACCCGATGGAGTGACTCAGCTGGTCTCTATCACCATCAATGGTGCTGAAGATACACCGTTATTTGATTCAACCGCGGTCACTGCTGCCACCGAAGATGCTACTTACAGTTACAGCATCACCACCAGTGATGTGGATATCGAAGTAGTTTCTATTACCGCTACAACGCTACCCGCCTGGTTGACTTTAACCGATCATGGTGACGGCACCGCAACGCTATTCGGAATCCCGGTCGATGCCGAAGTGGGTATTCACCCGGTTGTCATCAATGTTAATGACGGTACTCTAAATAGTAACCAGAGCTTTAGCATAACGGTAGCTAATAGCAACGATACCCCGATCGCTATTAATGACACCGCTAGTACTGTTGAAGACACGGCAATCAACAATATAAACGTACTATTAAATGACAGTGATATAGACGGTGATACATTATCTATTATCAACGCCTCAGCCGCTAACGGAACGGTTACAATCAATGCTGACAGCAGTTTCAACTATACTCCAAATACAGATTTTAACGGTGAAGATAGCATTAGTTATACTCTGGATGATGGGAATGGCGCCACTACTTCTGGCCTGGTCACAGTAACCGTCATCCCTGTTTCCGATATTGTCAATAACACGATAATCACTAACGAAGATACCGCAGCATCAATTAATGTTTTAGCTAATGATTCATTCGGAGCGGGAGCCATAATTTCTTCTGTATCACAGGGAAGCAATGGCTCTGTAACCTTCATTAATGATGGTACTGTTACCTACACGCCGAATACCGATTATAATGGCACTGATTCGTTTCTGTACACCATAACCACGGCAGCAGGAGATACGGAAACTGGAATCGTGAATATCACCATCAAACCTGTAAGCGATATAATCAGTGATAGCATTTCTCTTTCTACCGATACAGCATCAAACTTTAACGTCCTGCAAAATAACAGATTTGGCCCTGGAGCATTAATCAACAGTGTAACTCAGCCCACTAATGGTCAAGTCATTGTAGAAGCAAATGGTACGATAAGTTATATCCCAGATAATGGGTTCACTGGAAATGATCAGTTCACTTATAGTGTAATCACCGCTGCAGGAGATTCTGTAACATCAACCTTCAATATTACTATTGAACCAAAAATAGAACTCCCCGCTACAGAAAATATTGCTGGGACTCCACAACCCCAGGTAAATATAAATCCATCTCAAAATATTGCCACCAACCCAACGTCTTTAGTTGATGAGTCAGTTGTTCAAGTTAACATAGAGGACCCAATTGAAGTTGAGACTGAAGAGCTCTCTGAAGAAACTGGCGAGAACCTGAAAGAACAGGTACAAAGCCTTATTAAAGATAATAGCTCCTCTAAAACAGGAACAGTTTCTAACAATGAAAGTGGAGATGAGGCAGGAAAAACTGAGACCAATAATATATCGAAAATCTCTATTTCTCAAACCCCACAACAAATAAGAGACATAAGTTTATCTCAACTTCAGGCACTCAATGATCAACTATCAAATCAGGCTAAGCTTAGCGCTTACCTGGATAGCGAATATGAATTTGATTCTGATGAAGAAGCACGTTTATTTCAGAAAATT
This sequence comes from Gammaproteobacteria bacterium, assembly GCA_024225395.1. Lineage (GTDB taxonomy): Bacteria > Pseudomonadota > Gammaproteobacteria > JACNJF01. The sequence goes on from JAAEMR010000102.1 coordinate 2,697, forward strand.
GACGAGCTAAACCATCAAATTCATAGTGATAAAGAACGCAACAGTGAGGAATCCCATATAGAAGCGCAGGTTGTGCTCGCCTCCAGCATCAGTTTAACTGCAGGTTTCGTGAGCTGGGTTCTTCGTGGAGGCTCTTTACTAGCCAGCTTAATGTCCACCGTTCCTTTATTAAATAAATTTGACCCACTGCCCATTCTAAAAAATCAGGCCAATAAAGATAAAGCCAAAGAAAAAGATGACATTGAAGAGTCCGGTAAAGATGAATCAAATGATGAAGTTGGTGATTTATTAAAACATATAAAAGCCAAGGACAATGCATCTAAGAAGCATTAACCAGCAATTAAACGTGGGGTGCACACAATGCACCCTACCTTCCTTTTCCAGCATAATATAGTTTAAACCGTCATATTCTAAAATAAGCATTTGAAATAGTTACTATATTTCTAGTACAAATTTGATAACTGCTTAATCCTGTCTATACTTTTAACAAGTTACTAGCAAATTGCCAACTCACTTTGGTAGAAAGCACCTGTATCATAATTTAATAACCATTCGCCATTTCTAACACCGAATTAAATGAATACGCTGAAAAATTCTTTAAGCACCTTGTTTCCAGCAATGCGTATGAGCTTTGCCCTGGTAATGCTGACGAGCTGCATACTGATAACAGCAGATATGCTGGGCTTTGCTCCAGATGAAGATAAATATATGCTGGATGCTCGTACTAAGGTCAGTGAGTCTTTAGCAATTCAGTTCTCAGTTTTAGCCCCCTCACAGGACATCAAAAAAATACAGCAACTGATTCGTTATATCATCAAACGTAACGACGATATTTTATCTGCAGGTATTCGCTTAAAATCAGGCCAACTGGTTTTTGAATCGAATAAGCATGTTGATCTGTGGAATGGTTACAATCAAAAAGTATCCACCACATCACACATTATCGTCCCCATACTGCAGAAAGGAAAATTTTGGGGAAATGTTGAATTCAGGTTTAAGGAACTGAAGACCGAATCATTTTTTGGTTTTTTTAAGAAACCTATATTCAAGCTTGGTGTTTTCACCATGGTCATAGGTTTTTTTGTATTCCTGGTTTTTATGCTCCGAACACTCAGGCAGCTCGACCCGTCATCAGTTATACCTGAACGTGTCAACGCTGCTTTTGATACACTTTCAGAAGGCGTGATCATTATCGATGAAAAAGAGCAAATCCTTCTCACCAATAAAGTTTTTAGTAAAAAAATAGGACAGAACGCAGAATCTTTATTAGGTATTAAAGTCTCCGAATTAAAATGGGAGAGAATATCTGCACAAAAATCAGGGGCTGAATTTCCCTGGAAAAACGTACTTCAAAATGGAAAAGTTTCAGCTGGTGCTCAGCTTAAACTAAAAATCGCGGATGGTAAGTACTTAAAATTCCTGTTAAACGTTTCTCCTATTGCCGGCGGAAAAGGAAATACACAGGGAGTATTGATAACCCTCGATGACATTACCCAGCTAGAAGAACGTAACACCGAGCTTCAGACCATAGTAGCGCGCCTGGAAAAATCCAGGGAACATATTCAACAGCAAAATAAAGAGCTTCACTTCTTTGCTACCCGTGACCCTATGACCGGTTGTCTAAACCGCCGGTCATTTTCTGAACAGTTTGAAAAAGTTTTTACTAAAGCCCGTAAACTGAATACCGAGCTACCCTGCATAATGGTCGACCTGGACCATTTTAAATCCGTCAACGATAACTACGGTCACGCAACCGGTGACATTGTCATCAAATTGCTTGGCGACATTCTTAAAACAAGCACTCGAAAATCAGACCTGGTAGGGCGTTACGGTGGTGAAGAGTTTTGCCTGGTATTACCCGGCCAAACCATGGATGAAGCTTTCACCGTTGCTGAACGTATTCGCCTTCGAATGAAAAGTGAATCGACCAAACGATTTGAAGAAGGCCCTCATGTTACTGCCAGTATAGGCATAGCCAGTATTTTTGATAAAGCTAAAAACCCGGAGGCATTAAATAATCAGGCCGACCAGGCATTATATGTAGCAAAAGAATCAGGACGTAACCGGGTGGTACGTTGGACACCCGACGCTGAAAGTGACAATGAGAACATCAAAACGACTGTGGCTGATAACATTCCCCCATCCGAACCGGAAGGCAATGATGTTGAAAATTTACAACATCGTATTCACGAACTGGAAAGCATTGCTTCGCAATTTTCTGCCGAGCTGGAACATAATAAAAGTTATGACAAACTGACAGGCCTGCCCAACCAGATTCTATTTTATGATCGAATTCTACAGTCCATAGAACGTGGTTTACGTCATGGCCAGGCAGTCTCTGTGCTAATCATTGATATAGAAATGTTTAGCCAGATCAATACAACTCTCGGACGGTCTATTGGTGATCAGTTATTACAGGAAGTGGCACACCGCCTGAACACTATTTTCCGTAAAACTGATGGCATTTCCCGCCTGACTATTTCACGTTTTGGCGGTGATGAGTTTGCCGTATTGTTAACAGACCTGTCACATGAACAGCAGGTAACCTGGGCCGTAAAAAGATTACTCGACGGACTTAATCAACCAGCAGAAATTGAAGGCAATACTATTCACTTATCTTGCAGAGTAGGTGCCAGTCTGTATCCCAACGATGCTCAGAATGTTGATGAACTGCTAAGCCATGCCATGACGGCCAAACAATATGGCAAAAAGTACCAGATTGAGCACAAGTATCAATATTATGACAAACATATGCAGGACTTATCTGTTAAAAATTTACAGCTGGACAAGGAACTGCGTCATGCCATCGATGTTGAACAGTGGAAACTTTTGTACCAACCTAAGATGAATATAAAATCAGGTAAAATTATTGGAGCTGAAGCACTTATCCGCTGGAATCACCCTGTTAGAGGTTTACTATCTCCTATCGAGTTTATTGATTTTGCAGAAGAACATGGACTCATTATTCCAATAGGTGACTGGGTCATCAAACAGGCCTGTCAACAAATCAAAGAGTGGCTGGAATTAGGATTCCATGATTGCAGGGTAGCCATTAACCTGTCCAGCGTGCAGCTCATGCAGCCGGATATTGTGAACAACCTGTTTAAGGCACTGGATAAATACCAGGTACCTCCACGTCTATTGGAAGTGGAAGTCACAGAAACCACTTTAATGGACAATATGCATGTAGCTATCGAATCCTTAAGGCGACTTAACTCACGCGGCATCCATATCGCTATTGATGATTTTGGAACAGGCTATTCATCACTCAGCTACCTTAAGAACCTGCCAATTAACAACCTGAAAATTGACCGTGCCTTTATCAAAGATTTACAAATTGATGAGAGCGACCAACAAATAGTACAAACCCTGATTAACATGGCTCATGCCCTGGACATGTCTGTCATTGCAGAAGGCGTGGAAGAAATAGAGCAGTTCGATTTATTAAACAGATACGACTGTGATGAAATACAGGGCTACCTGTTAAGCAGTCCAATATCAGCTCAGGACTTTCTGGGATTATTACGAAACCCGCAGGATCATCCTCAGAAATTTCTACAGAAAAGCGCTTAAATTTACGGCACTAAACTTACATTTGATGGTAGATCACTGGGTATGAGTGGTATAGCAGTTGCTACAGCAGACATAGCCACTGCGCCCTGGGCAAACCCCGCTATGCTAACCAAACAGCCATCTACTGAGGATTTTTCATTGTTAATGGGATTTGGTGTATCGGGCAGAGATAACGATGATCTGATCAGTGATATCGATTATTTTCAGGCTGCTAATGATCGCTATGATCCAAATAATCCACTCGACCCAGGTTCAGCTGATGCACTTGATGATATGACAGCTCGTATTTCAGGTATTGACGGTAAAAAAGTGGCCATTGATGGCTCCGTCAGTATCCCAGTGTATTGCATTTGATTCATTTGCCATAGCTTTTAGCGTTCGTTCCGATGCAATTGGTGCCGGAACAATGACCAATTTTGTATGGTGCCGGAACAATGAGTCGAACACGGGATCTACTGATTACAAGTTTTAACCACTCAATATCATGCAATACCAAACAGTCTAATAATCTCGATGGAAAAGTATTTGTTCTGGGGGCTCAGGTAGATAATTTTGGTAATTTAGTCCTGTATGCAATTGGCACTGATCTTAGCGGAGCTGTATTGACTGTTGCTGATTTGCAAACTGCCAGTGTCACTGTTGACGGCGTAACTTACAACACTAATGACAATCCAGAACTTACGATTACCGCGGTTAGTGGCGGTGATAAAATTCTATCTTTGGGGCTGTTAACCGATTATTCAAAAAGCACTAAAGTTGAGCAGCCACTTGTTGCAGATATTCTTACACAAATGCTGGGTAGCATGCCGTTGGTGTATGAAGTACAGGTTATGACTTTCTCCGATGAGCTTGAGACACAACAGGCCTGGACAGAAGATTTGACGGCTATCAAAGCCGCAGTGCCTGCAGATCACTCTTTTAGAAATAAAACAGCACTTTATGACTCTATGGGAGTAGCATTAGAAGGTGACGTTGATACTGATGGTCTTATCGAAAGGTGTCGGCCCGCACATATGCTGGTAATGTTTACCGATGGCGATGACAATTTATCGAGTGTATACACTGACACGGGTCTTGGCACAATTGTAAATAATGACAGGGCCATTGTGATTATAGTAGGTACAAGTGATGCCAAAATTGATGTACTGACAACACTTGCAGGTAATTTTGGTGCGATTGTACATGTGACAGATCCAGCCAGTTTAGCAGTTGAGGTAGACAAGTGGGCTAGCTCTCTGAATAACATGGTGAAGTTCACCCTGGATTCAAGTCTTAATATCACTGGTAAAACGGTAAGTATTACTATCGGCTCACAAGTCGTAGAGGTCAATCCAAATTCGCATTGTACATTGCAACCATAAGTAAGCAGGATGTTTCTAATAAAGTGGACGGTGGGTTTAATTATAACCAATTGATCATTTTTAAATCCCTCCGTCCCTTTTACCGACCTTATTGCGCGGTATAACGCTGAGTTTGATGTTGAGGTTTTGGCTTACTGCCTGATGCCTAATGCCTAATGCCTAATGCCTAATGCCTAATGCCTAATCATGTGTACTTTGTCTTAGTTCCTCAGGAAAAAGAAGGACTTTGTCAATTGTTTCGAGAGGTGCACCGTGACTACACCCGGCACATTAATTTCAGAGAGCTGTGGAAAGGGCATCTCTGGCAAGAGAGATTTCACTCTTTTGTAGTAGAACTGAACCCAGTTAAAGCAAAGCTCTGTTGTCAATCACAGGATTGGGTTTGTGCCAGTGCCCACCTTCTGGGTCGTGACGATCATGTAGTTATGGTAAACCCCATGCTGGAGTTAATTGCAGATTGGCGAACCTGTTTACCGGTTGAAGGAAGTGAAGAGGATTTGTCTACTATCAGACGTTTTTCTTCATCAGGAAGACCTGCAGGAAACGCATCATTTGATTGATATCATATAAGGAACCGATTTGAGCGCATTTAATACTAAATCTACACTGGATACTGGATTGTAATCATTTGATAGTTTATAACTGAACCATAAAAAATATAAATAAAAGGCAGGTGTTATGAAAGGGTTTCCTCACAGGATGAATATCTCACAACTCGCTGAGTGCTCAGGTTATTCACCTAATAAAATTGACCTGCTGATTCAGGAAGGGCTCGTCAGCGGTCCCATAAATGGATATTCCTTTACAGATAATCACCGACAGGAACTTGAGAATATCAAAAAGATAGCCTTGTCTGGTTACACATTGGAATGTGGTAGACATACTTCATTCGTCGTTGATCAGTTTACTATAAGGTGAGTCTGAAGCATGGATTTCAACTCGCTCAAGGACAGGCACAGAGAAATTCGAGACACACTCCCGGAAAATATCTCTTTACGAGTTCACAGGGCACTCAGTTGGCTGGATTGTGCGGAACAGAATGATAATGATGATGCTAAATTTATTTTTTTGTGGATCTCGTTCAATTCGGCTTATGCTCATGAAATAGAAGATCGTAGGCATTTCAAGGAAAGGAAAGTACTAGTAAATTTTCTCAAGTTATTACTTGAAGTCGACTCAGATAAAACGCTTTATGGAATTGCCTGGGATGAGTTTCCTAAATCTATCAGGCTGCTGTTATCGAATAAATATGTATTCCAGTTTTACTGGGATTATCAAAATCAAAAAATAACTGAAGATGAATGGGAGTACCTATTTGAGAGTGCTAAAATTTCTGCTCAAAATGCCCTGGGTAGCATGGATACAGTGAAGATACTGGCTATCGTATTTGATCGATTATACACCCTTAGAAATCAGCTAATTCATGGTGGTGCTACATGGAATGGATCGGTTAATAGAGAGCAAATTAGAGATGGGGTTAATATTCTTAGCCGCTTAGTTCCCGCAATAATTTTTATTATGATGAATAATAAACCAAGGATAATCGGACAACCCTGCTATCCAGTAAAAACATGATGATCGTTTAATTATAGAAAATAAAAATGGAACACGGCATACGTGAACGTCTTGTAGCAGATCCACGAAGAACTGGAGTAACTACAGGCAATTCAAGATCTCTCGCTGGTAATACTTATTATCAGGGTTTTTTTACTGATTCGATAGATCATCACCATAACATACATACACACAGACAGAAGGAGAAGCCCGGCCCAGGTCTGGAAATAAGTAAACTGTGTCCGGAATTCAACTAGAGGTAAGCTGGTTTTATAGTCTAAAAGAGACGGTTTTATGAATCTGAAATCATATTTTTTTCTAATTATATTTCTTGGGATGAATGGTGTTGAAGATTCTGTAGCAACAGATATTGACAACTTTTCAAACTGCACAGGCATATCCGTTTATGTTGATTCAAAAGACACTGAAAATAAGGCTTTAGCATGTGATGGGGCTCAAATGGCTCTGGCCTTTTTTCAGTCTCACAAAATTGAGATAAAACGACCAATCCATATAAAATTACACTCAGCAGGAATCAACAATTATCCTGCCCACATAGGCCTGTATAGTTCGAAAAAAAATCAAATTGATCTACTTACTCTGGAGCATGCCAAATCGCTGTGCGTCAGCTTACGACCTTTCGGTATGCCAATGAATGAATCTCTCTACTTGAGTTTCGTTGCCCACGAAGTCGCCCATGCTATTACAGACCAAAATCTAAAAAACAGGCCTTCTTCATTGATCTTGCATGAATACCTGGCCTATGTAACACAATTTGCCACGATGGATTTACAACCACGGACTGAAATCTTACAGCGTTATAATTTAGAGCCTTTTCAGGGCTTAGAAAATATGTCCTCAACTTACTATAAACTAAATCCATGTGCTTTCGGTGTGAAGGTATTTCTTCATTATCAGTCTTTACCCAACCAAAGTCATTTCATACAGGGCTTGCTCTCAGGACTCATAAAACCCGAGTCCCATGAGCTGGAGTAACAAACTAAAACCGGTTGTAATTCGCTAACTCTAGATTTACCAACACCCTTTCCGTGGCTGTGGTCTGTTAACCTGCATCTCCGCTTGCTGGATGATCTGGTCGATGAGGATCTGGCCGCGATTGAAGATGAGATGGAACGGCAGACACCGATACCTCAAGCCGTGCCTGAAAAGCGAATCTCCAAACGCCAGTCATTACCTACTGAACTGCCGAGAACGATCATCCGGCATGAGCCGGACAAAACCCGCTGTGCCAGTGGTTGCCAGATGAAACGTGTCGATGAAGACATCAGTGAAAAGCTGGATTACACCCCCCTGTACCTTAACCGTTGAACAGCATATACGGGGTAAATGGGTGTGCAATAGCTGCGAGATACTGACACAGGTGTTGAACTCCACTTAAAACTGACCTCGTATTTGTACAGAGGTTTGACCCGTTATATCTCGATAAATCCTGCTTACACCGGTGCTGCATTTAAACCAAGTAGGTCAAAGCAAAATGCAAATAAAGTACATATTTTGGGGTCGGCATACTGTAAACAAATCTATTTCTGTAACCTCAACTCAACTCGTCGGTTTACCAGCCTTCCCTGTTTAGTACTATTGTCAGCCACTGGGTCAGATTTACCAAAACCTTTGGCTGTAACTTGAGTTGGAGACACACCTTTACTTATAAAATACTCGAGTACGGCCCGTGCTCGTTTCTGAGATAAATTAAGATTAAGTGTTGCATCACCTCTATCATCTGTATGACCAGCCACCATGACCTTTGTAGCAGAATTTTTCTTTAAGTAATCAACAGCTACATCCAGTCGAGCATTTGAATCTGGATGTAATTTTGCGGAGGCAGTCTCAAAATTTACGCCCTTAAGTAAATCAATCACATTGATCTTAATGCTAGTTTCAACAGAATGTCCATTTTTGTCCTGTGCGGCCACCAGAACTGTAATACTTCTAAAACCTAATGGCGGCTTAGCTACAAACTTCATTTCCTGCTGATCAAAACTAATCCACTCTGGTAATGGTGAACCGTCAGTTAGTTTGGCATCCACATCAATCAGAGCATCTTCATTACTATGAATAAATGTATCTCCGGGTAATTGATACTCAAACAATTCATCCGCCACAATTTCCACTTCACCAAAATTTCGAACTTTCAGAAAATCCTGATCATCAACTTCTGTAGTGACGCTTATATCTCTTGGAATACCCTGCTCCTGCCCGGTTGATGCCGATTCTGAAGAAGTCAGGTTCGTAGCAGCAGCGTCCTCGTAAACGCTAACAGGTGTACCAATTAATGGAACATCCGTAGAAATTGTTGATAGATTCAGTATTTCACTTCCAGGTTGAGGCACTGTTCCATCTTTTAAAATCGGAGCGAAAGGGGGTCTGATAACTACCTCTCCGTTCTCTTCTGAATTCTCATTAGAAGAAGGTAAAATGGTTGCAACTGTATTTTCCTGAGATGTAATGCTGTAGTTATTAACATCACCACCACTGTAACTACTTACCAGACTAACTTCCTTATCGATTCCGACATTACTGTCAACGAACTCACCCGATATAGCTAACTCAAGATCATCACCGTTAACCAGTCCTGAATAAACAGCATCACTAACATCTAATGTAGCAAAAGCATTTCCATCAAATACCTTATCATTAGCTATAATTCCACTGACAATCAGTGACTTAGGTGTAATGTCTGCGGTTGTAACGCTTTGATCTGTAATGTAGTAGTTACCAGTATCCAGACCTGTATAACTACTCACCAGGGTCACCATTTTCACGGTACCGACGTTTTTGCTATCGAAGCTTCCTGTCACTGTCACACTCACTACATCGCTAGCCAATAAGCCGCTGTAGACCGCTGCCCCGGTTACCACCGTGGCATCCACATCGGCGTTATACACCTTGTTATCCGCGGTGATACCCGACAGGATCAGTGCGGCCGGGGTGATATTGGCGGTAGTCGTAGCCTGGTCGGTAATA
>JAAEMR010000103.1 GCA_024225395.1 Gammaproteobacteria bacterium
GATACTTTGAAAAAGCCAAAGACAACGATCTGAAAAGGGCTGAGATAGCATTGCAACAGTTCCAGAAGCTATACGCTATTGAACGTAAGGGCAGTATTCTGGGATTAAATCCGGAAGAACCCAGGTGTTTGCGCCATGAGGAAGCCCTTGAGATGTTAACGGAAATGGAAGCCTGGTATAAAGAGGAAATCTGCAAAGTACTTCCACAAAGTGCCATTGGCAAAGCTATTGCCTACACGCCCTGGCTTTGGCCCCGCTTGGTCAGGAATATTGATGATGGTCATTTCCGGATCGACGACAATCCTATTGAAAATACTATTCGCCCGATAGCACTCGGAAGAAAAAATTACTTGTTCACGGGATCACATGATGCGGCCCAGCATGTCGCCTTTATCTACTCGCTACTGGCCTCATGCAAAATGAATGATATCGAACCTTTCAAATGGCTAACAGAAACCCTCTCTAAAATCCACGACTACCCTGCAAATAAGCTACACAGACTTCTGCCCGAGCAAAAATAAACGAAATCTTATTTATGGGCAAGATGTCGATAGCCGAAGGGATACGTAGCAATAACATGATTGTCATAATCGAACTCATAACTAGCGCCTTGATGTAACTGATACGTTAATAGTAATGATGTAATATTTAGTGCGTTGAGTTTCATATTGATGTTAAATTCATAGTGGTTGTA
>JAAEMR010000104.1 GCA_024225395.1 Gammaproteobacteria bacterium
CGCTTCCCACCATCCCAAAAACGAACATCACTGCACATAAAAACATTAATAATTTTTTCATAATTTTTTTCCTTTTTTGATTTGTTATGCTCGAATATCTCCTCATGAGATCCCTTGGCTTTCCGTTCCTACTTCACAACAGGATTGGCTTTATTTACATAATAGCAACACCTGTGCCAGACCAACGTTTTTTTATTAACATTCTGATTTAATAGGATAAATTATGATTTCTCGAAATAAGTTGAGAATGGAAAAATTATAGATCGGGCATGGATACCCCATCTATTTCGATAAAATCGGCTTAGACATGCATGGATATTGACTCTCAGAGCAATCGGGCACCAGTGCCCCATTGGGGCATGGGTGCCCTATAGTTTTAGACTATCCCGAATTTCTTGAGTTTTCGGTAAAGGGTTTTGCGGTCAATGTTCAGGATTTCAGCTGTTTTACCTTTGTGACCATTGTTGAGTTTGAGGATATGAGGGATATAGACCTGCTCGAATTGTTCAATGGCAGAAACCAGGGGAAGATTGTCTTCAATAGCAGGCATCTGGGTTCTTTGCCCTGTTTCGCGCGGCAAACTGCCAGACAAATTAACTTCTCCTGAGGCAGTAAACCGCTGGAGTTCATTAAATAACTCTCTCACGTTTCCAGGCCAGTCATAGGCATTAAATTTTTCCAGAATGTCAGCAGGGATATTTGGCGGTTTGTTGTCAGGAAGGGGGTTACTGATAAAAAAGTGGGTGATCAGATCCGGGATGTCCTCTTTGCGCCAGCGCAACGGAGGAAGGTCAATGTTCAACACATAGAGGCGGTGAAAAAAATCAGATCTGAACTGTTTTTGTTCCATGAGGGTGGCAAGATCCCGGTTGGTGGCGGCAATGAGTCTCACATCAGCCTTTTGTGGGGTCTTTGAACCCACAGGTGTATAGGAAAAATCATTAAGTACTCTCAGCAGTTTTGCCTGCATCTCCAGAGATAACTCTCCCACTTCATCCAGAAAGAGAACCCCGTTGTGGGCTTGCTTGAAAAAACCGTCATGGTCCTTGTCTGCACCGGTAAATGCCCCTTTTTTATGACCGAAAAACAGGCTTTCAAAGAGGTGGTCAGGGATAGAAGCGCAATTCACCGGGATAAAGGTTTTTGTATAGGTCTCATTTAGACTGAACAGGGCATGTGCGGTTAATTCCTTGCCTGTCCCGGTTTCTCCGTTGATGAGCACAGGTGCGTCAGATGATGCGGCCCTAAGGATGGATTGAAATACCTTCTTCATGATATCGGTTCTTCCCACCAGGCCTTCCAGCTGTATTTCGCTATCCAGAACGATATCAATGGCATGCTGTTCCTGTTTAAAAAAGGTTCGCCATGACATATCCCGGATGGCAATTACCCGGGCAGCACGTCCCTGCCATACAATGTTTCTCACCTGGATATCTACGGGCAGCACTATACCGGTCTTTTTGACAGCTTTAAGCTCAATGGGGTGTTCAGACCCCTTTTCCATATGGATTCGAGCAGGGTCGATGGATTCAGGTGCCAGAAGATCAAAGGCATTCGTACCGATCAAGTCCTCTCTTTTATATCCCAACATGGCCTCAAGTGCAGGGTTGATATCGATAATTTTCCCATAGCAGTGAAGCAGGATACCCTCAAAGGTGATCTCGGCCAATATCTGAAGTCGTTTTTTCTGCTCCATCAGATCGAGCTGGGTTCGTATCCTTGCAATCACTTCTTTTTCTTCAAAGGGTTTGGTTAAATAATCCACACCGCCTGCAGAAAAAGCTTTTAGCTTATCAAATGTTTCCCCCAGGGCACTGACAAAAATGATGGGAATATCTTTTGTTTTAGGATTGGATTTGACTCTTTGGCAGACTTCATACCCGTCCATTTCAGGCATACGGATGTCGAGCAGGATCAAATCGATAGAGTGCTTCTCCAGGAC
>JAAEMR010000105.1 GCA_024225395.1 Gammaproteobacteria bacterium
ATCAGTCAGTCCCAGCAATAAAAAAGCCACCTACAATTAGGTGGCCTTAATGATTAAAAAAGATGTTGATTATGCTCTTAGCTTACGGCGACGTGCAAAGCCTAAACCCGCTAACCCAGCACCGAAGAGAACCAGAATTGAAGGTTCTGGAACATTTGAGCTGACACCGTCATTAGCAACTAATTTCATGTCAAAATAAGTAAGTCCCCCATAATCGTTAGCTAGAACAGAGACTGTGTTTATACCCGAATTAAAAAGGCTACCAGATACTGTCTGAGTGTACTCCCAGATACTAGTATATCCTCCTCGATCTGAATAGAATACTTCTGTTCCATTAACGAATACTTTTGAACCGTTGTCCACAGCTAGATTTAAAGTAACATCTCCAATTACTGAGCCTGAGAGATTAAATACTTGCTGTAGGGCTAGGTCAGTATGTGCAACCCATCCTGTGTTCGTTGCTCCTCCTGACGGTGGAGTCGAGTTTCCAAATCCAGCTTGTCCATACTCGTTTCCAGTGTACTCACTTAGAAACCCTGCATAATCAACAGAACCTAGACCGCCACCTCCAAAATTTGTGGCTGTAACGTTGAAATTCCAAAATGATTGATCTGATAAAAGGGTGATCGGGGCAGCAGATACTACACCACTGATTAACATCAAGGTCGTGATGGCAAATAGCCTTATCTTAGTTATTAATAACTTGTAACTAACCTTAGTTAATATAAGGTTGCTATATGTAAAAAATTATTAGAGGTTTCGGGTGAGATTGTAAAGAATCCTGACAGTGTTCTTTGTCTGGAAATGGCACAGACTTACCGGTATCTACACCTGTCAGGACTGGCTGGTATAGGATCGATTGTAGTAGTTCACAATCATTCTTTATTTGAGCGCAACCTGGGGAAGGGTGTTGGCATACCTGGTATTAGCGAATTTCAATCCGGTTTTACTCGATGAAAAACTAATTTATAGCATGTCCCTGCGTAACTAGACACCACCAGAGTGAACGACCTGGTAATATATTTTTTCTAATTCATTTTTATGTTCGGTTTCTTCATGGGCGAGGTAAGTGAATAAGTCTTTTATTGGACCGGCTCCTGCTTCTTCTGATAGGGATGTATATTGTTCCATAGCCGCCTGCTCTAGTGACAGGGCGTATTGTAGAATGGACTGATCATCAGGGCTTTCACCAAGGTCTTTTGCCTGAACTGCTTCTGAAAATCGGCCATTACTGGGGGGGGTCGTGATCATGTCTGATAACTGGCTTTCGATTTCTGGGTTGGCCAGTAAATTTGAAAATAAATCAAAGTGCTGTTGTTCTTCTTCGGCCAGTTCTTCAACCAGGTAACGAATTTGTTTACTGACTTTTGGAATCAGGTCGGTGTAAAAGTCAAATGCTGTTTTCTCAAACTGAATAGCGACTTCAAGGATTTCACGCAGAGTGTTTTTGGATGCCAGTAAGTCTCGACTGCTGGTTTGATTTTCTGATTCTCTTCCCATGCCTGTTTACCTGCTAGATTCTATTGAGTTTTAACTTTGAGTTGCTGCTCGATGCTTGCTGCAACTCTATGACCATCAGCAACTGCATGCACCACATCTGGGCCATTTACGCAGTCACCGGCTGACCATAACCAGTCTTCAGAAGTTTGCCCATTTTCATCTATTTGCAGTCGGCCACGATTCCACTCCAGCTGCTCGGTGAGTTCTTTACCCAGTAGAGAAGTATCAGCAAACTGACCAATTGCTTCTATGACGGCTTCACAGTTATGAACTACTTCCTGTTCTTCATCATATTGCGGAGCGAAACGATGTTGCTCATCGAAAATTGACGTGACTTTCCAGGTTTTCAGGCCTGTTAATTTACCGTCGTTATCTATTTCGCATCCCTGTGGTCCACAGCTATCTTTAATGACTATGCCTTCTTCCAGTGATTCCTTTATTTCTTCAGGATCAGCCATGAAATGCTGCTGCTCTTCCAGGGCTGTCAACGTGATTTGAACTTTACCATACTGCTGTTTTTGTAAACGAGCCAGCGAACGTGCTATGTCCATGGCGACGTTACCGCCACCGATCACCGCGACACTGTGTGGCAGTTCAATCTCTTCTCCAGTGGATATTTTCTGTAATAAATCAACGGCGCGGTAAACATGACGATGATCAGAATTTTTAATTCGCGTCTGGCGACCTTGCGACAGGCCTATAGCCAGAATAACGGCATCAAAGTTTTTACGTAGCGTGCTCATCCGTTTGTTTTTACCGATGATGCAGTTGTAGTGAATTTTGACTCCTAGCGATGTAATAATGTCTATATCCTGCTGCAGCGTATCGAAAGGCAGACGATAATCGGGGATACCATAACGTGTCATGCCACCGGCGTGGGGCAGTGCTTCGAATACTTCAACTTGATGACCGGAACGAACCAGATCGAAGGCAGCGGTTAGACCCGCAGGGCCTGCACCGATGATAGCGACCTTCTTGCCACTGGATTTAGCCGTGTTACCTTCGTTAACAATTTCTTTGATACGTTCGTGGCTGACCGAATCCATCGCGTAACGTTTCAACCAGCGGATTGCTATGGGTTCACCACGAATACCGATGGAGCAGGCATCTTCACAGCGGTGGGTACAAACTCGACCACAGACATGTGCAAAAGGATTAGTTCGATAAATCTGGCGCACCGCTTCTTCAGCATCATTATTCCAGATGGCGCGAATGTATTCAGGCGCATGCATATTAGTAGGACAGGAGTCATGACACATGCCGCATTGCACACAGCGGGAAGCTTCCAGCACGGCCTGTTCAGGCGTAAAGCCATCGACGATTTCATCAAAATTATCGATTCTGTTTTCCGGCTCCAGTTCAGCCATGACGCTGCGTGTCAGACTGAGTAAATCGGAATGTTCAGTTTTTTGCCAGCCTTTGCCAAAATGCTCTTTATGTATGCCATTCGGGTCAGGCAGAATGAAATAACTGTCGATATGCTCCTGATCACAGGTATGCACGTATTCACGTGATAAGGATAGTGAAGAACTGGGGCAGATATCGACACACAGCGCACACCAGCAGCAGCGACCGTAGTCGATGGCAGGGCGATGGTTGCGGATGCCTTTAACCGGATCATTCGGCAAGCCTGGAATTTCCACCATGGTTATCGCAGCGTTATCACAGATTTTCTGGCAACTTGCACAACCGACGCATTCTTCCCAGTCATTCAAGTGAAAGCCACGATAGTTCAGCGAAGCCAGCCTTGGTTTTAACGGTTCTGTAACCGGCTTACGCGCCAGAAATTGCAGGTTTTTAAGCGGGTTAAGCAATGAGCCGGAATCGCTGTGATCGATGACGGGTGCTTTTTTTGACTTCAGTTTCATTTTCATCGATCGACCTCCGGAGGACAGGCATCCAGAGAAAACATGGTTTGAGCAACATCTTCAACACGACAGCCAACCGCTAGTTTTTCCAGCACCTGAACTGCATGCATGGCGGATGGTCCTCGAATATGAACACGGTAGGGTTTATCACCACCGTTGGAAACGACGTAGTAAGCGAGTTCACCTTTGGATGACTCTACACGTGCGTAACTGTCTCCAGCAGGGACACGCCAGGCCAAAGGGTTTGGAATCGGGGTTCGAACGGGGCCTTTAATATCGGGTAAAGCTTTTATGACCTGACGAATGATGCTAATACTTTCAACCATTTCCAGGCGTCTAACCAGCGTACGTGCCCAGGCATCACCGCCATGTTCGGTAGGAATATCAAATTTAAGCTGGTCGTAAATCAAATAGGGATCATCGCGTCGCACATCAAATTCGAGACCACAGGCACGCAGGTTAGGTCCGGTGACACTCCATTCGAGAGCCTGTTCCTGGCTAATAATACCGATGCCTTTTGCTCGTTTGACAAAAATTTGATTGGTGAAAAACAAATTGTCGTAATCTTTTAGGCGGCCTTCGATATAATCCAGTGTATCGCTCAATCGCTGCAGAAAACCTCGAGGAATATCCTGGCGTACTCCACCGGGCATATTGTAAATACTGTAAACTCGACCACCGGTTAATTCTTCGAATAAATCAAGTAACAGGTCACGATCGGCAACACCCCAGTACATGGGCGTGTACATACCGGTGGTTGCTGCATGGCCACCAAAGTAAAATAAATGCGCTGCAATACGGGATAGTTCGAGTTGTAACACGCGTAGCCACTGGGCTCTTTCCGGTAATTCGAGCCCTGCGAGTTCTTCGACGGCGAGTGAATAACACACTTCCATCGGTACAGGGTCGGGTACGCAGATGCGCGGAACCAGAGAGATATTCTGAATCCATAAACGATCTTCCATCAGTTTCTCGAAACCGCGATGCAGGTAACCGGCATCGGCTCGTGCTTCGACTACGGTATCGCCCTGTAGTTTTACTTTCAACGCATAGTTGCCTTCGATACCCGGATGATTGGGGCCAAAGTTGAGCTCGTATTCATTGCTTGGCGGATGGTTGACCGCCTGATAGTTTTCAGGTCTCATTATTTGTTATCCATCCTGATAGATTCAGGAGTACTCACGATGCCACCGCCCTGTTCTTCCAGGTCTTTCAACCAGTCCGGGTGATATTCCTGCCAACTGAATGTTTCCATCACCCATTTTTCTGAATTAAAGTCTTTACGCATGGGTGGCGGGCCATTCCATTCGGTCAGAATGAACTTGCTCATGTCCGGGCTGCCTTCAAAGTAAACGCCAAACATTTCATGGATATCACGTTCAAAAAAAGCAGCAGGTGTGTAGATATCGAATACCGACAGGTAGATGCCGGGTTCACGCGGGATTCGTATGTGAGCTGAAATTAGCACGGAAGTTTCATAGGACCACAGGTGATAAACCAGCTCGAACTGGTTCTCTTCTATCCAGTCCACACAGGATATGGCCGACAGGTGAACATAACTGGCTCGCCCTCGCAGTAATGCGAGTAAAGCGGGCAGGGCTTCGGCAGCAATATCGGCGCGTAAACGTCGTGGGTTATGATGTGTGAGATGTATGCCCTCAATTTCCTGTAACAGCACATTGAGATTTTGAGAATGAGCTGCACTCATAGTTTCATCTCCAGTGGTTCCAGTGGTCTTTGAACAGACTCAAGAATTTTAGTGTGTTCTCCCAAAGTATTCGGACCTTCTAATTGATAAGTCTTTGCTTCTCCAATAATATCGGTCGGTGTCTGCCAGTTATTTCCAAATAAATGCTGTTGATTGCCGAGATAATAATCGTAGTGTTCATAGTACTTTTTCCACGAGTTTGCTTCATCAGTTTTAATCTTTGCCATCAATTGTTGCAGACCTTCTATAACTGCTTCGGGCCTGGGCATACAGCCGGCAATGTATAAATCGACGGGGATGTATTCATCGAGTTTTTTAGCCGTGGCATAACTCTGCCAGTACATGCCGCCATTGACGGTGCAGGAACAGATTCCGATAACGTATTTGGGCGCACCCATTTGCTCATAAGTCAGTATGACCCGTTTTAGTGTTTTGATAGAAACATAACCGGTGATCAGCAGGATATCTGCCTGACGAGGTGTGACCATGGGCTGAATGCCAAGTCTTTCCATGTCGAATCGAGATGTCATTGCCGGTGGTAATTCAATTGCGCCACAGCCAGTACAATAGTGCAGCATGAACATGGAACGGGATCGGCAAAAGCTGACCAGTTCATTAAATACATTAGCGAATGGATTGCTACGCTTTGCTACCGGCTTCTGGTTTACTTCAATGTTAGAGAGGTCTGTATTACTCATTAGGTTTTCTCATCGATTGGCTTCATTAATTCATCACAAATGCGATGCCGATCAGTGCCAGCATGACAGGCCACTTCCATACCAGACGAACCAGGTCATCGGTGCGATAACGAGGGAACAGGTAAGCGATAACAACGGGAATGGCCAGCACTCCAAAACTCTTCAGCAAGAAGGTGATCCAGTTTTCGCCACCTCCGAGGAATAGTGAAACGTAAAGAACGCTGGCAGTGTAGAGTTGAAAACTTTGCATCACGAACAGTCCACCCAGAAACTTTCCACCCATTTCGACCATAGGGCCAGTGGCTATTTCTGCTGGTGCGATATAAATTTCAAAAGGTTGTTTGCCGAGCGATGCATGCATCGCAAATAAACCGGCAACAGCAAGTACTGGCATTTCACTGATACCCCAGGTGCTGAATCCACCGGCTTGCTGGGTAGCGATAATGTCGACCAGATTGGTGCTGCTGAATTGATAAGCAACACCAAATATAACGATGATAAAAGGAATATCGTAAGCCAGCATAGATGTCAGTGCACGAGAGATACCAATTGAACCATTCGGGTTAGCACATTGGCCAACACCGAGTGCCAGACCAAGGGAAGGCACCATGGTCAGATATGCCAGTGTGATCAATCCACCTTTTGCAGCGATCCCATCCATGCCTGGAACCGGAAGTAAGGCTTCGGCAGCGACGTAACCACCAACGGCCATGATAATGCCAATATCGTGGATCATACCGTGTGATATTTGAGTCTGTTTGCCATACAGTTTAACGATGTCAAACAGTGGTTGAAACAGGGGGGGGCCGACTCGTCGCTGTAATCTGGCCGCAAGCTTGCGCATCATCAAAACCATGAACAGGCCTATGATAAAAGCCACAATGGGCATCAATATGACTTCCATGATGGTAAGTAATGTAACTTGCATTTCCATCTAGCCTATAAAAAAATAAAGTGAAAGTGTTGCTGTAATCAATAAAAACAGTGCCGGATGATAACTGTGGAAAAGGATCTGTGTTAAACCACTTAACAGGCTGACTATTGATATCAGAGACGATTCGAGCCACTTAAATGTACCTCGATACCAACCACCTATGTGGTGCATCAGACCGGCATAAAAATTATTACTGTAATGGTAGCGAGTATCTGCTGTGAGGAAATGTCCGCCTGCATAATTATCCAGTTGATGTACTCGTTTAGCCTTGTTTCCACCTCCATAAAACAACAGGGCTCCAACACCAAACCCGCCGAACAAAACACCGCATAACCAGATCATATCAAGACTTCCCCTGGCTGTTTCAACACCACCCAGCGTATATGCCAGTGGCGTAAATCCTAATGCTGCCTGAGCCGAAGCGACCCAGTCGAGTACCAGTCCCGGCATAAAACCGGTGATGAAAATAATGGTTGCAACGACTAACATGGGTGCCAGCATGCTCCAGGGGACTTCACGAATATGTTCATGCTCAAGGCGTAACTGGCCCAGAAAAGTGTTATGAATTAATTTGTAAACTGAAAGAATGGTCCCCAGAGTGCCAATGACGGTGGCAACAAATAGCAAAGGCATGCCTTCTATGATTAACGAGCGATAAATGAGCCATTTGGATACAAAACCATTCATTGGTGGAATGCCTGCCAGACCAATAATGCCGACCAGTAATACTAGAAAAGTAAGCGGCATACGGTTAACCAGGCCACCCAGACGGTTCAGATCAGCGGTATGTGTGCGATAGACGACGGCGGTAATGGCAAGAAATAAAGCCGCCTGATTGGTGGCATAATTGAATACATGTAATAAACCACCAGCACTACCAACAGGATCAAGTAGCAATAGCCCCATCATCATATAACCACCCTGACCGATGCCGTGCCAGGCCAGTAAATATCTTGCATCATTTTGGCGCAATGCGGTATAGGTTGGAAAAATAATGGTAAATGCTGCTACCCACATCAGCAGGTCACGCAAAGATAAAAAGGTAAAAGGAATTTCTACGGCTATCATCTTTCCCAGACCGATAAGCTGGAATACAACGATCAGCATGGCATACAACCCCATGCGCGAAGAGATAGCACCAAGAAAAGCAGAACCGGGACCAGGTGTTTCTGCATAAGCGCCTGCCTGCCATAAATGAAATGGCAATAAGCCCATTTTGACACCAAAGCCAGCGATGAAAAGCAGGCTGAGCACAACGACATGTGTGGTACTGAATGTTGATGCTGCCGCCGCTAGGTCGGCATAGGCGAAAGAACCGGTTAAGTGGTAAATAATACCGATGCCTGCCAGTATCGACATTGCGCCAGCCGTTGCATAAACGATATAACGTAATCCCCATTGGGTGGCTATTCCTCCAGCCAGAACCATCAATAACAGACTGGCCCAGCTGACCAGTTCCCAACCGATAAATAAGGATAGTAAATCGCCACTGGCCAGTAATACCAGCATGGTAAAAACATTGAGCGACATGGCGAACTGTAATAACCCGGGATTGCCACCGTGCTTTTTATATTTTTTAGCCCATATTCCTGCTGCGAAAAATGAGCTGGCCATGGCTGCACCGATAGTGATCAGAGCAAAAAACCAGGAAAGTCCGTCAAAGCGCCAGCTAAGGGGTTGACCAAGAATGGTCAGGTTGACTGCAGACTCGATGACTGTGCCCCCATAACCCAGGCTGCTGATGCTTAATAAAGCAAGAAACTGAACGGTCAATAAGATAGCAGTAGCCCAGCCGATCAGCTGATGTCGTCGGCCAAGTCCTGAAATCAGGGCGGTTATCAAAGAGATTAGTAGTAAGGTATCAAGCTGATTCATTGAACTTTACTCTGTTGTTTGATGAGGCTGATTTGTTTTCTCACCGGAGTGTGCCTGGCTGCAAATGTGGTGTTAATGTACAAAGCCCTGTCGCTACTTTCTGCAGCGATATGTTGAAGTTTGTTGCCTAATGGCGCCATGGTAATCAGGGCCGTAATCAGGACAACGGCGAACACCGAAATAATGGTTAAAGTAAACGGCGTTTGATGTAATTTTTTGACCTGTTTCTTTTTACCTTTGGAATACATCCGGATAGCCGTGTGCATCAGATAATGTGCTTCAATAACGGTAGCACTTAATAGAACGGCCAGAGCAGTAAGATACAGCGGTGTATTGGCTTCAACCAGACCGGTTACCAGTAATAATTTTGCCCAGAAACCGGGGAAAGGAGGCACGCCAATCAGTGACAATGCAAATAACATAAATAAAACAGCCGCTAAAGGTGAACTTTTTGCTGCACCGGCCAGTTTGTTTAACGATCCATTCCAGTGTTCAGTGAGCATGAATAAACCGGGTTTAACCACAAGATGATGTAACATCATAGCGATACCTGCGACCATGCCTGCTTCGCCGGGGATAGAAAAAGCCACCAGTACCATGCCCAGTTGTCCGATAGATGAAAATGAAAGCATGCGTTTCAGGTCTTTCGAGCGCCAGGCAGACAATTCACCCCAGATGATACCGAGCATACCCAGTACCAGTAATAAGGTTAAAGCTTCGGGTCCCTGATAGGCCACTACCAGTAGCCTGACAATAACCAGAACCGCCAGTTTTGAAATGAGTCCTGCGAGTAAGGCACTGATACGGGGGCTGGCGGTAGAATAAACTTCTGGAACCCAGCCGTTTACTGGAAAGATTTCAGCTTTGACACCAATTCCGATAACGATTAGAGCAAATGCCGACAGTCCAGCAGGGTTATTAAGCTGTGAAGCCAGCAAACCTATATGAGCTAAATTGAGTGTGCCGGTCTGGGTGTATATAAGACCGATACCGGTTAAAGCCAAAACCGTGCCCAGTCCACTCATGACCAGGTAACGAAAAGTGGCTGCAAAAGCAGCACCTGTACGATTGGCTGCAGCGAGTCCAAAGGAAGCAACAGAAAGTAGTTCATAGAAAACGTAGATGTTAAACAGGTCACCGGATAAAGCCAGTCCACTCGCTGAACCGGCCAGCAGTAATAACAAAGATTCTTCACGATAGCCTTCTATGTTGGCGTAGGGCCATAGCACTAACATGATTAACGGAATAATGCTGGCCATTAATAATGAAAGATTATCCAGATGAAATGTTATGCCAAGCGGTGGACGGAACCCACCCAGGGCAATGGCTACAGGATGTTCCAGCATATTAAAGTAAGCCAGTGAGAACCCAAGCATTGCCAGCAGAACGAAGGGGCCGATAAAGCGAGCCGCTGACTTTGAGCTATTACTTATGATGGGTAGTAGAAATGCAGCGAGCAAAGGTAGCGCGACAGTGAAAGCAATGTTATTCATTTGTCACCGCCCTGATTTAGCTGAGCAGTTTCATGTTGTGCTGATGGCTCAGGCAGAGGGCGTTCACCCGCAGGTTGCTCGCTGCTTAACAGAGAAATCACGCCGCTACTGTTGTCGATGTCAGTCGATAGTTGTTGGTGAATTTCACCTATATCGAGAGTTTTGTAGTTTTGATAAACTTTAACAACCAACGCCAGCGCCAGAGCCTGAATACCGACACCGATGACAATAGAAGTTAATACCATAGCCTGTGGAACGGGATCGACCATCAACTGGTTAGCTGATGATCCAGTTAAAATGGGCGCAATTGCATCGAAGCGATAACCGGCAATCACCAGTAACAGGTTAGCTCCCGCTTCAGCGATGGCCAGAGCCAGGACGATGCGGAAGATATTGTTCAGTGTAACCACTCCGACAATACCTATAACGATTAAACCCATAGCTCCGCCGTAGAGTAACCAGTGAATCAGGTCTGTAGTCATGATCCGTTACTCTCCGTTTGCATTGATGATGCCTGTAGATCAGTTGATTCCGGCACTATTTCACCAATCTCTGCTAAATTAGCCAGTAAGCCAGAAAGTTCTGCGCCCACTTTCAAACCAACAGCGGTGTAAAGTAATGGCAATGTACCGGCTGAAACTAGTGACCCCATTTCCCCGTGACCAAAGAAAGGCTGTAGAAAAGCATTGCCCTGGAATAACGCGATAATGCCAATTATGATGAATGATGCGCCGGCAAAACCTTCGACCAGAGCAAGACCGCTGTGATTGACCCCGCGTCCGGGTACTGCTAGCAGGGGTAGAAAGAAGGCTGCTGCCAGGATAACACCGCCCTGGAAACCACCGCCCGGTGTTAAATGGCCGTGTAGAATAATGTACATACCCAGGGTGATGAGTAGAGGGAAAAACAAACTGGCACTACTGGCCAGGATAGTGCCGTCATCTCTGATGACTACCTTTTTGCTGGAAGATGTTTTAGCAGATAATGAGCTTAAAACCAGTGACGTTGCGGTAGATGCGGTAAAAAGAATGGCAATTTCTCCCAGAGTATCTATACCCCTGTAACCCAGAACCACTGAAGTGACCAGGTTTGCACTACCGATTTTGTCGGCTCCCTGTTGTAATATTGCTTCACCGATTAACATCGGAGCACCACCAACCACGAATTGCCAGGTGATGACCAGCAGTAAAAAGGCAAGGCCTGAAGCAAAAACTAAAGCACTGACATTACGCATCATTTTGCTCCGACGGTTGTTTACCGTGCTTTTTATTAATTCGGAATAAAGCCAGTGCCAGAATAACAGTGCTTAAACCAGAACCAACTACGGCTTCGGTCATCGCTACATCAGGAGCTTGCAGGATGACGAATAATACCGACAGGGCGAGTGATACTGCCGATGTGGCTGCAATGGCAGAGACATGGCTCTCTACAAATAAAACGGTGATAGCCCCGGCTAACATTATGATAACCATCAATGCGATAACCCAGATCATGATTTTTCACCAGAGGTGTTTAATGGTTTCTGCTGTCTGGAAGGTTTAACCCAGGGTTTAATACCTGACAGGTACACAGCGCGGGAAAGCACAGAAGAGCTGACCGGGCTGGTAAATAATAGAAAGCCGATAATGCAGAGTAACTTTGTCCACCAGTCAGGGTAAAGTAGACCCACGCCTAAAATGATCGCTATTGAACCTAATGTTGCCGCCTTGGTGCCTGCTTGAATTCGGTTGTAAATATCGGGCATACGAATCAGCCCCAATGCGCCTAAAAAGCAAAATATTGCCCCTAGAAGCAGTATGACATCGGCAATAAGTCTCATGATTTTCCTCCCTCAATAACTCGGGAGATTGCAATTATTCCGATAAAGGAGATAGCGCCATAAACCAGTGCTACATCGAGAAAAAGAGCACTATTAAAATAGGCTGCAAATACGGTCAGTCCGGCTGTAATAATGACAGACATGGTGTCAGCACTGATAACCCGGTCAGGAGCATCAGGTCCGATAATGAGTCGAATGAGACCCAGTAGCAAGGCGGCTCCGATAAAGCCAGCCGCAATTTGTTCCAGCAGGTTAAAGGTCACTTGAGGAATCCTGAAATATGTTTTTCGAAGCCGGTGGCTATATCTTTAGTTGCCTGTTCCAGGCTAATACCTTCGGGGGCGGCTATCCAGTGTACTAATATTTTGTTATGCCTTAACTCGACAGCTAAAGTGCCCGGTGTCAGAGTGATGCTATTCGCCAGCAGCATCTGGCCAAGCCTGGATTCAAGTTTTGTTTCGATTTCGAGCAGATCAGGACTGATGGGTAAGGAAGGAGAAAGAACCCGTCGAGCCATGTCCAAATTAGCTTTAATCAGTGCAATAAAAAAATAGCCCAGATAGGTAAGTAATGAAACTATTGCGGTCGGAGTGTATCGAATTCCATCAAAAATATTGATATAGGGAGCAGAGATCATTGAAACCACGGCTGCAACGATGACACCTGCAATCAGTTCATCCAGCGCCACAGAACCTGTTAATAAAATCCATAGCAACAGCATGGTCGCGAATAGAAAAAGATGGTGATGTAAATTGAGACGGTTAAGCATTCAATCAGGTTTTCCAGTAGTGTGGCGAACTAACTATCAATGTATTGTTTAATTGGTGGGTATTATCTATTTTTTTGCATGATTTACTACATTAGAATCTGCTAGAGTAGCTTATTATGATATAGGTCAAATGCGCTATGACAGCGAGTGATTTTGCAGATATAAATCATGCTACAGGATCTAAATAAAGAGTAGGGACTTCCCTTGCGGATGCCCTTTGCAATCAGTGCCTGAAACCGATAAAACTTTCGCTTGCAAGATTATTTTTACTATTCATTTAATCTAATCTAACAGGTCATCATCTGGTAACTCGAGTAATGGAACTGATTGTAGCGCATTGCCCGCAATACCTTTGATTGACCCGTACATCCCGGTTGTATTCAACAGAACTTTTTCGATTTGTTTTTCTCTTTTTTTCCATATTCCCCTCATTGAACGTTGCTCTGACTCAAGGTCTGTTTTCATTTGAGTGAAACCTTCAACGATTGCTTCAATTTGCAATTTAAATTCATTGCTGGTGAGAAAATCATACAGCATGCCCATTTTGTCTCCCCGATTATCCTGAGCAACAATTGCCGTACTGATTTGAATAATTGATTCACGGAGGACGGTGCATAAGCCCTTAAATTCTTCAAATGAACATATCCATATACCATCTTTCATGCCAAGACGTTGCAAATCCTGAGGCATAACCTCGGTGACCAGGACACCGATATTTGCATTTTTATCGCGGATATCAGCTTTGAATTTTTCTATCCAGTTAGGTTGAAATGCTTTTGTGCGTTTACTTTCATAGTAAATAGAACCACAGTTCTGATGTGTTCGAGTGTGTACGATTTGCAAACAATCTGCCCCACGCTCACCTTTTTTAATTTCCTGAATAGTGTCTAATGGAAATTTATCGGATAACCATTCTTCTATGCCTAGCTCCTGCACTTCTCCCTGAGTTTGCATTGAACCCTGTTCCTGCTTGCGTTTCATTTCTTCCGTTAATTTTTTCTGATCTTCTAACTGCTTTTCAAGTTCTTTAAATTTAAATTCATTTTTTTCATTTTCCTGCTGTTGAATTTTAGCCTTTTCCCTGGTCAACTTATGACTTAACTCTTTTTCAGCTTCTGCTTTAAGTGAATCTGCAAGCTCATTTTTTTCTCTTTTAAGCTTTTCAAGCTCAATGGTTGTTTTATTAAGTAGTTTTATTTTTCCTGATTTTTCCTCAAGTTCATCGCGTAGAGAACTGATAGCTTCGGATTGTTCTTCCGCAGCTTCAGCCTTGAATTTTTTCTTCAGGTTGGTTTCTCTGTCTTTTAGTTCATCTTTAACCTGTTTTTCAATTTCCTGCTGTTGATTTTTCTTTTCCTCAACAAATTTTTCCCGTTCCCTGGTTAATTTCGAAGACTCGGCTTGATACTTTTCTTTTTCCCTGGATAGCTCATCGTTGTACTGTTTTTTTAATTGCTGATCTACCTGATGGTATAAAATATCATTCACATCTATTTCTTCACCGCAATTCGGACAATTTATTTTACTTTTTTCTGTGCTCATAATTGTATATAAATTCTTCATTTATTCTGCCAGCTCCGGAAATCTAAAATGGCAGATGATGACTGACAGGGGTATTATTTCTCATGTTACAGAATTTAAGCTACAAAAGCTTTTAAGACTGTCCATTCTTGGCGAAAACCGGATAGTCGAGTTCATCTAATAGAGTCATAATACTCCTGTATTATATTTTCTAAAATTAATCCTAAACTCGCTATGCCATTTTTAAATTCGTTAATCACAATTGTTGTCCTGTTAATATCCGGTTGTATCAATATGACCGGGAAACAGTCACCAGCAGCATCTTCTCTAAAAGGTATTGATATTTCAGGAATAAAATCTGATTTCAGTGGTAAGGAATATACGCTTCATTGTGATGCTGTGTTAAAACAGGCTAATGAGCAATTTACTCTTCTGGAGATGGATACTTCAGTGGCTACACTGGATTCCGTGATGGGGAAATACGACGAGTTGAGTATAGGATTACAAAGGATTGATCAAACCAGTTATTTAAAATCCGTACATCCGGATACCGGGCTACGTGAGTCAGCGATAAAATGTTCCGAAAAATATTCTGAGTTTTATTCCCGGGTCGGTATGTCTCGACTTTTCTATGATCGACTTGCAGCCATAGATTTATCAGAGGTCACTGATGAAGAGAAGTTTATGGTTGAAAATTCGTTGCAGAGTTTTAGACGGGCAGGGGTTAATAAAGATGAGCCGACCCGTGAAAAAATTCGCCTGTTAAGAAAAGAAATCAGTGTTACTGGTAACAAGTTTTCCAATAATATTCAGCAGGATGTGCGCTCGGTAAAAACGACCCTGGCAGGCTTAAAAGGTTTACCGGATGACTTCATAAAGTCACATCCTGCTGATGACCAGGGCGTTATTAGCATAACTACCAATTACCCGGATTACAGCCCTGTGATGAAATATGCAGAAGATGAAGATTTGCGCTTTAGATTACGTAAGGCTTTTCGCTCACGCGCTTACCCTGAAAATGAAAGTATATTAAAAGAGCTGTTAACCAAACGTTATCAACTGGCTCAATTACTCGGTTTTGATAACTGGGCCGAATACTCTATGAGTAACAAGATGATTGGTAACCCGGAGCAGGCGCGTGATTTTTTAACCACACTCGGTCAGGCACTCAAAGAGCCGGTGAAAAGAGAGCTAGAAGTAGAGTTGACTCAGCTTCAAAAAATTAAACCAGGTGCTGAGGTTGTTCAGATTTGGCAGGTTGGTTATTTGGATAACCTTATTCGAAAGCAGCAGTACCAACTGGATGCAAAAGAAGTCCGTGAGTATTTTTCATATCAGAATGTTCGTGATGGAATTTTTAAACTGACTGGAAGTTTGTTCGATGTTGAAATAAGACCCTGGAAAACACAAACCTGGCATGAAGATGTAGAGTCCTATGAAATTCTGGAGCAGGGTGAATTACTGGGCAGGTTCTACCTCGATAGCCACCCACGTGAAGGTAAATATAAACATGCTGCACATTTCACCTTACGTTCCGGAATTAAAGACCTGCAAATTCCTCTATCTGCCCTGGCACAAAATTTTCCTCAAGGGTTAATGGAACATGGCCAGGTAGAAACCTTCCTGCATGAGTTTGGACATTTGCTGCATAACATGTTTGCTGGAAAGCAGAAGTGGCTCGGGCAATCGGGTATGGGTGTCGAAAGAGATTTTGTAGAGGCTCCGTCGCAAATGCTGGAAGAGTGGGTGTGGGACTATGACACCTTAAAAACATTTGCTAAAAATCAACAAGGTGAAGTTATCCCGAAAACGCTGGTCGTAAAAATGAATAAAGCACGGAATTTTGGAAAAGCTACAAGTACTGCCTCTCAGTTGTATCTTGCCAATTTGTCATTGAGTTTTTATGACCGCGATCCTGATAGTTTTGACCTAAAGACATTAACTCAACAATTATCTGCTGAGTTCAGTCCTTACCCTTTTATGGAAGGCAGTTGTTTTTATTGTAACTTTGGGCACTTGAGAGGATACACCTCGAACTATTATACATACCAGTGGTCACTGGCTATTGCTACGGATATGTTTTCCAGGTTTCAGAAAGAAGGCATGCACAATTCACAGGTTGCCAGGGAGTATAGAGAAAAAGTGTTGGCACCGGGAAGCAGTAAATCCGCGCGACTCACGGTCACTGATTTTCTGGGTAGAGAGTTTTCTACGGAAGCCTATATAGCCAGCTTAAAATAAACTTAGAAAGGGCTTTAATGAGTGAATTTAGAAGAATTGAAGGTGGTTACATCGTAATTATGGTGTGATTTTAACTCTTGCCAGACAGATTCTGAACTGATGATCCTGTCATGATCCCGCTCTTTTGGTCTCTTAATTGTTTTTGTTTGTTGAGTGTTATGCAGCTATAACTGAGAAGTAATCTGGCCTTCTGCCCATTTGGGTGCAACCCGGTTCCAGATTAAACGGAATTTGCTAAACAGTGATAAATTTCCAGTTTTAAAGATTGACATGACCCGTACAGACTAACTGTATATTTATGCGTAAATTTAATTATTTGGATCTGCATAAAACTCATGTTGAGTAGGATTTTGCTGTCATTTCAACCCCTGGTTTTCTAACGGTGCGTCCCTGCATCACTTCTCCATCTAAATACATGACGGAATGATGTTTGATTTGTTAAATGATTTGACGTTAAAAGCTTCACTAAATGCTTCAAACAAGTGATTATTAGATTTCTTCAGCAATCATTGTAATTGCACCACAGGGGCATTCTGCCTCACACATGCCACAGCCTTTACAGTAGTCATATTTGAATTCAAAACCTTTTCCAACACCCAGTTTAGTGATGGCATTGTCCGGACAAATTCCATAGCAGTTATCACATTCAAAACAGTTGCCACAGGACATACAGCGCCTGGCTTCAAATTTGGCACTGTCCAGATCCAGGTCACCCACGACTTCTGAAAAACCGCTTTTGCGTCTGACGGATTCCAGGTAGGGTTGAACGGTTCTCGGAGCATCACTGTAGTACCAGGGTTCCATTTTATCGAAACTGGCGACTTCATTCTGTGGGACGGGCTGCCAGGTTTGGTCATGTAACCAGGCATTGATGGTTCTGGCTGCTTTTTTACCGTGACCCAGAGCAGTGGTAACCGATCGTTGAGAGGGTACTGCATCACCGGCTGCGAAAATGCCTTGCTGAGCCGTTTGCATAATTTCGTCTATCTGTATGCTGTTGTTTTCAAAGTTAATCTGCGGGTTATTGTTTAATATCTGCGCATCCACCAACTGACCAATGGCGAGCACGACCACATCGGCTTCTATGGTTTCATGTTCGCCTGTTTCTACGACTCTGGCTCTGCCAGAATAATATTCTTCACTGGCCTTCAATAGTTCGAGAGTAATTTGATTGCCATTGATTGCTTTAATGGAGCGTAAACTGAGAATACTGGTGCCTTCTTCCAATGCTTCTTTTATTTCAAACTGGTGAGCTGACATATTATCCTGTTCGTAGCGACTAACCACGACGACATCCTGCGCACCCATGCGAACAGCGGTTCGAGCAACGTCCATAGCCGAGTTACCACCACCATAGACTACAACCCTGCCAATTAACTGGTTACGCTTTTCTTCTTCGGTATCGCGTAATACTTTCAAGGCATCAAGAACAGGAATAGTGGATTCACCTTCAAATTCTATATGATTGGATTTTTGCGCGCCGATACTGATTAAAACCGCGTTAAAGTTACCTTCTTCACGAGTTTTATCAATATCGTTGATGCGATGCCTGAATTTGAATTCCACACCCATTTGTTCAATACGATAAATTTCGGCATTGAGTTTTTCTCTCGGAAGGCGATATTTTGGAATGCCATAACGCAACATGCCGCCGGGTTTTTCTGATGCTTCGAAAACAGTGACCTGATGCCCGAACAAACGCAAATGATAGGCAGCAGCTAATCCGGCAGGGCCAGCGCCGATAATCATTACTTTTTTACCCGTGTCTGCGCCAGCGGTAAATTGCCAGTTGTTCACCAGACCCTGTTCACCGATAAAACGTTCAACGGAGTTAATGCCGACGGGTAGATCGAGCTCACCACGATTGCATATATTTTCACAGGGGTGGTAGCAAACCCGTCCCATAATGGCAGGGAAGGGATTATCTTTAGTGAGTAATTCCCAGGCGGCTTTATAATTTTCTTCTTCGGTCAGGCTTAACCAGCCCTGGATATTTTCTCCACAGGGGCAGGCCTTATTGCAAGGTGGCATGCGGTTCACATACAGTGGCTTCATGCTACGCCAGCTACCGGTTTTATTCAGGTGGCTGGTACCTACATCCAGGGTGATGGCAAAGGGTTTATTTTGTTCAGTCATGATGTGTCCCTAAAGCAGGTTGTAGCGTTTGATGTTTCTTTTGGCCAGCGCTCGAATAGAGGCCAGCTGGTGCTGATTCGCCGGTTTCAAGATATGTGAATAACGACGTTGTAATTGCAGGTAATCCTCTACCGGTATTCGATAACGTATTTTTGTGGAGTCGGTTAAATCACCATTTTCTGCTTCAAATAATGGAATCAGGCCACACTCAACACCCATGCGAGCCAGCTTAATGGTTAGCGCCGGTTCACTGCCCCAGCCAAGAGGGCAGGGCACATTAATTTGAATGTAGCGTGCTCCACGATAAGTCATTGCCTTTTCAACTTTACGCTCAAGGTCGTGTAAGTCATGAACTGAAGCGGTAGCGACATAAGGAATTTCATGTGCCATTGCGATGGCAGGTAAAAATTTACCCGTATTAAATGAGCTGCCGGGGTTATCACCTACCGGCATGGTGGTGGATGTTCTGGCACCGCCAGGTGTAGCACTGGATCGCTGCACGCCGGTATTCATGTATCCGCCGTTGTCATAACAGATATAAAGTACATCATCGTTGCGATCGAACATGCCGGACAGCGTAGCAAAACCGATATCGGTCGACCCTCCGTCACCGCCCTGGGCTATGACCCGGGTTTCTGTATCGCCCTTGGCTTTAAGCGAAGCGGCAATGCCCGAGGCGACCGAAGCGACATTACCAAATAAAGAATGTATCCACGGAATGTTCCAGGCAGTTTCCGGGTAAGGGGTGGTAAAAACTTCCAGGCAACCGGTTGCATTTGCGGCGATGATTTTATTGTTTGAAGCTCGCATTGCGGCATCCAGCGCATAACGTGCACCCAGTGCCTGACCACAACCCTGACATGCCCGATGACCGGAATCTATGGTGTTGCAACGTTCCTGAGTGGCCTGAACGGTACGGAAATCTTCTTCTAATAAACGGTTACCGACGGTGAAAGTTCCGGTTTGATAAAACTTTACCGTTTGATGGTTGGAATCCTGTTTAGCCATTTTTATAACTCTTTCATTGTCGTATTAGGATAGCTTTAATGTGTTTTAGATGCGGAAACCACACCCATGTCGCGTAGAATATTTTCAGCGGTTGATCCCGATGATGGCTCTGTTTGCTGTCGTTTTATTTCCTTCTCTACCGTTTCAAGATCCAGATCCATAAAGGTTTCATGTTCCAGTTCACCTTTTTTTGCCATTTCAACAATTTTCTTCAGTGATTTAACGGTTATGGTTCGACCACCCAGGCCTCCAATGATGGAGTTGATTTTTATGTGTAAACCATGGGTTGCCATGTGAACTTCACTGGCCAGAATGCCACCCATACCGACCGCAAAACTTTTTTCAAATACGATAATCTGTTGTGCCGATTTTAATGCGTTGCGTATGGCTTTAATCGGAAAAGGTCGAAAAGAACGTAGGCTCAAGATGCCGATTGACTGTCCCTGTTCACGTAACTCTGATGTTAATGCCTGTAAGGTTCCAACGACAGAACCCATGGCGACAAAAACGATATCAGAGTTTTCAGCATCGTAAGATTTAACCAGTCCACCAGAATCTCGATCGAATATCTTTTCAAACTGTTTAGCCTGTTTTTCGATTACGGTTAGTGCCTGTTGCTGTTTTTCATGCGCCAGGTAACGTACTTCGGTAAAGGCGTCAGGGCCGACCATCGCGCCTATGGTTAAAGCTGCCGAAGTGTCGAGTAATTGACGTGGAACAAAGGAGGGCAAAAACTCATCGACCTGTTGTTGATCGGGCATATCAACACGAGTGATTGCATGGGTCAGGATAAATCCATCCATGTTGACCATCACCGGCAGGCTCAAAGCCTCGGCCAGTTTAAATGCCTGAATATGCACATCGATAGCCTGCTGATTATTCTCTACAAACAACTGTATCCAGCCGGCATCACGCACCGACATGGCATCGGAATGATCATTCCAGATATTGATCGGCGCACCGATGGCTCTGTTTCCCAATGTCATGACGATAGGTAGCCCCAGGCCGGATGCGTTATAAACGGCTTCCATCATATATAACAAACCCTGACTGGCGGTTGCGGTATAGCTGCGAGCACCGGCAGCTGAAGAGCCGATGCAAACACTCATGGCAGCAAATTCTGATTCTACATTCTCGTAGGTACATTTTTTTAATTCGCCACTTTTTACCAGCGTACTAAGGTGTTCAACAATGTGTGTTTGTGGCGTTATCGGGTAACAAGGCACCACTTCGGGTCGGCACAGGGCAACGGCTTTGGCAACGGCTATGGAGCCACTAATTTGCATTAACATGTCTAAACTCCCCTTGCCTCTTGTAGTTTTTGCATAATCAAATTGTATCCGGCAGTGGTTGCGGTGATATTAGGTTTGGCGATTCGGCTGGGAAACTTACCCATTATGGCTTTCTCCAGTGCAGGGATTTGAACCATTTGACTCATTGCAGCGAAGGCTCCGAGCAGTACGGTATTGGGCTTAGGTTGTTTGATGTATTTAAGTGCCAGTTCGGTTGCAGGGATAGCCATGACATGATGTGATGGAAATTGAGAAGTTACGTCTTCAATACCCAGCTCTTCAGCTGTTTTAGAGCTATTAATCAGCAGATATCCGTCGGTTTTAGCGCCTTCAAATACATCAATAGCATTAAACAGTGTCGGATCCTGAATGATCAACATATCCGGTTCCATCACGGGTTCGCGAATGGTGATAGCCCGGTCGCTGATTCGTGCAAAAGCCTGAACAGGTGCTCCCATGCGCTCAGAGCCAAAACTCGGAAATGACTGTGAATATTTGCCCTCTTCAAATGCAGCAACTGAAAGCAGTTCTGATGCAGAGACAACGCCCTGACCACCGCGCCCATGAATTCGGATCTGGAACATGATTTAGCCTGTTAATTAGATGTTTTAGACTTTTATTTGATGACTGAAGTTTAGCAAAAAATAACTAGAGTACCTGACTATTTCACAGGATTCCTGATCGTTACAGTCACTAAGGTATTACAATTGTATTTGAATGATTAGTTTAAGCTGTAGAACTGGTCTTTAGAAATGATTTAAGTCAATGGCTAGTGAACACAATTTGTTTAATATTCCTGTTCCATTCTATTTTTCTTACAGGTTTATATTTTGGTCTCTAGAAGACAAATATTGCAGGGCGTTTTATCGGGACATCGCGAACAGTTTTATCCGCCATGGTCAATAGCATCAGAAAAGTTTACTGAAAAATGTACTCGTTGTGATGACTGTATTAAAACTTGTCCGCAGAAAATTTTGCAAAGGAATGATGAGGGGTATCCCGTTGTTGATTACTCTTTGGCCGGGTGTACGTTTTGTACTGAATGTGCCAACGCCTGCAAAACAGGAAGCCTTTCCATGATGGAGTTCATCGGTGCTGAACCATGGAATGTAAAGGCCGTTATTACCAAATTTTGTGTGAATTACAGTGGCACGATTTGCCAGATGTGTTCGTCTGGCTGTCAGTATAATGCAATAAAATTTCGAGTTCATAGCGGTAATATGACACTGCCTGAAATTGACCTGGATGAGTGCAATGGCTGTGGTGATTGTTATCGAAGCTGCCCTAAACTGGCGATTGATATAAAACCACATTAAGTTTGAAATTTTATTGCTGGGGAAACTTGAACTACTGGCATTCGATAATCTGGAATTATTATTAAATATATCATGGGTATAATCCTCGACAATAACCACATTACTATAAAATCTAAGGGTGCTGGTATGCGTTTTCACCTTAAGGCTATTTCGGCCTTTCTCATCTATTTAATTCTGGGGTGCTTTATTTCTGCACCTGTCGTTGCTGAATCGGGCTCGAGTTCATCAGTACATAAGGTATTTAAATCTATTCCCAGTAAAAAATGTAACAAGTGTCATGATGATGAAGACGATACAACATGGGAGTACGATGAAGGACCTTTAGCTGGTACCGAAAAAAATATCTATGTACCCTCTGAAATTATTGAAAACAGTGTACATGGCGAGCTAAATTGTAATGATTGTCACACCAATGTTTCTCTTAAAAGAAAGGAACATGCCGAGTACACTCCGGTCACAGTCAGTTGTATCAAGTGTCACAAGGAAAAGGTCGAAGCACAAAAAGACAATCCTGACCCGGAGTTTAAGCGTCTAAAAGTTGTCATGGAGCAGGTCGATAGCTATATGCATTCAGTGCATGCTCAACCCAGCATAAACGACCAGTCCAAAACTAATGCCAGCTGTTATGACTGCCATGAAGCGCATAATATAGGTACGCTTGGAAGTGAAGCTCGAGCTGAATACCGTCTTAAAAATCCCGAAGTTTGTGGTCAATGTCATGAGGAGCAAAAACAGGCGTATGTGAGCTCGATTCATGGTAAAGAAGTGCTGGAAAAGAAAAACAGCGAGGCGGCAGTTTGTTCTGATTGTCACACAGCACATAATATTGCAGCAACAGAAAAAGACAACACAAAGCTGAATATCACTCAAAACTGTGGAACTTGTCATGAAAAATCACTGGAGACTTATTTAACCTCCTATCACGGTCAGGTCAGTCGTTTGGGTTATGCGCACACTGCCAAGTGCTTTGATTGTCATGGTGGTCATGAAGTACAAAAAGTAGACGACCCTTCCTCTCAAATTCATAAAGATAACCGGCTCGAAACCTGTAACCGGTGTCATGAAGATGCGACGGAAGGATTTCTCAGTTTTAATGCGCATGGTGATGCCAATAATTTTGAAGCCTATCCATTTATTTATGTCACTACCAAGTTCATGCAGGCATTGATTATTGGTGTTTTCCTGTTCTTCTGGACCCACGTTATTTTATGGGGTTATCGAGAGTTTAGAGATCGTCAACAGGGTAAGGGCTATGTTCCTCCACTGACTGAGGATACGGTTTATTTCAGGCGTTTTAGTCGAACATGGCGTGTACTGCACCTGTTGTTCGCGGTGAGTACAATGATATTGGCATTATCAGGTTCAACTTTGCTGTTCTCTCATACGGCCTGGGCACCTTTTATCATCGGCTTAATGGGCGGACCGGAAGTTGAGGCTATTATCCACCGCACTGCAGGTGTTACCTGGTTAAGTGTATTTATAATTCACTTTGGCACGGTCATGTACAATATTGCATCGAACTATAAGTCTTTCCGCTGGTTTGGCCCCACATCCATGGTTCCGAACTGGCAGGATCTACGTGATGTCGGTGCCATGTTTAGATGGTTCTTTGGCAAAAGTGAAAGACCGACTTTTGATCGTTGGTCCTACTGGCAGAAGTTTGATTACTGGGCGCCATTCTGGGGTGCTGGTATCATAGGCTTTAGCGGTATTATGTTGTTTGCACCCACGATAACAGCCGCTATATTACCTGGTTATGTGTTTAATATTGCGACCATTATTCATCAGGAAGAGGCATTACTTGCCACCATATTCCTGTTCACTGTGCATTTCTTTAATGCGCATTTCAGGCCTGATAAATTTCCAATGAGTACAACAATATTTACCGGCTCGATACCTCTGGATGAATTTAAACATGAACATCAGTTGGAGTATGAACGACTTAAAGCCAGTGGTGAGCTTGAGAAGCATCTGGTGAAGAAGCCATCAAGACTGGTTAGAACAGGTTCTAACATGCTGGGCATTCTGCTAATTATGGCCGGCCTGACACTGTTGACGCTTGTTCTTATTGGTTATACAACTATGCATTAGGGCAGTATGCACAACAGCAGCGGTGAGGTTATGAATAATTATTTAAAAAGATTGATGAATGTGAAAATGAAATTCTTTTTTAGCACCGTTGGCATGGTCCTGGCTTTTAATGTTAATGCGGCTCAATTAGCCGACCTGGATGTGACTATCCAGCAGGCAATAAGCGCTACGCCCAATATTGAAAAAGGTAAAGCACTTTATCGTAACTGTGCGGTATGCCATTCGCCTGAAGGCTGGGGAACATCTTCGGGGCATTTCCCGCAAATTGCGGGGCAGCATAAAAGCGTGATAATCAAGCAGCTCGAAGACATTCAATTAGGTAATCGCGATAACCCGACTATGCGCCCTTTTGCAGACCCGGTGATTAAACTGGGAAGTCAGGCTGTCGCCGATGTAGCGGCCTATATCAGCCAGCTACCGATGGTACCGGAGAATAGCGTAGGTTATGGTGCGCAACTCGATAGAGGAAAAGAACTCTACGAAGAAAACTGTAAGCAATGTCATAAAGAAAATGGAGAGGGAAAAGCTGATAAATTTTACCCCAGAATTCAGGGACAACATTTTAACTATTTAAAACGGCAGCTACACTGGATAAAAACAGGCAAGCGAAGAAATGCAGATATTAAAATGGTAAAGCAGCTACGTGATTTTAGCCTTCAGGATATCGATTTAGTCTCAGATTATGTGTCCCGGTTAAGACCGGATAAATCATTGACAGCTAAAAGTATACACTGGAAAAATCCTGATTTTAGAAAGGGCTTCCGTGCAGCTCCCAGAAACTAATTTATAGTAAGGAAATAAGTATGTTACACGTTAAAATAATATTATTTTTTATAGCACCCATTATTGTAACTCTTTCGAGTGTTGTTAATGCTGATGTAGAGCTGGATAAACAACTTAGAGAGGTTGCTGCAGGAGGTACGACCAATCAGCTGACAGGTTTAATCAGTAAAGGAGCCGGTGTAAATGCGCCGGGTAAATATGGTAAACGCCCCATTATGTTTGCTGCCGAGTCAGGCAATATTAATATTATCGCAGTGCTGCTTTCTTATGGTGCAGAAGTTAATGCCAGAACCAGAAAGGGTGATACCGCACTCACCATAGCCACAGAAAACAATAACGCACAGATAACAGCGCTACTGATAGAATTTGGTGCTAATATTCATGATCGAACACGTACCGGTCTGGATTCACTAATGATTGCCTCGAAAAAAGGTAATGCATTAATTGTTAAGCAGTTACTGCAATTTGGAGCCGATGCACGTTCCTCTGACAGCCTGGGAAATACAGCTTTAATGCATGCAATAAAAGCAGGTCATACCGATGTTGTGAAAGCTCTGCTGGGCAACAGTCAGGTTATGCCATGCACTCCGAATAATATTGGCGTAACACCGCTTATGACAGCAATTATTAAAGGCAATAAAGATATTCTGGAAATTATTTTGCCGGGTATAAACTGTATCAACTTCCAGGATAACTTTGGAACCATTGCGCTCCATTATGCTGCAGAAAATAATAATCTTGAGGTGGTTAAATACCTGGTTGAAAATCAAGCACTGGTTAACCAGGAAGATTTAGACAATGAAACGCCTTTGTTTTACGCTGTAAAAGCAGAGAATGAGGAAATTGTTAAATACCTTTTGGAAAATAATGCCAATAAATCACATAAAAACAGTTCCGGTTTAACACCCTACCAGCTAGCATCCGAGAAGAACAACCGGGTAATAATGGATTTATTAAAGTAAGGAATCTATGACCAATTCATGTACTCATATTATGTACCCAGGAAACTCAGCTTCTGTGTTGCCGACAAGGATGTAGGTGAGGGGCAGGAGCAGGAAGCGATAAGCTTTTGCGAATCTTCGCAATAGCCCGCTATAACGTGCGATTTGACGCCTTAAATGGGAATTTATGAGCACAATCTATTTCGTCCAGAATTAATCTGAGGCTCCTTAAGACTGTTTTTATGAGCAGTAAAGTTTTTAACCTGAGTGTTCCAGTGGCTCTGTTTCCATAAAATCTTCGATATCTACTTCTTCATTTTCAGTTCCGCAGGGATCAACCATATTATGTTGCTTGATGATTCGTCGTAGACGGGGACGGGATATACCAAGAATCTTGCAACTTTCCCCTTTGTGCCAGTTGGTGAAATTTAATACCCTGGCCACATGAATTTTCTCCATTTCTTCCAGGCTGGTTTGAACGGGTATACCCGGATCACTATTAATGACGTGTTTTTCACTGATAAATTCAGGAATTAAATCCAGTGTTATGGTGTCGGTGGGTGACAGTGCAACGGCCTTGGTTAAAACATTTTCCAGCTCACGTACATTGCCCGGCCAGCGATAGCCGTTGAATGAATTAATAACTTCCATAGATAAGCGGCACACTGAATTGGACATTTCCCGGTTAATTCGTCCCAGTAGATTCTGGATCAGGTCCATAAGATCTTCTTTGCGTTCGCGAAGAGGCGGAATGTTAATATTGACGACTTGCAGTCTATAAAACAGGTCTTCTCTGAATAAACCCAGTTTTACCTTTTCCTGAAGATCATTATTGGTTGCCGCGATAATACGGGCATTTGATTTGATGACATTTGTGCCACCGACTGGAATGTATTCCTTTTCCTGGATTACGCGTAACAATTTTGCCTGTATGGCGGGTGATAGTTCGCCCACTTCATCCAGAAAAAGTGTGCCATTTTCAGCTATCGAAAACTTGCCCGGGTGTTTGTTGATGGCTCCGGTAAAGGCTCCTTTTTCATGCCCAAATAAATCGGATTCAAGCAAGCTTTCTACCAGTGCAGCGCAGTTTACCGCAACATAGGGTCCTTCTGAGCGATTGCTGGATTCATGGATTGCCTTGGCGACCAGTTCCTTACCTGTTCCACTTTCCCCGGTAATCAGTACATTGATCGGTTTGTTTGCGATCAGACCAATGGTTTTATAAATTTCCCGCATGGCTGTGCTGTGACCTGCCATGCGATTATTGTTTTTCTGGACTTTGTTGCTGTCTTCTTCGGGTATTGAAAGCTTGGTGTTTTCTTCGTTAGATCTGATTAAAGTGCGTTCTACCGCCTGATCCAGTTCGTTGATATCGACTGGTTTATGAATGTAATCATCTGCACCATTTTGCATGGCGGCAATGGTGGTTTCCATATCATGATAGGCAGTAATCATGATGATGGGTATATTAGGAACAACTTCACGAAAATCAGGCAAACTTTCAAGCCCCGATTTAATTGGCATCTGGTTATCGAGTATGATCAGGTCAATTTCATTTGATGCAGCCGCCAGCAGTCCATCATTCACACTATGGGCTGTGATGACCTGGTGCGACAGACTGGTGTAGTGCAATTGCAAGGTTCGACAAATTGCAATGTCATCATCAATAATCAGCAGTGAACTCATAACTTAAATAAATCTCGGTAATGTTGGGCATCTGACAGGCTCCCCTGAATATCATACGCTTTGTTGAGGAAATTACTCATTGCGCTGGGTCAATATTTAATTTAACAGTAGCTGTAGTTCCGTCGTTTTCTGCTGACTGTAATTGCAGGGTGCCATGTTGTAACTCTATAAATCGTCTGGCGATGGCCAGTCCAAGCCCTGTTCCTTTGGCCCGGCTGGTGTAAAACGGTTCGAATAAATCTTCAACTTTATCATTATCAATCCCGCAACCATTATCCTGAATAGTTATTTTAATGTAAGAACTGGTTTCAGTGAGGTCTAGCTGAACGGTAAGATTAATAACAGGTGTTACATCCTGCAGCGATTCTACTGATTGCATGGCATTGGTCAGTAGATTGGATATGACCTGGCGTAGTTTTCTTGAATCT
The DNA here is from genome assembly GCA_024225395.1 of Gammaproteobacteria bacterium. Taxonomy (GTDB): domain Bacteria; phylum Pseudomonadota; class Gammaproteobacteria; genus JACNJF01. The sequence goes on from JAAEMR010000105.1 coordinate 28,108, forward strand.
GCGTTGATAACGGGTAAACCTTTTTCATACCAGGTATTGATTTTAGCCTTAAATAAATCAATGTCTTTCTGCACCAGTCCGATACTGTGCTCAACTACTTTCTGGATATCAATCCATTCGAGCTTAATGGCATCGGGTCGAGAATAACTCATTAAATCTTCCAGAATCTCTTCCATGTACAGCACCTGTTCAAGTGCAATCTGATTCAGTTCAATGGCATCTTCCTGGCTGATTTTATTGGATTGTTTTTGAAAAATCTGTAATCCCATTTTGATTGAGGAAAGTGGGTTACGTAAATCATGGGCAATCATGTTGGCCATTTTTCCGACCGTATTCAGTGCCTGATTACGACTTATTTCATCATTACGTTGTAGCAATTTGTTTTCCAGTTCGATGCGTGCGGTGAGGTCTATAACGGCTGAAATATTTAATTTTCCTTCCAGGGTAGGGGCTGAGCTATAGCCTATTTCCACCGGAAAAATTTCCCCAGATTTTTTATGTGCCAGGAAGTCCATGCGATTACCTGATGATTTATCAGTTTCTACCAGGGTGGTAAGTTGCTGGGATATTAATTGTTTCGCTTCGCTTTTTTCAGGGATGACCAGGCTGATGGACTGCCCTACCAGATCCTCTTCTTCATAACCGTACAGGTTCTGTAAAGTTTCATTGGTGAGTAAAATTTCACCGTTGGAGTCTGTCATGACCATTGCAACGGGTGCCGAGTTAAAACAATGTTTAAAACGTTCTTCAAGCATTTTTTGTTCTGTAATATCTTCTTTTACGGCGAGAAAATGGGTGATTTCACCTTCAGGGTTTTTAATGCCTGAAATAGAAGCAGATTCCCAGTACAGTTCCCCATTCTTTTTTCGATTATGTAAAATACCACGCCAGATTTCACCCTTTTTGACCTTATTCCATAATTGGGAATAATCTTCTTTACTCATTTCACCAGATTTCAGAACACTTGGGTTTAACCCTTTAATATCATCCAGTTTGTAACCGGTTAAATGTTCAAACTTTGGGTTGATATATTCAATTTTACCGTATTGATCAGTTAACATGACAGAAGCCGGGCTCTGCTCAACTGCTTCTGAAAGATGACGAATTTTTATTTCATTCTCACGATATTGAGTGATGTCTTCGCCCATAAAGATCAGACCAATCAGGTTGCCCTCGGTATCTGTCATGGATGTATCATGCCAGCGAATCAGGTATTCATTTCCAATTCGATCCTGTAACCAGCTTTCGTGAGTGGTGGTGCATTTATTATCATCTTTAGATTGCTGGAAAATTTTGCTACAGATATTTTTATAGCGGTTAACCACCAGCGTTTCTATCCAGTTTTTACCGATAAGCTGAGCTCTATTCCAGCCCAGTAAATTCAACAGAGAATCATTACAGAAGGAAATATTTCCGTCCAGGTCGACGGCTAAAACATTAAGTTCTATCGATTCGAGCACTTTTCTGAAGTGTTGTTCAAACTCTACCTGTATTTCAGTAATTTGCTGATTGACTCTTAGACGGGCAATAATATGCGTGCCGAGAAGAAACAGTGCAAAAATAATCAGGTAGAAAAACAGGTTGTTTCTAATAAAAGCTTTAGGCAGGCTATTGAGTTCTTCGGGTGTAATAAGTGCTATCAAATTCCATGGTTGATTGTAAGTTTTCGGGTTGGACTGACCACTGTTATATTCTTTACTTAAACCGGTTATTTCCAGCCCTGGATATATTGTAGAGTAACTGAATAAGCCATTTTGAGTTTCAAATTGGCCAGACTGAGAGCTTGATATCTGTTTCCATTCAGTATTGAAATCAGTAGCAAAACTTTGCTCAAGATCAAGCATAAAACCCCATTCAAGATTCCGGTTATGATGACTTAACCAGTAACCTTCATGGTTAAGCAGCATTACATTTTTAGAGATATTTGAGGTGGCAGTACGAAAGTTATTGAGTAACCGGTTGCCCAGATAATTCAGAATGAGAACTCCGACTTTGATACCTTTTGAATTAAAAACCGGTGTGCCAAATCGAATAACCGGTTTTAACGGTAATTGTATCTTTCCATGCTCTATGTTCAGGTCAAAGGGTGAAATATAAATTTCATTACGATTAAGTAACAGGCTTTCTATAAAATAGTACCGGCTTTTTTTATTTTGTAAATTCTCTTTGTCGACTATTGTTGATTTTCCATTCTGATTATTTATTCGAATGACTTCCATGCCATTTATTCCGATTAATCGTATTTGGTCATAGATAATTTTTTTATCTGAAAATAACTGGAAGTCATGGGCCATAATTGCCAGAGTTTTGGCATTCAGATTATCAAAGTAGCCATGTAATTCAGCCTGACGCGCAAGAAAATTGACGTCTGACTGTATATTCGAAAGCTCGGTGACAATGGTTGTTTTACCAAGTTTTAAATTCAATGTCTGCTGGTTATTGCGCTGAGTGCTTTCTGATGAGATATAAATGTTGTAGTGGATAGTAATGATGGTTATTAATATGACCATACAGATGAGGGCGTACCACAGGCTCTGCTGTAATATTCGCTGATTTTTACTCACATTGTGGTCGTGGTTATGGCTAATCATAATAAAATCTAGTTACATTGATTAAGCATGAAATAATTTAAACGACGAAGATAATCCGGCTTACTTTCATCCTGATGCATGGGGTTTAGAAATAATAGTTTAGCCGCAATCATCGTTTGTCTTCTTTGCTCGGTATGTATACTGGCTTCGTCATCTAGTAATTTAGACAGTTGATGTAAAGTTTGTTGCGGATCTTTGCAAAAACGTGGCAGAGTCACATTACTGGCATACCATTGAGCCATCAGCGATACGGATAACAGGGCGATTAATACAGGCAGTATGACTTTAAGCGGATTAAAGGGAGCTTTAATTAAACCCTGGGTATGATCTTCTGTCTGTAAAGTCGGTTGGTTCATGGCGTGACTCGCTGAACATTAATAGAAACAGTGGTTGTTGATTGATGCGAGTGTTGTCTGAGGGTTGAGTAAACCTGATCTGATACTGATTTAGCCTGAATTATTCTGTCTCGAATTGAAATACCATGAAGGTAATTAGCCACAAAGTGCAGTCCGTTTGATTGATGTGCCCGGTGTTGTATGGCTTTCGTTAAATCTGAATATTTACCATGATATAAAGGCAAGCCCTGCTGATGGCGGTTTATCCTGACCATTTCAGGAGATTGCCTGATACCTGTTAATTTCTGTAAAGATGAAAGAGTCTGATCGATGAGCACAGCATCTGATTTTTTTAGCGCGTCCATCTGGCAGCCTCCACCCACAAAATTACTGGTGAGTAATTTATTTTCAGGTGCTCGATGTTTGACCAGGTTACTCATCCAGAGGCTACCACGCAAGTCCATGTTTTCCCGACTGGGTATCAGGAAGCCATTTCCATCCAGAGATTTATTTAAGCCTGATTTATCAAAGCCCATGTGAATTTGGGCGATAGGCGCATATTCAATTTTATTGAGTAGTTCGGCAAGTTTTGACTTTACTGGTTGTAGTAAAGCAGCCGCAATGTTGGCAGGAGTAGAGAATATTAGCTGTTTAGTTAAATATTGATACTCCTGATTATCTGCTTTACTGGTAACTCTCCATCCTGATTTAGTGGGTTCTACGGCCAATACCTTTTGCCCGTTGTGAATATCGGTTAACGGGTTTTGAGAAAGAGTCTGAGTTAATGTTTTCATGCCGCCGGAAAAAGAAAATGCTTCCTGTGGTAATCCTTTTTTACCCGGTAATAATTTTTTAGCGATAATGCCAGCCGTGAAACTTCCAAAATTTCTTTCCAGAGAAGTCAGTCGGGGCAGGGTACTACGAGCACAGGCTTTTTCAGGGTCACAGGCGAGTACCGCAGAAACATAAGGGTCAATTGCCAGATCCAGAATTTCCTGTCCCAGTCGTCGTCTGATAAATTCTGCGACCGTCTCATGATCAGTCATGGAGTGAGACCTGAATGGCTCTGACATTAATTTCAGACGGGTTTTAAGTGAAAATAAATCTGAATATAAAATGCCCCTGATGTTTTCTGGAACCTGCTTAAGTTGATTGTTTTTTAATACGTATCGCCTGGAAATTTTATTACGATTTACCCTGTAATCCTGCAAGCCAGAACGGCTAATAAATTGTGTGACCTGTGTATTGAAATTAAGCACCATGGATGCAGCATGATCGGTGACATAGCCGTCCTGCTGTGTCGTGTCGATCAAACCGCCTGTTCTATCAGATTGTTCGAGAATTGTTGAGCGAATACCTTTTTGTGCTAACCACCAGGCCGAAGCCAAACCTGATACTCCACCACCAATAATCAATACATCGGTATGTTTGATCATGGCTTTTGTCCAGTGTCTGGACGTTTCCACGGCAGTTTATTACCAAAACGTCTGGCTGATAACTGCTGCATATGCTCGACAGTTATTAACTCTTCACCCAGGTCTAAAACATAACTTTCCGTTCTCTTTTTCACCATATTACGGATGAAGCCGGGAATGCGGTTGAGTTTTTCACTGGCGTCCTGTGACCAGCTTAAGTTGCTGGTTTCAAATTGAGTGACCGGTTCGATGACCTTGCCATTTTGAGGAATATAACCACAGGAAGCATCTTCATTCATCAATTGTTGACCCGCTGCCAGGGGTCTTGCGCGACAGCCTCCGCACAGTTTACGAAACTCACATTCTCCACACTTGCCGTTAAGTTGAGGGTTTCTCAGAGATTTAAAATCTTCTGCAGATTGCCAGATTTGATTTAAGCTCTGTTGTTTAATATTACCGACACTTTTTTCGATGTAAGGGCAGGCGGTAACATCACCTTCCGGGGTTATGCGACAATAGTGAGTCCCTGCAATACATCCATCACCTTCCTGCCCGCTGATGCGGTTAAGTGCAGATTCCGGAGCCATCTGCCACGCGATCCTTTTAAAGTAGGGTGCACAGCGAGGCCGAATAATCAGTTTTTCATATTTTTTCTGACACTCGATTATTTTCTTAATACCTGCTTCGTAATTAACAGCAGAAATATTTCCAACAGATTCAGCGCGCCCCGTGCAAATGATGAAAAAGAAATTGATCACTCTGGCCCCTGACATTTCAGCAAAATTAATAATGTCTTCAATTTCGTGATGGTTGTCGTCGGTAATAGAAAAATGAATTTGAAAATCGAATTGATGTTTTCGGCAATGTTCGATGCCGGTCATGGTCTTTACCCAGCTACCGGTTTGGCCTCTGAAAGCATCATGAAGAGCAGGATTGAGTGAATCGACGCTAATGCCGATGCCCATAGCACCTGCAGTTTTCAATGATATAACTCGACGTTCAGTCAGTAAAGCGCCGTTACTACCGATAACAACCATCAGTCCAAGCTCTTTACCATGACTGCAAAGCTCTTCAAGATCGGTTCTGATTAGAGGTTCACCACCGGTTAACACAACCATAGCGCCATCATGATCTTGTGCAACTTGATCCAGAAGTGCTTTAACATTCTCTGTCGTTAATTCATTCGGGGAGGGAGTGTTTAATTCATCAGCGTTCAGGTAACAATGCTCGCAGGCAAGGTTACACCGCCTTGTCAGGTTGATTGCAATAATCTGGAGCTGATGATTATCCATAAGAATATTTATTCACTACAGAGCACACAGAGACTTAACTGGGTAGTGCATAAAATACTTACATTCTTTAGCTCAGTGTCCCTCTGAGTCCTCTGAGGTGCAAAAGGTTTTTTAATGTTATGCATTATTCCTCGGATCATCTGGATCGAGGTGGAATTGCTTGCTCTGGCTCCATTTAGATTTAATGGCTTCTACAATTTTCAGAGTGATTTCAGATTTATCATTCTGGTTTGCCCAGGTTTCTATTTCATGCACCAGCATGCCTCTGACCATATCCGGTGCACTGGCTATGCTGTCTCTGGCGTCTTGTTGCCAGTCCAGAGTTTCTACGACTTTTGCAGAGCCTTTGTGGAAAGTTTCCAGGGTGGATTTAACAAATTCCTTATCGATGGAAACTAAACCCATTTTGCCGGCGATAGTTATCATCGCATTGGCAGTCATGTCGCGGCAGTAACCTTCAGGTACATTGGCCAGTAATTCTTGACTGCCAGCCAGCCATTCAAGTTTAGTCTCAGGTTTATCCTGTTGCAGAGTCATTCCGGCAAAGGGGCATTTACTGGCTTTTTTAGGGGCGGGCTTTTCTCCACTTTTAACCTGTTGTTCCATGGCCTGTCGTGATATCTCCAGACCTTTTTCAGCAACTTCGAGAGATATGCTGGAAATGTTGTTATCGGTAGCGTAAGTTTCAATGTTTCTTTTAGCGGCATCTCGCATGAAACCTTCGGGTGCTCGCATCAAACGAGCTATGGCTGCTGTTTCCCAGCGTAGCTCTTCAGTATCCTGTTGTTGAAGGAAAGCCTGTATATGCTGGATATCGACCTGCCAGGTTTTATCGGCACGTGCTTTTTTTTCAGCTCGACCTTTTATATTTTCTCGAAGTGAAGGTTCTTCGATGGACTGTAGTAACTGATCAGCCCGGTCAGTCCAGATCATTGGTTTTGTCGTTACGTATGTTTTCAATTCACCACGGTCGGCTGCTTCGATGATTTCCTGTATGGCATTCTCAGCATGTCCCGGCATTAGCTCAGCGGTTGCCGCTTCTACAATACTTTCAGTGATGACGGTATGACCTTTTTCCTGTGCGTAACGCAAAATAGCCATTTTGGCCATAGGACGGACGAAAACCGGTACTTTTAACATGCGTTTTTCTGCTTCGACAGACCAGGATGTGGTGGCTGCAGCAATTCTTTCTATACGAGGCTGGTGTTCCTGCATGCCCAGTAAGATGGAACAGTTAATATTGCGTAACAGGTTTTCGGCATTGCCCCCTATATCCAGTTCCGGGTCGGCATGAATGCCCAGTTTGCCAATGATTAACAGGGATGCATCGACGCTGGATACGTATTTTTCAATAGCATCGTAGGCTTTTCCGTCGAGCAATTTTGTTTCTATGTTGATGCCATAGTCTTCGGCTATGGATTCGGCCACGTCAAGATGCCCCTGGTAAATTTTAGCAAGACCCGAATCGATAATATCTTCGTGTAATTTTTCCTGCTCTTTAAATTTGAAAACTTTACCGGCTTCTTCTGATAAAACATCGGCAATTTTATTAAAAGCGACATAGTGATAATAAGGATCAAAGGTTGAGATAACCTTGAGTTCTACTTCCCATTGATGGGATAGTGAAAAAGCAGTGAGAAGAGCGCCATAAGATTTTCTGGAACCGTCGATGGCCACAACGATGGGGCCTTTGTTAATCATTTTTTGAGGTTGTTTGATAACCAGGGTATCAATATTAGTTCGACGTACAGTTCGGTCACAAACAGTTCCTATACGGCTGCCTTCTATAGCACCGACACCGATGGAACCCAGGACCAGTAAGTCATAATCACTTTTGTTGGCTTCATTCACCAGAGCGCGGTAATTCTTACCTTCGAGTGAGGAGCGCTGAAATTCAATTTTTTCCTGCTGGCATTGTTTGTCAATTTGATCGAGATAAGACTCTGTAATAATCGACAGGCCTCGAGTGATCAAATCATCATGCACTTCGCGTTGATGTTCGAGCTCCTGTTCAACCCGATATTGTTCGGGTAAACCACCTTCCATCTGGCGGAAGCGGATATCATGCATTTTGGCGGCGTAGGCATGAGTACCTGTTATTTTACTGCCCCAGGCTTTAGCCAGTTGGACAGATTCTAAAATTGCCTGGTTTGAATGATCGGATGAATCCACTGCCACCAGAATAGACCGGTACCGGGTTAAAGGGTCGAGAGATTCATTTGTTTGTGGAGCAATAGCCGTCATAGGTGCTTTTATCCAGTTCAAGAAATGTGTTATTGATTAAACCAGGCTATTAACCAAATAAAACCCAGTATCCAAAAAGATAGCTAATTACCAGAATATTAATTGCTGCACCGGCAAAAACGAAATAATCAAAACCTGTCAGGTTCTGGTACCATTTATTTGTTACTACTGTTTTCATATTTTTTATTCACCACAGAGGACACGGAGGACATAGAAATTATCAGGCTAGAGCTATTCTCAAGCTAGAGCTATTCTCAAGGAGCCTGTATCAACAGGTTTACCTCTGTGCTCTCTATGACCTCTGTGGTGCAATGTCTTTATTTTTTCTTAAACATGAAATCGACGGTTTGAGTATCTCCACCGGCTAAGGTTGCTTTACCTTTTTGAGTTCCCAGAGTTCCGTGGAAAGCCCTTACTTTATATTTTCCGGCTGGAATATTGTCGATAGTATAGGTACCGTCTTCGGCAACTTTTGCGTAGTAAGGATTTTTAGCGACAAACACAAAACCATGCATGAAGTCATGAGCGTCACATTCGATCTTCATGCCTACACCACGCTTGAGTTTGATCTTTTTATTGATGGTGCCTTTATCAGGTTGACTGATGTTCATCACGGTCTTTTTTGCTCTACCGATAATTTCGTAACTGTGGATGTTATGTAATACAGGGTCATCGTTAATGATTTCAGCATTGCCTTCGTTGTGCATGATTTGCATATAAGGCATGAATTCACAGCCTTTCTGTAAAATTTTAGAGTCTTTATTTGTGTCGTCAAATGCCTTGCCCTGTTTTACTTTGTCCAGGTAAACCACAACCTCTGTCAGTGCGTCACCGTTAACTCTGACGTAATCAATTTCGCGGTTACCGACTCCGCATACATCATTATCTTTTGAAATCTTGAAGACCAGCGGAGAGGGGTCTTTACCGGTAAATGAAACCTTACCGGAGATACTTCCCCCATTGGCAACATCAACTGTTTTATATTTTGCAGCCATGATTGCCGGGCTAGCACTTATGGCCAGAGTCAGGCCTGCAATTATTGATAGTTTTTTAAACATATATTTCACCTTAGGATTTTCATTTATAGTTTTATGATACTTCCGCTAATGGAGCTGTACGGTACATTTCTTCAAGCATTTCAATAGCAAATCGTCTTTCATAACTTGTGGGCAGGTCTGACAGTAATTCAACAAGCCTTGCTGTACCCTGAACAGGTTCTATCGCTTTCAATACGAGTGCCATATCACGAGTTCTTCCACCAGCATTTTTGAATGGACTTTGCACAATTTGTTCGATGGCTTTTGCCATTAACTCCTGTTGCTGATTAATTTCTTCCACCATCAGGCAGCGTTTCAGATTACTTACAGCGCTATAACGAACACCGGCTTCCTTGTCCTGCAGCATGTCGATTAATAAATTCACCCAGTCAGTCAGGGTGATGGGCGTTTCGGGTATGTGGGCGTTTTTAAGCAGTTCGTCACCATTTAATTCAAGTTCGGTGATGGATTCAATAGCCTGGATACGCAAAGCAGCACGTCTATGTTCTAAAGCCGTCATTAAAATTGGGATGGCAGCACGATTATGAATGGCACCAAGGGCCTTGATACAAGCTAGTTTCAAGTCCCACTGTTCATTATGGAACTGGGTAATCAAACCGCCATAGGCGTATTCAATGCCACCGATCGTTGGGTTATTCCTGGCTATTTCGGAGATTGAGTCGGCAGCATAAGTACTGAGTTTTATATCTGCTGAATGTAACGCCGTTATCAAGCTATCAATCGTTTTCTTTGCTTTCTCTTCTGACAACTGTTCAGGCAGTTTAGCCAGTATTCTGGCAGCCAGATGTTGAACATCCTGGGCCACGGAAATTTCTTCATTTTTGTTTTTAAATAACCACTCACCTTTGGTGACGTTATCCTGCACCAGGTTATGAAACTCTTCCATATCAGGGTCCTGTTCGGTTTCACTGTCGTGCTGATTATCCGCTTGTTGCAGTTTTTGCTCGACAACAAGGCTATCCTGCATGATAGATTCCAGTGTGGACAAAACTTCTGCAGGCTGGGCTTCTTCGATGGGCTCTTCCTCGATCTCTTCGGTGATATTTTCAGCTTGCTTGGGCACTAATGATGCAACTTCAATTTCAAGTACCACGCGGCCATTGAGTGTTTCGTTGATGATATCCAGCGGTGTTTTTACCTGGGAAGAATCAAATTCTGCCTGATCGATATTTTTCTCAATAGTCATCAAAGCCTGCATGGTAATCAGCCTGATGGGTTGGTCATTATGGTTGATCAAACGTGTCATTATTCTGGAGATATTGACATTCCATCTGGATATCTGAGCCAGTGTATCGATACAGGTCCTAAGAATTTTATCAGCAAGTTTGGGTCTTGAAATGAGTTGAATTAAACGAGCTTCAGAGGCTTCCTTATCCGCCAACTTCAGCAATAAGGGTATGGCGGCCAGGATAACAATCTCATTTTTATCATTAAAGGCTGTGGAAATATGCTCCAGTAACTGTTCATCGCTGAGGTTTACATTTTCTGCCTGTAGAGATTGTAAATAGGTTGCTCTGACTTCTGCATCCGGATCATTCAGTAAATGATCATTTGCTTTGTGTTTCGGATTTTTAGAATTAATACCGGCACTGAGTGTGTCATAAGCAGTGATGGCTGCCTGGCGTACTTTTTCAGAGCGATCCTTTTTTAATAATTCAATGGCTGACAGGTACTTTGTTGCATTTCGACTCACTAATGCCTGTAATGCGTTTAAACGAACATCATCTGAGGAATCTGTAAAAGCGGAAGTTAACGCCTTCAGTGATTGTTTTGTGGATGAAAAAGATAACGCATGTGCAGATCTTCTACGGGTAAGAGCAGATGCATCTTTCAACAGTCCAATCACGCGTTCTTCACCTTCATTGCCGATGGATACCAGGGCATCAAGAATGACATGTTCAATGTCGAGAACATCTTCACTATCCAGTAAATTCATTAATACCTGTGTCGCTGGTTGGGCTTTCATTTTTCCCAGTGCAACGATTGCCTCCTTCTGCATGTCCCACCAGTCATCCCAGTCTTCATTACTATCAATGATCATATTTTGCGGATGATGTTCAGCTATTTCCAGTAAGACTGGAATGCTGGATGGATTTTTAATATCACCCAGTGCTCTTACGATGGCTGTTTTTAATTCGCCGTCGGGGTCATTTTTTAATGATTCGATCAATTGAGGTACAACCTTGGTAGCATTCAATTTTCCTAATGCTTCGGCGGCATCGATACAAACGTCGATATCTTCATCTCGAAGTTTTATGACCAGATCATTAATGGCCTCAGTAGCACCTATAGTGCCTAATGCCCGACTGGCATTACATTTATCAACCTCATCACCACTATTCAATAAACCGCGCAGGCTATGCACAACGTTAGTTCTGGGCTCAGTTGAAGGTTTGTCTGTATTTGTTGATAGCACAATGTAATACCTTATGTAGATTTCCAGCTTGTTATGCATGAATAGTGCCAAAAGGAATCTGTCTTTATCTAAGTTATTGATTAATTGCGGTTTAAACTTATTTTATCTGTTTGATATGGGAGCACTATCATGCTCCGATTGAATGATTCGTTACATTCAATTTGAACAAAAAAAGCAGTTGAACGAATCGTTCAACTACCGAGAGTAGCATGATTTGATCAGGCAAAATTAAAGTTTTGAACATTTCGTTAATTTTTTCAGGGCTTAGATTTTTGCTTTTTTATCTGAAGTTAAATACTGGCGGAATCATTTTATTTTTCTAAGTAATTGATTTAAAAAGCAAAGATTTTCAAGTTCTTTTTGAAAGAGTCAGTTGGTCCACAATTTGGCAGGAAAATTGCATTTGGCTGTTTTAAAGTAATCATAGGATAAGTTATGTCTGATAAAGAGAACGAAGCACAACAAGATGCAATGGAATCAGCACACGATGAGTCAACCACCTGGGGACCGAAACTATTTTACGGCGTATTAATTGCCGTTTTAGTCTTTTTCTGGTGGATGGTTATTTATCCTCATGGCGTAGCGCCTACTCATTAAACTCGTCAGAAATACAGATTAACGACATTATTTCGCGTGAATGGGGAAACCTTAAGGTAACAAAATATGAATATGAAGAATCCACTGATTAACTGGGTACTTGCTATTGTGATAGTCGTAGCGATTTTTTACGGGCTTAACCACGGGGTGATGTCGATGCAGGGTTTGCCATTAAACATAGATTTAACGCCAGCTCAATAAGTGCTCACTGAAGGTATTATTATGAATCCAGGTTTATCAATTAATAACAATTTCAGGGTTGTTCTTAGTTTACTTTTTGCCTTGATGCTGGCGACAGTGTTTTCCCTGTCATTTTCGGACAGTGTTTATGCTGCAACTGGAACATCCAGTATTGAGGACAGGATTCGCTCGGTGGATACCGGTGGCCTGACAGCTGAACAATTTCAGGTCGAACCGAAAGAAGTCGGCTTTCCTCCTTTTTCAGCACCAAAATTAAAAACTAAAGATTATCCCAAGATTATGGGTGTGAGCAGTCGTTCGATTGTCTGGGTAGTTGCCCAGATGCATCTGTTTTTTGCAGCCTTTGTTCTGGCCGTTCCATTGTTTGTGCTGGTTATCGAATGGATTGGGGTTAAGTCCGGCGATGAACGTTATGACGACATGGCGCATGAGTGTATGAAAATCAGTATGACTGCCTTTTCCATTACAGCTATTTTTGGTGGTTTACTGGCGTTTGCGTTATTCATTTTATATCCACAGTTTATGGGTTACATGATGAATGTGTTTAACACCCAGGTGCTGCTGTATGCGCTGTTATTTTTTGCAGAAAGCTTTTTTCTGTATCTCTATTACTACAGCTGGTATGCCTACCGTTGGGGTAATAAGAAATGGGTACACCTGACTTTAGGTCTTATGCTCAATGTGGTTGGAACGACTATCCTTTTACTGGCAAATGCCTGGGTCACTTTCATGATGGCACCTTCCGGTGTGGATGATACTGGAGCTGTTACCGGTGGAATCTGGGAAATCATCCGTGGCCCTTTATGGAACCCTATTAACTTACACCGCTTCATCGCCAACATTGCTTTTGGTGGAGCTGTTATTGGTGCTTATGCGGCCTATAAATTTCTGTCGGCTACCGACTTAAGAGCCAGGGCACATTACGACTGGATGGGTTACACCGCTAATTTTATCGCGATTCTGGCATTCTTACCGTTGCCGTTTGCAGGTTACTGGTTGATGGCTGAAATCTATGCCTATTCTCAGCAAATGGGCATTACCGCGATGGGTGGAATTCTGGCCTGGCTGTTTATTGTTCAGGCCGTGTTGATTGGTACCATTTTACTGGCGGGTAATTATTATTTGTGGTCCGGTATGTCGCGGACTCAAGGTTCATCACGATATACCTGGATGATTAAATATATTGCGATGGTGCTGGTGACCTGTTTCCTGATCTGGGTAACACCCCATACGTTAATTTTAAGTGCTTCAGAGATGAAGTTGCTGGGCGGTAGTCATCATCATTTACTTGGGCCTCTGGGCATCATGCCGGCCAAGAATATCGCAGTAAATCTGATGCTGATCTTTACCTTCCTGTCTTTTCAGTTATATAGACGATCGGATAAAGAGGTCACTGTTGGCTGGGCAGGCTTTGGTAATGCGTTGATGGTTAGTATTTATGTGGTCGCCATTGTTAACGTAATTTTTGCTGGAGTGTATTACGGCTATTTTACCAATACTGTTTATAAAGTAGGTTCCAGTGTGACTCAGGTGGTTTCAACGCTGGTGGTTATTGTTTCCGGTGTCATCATCGATACCTATATGTTTAAAGGTGCGAAAACATTGCCATCGGAATGGGGAAAAGTTTCTAACCGGGCACAATATGCCTTGTTTGCATTACCCGTCGCATTTACCTGGTTGATGGCGTTGATGGGTTATGTTCGTTCATCGGTCAGAACCAACTGGCATGTGTACACGGTGATGAAAGATAACTCGCCGGATAATTATATTCCTGCCATTGGATTTGCCGGAAACATGATGACGATTGTGACTGTATTATTCCTGATCTGTGTGTTATTTATTTTCTGGGTAGCGTCTTTGAGTGAGACAAAACAGTCCAGACCCGCTTTTCTGACGGGAGATAAATAATGAATTTACCTGTCAGAAAGTTACGTAAAACTCAATCCGGTACGGTTTTATTTAATATTTTACTATTCAGTTTTTCTTTAACTCTGGTGTTTACACTGGTAGCTAATTTATTACCCCAGGTGGAAGGCGAAGCACCGCTAGAAGTGGAAATTGATTTGAGCGCGATGACGATGGATAGTTTTGTTTCCCTGGGAGAAAACATCTTTTCCGGTAAAGGCACCTGCACACTGTGTCATAACAACATGGGACGTGCACCGGATATTTTACAGCTCAGTATGGTGGAAACCGCGAAACAACGGTTGGCAGATGAACGTTATAAAGGTGTTGCCACAACAGTTGAAGATTATTTTCGTGAATCGATGGTAGACCCGAGTCTTTACGTGGTTGCAGGTTTTGGCCAGAAAGGTAGCAACGATACAGTTTCGCCCATGCCTGTTGCTAATAAAGCACCCATTTTATTAACAGATATTGAAATGGATGCAGTGATTGCATTTATGCAGGCTAAAGATGGAAATGATGTCACCGTTTCTCTACCGGAAGGATTACCTGAAACTGTGGCAGAAGAGCAGGGTGGAGCTACCGCCGTGGCAGCTGTACAGGGACCGGCTGAAACAGCAGAACAAGCGTTGGCTAAATTTACCTGCACCGCCTGTCATGCTGTTGCGGGCAGTGAATCGATGGTAGGACCTGAGTTGAACACAGTCGGTAGTCGACTGGACAAAGATCAAATTCGCGAGAGTATTTTGAACCCTGAAGCTGTCATTACCGAGGGCTTTGATGGTGGCATGATGCCAGCCGATTTTGCAAAGAAAATGACCATCAGTGAGTTGGACATGGTGACTGAGTACTTACTCAAACAGGGAGGACAGTAATCATGAGAATCCCTGTTTTATTACAGGCCGTTCTGGTCATAGTTATTGCTTACCTGGTTTTAGATAATGCTTTTCCACCAGTATTGCCTCAAACCCTGATGATTCAGTACATGCTGATCACGGTGGTCGGCGTATTACTGTATTTTTCTTTTGATGATGAGCGCTGGGCAGAGTTTTTATCACCCATTCAGGCTGTTTTACGCAATGACAATCAATGGCTGTTACGTGGATTTTTCCTTATTGCAATTCCGGTTTTAGTAGGCTGGGTCACTTTTCAGATCGTTAGACCTTCACTCGATTCTCCCATCGAGCTGCGCCAGGTGCATCCGGCACCGCCATCCAGTCTTAATGTTTTTAACAAAAAGTATGATCTAACCAGTCTTGAAAATCCGATTCGAGCGGAAGTTATTGAAAAATATCCAACTGATAAAGATGCCGCGATGCAGGTTTATAACGATGGTGTGTTAGCGGGCAGGGACGTTTATTACCAGAACTGTTTTTATTGTCATGGTGATTTACTCGATGGCACCGGACCTTTTGCCGATGGTTTTACCAATCCACTGCCCATCAACTTTCAGGATGTAGGCACGATTGCGCAGTTACAGGAAGCCTTTTTGTTCTGGCGTATTTCTACCGGTGGTCCCGGGTTACCTAAAGAAGGCACACCGTGGAATTCAGCCATGCCCGTCTGGCATGAATTTTTGAATGAGAATGACGTGTGGAATGTGATTACTTTTTTATACGATTATGTCGGGCAGGTTCCGAGAATCTGGGATCAGAATCAGTCCAAAATTGCTTCGGCAATCAAAGATGAGCTGGTATCCGAACGTGCCTCCATGATGGGAAAGGAGCTGTACGAATTTCGTTGTACCGTTTGTCACGGTGAGCAGGGTATGGCCGATGGGGTTGCTGCAGAACGAATGTATCCTAGACCACGTGATTTTACGCTGGGACTGTTTAAATATAAAACCACTCCAGGTTCTTTACCCCCGAGTGATGATGACCTGTTGAATACTATTAAACATGGTCTGACGGAAACGGGAATGCCTGGCTGGAGTAGTTTATTATCGGATGCACAGATTAAAAGTTTGGTCCCGGTGATTAAAGGTTTTGATATTGCCGCTACCTGGCCACCTGAGGATGCGGATGATGACGCTTTTGATGATGATGGGCGTTATATCAAAGATGATTTTATATCTATAACTGAACGTGAACCTTTTGAAGGTGCTATCGATTACACCCCCGAATCACTGGTGCGTGGTAAAGAAGTGTTTGATAAAGCCTGTAAGGAATGTCATGGGGCGGAAGGCCGTGGCAATATCACGTCAGGCAAACGACTGGAAGATGACTGGGGCTATAGAATCTGGCCACGTGATTTGACCAAAGCCTGGACATATCGTGTGTCTGAAATTGAAAATGCAGACCCTGTCGTAGCGCGTAGTCAGACGATCCAGCGTATTTATGAACGTTTATCCATAGGTATTACCGGAACGCCGATGCCTGCTCACCGGGCAGTGGAAGAGGGTAATAAGGACCCCATCAGTCTGGATGATCGCTGGCATGTGTCGAACTATGTTTACTCCCTAAGAGAAACAGCAGCTCCGGTGCCGGGAGAATCCAATGTTTTATCTGCCAGTAAAGTAAGCAGTTTACCAACTGATGTGAATTCCGAGCAATGGGACCAGGCAAAGCCTGTTAGTTTCCGCCTGGTGCCAAATATCATCAAAGGTGAGCGTCATTTCACCCCGTTGTCGGATTCAGTCACGGTACGCTCGGTTTATAGTAAAGATAAAATAGCCTTCTTACTGGAAGTGGATGATCGAACTGACAGCCGTCCGGGTGAACCCGTATCAGATGGCATTCAGGATGAAAATTTAACGATGTACTCTGATGCTTTAGCGGTTCAATTTCCTAAGCAGAATGCCTTTGAAACTTCACCGGTGGTGGTTAAACCTTTATACCGTCACGGTGATAAAAAGCATGAAACGACCATCTGGTACTGGAATGCAGGCAGCATACAACCTGAAAAGAAATCGATGTCAGCGCTGATAGATGCAAGTGGTCCGGATCAAAAACTGAAATTTCGTGAAGCCGGTGATTTGAATGCAGCGGGTTCATGGACTCATGGTAAGTGGAAAGTGATGTTTACCCGACCTCGATTGAGCAGTGAAGGTAATGACGTGATTTTCGATGAAGGTCAGTTCATTCCAGTTTCATTCGCAAACTGGGATGGCAGCAATGGCGAAGTGGGCTCTAAACATACCCTGACCACCTGGTACTGGCTGGTATTACCTCCTGAAACCAACTGGATGAAAGTTGCAGGTATCCCACTAGGAATCGCTCTGTTTATCTTTCTGGCAGGATTAATGTTAGTCAACTCGCAACGCAAACTGGCTAAACAATAAGCTGTTGTCTCCCAAATGTCGGGTGAAGCCGTGAAAGCGGGTTTACCAGTCATGCTTTGTTTTGAAATTAAGCATTTTAACTGGCCTTTTGGCCAGTTTTTTTTTGCCCTGGAATATGCCTCACTTTGATGTGGATATGATTATCAACTGTAGTATCAAAATACAATCGTGGCACAGATTAAGTGTTCTTGCTATTTTAAAGCTATAAATTTGGAGGAATTCTATGAATACTGCTTTTTTGTTAATTTTGCTGACAACCAATGCAAATGCTATGCCTTCAGTTTCTTTTGTAAATGCAGAATCAGAAGCTCAATGCAAAGCCAGACAAACTATGATTACAGCTATTTTCAGGAATGGAAATATTACTATTGATCAAAGTCGTTGTATTGCCAGTGATTTACGCTTTACTAAATATAGCCATAACCCCTCTTCAAATGCATCACGATATTTCTGGCTGGTAGATATGACAGAAAATGCTGAACAACTGACGTCTATGCCTGACATGAGCAGCTGCCGCTCTCATTTGAAAAAAATAGAAAACAACAAAAAATCTGCTATTTGTGCGGTAACGGACCAGGCTCGATTATATTGAGCAAAGGCTATCTAATTAAAACGTGGACGAGTAACTGGTTTACCATCACGTAGCCAGTCAGTGATGCCATACTGAACATTATAAACCTGGGAGTATCCCATCTTTTCAACCAGATGACGTGCCAGTACATCGGTGCGGTTACCGGTGCGACAGATCAAAATTACTTTATCATCCTTTCCCACTGCAGAAGTAAATCGCGGTAAAAAGTCAGGTAATACACGCCCGCCAGCATCAACAAATGTGAGTAACTTACTATTGGCAATAACTCCTGTTTCTCGCCACTCTTCAGGCCGGCGAATGTCAAAAATTTGAGTTTTCTGTTGCAGCATAGAGTCCAGTTGCTGATTGTCCAGGTTGTTATATGGAGGTGGCTCGAAACAGCCTGATAATGTAATTGCCACAATCAGTATGCCTGCTATACGTAGCATGAAATGTTGTTTAAGCTTGTTCATTTGTACCATGTTTATTCCTGTTTACAGTTTTGTCGAAGTATATTTGACAGTATCATTTTCAATAATTATCACTTTTTGGCTAAAGTGACTTTCAGTAACAATCAATAAGTTCTATTGTTAAGCCTGTCCAGACGAATTACTGCATATAAATGATAAGGTTTTTCAATTTGGTTACACGGAATATTGGGTGAAGAACGATACTTTGTTGGGTTGAAAGTTTTAGACGGGGCTGTTGCTTAGTATTCCGTGATATCACTTGCTACTGGCTGGTTTAAAAAACCTGTACCGGTGATGCAGTTTTTACCTTGTTTGACATGTCCGTGGCGGTGATTGTGTATTTCTATAAAAGATTTCACATTTTAACTCTGACTGAATAAGCTGGTACTTTTAAGGAGTGAAAGTTAAAAACTTGACTTAAAATTAATGATAATTGATTCACAGGCAAAAGACTGGAAGAGTTTATTCTTAAAACTGATAAAATCAGGGTGTTCAGAAAAATTCTTAATTACCAGATGGTTAGCAAAACCTATAGTCCAGCAGAATTGATACTTTCCCCCATCATTAATAGCTTCTCTTATATTCACCTCACGTATTCCTGGTATCCGTGATAACAGCAGTTTACTTTCTTCCATCATTTGAGAAATTTTATGCTTTTCTATACTGTAAACATTATGCAAAATGAGTTGTTCAACCATTACCCAGGGTTCACATTGGGTAAGAACTTCAGCGGCTCGTCCTGCACAACCCCATAGTTTCATACAACGATTCACTTCAGTAGATATTGCTTCTTTCACACCTTTTTTTAAATCGGTGAAACTCCCCGAGGAATTTTGCCTTGCCTGCAACCTCATAGTTTTAGCTGCCACATCTGACAGAGCCGTATAGTAGTTTATTTTTACTACACCCATCGTTGGTAGTTTTCGAAACTGATCATCATTCAAACCACTTCCACCGTGGATTACCAGAGGGATATTCACTGCTTCATTGAGTTTTTTTAAACGCTGGAAATCCAGCTTTGCACGGCCCTTCACTCGCCCCTGTACAGTACCTATAGAGACCGCGAGAAAGTCAACACCGGTTTGCTCAACATAGCTTTTAGCTTCAGCAGGATGGGTCAGTGATATTTCGCCTGGATGCATTTCTGCGCCTTCGCCTTCACTGCCGGCAACGTAACCCACTTCCCCAACAACAGGTATTCCACAGCTATGTGCCATTGCAACAACAGCTTGCGTAGCTTTAACATTTTCTCGTAAATCACGATCTGAAGCATCTATCATCACACTGTTACAGCCTTTATTAATGGCTATGATTGCAGATTCCAGGCTATGACCATGATCAAGTTGAATTGCAACTGGAATCGATGCACGTTTTGCTGCCGCTTCTACTGCCGGCATCATCAAGTTAAAATCAAAGTGACTAAAATGAGGTTCGGCGATACTCAAAATGACTGGTGCACGACAACTTTCAGCTGCTTCAATAACAGCTTCAAGAAAATCCAGGCTCACCAGGTCAAACGCACCCACGGCATAATTATTTTCATAAGCGTGATAAAGCATATCGCGCATATTGACCAGTGCCATTACTCCTCCTGAAGTTTAATAGTAAATTTAATTATGGAGCTGGATACAGTTTATGTAACCTGTGCTCGAGTTCCTGTTGCATGAGATCAAGCACCCGGTCACGAATTTTTTCAGCTGCAAAATGATAATAATTCATATTGCATTTAACCGGTGTGTGCAAGGTAGCACGCCCGTAATCATCAAACTCATTCCAGCAGATAACCGGTAAATCATTCAGGCTCTCATCCGCACACAACCATTCATGCTTATCCAGAATCATCACCAGACCACGCAATCCACTCAGCGAAAACCTCAGCGGAAAGTTCAAATGAGACTTTGCCCGGCGCCATAAATTATAGTGTGTGGCTGACACTTCCCAGTTCTGTCGCTGATAAACCAGCGTAGTATCGACCCGGCTCATAACAAATTCACGTCGTCGGTTAACTGGTCAGATTGGCAAACAGAGTCGGTAACTGTTCCGGCAATCGATCCACATTATCGATAACGGTGTAGTTATTCTGGCCAAAGATGCGTTTTACATAGTCATCAGCATTCGGGTCAAGCGTCAGACAATAAGTCAGAACACCGGTTGAATATAACTCTTCTACCGCCTTCCTGGTATCGTGACGTAAATGTTGCGGGTCACGTTCATCGATATCTGCCGGTTCACCATCAGTAACCAGTAAGATCAGTTTTCGTTTCTCGGCCTGTTTCAAAAGGTGGTTGCCAGCATGTCTTAATGCAGCTCCCATACGTGTAGATAGACCACCTTTCATGCCGGCGAGTCGTGACTTGGCATCATCATCAAAATGCTGACTGAAATCCTTGAAACGATAATACTGCACATCATGCCGACCATCAGATGCAAAACCATGTAAAGCGTAAGGGTCACCAATACCTTCAATCGCTGTAGATACCAGTGTTGCAGCTTCACGAGTTAACTGCAGTACTGTTTTATCAGAACCCTGCATGGTTTCATTGGTTGATTCGGATAAATCAAGTAGTACCACTACCGACAGATCACGATTCTTTAACACGTTACGCATGGTGATACGGGTATTGGGCTGTTCCCCCATGCGAATAGAAACCATTGCGTCAATAGCCGCATTAATATCAATTTCATCACCATCTTCCATGTTGCGTACGCGTTGAACCCCTTCCGGAGTCAACAGGTCAATGATCTGCTTGATGCGATGCGCGACCGGGCGATACTCGGTGATAATATCATGAATATCTTCCGGATCACCCTTCGGTTGGCGACGTTCGTATACGGTAACCCAGTCGGGTCGGTGTAACTGGATCTGGTAATCCCATTCCTGGTAATGGAATGGATCAGAGACTGGTTCCTTGCCCCACATGTCGTTAAAGCTGATCTGTTCTTCGGTCAAATCATCTTCATAGGGTCGCATGTTGGTGGAACAGGTCCAAATTTCCTGAGCATCATCACCCGCCAGCTCGCAATCGACTTCGTTGGCCATCTCTATAACGCTGACCTGACGGCGTACCTGTCGCTGACTGGCCGGTACATATTCAATTTCGGTATCCCAGGAAAATTCCTCGAATTCCCACACATAACGATTGTCATCGCGGTAGGGGATATCGATACGTTCCAGGATACGCAAACTCGGTACTTCCTTGCGCGTAGTAAACAGGTTGAACACTTCCAGACCCAGATGCCAACTGAACTGGTTGTCATCCTGCTTTTCTTCAATCTGGTCGTGAAACTTCTGTGCCAGCGTATTCAGCTCGGCATCACCACATGTGATCGAATCATCAATGAGCATCTGTGCAAATCGCTCCAGTATCGGCATGGTGCGATGCTCAGGCTGCTCTTCATGAGGCACCTGCATAATAGCCAGCCACAGTCTCTTCAGGCCGGGAAATTCTTTGGTCGCCTTATATTCAATACGGGCATCTTCGATCAGGCCGACAAAAAACATCTGGGCCGGACTTAAACCTTCTGCAGAAATGGGCTCGGAAGAATAAATCATGTGTGCAGCCATGTGCGCAGCTGTGGCACGATACACTTCCAGACCGGCTATATCTGCATAGTCATCAAGCGCATCCGGTAAATGCAGAATACGGTGTTCAATATAAGGCCGGAAATCGGCAAAATCGGCACCGGTCGGACGCAGGAAGAAATCCCGTCCCCATAATGCGCGCAAATAAAAATTCAGTTTTCGCTGCACTTTGATAAACAGTACACCACGACGCTCTTTCTGCAGCATCGCACGACTATCAGCCGATTCAAGATTGAAGTAGGACGTCAGGTTATTGTAATCACGGCGATATGCCTTAGCGCCAAAATTGGCCCAGCGACGTAACCCACTCAGTGTTAACTTACCCAGCAATTCATCGATATGATTCAGCATCGGGCGTACGCCACGTGAAGCGGTGGATGCCAGTTGATGAATCAGCGTCAGGTATCCGCGAAACAGCTCAGCATCACCCAGGTTTCTGGCTGCAGATGGCATACTGCCGAACAACAAAGCTACTACTGCGCCAGAGGTCATGGAGGACAGTTTCATTGCGGCCGTGATACAGTCATCGACCACATCTTCACCACATTCTTTCGCCACCAGGGGCATTTCCTGAAGGTAGGAAGTAACGACATCGGAGCCACGGCCTAGTTTGCACAGGCTGCTGGCACCATCCAGGTAATCCTGTAATCCATTGGGAGACATCACACGGGATGCTTCCTGAAAGGTTCCCTCCAGCACATCACGTATTTCTGGTGCAACGTCTTCCAGGAACTCTTCGTAATCTTCGAGTTTTATCGACATATCGGGCTTCTATATTTTTCAGAACAAGGGTTATATGAAAACCGGATTAGTATTCAGTCCTCATGCTCAAACTTACTCTTTAAATGCCTTAGCCAAAAAAGGTCTCTACTGCAGCATTCAGGGTATCACGCATATCAGGGTCATCCGTCAACGGAGTCACCATTGTCATGATGCAGGCATCTTTGGCATCCACACCTTTGGCAATCAACTGACCGGAGTAAACCAGCAGACGGGTTGAAATACCTTCATCCAGACCGTGACCTTTCAGGTTACGTGCACGTTGAGCAATATGCACCAGCTTTTCTGCGGCATCACGGTCTACACCGGATTCTTTGGATACGATATCAATTTCAATATTTTCTTCCGGGTAATCAAAATCCATCGCGCCAAAACGCTGCTTGGTCGATTGTTTGAGGTCCTTCATCAAAGATTGATAACCAGGGTTATAAGAGATAACCAGTTGAAAGTCTGGATGCGCATCGATCAGCTCACCTTTTTTATCGAGCGGTAAAGTACGACGATGATCGGTCAATGGGTGTATCACAACCGTGGTATCCTGGCGTGCTTCGACGATTTCATCGAGATAACAGATTGCACCGATACGGGCCGCAGTGGTTAAAGGACCGTCCTGCCACTTGGTGCCGTCCTTATCCAGCAGGAATCGCCCCACCAGATCAGAAGCAGTCATATCTTCGTTACAGGCGACAGTAATTAGAGGCCTGCCGAGTTTCCACGCCATGTGTTCTACAAAGCGGGATTTACCACAGCCGGTTGGCCCCTTGATCATCATCGGCATACGCACATCGTAAGCAGATTCGTATAAAGTTAACTCATTGCCTACTGGCTCATAATAAGGTTCTCTGGTAATTTTATATTGAACGGGGTCTACAACATTCTCGGTAACAGACATAGTAAGTCTCTCTCGTTTGATTAACTGTATTAAAAGGTTTTATATATGCCGTGCGTAATGCGTAGCCCGTGGCTGCACTCACTATATAAAAGCTTTACGGTTTAAAAATTAAATTCGAACTATTTTTCGTCTTCGGTTTCAACTTCTCCGGACCAGCCTGAGGCACGTGCTTTTTCCATTGCTTCACCATGAAACTTTTGATGACGTTCAAACAATTCATGCGGCAGGTGACTCACCAGGCAACCGTACTTATCCCACTCTTTATTGACCTTATCGAGTAAAGCATCGACACCAGCAAAGTTCCAGCCTTCACAGGTTTCTGTTTCATCGATCAAGTCAAATACCCAGGCATCACGAATGATTTTTCCTATTGTGGTCATACCACCATTAACATCGTTATCAATGCCAACGTATTTATCAGGTCTAGCCATTTTGAATACTCAATACAGTAAAAATTATGATTCTATTAACGCCGATCCGACTTCCTGTCTCTCTCGGCATACAGTATATCCCTATACATAAAAAGCCCCTGACCAATAAAATCAGGGCAGAGGCTTTTAAGCGATACCGATTATCCCGTGTGCTTAAACAGCAACACCACGGTAGATAACCATCGCTGCACCAGCAGACTGGGCAAAGTTATCAAAACCCATTAAACGGATATGATTGTTCGGATGGGCTTTCTTACAGTTGTCCAGCTCTTCCAGAATAGTGTCAACATTGTCTTCACCAAACATAGGCAGTTTCCACATGTACCAGAAGTTGCCAGACGCATTATCAGGTTCTGTGTGCTCAATACCCGGGTTCCAGCCTTTATCAACAATATACTGAATTTGAGCGCGAGTAGACTCTGCTGTCAGTGGCGGCAGGTATGAAAAAGTTTCGAACTTACGGCTTGCATCCGCATCGCTCAGACTTGATTTGTAATCTTGTACATCACTCATGTGATTTACTCCTGTTTAAATTTAATTTAGTAATCATGAAGTGTTAAATAGTGCGATCTGGCAAGGCGCGAAAAGGTGAGTGTATTAGAAATACACGATCCTTTTCAGCAACGCCGCCAGAGCGCGCTAAATGACACTTTATTTGTGAGCAACGTCGATTTTATCGACTGTATCGAATTCGAACTTGATCTCTTTCCAGGTGTCCATAGCAGCACCCAGTTCCGGGCTATGCCTGGCAGCGGCAGTCAGAATGTCCTTACCTTCTTTCTCAAGCTCACGACCCTGGTTACGAGCCTCAACACAGGCTTCAACCGCAACACGGTTAGCAGCAGCGCCAGCAGCGTTACCCCAGGGATGACCCAGCGTACCACCACCGAACTGCAGTACAGAATCGTCACCGAAAATGCTAACCAGAGCAGGCATGTGCCATACGTGGATACCACCAGAAGCAACAGGGATTACGCCAGGCATTGAACCCCAGTCCTGATCGAAGAAGATACCGCGTGAACGATCTTCTTTAATGTATGAATCACGCATGATGTCGATCCAGCCCAGAGTCGCGTCACGGTCGCCTTCCAGCTTACCCACAACCGTACCAGAGTGCAGATGATCACCACCAGACAGACGTAATACCTTAGTCAGTACGCGGAAGTGAATACCGTGGTGCGGGTTACGATCAAGAACCGCATGCATGGCGCGGTGAATGTGTAACAGCATACCGTTATCCTGGCACCATTGGGCCAGCTGAGTATTTGCTGATAAACCACCGGTCAGGTAATCATGCATGATGATAGGTGCACCGATTTCTTTTGCATATTCAGCACGCTTCATCATTTCGTCAGAAGTAGGGGCTGTAACGTTCAGGTAGTGACCTTTACGCTCACCCGTTTCAGCTTCAGCCTTCTGGATAGCTTCCATAACGAAATCAAAGCGATGTCTCCAACGCATGAATGGCTGAGAGTTAACATTCTCATCATCTTTAGTGAAGTCTAAACCACCGCGTAGACCTTCGTAGCAGGCACGACCGTAGTTCTTGGCAGACAGACCCAGCTTAGGCTTGATAGTACAACCCAGCATAGGACGGCCATATTTATTCATGATGTCACGCTCAACCTGGATACCTTGCGGTGGTCCATTACAGGTCATAACATAAGCAACCGGGAAACGAATATCTTCTAAACGCAGTGCACGTAATGCTTTGAAACCAAATACATTACCCACCAGTGAAGTCAGTACGTTTACCACTGAACCTTCTTCAAACAGATCAATCGGGTAAGCAACAAAAGCATAGAAACATGTGTCATCGCCGGGTACGTCTTCGATCGCATAAGCACGACCTTTGTAGTAATCCAGATCAGTCAGCAGGTCAGTCCATACTGTTGTCCAGGTACCCGTTGAAGATTCTGCGGCAACCGCTGCTGCAACTTCTTCACGTGGAACGCCTTCCTGTGGAGTAATTTTAAAACAGGCCAGAAGATCTGTATCTTTCGGAGTGTATTCCGGCATCCAATAAGTTTCGCGGTATTCTTTTACACCCGCATCATAGACTTTTGCCATTTTCTTAGCACCTCTATAGGTTTATTTATGAGCCGAAGCTCGCTTAATTTCAGACTGTTAAACAGTCCATTACTGAAGTTATCTTCAATTCGACTCACACATATCATCTATCCATAAGTCAAAAAAAATGAAACTTTTCACCCCGATTAGATGTGGTTTTACAACCGGCTAATCAGGAAAGACCCGCACTATAATCATGAAAAATCATTTATAATAATTATATTTTGTTATAAAATTCATTTACTTTTGTTTATGGTTGAAGCAATGCATCTGACATTACAGCAATTGAAACTCTTCGAAGCAGTCTCAAGAAACAGAAGCTACACTAAAGCAGCTGAAGAATTACACCTGACCCAACCAGCTGTTTCGATACAGATAAAACGCCTGGAAGATCAGGCCGGCCTACCCCTGTTTGAACAGGTTGGAAAAAAAATTTTTTCTACTGCTGCTGGTGAAATCATGTATCGGGCCAGTAGGGACATCCTGTCCAGAGTGGAGGAATTAAAAATTTCACTGGATGAAATAGAGGGTGTAGTGAAAGGGCCTTTACAGGTAGCAGTGGTTACCACCACTAAATATTTTATGCCGCACCTGTTAGGGAAATTCCTGCTAGATTATCCTGACGTAGAACCCAAATTTAAATTCACCAACAGGGCTCGCGTAGTAGATCGTTTAATGAATAACGAAGATGACTTTGTCGTTATGGGACAAATACCAAAAGATAAAAACCTTGAAACTTATCCATTTTTAAATAATGTTTTATGCATGGTCGCGCCCCCCTCCCACGCTCTTGCCAACAAAAAAAACATTACTCTCAAGGAATTGACTGGTGAGCGCTTCCTGGGAAGAGAAGCAGGATCGGGTACGCGACTGGTTTTTAATAGATTACTGGCTGCCAATGATCTTCACATTGAACCCTACATGGAACTTGGTAGTAGTGAAGCGATAAAACAGGGCGTCATGGCTGGCCTTGGAGTAGCTGTTTTATCCATGCATGCTATTCAGCTAGAACTGAATGCAGGTAAAATATGCATTTTGAATGTTAATGATTTTCCAATTAAACGTCGTTGGTATGCAGTTCATTTAAAAGGCAAAAAACTTTCCCTGGTCGCAAGAACATTCCTCGACTATATTCTTGCCAGAAGTCCAGAAATTCTTAGTCTGGATAGTGAAAAAGTAAAGTGACCATCAGCCTGGATTAGAGATTGCTGATTAGATTGGCAGAATATCCAGATACTAGTCATTAATATTTCGGAGCTATCAGGCAAGTCAGTGCAAATAAAAAAGTCCCCGCCGCAAGCGGACGGAGTATTTAGTAGAATACGCTGCTTCGCTTAACTACATGTTTATTCGCAGTATGTAGCTCATTAATCGATTGATAGAATGATTTTATAGGGAAATGCAGCTGGTTTCCTCCTCCAGCTATTTTAATCATCAAATTATTAATCTGGATTAAGACGAGGGTTACATTTCGTTACATTTCGTTACGCTGTTGAAAAGCTTGTTACAGGCTTAAGTCTTACAGTTTCTCCTGTAAACATTAACTGGAGAAACAACATGAAAAAGTTTAGTAAAATTATTATCGTGAGCGCTTTAACCCTGGGTTTAGCCGGTGGAGCTTTTGCATTCGGTTCACACCATTATTTTTTATCAATGAGCATGCAGGAAAAAGCTGATATGTTTAGTGATCATGTTTCTAAACGGCTTGATTTAAATGTCGTCCAGGAAGACAAACTTGATCAATTGACAGGTCGTGTCGCTACTATCATGCAGCAGGTAAAACAAAATCGTGAATCTCATCAGCAGTTTCTGGATCAGTTGATTACTGATCAGCCACTGGATCAGGCTGAACTGTTAGCTAAAATCAATCAAAAAACAGCCGTGGTTAATGATAATGCTCCTGAAATGGTAGGTTTGCTGGCAGAGTTTGTGGACTCTCTAAATGCGGACCAGAAAGCAGAGATTAAGGCCATGATCGAAAAGAGAAGAGGGCATCGTTCTGGCCGCAATGGTGGCTGGTCAGATTAAAGCTATGTGTATAGCACTTGCCAGTTAATTCTGGCGAGTGTTTCGTTTTATCTTTAAAATGTCACCATGAAGAAGCTATTTCTTATCGATGATGATGAACGTCTGGCAGAGCCACTCAAAACTTTTTTCAAGCAATATGACTTTGAATTATTGAGTGAGACCCATCCACTGAAGGCTATTGAATTTCTGCGTAGCCAGAGCGTTGAGCTGGTTATTCTGGATGTCATGCTGCCCGACATAGACGGATTTGAAACTTGCCGTCGTATTCGGCACTTTTCTAATATCCCGATTCTGATGTTGACTGCCCGGGGTGATGTGATGGACAGGGTGGTAGGTCTTGAACTGGGTGCGGATGATTACCTGCCTAAACCCTTTGAGCCACGTGAGCTGGTGGCAAGAATTCAGAATATTCTTAAACGCTCAAACTGTCAGTCAGTAATAACTGATGAACTATTGTTTGACGGACTGACTATTCATCAGCCATCACAGTCAGTGAAAAAAGATAACCAGCTGGTTGATTTAACGTCTGCTGAATATCGGCTATTACTTTTGTTAGCGAATCAGCCTGACAGGGTGTTTAGTCGGGACGATATCATGCTGGAGCTTAATGGTATCGATGCTGATATTTATAGTCGGGCTATTGATATTTTGATTAGCCGGTTGCGGCAGAAATTGAAACCACTCGACGTTATCAAAACGATTCGATCTCGAGGCTATCAATTTGTTTTACAGCCAGGAGCGTAGGGCATGTTAAAACAATTTAGAAAATCCCTGATTACCCGGTTGATAATGTATTTCCTGATAGCCGGATTTTTGTTTGTGCTGTTATTTGCGGTGAATATTTCACATGGCCTTAAGGTGCATTTCAAACAGGAAATTTTACCAAATATTGCTCAGTATCTGGAGTATGTGACTGAGGATATTGGCTCACCACCGAATTTGCATAAAGCCGGTCAGCTTACTCAAAACCTGTCTTTTGAATTGAGTATTCGTGGTGCTGATTTGAACTGGAAATCCAGCAGCAATATACCCGAAATCAATCAATTACAGCTGGAACAGGGGCCTGAACCCTATCAAAAATATAAAATCGCGCATTATCTCGAGCATAACTATGTATTGCTTCAGTTTGGTGATTATGAGTATTTGTATGTCATTGGAAAACCCTTTAAAGGTTCAAGGCATATACGAAGTCTGGGTTTGATTTTGATCATAATCTTTTCCCTGCTGGTTCTATTTTATTTAATTAGATCAAGCCTGAAACCGTTGAAGGTGATTGGGACCGGGGTCAAAAATATTGCCGCTGGTGACCTCGACAGCCCGATAGTGGTCAATCAGACGACTGAATTTGATCGGCTGGCTAAAGGCATCAATGACATGGCCTTTCAAATAAAATCCATGCTGGAAGGCAAACAACAATTGCTGCTGGCAATTAGCCATGAGTTACGTTCACCATTAACTCGAGCTAAGGTGAATCTGGCTTTACTGGAAGAAAGCCCGGGCACACTGGCTTTACAGGAAGATATTAATGAAATGGAAGCGTTAATCAGTCAGATTCTGGAATCTGAGAGGCTTAACCAGCGTCATGCGGTATTGAATAAATCTGAGTTTTATCTGGATAAGCTGGTTGAAGAAGTGATCAATTTATATTTTCCTGAAGCTGGAATTAGCTGTGAACTTGAACCGCTGAAACTTACAGCTGATAAAACTCGAATTATTCTGCTGATCAAGAACCTGGTAGATAACGCGATTAAATATACAGAGCAGGGAGGTCAACCTCCAGTGGTGCGGGTTTATGCCAAAAATTCTATCATTATCGTTGAAGTCAAAGATTACGGTTGTGGTATAGAGACTTCTGAGCTTGAAAAAATTACCCAGGCTTTTTACCGTATTGATAAAGCCCGTCAGCGTAGCACCGGTGGTTTTGGTCTGGGTCTTTACCTGTGCCAGCTCATCGTATCGGTTCACCATGCAACCATGAATATCAGTTCCGGGCAGCAGGCCGGAACCCTGGTTAAAGTCGGATTTCCGCAAATTAATTAATACCTGAGTATATTAGTCAGGAATAATACTTGACCAAAATAGTCGGAATTGTATACTGACCCTACTTTAAACAAGCTTATGGTTTTATTATGCGTTTATCGACAAAAAGTAGATACGCCGTGACTTCTCTTCTCGATATGGTTATGAATTCAGATAAAGGTCCTGTTTCACTAGCTGAAATTTCAAAGCGGCAGGGTATATCACTGTCTTACCTGGAACAGTTGTTTGCAAAAATGAGACGTAATAACCTGGTGGTCAGTACACGAGGTCCGGGTGGTGGCTATAGTTTAAGTGCAGCTCCTGAAGAAGTTAGTATTTCGGATATTATTTGTGCCGTCGATGAAAAAGTGGAAGTGACGAACAAAGATGCACTGGTTGGAAGCGCTGCCTACGAACCCTGCCTGACGGAACAGTTATGGGAAGAATTAAGTGATCAGATTTCAACCTATCTAACCAATATATCGCTGGCAGACATGATAAAAAATCAGCCGGAAACCGCAGTGATTGTGAAGCATTAATTTTTAAAAGCTGAATTCAACATGTCTATTTACCTGGATCATAATTCATCAGCTCCGTTGCACCCCGAGGTGCTTGAAGAGATGCTGCCTTTTCTTAAATCGACTCATGGCAATGCATCGAGTTTACATCAACGCGGTCGATTTTTACGCAGTGCCATTGAAACAGCGCGCTCCAGGGTGGCTGAACTGGTCAATTGCAGTCCTGAAAATATCATCTTTACCAGTGGTGGTACCGAGGCTAATAATTTTGCCTTGAAGGGATTTCTGGAAATGGGGCAGCAAAGCTCGCTAATGAGTAGTCAAATTGAACATGCCAGTGTGCTGCATCCGCTGCAACAGGTTAAACAGGCTGGATGTGCCACTCAACTTCTACCATGTACCAATGATGGAAAAATAGATGTTGAGGAAAGTTTGGCGCTGATACAGCAGCACTCTCCTGACCTTCTTTCACTTCAACTGGCTAATAATGAAACGGGTGTTATTCAACCTGTTGAGCAATTAGCTCGATTTGCTCATAAAAGTGGTGTGAAAATTGTACATACCGATGCGACTCAGGCCGTTGGAAAAGTAAAGGTTGATATGCAACAGTTAGATGTCGATATGATGACATTATCCGGGCATAAATTTCAGGGGCCGCAATCCGTTGGAGCGCTAATCGTTAAGTCGGCAGGTGTGAAATCGCCGTTACTCAGTGGTGGATTTCAGGAGTCTGCAAACCGTGCAGGAACTGAAAGCGTGGCTAATTTGGCAGGATTAGGCAAGGCAGCTCAACTGGCTGCAATAAAATTACAGGAAAGACATTCATATCTGCTAGAATTGCGCCGCTATTTTGAGCAGCAACTAGCAGAGATAACTGGAGTGGAGATTTTTGGAGCGAATTCTGAAAGACTTCCGAATACCAGTTTTTTTGCGATTCCCTATTACCACGGGGAAACATTGCTGATGCAACTGGACAAAGCTGGTTTTGAATTAGCCAGTGGTTCAGCATGCCATAGCGAAGTGACTTTACCCAGTCATGTTCTTTCTGCCATGGGCATAGATGAAGATCTGGCGTTAAATGCGGTGAGAGTGAGCTTTGGTATGGACAATACGCGACAGCAAGTCGATCAGCTGATCGCTACTTTAAATGATTTGATTAATCAGTTACCCGCTGTCATGAGACAGGTCGCTATATAAATCCGGGATTTGGATTTATATACTAATTGAGGAGTTTTAGATTATGGCTATTAACTTAACTGAAAAAGCAGCAGAAAGAGTAAAAGGTTTTTTGCACAGTAGAGGCAAAGGTCTGGGCCTGAGAATTGGCATTAAAACGACCGGCTGTTCCGGCATGGCTTACGTGCTTGAGTTTGTTGACGATGTCAATGATGACGATGAAGTGTTCGAAAGCCAGGGTGTGAAGGTTATTATCGACCCCAAGAGCATGGTTTACCTGGATGGAACAAAAGTAGACTTTGCTAAAGAAGGGCTGAATGAAGGTTTTCAATTTATTAATCCGAATGCCAAAGACGAGTGTGGCTGTGGTGAGAGTTTTACCGTTTAGACGTTATTATTATGCAAGTTGATATCACCCAAAATTATTTTGAGCTTTTCGGAGTTCCGGTTGATTTTCATCTGGACAAAGATGTTTTACATGCTGCTCATCTGAAGTTACAGGCTGCCTTTCATCCTGATCGATTTATTAATGGTACTGAACAGGAAAAACGTCTGGCGGTTCAAAAGGCTGCGTGGATCAATGAAGCCTACGAAGTGTTAAAAAACCCGGTTAAACGAGCTCGATATATGCTGGAAGTGAGTGGTCTTGAAATGAATGATGACCATGAAACAACATCTGATACTGCATTTTTGATAGAACAAATTGAATTACGCGAAGAAATGGACGAATGTCGTAGTTGCAAGGATCCCATGCGTTGTTGTGATCATATCACCGGTAAACTGGATCAACGTTCTAAGGAGTTTTCAACCAGTTTCATCTCTCTTTATCAACAGGGTTACCTGGAACAGGCTCGTCAGGTCAGCAAGAAAATGCAATTTGTTGAACGCATACTTGAGCAGATTGATGAGTACCAGTTAGAACTCGAAGACGATATTCTCTAAAAGTCACTCTCAAAGACCTTTAATTTAGATTTAGTTTATGGCATTACTTCAAATTTCAGAACCGGGGCAAACAACGGCTCCTCATCAGCGCAACTACGCCGCAGGTATAGATCTAGGTACAACTAATTCACTGGTTGCTATTAACCGCAGTGGACAGGTAGAAACCCTTCCAGATAATGATAATAACCACTTATTACCTTCGGTTGTTCATTATGCTGAAAATGACATTATTGTGGGCCATGCTGCCCAGAATTTACAGGCTGCTGACCCGCTGAACACCTTATCTTCGGTCAAAAGAATTATGGGTCGTGGCATTGAAGACGTAAAAAGCCTGGGAAATGTACTTCCCTATGAATTTGATGGTAACAATGATTCGGCTGTACCACGCATTATGACTCGCCAGAAAAGTGTCAGTGCTATTGAAGTTTCAGCAGAAATTTTGAGTGTTTTATCCAATCGAGCTGAACAGACCATGGGTGAAGCTTTATCCGGTGTGGTAATTACCGTTCCTGCCTATTTTGATGATGCCCAACGTCAGGCTACCCGTGATGCCGCGAAACTTGCGGACTTAAATGTCTACCGATTATTAAATGAACCCACTGCCGCTGCAGTTGCTTACGGACTCGATCAGCAGGCTGAGGGCATGATTGCAGTTTATGACCTGGGTGGCGGTACGTTTGATATTTCTATTCTTAATTTAACCAGGGGCGTTTTCGAAGTTTTAGCGACTGGTGGTAACAGTTCTCTGGGCGGTGATGATATGGATCATGCCATTGCCGAGTGGCTTATTGAGCAGGCTGAAATAAAGGCTATTGATGCTAAGGTGATACGAAACCTTCTTATCGCTTCGCGCAAAGCCAAAGAAGATCTGACACAGCAGGAATCAACACTAATTGATCTTCCACAGCTGGGTTTTTCATTGACGCTGGATAGAACTCAGTTTAATCATTTAGTTGAAGATCTGGTTAATAAAACCCTGATGTCCTGCCGACGTGCTTTACGCGATGCAAAAATTGAGAAAGAAGAGATCAATAATGTCGTGATGGTGGGTGGATCAACTCGCGTACCGCTGGTGGTTGATCAGGTGGGTAAGTTTTTTAATTGCACTCCGCTGACCGACCTGGATCCAGATCGTGTTGTCGCTATCGGAGCCGCCTTGCAGGCCGATGTGCTTGCCGGTAATAAACCCGATCAGGAATTGCTACTACTTGATGTGCTGCCACTTTCATTATGCATTGAAACCATGGGTGGTTTAAGCGAAAAAATTATCTCGCGTAATACTCCTATACCCGTTGCCAGGGCGCAGGAATTTACCACCTTCAAAGATGGCCAGACAGCGATGGCAATTCATGTGGTTCAGGGTGAAAGAGAGCTGGTTTCAGATTGTCGTTCACTGGCGCACTTCGAACTGCGTGGCATTCCTCCGATGACTGCTGGCGCTGCACGCATCAAGGTGACTTATCAGGTGGATGCGGACGGATTGATGTCTGTCATGGCAGAAGAGTTAAGCAGCGGGGTCAAAGCCGATATTGTGATCAAGCCTTCTTATGGTTTGACCGATGGTGAAATAGAAACCATGTTGCGTGATTCGATGAGTCATGCAAAAGAGGATATTGATGCCAGGATGCGGGCGGAACAGCAGGTTGAAGCTCAAAGAGTTATTGAAGCTATCGATTCAGCACTGACTAAAGATGGTCATGATCTGCTGAATGACAATGAGTTTAAGGCGATTACTGTCGCCAGAAACGAGTTGGAGAAAGTGCTTCAGTCAGCCACTACGGAAGAGTTAAAGGTTGCGATTAAATCTATTGAAGTCATTAGTGAAGAATACGTGGCTAAACGAATGAATGCGAGTGTGCAAAAAGTACTCTCGGGTAAAAATATTAACGAGGTAGAGGTTTAACATGCCCCAGATAATTGTTCTTCCCCATGAAGAAATTTGCCCGGAAGGGGCTGTCTTAAATGCAGAGCAGGGAATCAGCATTTGTGATGCTTTGTTGGAAAACGGTATTGAAATTGAACATGCCTGCGAAAAATCCTGCGCCTGTACCACCTGTCACGTTATTGTTCGTGAGGGATTCGACTCTTTGGAAGAGTCGGATGAAAATGAAGATGATTACCTGGACAAAGCCTGGGGACTGGAGCCTGAATCAAGACTAAGTTGTCAGGCCATGCTCGCTGCAGAAGATCTGGTTATTGAAATACCGAAATATACGATCAATATGGTGTCTGAGCACCACTAGGTTGCTGCTGACTATAGGGTTTATTATAATCAGACGGACTCTTCAAAGATGTCATATAACTGGAGCAATATTGCTCCAGCTCAGAATATTGAATGCCTTTTGAATAAAAATATCCCTGCTGGATATCACAGTTAAAATCTGAAAGTAGCTCCCCTTGCTCCAGTGATTCAATTCCTTCAGCCACTATTTTTAATCCAAGATTTTTGGCAATATTCAAGATGTTTATAACCATTGATCTATCCTGGTGGTTATCCACTATGTGATCAATAAAGCTCTTGTCAATTTTCAGCTCGTCGATGGGCAGTTTCTTTAACATACTTAAGGATGAGAAACCGGTACCAAAATCATCCAGAGAAATTTTAATTCCTAAGGCTCTTATTTCCTGAAACAGAGGCAGCATATATTCAAAATCATCGATGAAAATGCTTTCTGTGATTTCCAGGGTTAGCTGTTTCGATGGAAATTTATGAGTGACTAGCGAAGATTTCAACCTGTCGAGAAAACCTAGCTCCAGGAATTGTCTTACAGAAATATTGATAGAAAGCTGAAGATCGTAATTGTCATTCGTGTTGCTAAGCCGGGCAATGTCCTGAATTGACTGGTCGATAATAAAATGTCCCAGTTCGAGAATGAAACCGCTATCTTCAGCGATGGGAATGAATTTATCCGGAGGAATGAAACCCTGTTCAGGATTATTCCAGCGTATCAGGGATTCAACGCCATACAGGGCTCCTTTACTGGCAATTTGTGGTTGATAAACCATGTGAAACTCATGTTGTCTTAGCCCGGTATGTAATGCCTGCTCGATTTGGGATTTAAAGGAAATTTGATCCTTGAGCTCATTGGTGAAAATGAAATAATTGTTTTTGTTACTTTTTGCCCGGTACATGGCAGTATCCGCAGCACTGAACAAACTGTCAAAATTATCTCCATCTGACGGATAACGGCAAATACCAATGCTGGCACCAATAGTAAATTTGTAATTATCAACCTTATAAGGTTTTGAAATTCGCTGTAAAACTTTTGAAGCAATTTGATTCAGGTCCTGTTGATCCGTTTTTCTACACAGAATGATAAATTCATCACCTCCCTGTCTACATACAAGACTTTTTTCACTGAAGAGTAACAGCAATCGACCGGCTACCTGTTTCAGTATCATGTCTCCATAATTATGACCGTAGCTATCGTTAATATTTTTAAAGTTATCAAGATCTATAAACAGGACGCTAAAGGGTTCAGCATTATCATGCACCCATTCAGGTTCAACATATTTAAGGTATAGGCAGTTGCTTAAACCCGTCAAAAAATCATGATTTGCCTGATTGATCAGCTGTTGACGTTTGGACCGTTCAGCCTTGTTGATGTACCTGAAAAGAATAAAAATAATGCTGAAAACAAAGATGAAAATCAAAATATATTGAATAGCTGATGTGATGAGCTGGTTAACTAACAGTTCCCGGGGCAAGTGGGTTAATGACCATAGTTGATAACCCGGAATATAAGACAGCGAGTACAATTTGCTTTTACCGTCTGCTCCCGGAGCAAAATATTCAGCAGAGTTTAAATTAACTCTAAGGTTGGACATTGATTCGCCAAGTTGCTGCTTTAATGATAGCTGGTGTTGCTCAATAAAATCACTGGATACTGGCAAACTGATAATATTTTTTATCGAGTCGGTATTGCTTATTCCACTGATGTAAGCATAAAAATAACTATTGTCATGAATGAGCATGGATTGATATGGAGTATTTTCCTGTTGCCTGTTCAGCTGGTTAAGACTGGGCAGTAACTCTTTTGGCTTTATGCCGGCAGTCATGACACCCATGAGCTTATTCTCTTCATCACGAATAGCCTTTCGAATAGGGATTACCCAGCTATTCAGGGCACCCAGAAAATAGGTTTTACCTAATATCATTCTTTGGCTATCCAGAGTTCTGAGGAATGACTCTCTACTGTCAGGGCTTTGTTTTAAACTTGGCATCTTGTTCAAATTTATATTAGAACTGGCTTCTATTATCTTGCCGTCAACATTAGATAGCCCCAGGCCAACTAACGAAGAGTTTTGTTTTAATAGTTGGTCAAGAATACTGGTTTTTTCTGTTGCATCTACAGGGAGTTTTTTTTGGGTCAATTGCTGGCCTAATAATTCCAGCATAATTTCCTGCTGATCAAAGGTAGAAGTGATTGAAGACGAGAAAATTTTATTTAGATAGGATAATTCTTCACCAGTCTTAGTCTGAATATTACTCCAGAATGAATAAATGGTTGATACAAGAAATATTAAACCGGTAAACAGTAAGATATAAAAAATGAGCCAGATGTTTTTTTTAAGAAACATTATTTAAATATTGATAAGTGATAAATTATTATTTATTGAATAGATACATAAGTTTTTTACACAACATAATCTAAGCATAGTTGGTAAATAACAAATTGATTGGTTTATACTCGGTAAATAGTTAACTAATGAAGAGTAGACATGAGTTTAAAGTGGACAGATGTTTTAGATATTGCCATTGAACTGGAAGAAACCCACCCGGATGTAGATCCACAATACGTGCGTTTTACTGATCTGCATGACTGGGTTTGTGCACTCGAGGATTTTGATGACGATCCGGAACATTCTAATGAAAAAATTCTGGAAGCTATCCAGATGAACTGGATAGATGAACACGATTAGGTTAGTTTCAGGATTAGCTTTACTCTTTATCAGCCCAAACCACATAAACAGGATCTGAGTGCAGTAATTTATGAGCTAGCCTGTCATCCTCTGGCCGGAACAGTCCACGTTTGGAGTAACTGTTGAAGTTACCGAACCCACCACTTGCACGAAGATACGACAGTACAATTGCAGGGCGCTCAAACTCATGTGCTCCTGTCCACAGCTGAATCGCTTTCTGTGGAAATGAGCGATTACTAAAACTGATAATGACACGGCCAGAAGGTTTTAACACCCGTTTGATTTCCGCAAATATTAATTCAGGATTGATCACGTACTCAATAGCAGCATGAATCAATACAATATCGAATTGATCGCTTTGAAAAGGCAAACTGCTGATGCTATTTACATCAACGCAAAAACGCTGATTACAACTTGAATTTTGTTCCATTTCAGCATCATTTAATCCTGCGCAGGTAATGCTGTTGACATCAATTTCTGCTTCCTGCAGGGGGCTGTGTGCACCTGCCATTAAATCCAGTACCTGTGCCTGGTCAGGGATCAGGGTTTCATACAGGTCTGATACTTGCCGCAGAGCTGTGCTATCCCAGAATGGGGTAAAATCGGGCTGTTTAAAAAATAATGCATCATCTTCCGAATCAACTCGGCTAAAAGGGTTGCTGCTTAAAAAGTCAGTCTCTGCATCGCTTAGAATATCCTGCATACCCGGTCCCTGATCACAGGCAATGGAAGTAATATCATTACAACGTCCGCCACGTTCAGCAGCAGCTGTTTTGATGGAGTCAATTTGCATGATCATTTCGAAATCCTTGCCTGACAGAGGGTGATTTAAATCGACAGAAATCCTGTTCTCTTCAACTGAAGTGACTCTGCAGGGAAATTTATTCCCTTCATAAATACCTTCTACACCGGTAAAAAAATCTTTTGGATAATATCGTCCGGTTAACGGCAGTATGGGCTCGAAACCTTTTCTGGGTGGTTGAAACTGGTTTTTTAATACGGAATGCTTTTGACTGGATAAACTGTTTTCTATCAAATCTCCTGCTGAATATTTTTGAGTGATCTTGTCACCGCTGGTTTTACCCGGTAGTTTTGATTCAATTTCAGCAGGTAGATAGTCTCTCCACAAATTTATAGCTGGTATAAAACTCCAGTCAGTGAACTGGCAATCCTGACCTTGCCATTTAATGCCCACATGGGCAGAGAAGATACTGTTTTTCTGTATGCTATCCTGCTCAGGTTCCGACTTTTTTGTGTCGTCATGAAGCTGTGCGTCAGGTTCAATGATGGGCATCTTTTATATTCCAGATTAAAAAGCGTATTTTACCTGATGTTTAAACCGTCTAGACCCTATTTTGTCTGGGCGATTTGTTATATATCTCAGTTTTTTATAATAAATCTTCTCAAAACTGGCATTAATTCAATAATAGATCTATAACAACATAATGCCTACACAACGAATTATAGTCAGCAACGCTAAAGGAGGTTGCGGGAAAACCACGATAGCCACGACTATCGCTTCTTATTATGCGTCTACAGGAAAACGAGTTCTGCTATTTGACTATGATACTCAGGGTTCAGCGATTCATTGGAAAAAACGAAGGTCAGAACAGTTTACTGATATCAATGTTGTTGACGCGGCTCGTCGACCAGATAACCACATGACTCGATCATGGCAAATGCGGGTTCCTCCTGATACTGATACGGTGGTGATAGATACCGCAGCGGGTATAAATGGTACAGAGTTGGCCGGTATGTTACAGCAGAACGATATAGTGGTGATTCCGGTTCTACCTTCACCCATTGATATTCAGGCCACTGCTTATTTTATCAAAGATATATTATTAATAGGTAAAGCACGAAAAAAACAGATTCGAATTGCTGTAGTTGCCAACCGGGTTCGAAAAAATACCTTGATGTATCTTTCTCTGGAACGATTTTTATATACTCTAAATCTACCTTTCATCAGTAGTTTTAGAGATACTCAGTTTTACAATAAAGCAATTGAAAAGGGGATCGGTATCCTTGATATTAAAACGGCCAAAAATCGTATCGACCATGAGCAGTGGGCTCCACTGATCCGTTGGCTGGATATACCTTCTGAGAAATTAGAAGCACAAATACGACCGTTATTTGGCGAAGAAGTTTCTTCCTGAGTGATCCAAATAATCACACTAAAATAAATCAAGTCTATGATATGATCGGCAAAATTTTTTTTACCGATAGATTCTCATGACATTTAAAATTATACGACCTTTTATAGCTCTTCTTTTTCTGCTTCCAGTAGTGGCTGAAGCCAACGACTTCGAAGCTGCTTTGAGCTCTGAAACTGCTCAGTTTACATTTCATTCGGATTCCAGCCTTATTGGTTGGGGTGGTGCTGAACTAGGCTTGGGAGTTTTCTATAATGATGATAGTGACTTTGTGGGTCAGTTAAGCATTATGCAACGTCGACAGGCATCTCAGGATATGCCTTTGACATTAGGTGTTGGTGTAAATACTTATCTGGGTATGCTGGACGATGATGAACAGGATATTTTTGCCGTAGCCATTAGTGGAGAAGTGCGTTACACCTTTCCCGGTGTGATGCCAATGTCGTTATATTTTACGGGTCACTACGCACCAAAAATAACCAGTTTTTCAGATGCAGAAGAAATTCTCGATACCAATCTGGGTTTTCAGATTGAAGTTTTGCCTCAGACCATAGCTTTTGTTGGACTAAGAAGTTTCAAGGTGGATGCGAATAATGGGAAAAGTCACGATATGGACGATGATCGTTTGCATATCGGCGTTCGTTTAACCTTCTAAATCAGTAACTACTCAGCGTAATTTAAAAAAGTTAAAAGGATATCACCACGAAGGGCACGAAGGTTGATCATTATGTGGCATAAATTTTCAAAACTATGGCAATGACCTGGTTATCCAGCTACCTTTTAACGTGTCTTTTTTTCTTCGTGAGCTTCGTGCTCTTAATGGTAAAAATCTTTCTAAGTAATCGAATATTGAAACTCGATGAGTAGACACCTGGTTCATAGGTTTACCTACCCGGTCAGGACTCGAGGGTAGCTTCAGAATTATTGACCGATAAATAAATCAGGATCCACCCAGGTTCCATTGAGTCCCACGCTCCAGTGAAGATGGGGCCCTGTGACACGTCCTGTCGCACCTACAGTACCAATAATCTGACCTTTCTCTACCTTGTCGCCAACCTTGACATCAATCGTATTTAAATGCGCATAGAGGGTGATTAAGCCCTGGCCGTGGTGAATATAAACCAGGTTTCCGCTAAAGAAAAAATCACCACTTTCTATGACGGTTCCATCTGCGGGGCTGGCAATTGGAACACCTGTGTCAGCAGCGATGTCCATGCCACTGTGTGGTCGTTTGGGTTGACCGTTAAATACGCGTCGTCTTCCATAACTGCCGGTCATGATTCCTTCTACCGGGGTTAGGAAATTTACATCAGCCGAACTGTTATCCCAAAATTTAGCGGCTTTCTTTTTTCTTTTCTGTTCAGGAATAATGCGATCCATATCCTGTTTGATCGGGTTCACTTTGCGCTTATCCTTGATGGTGATGTGTTGTGTTGTGTATTCTTTATCTGTCACCGTAAAAAACTTTTTAACCAGTTGTTTTTTATTGCCATAATATCCGCTAATGAAATGTTCACCCGGTTTTAAGCTAAGTGAAAGACCGACAACAGCAATTGTTTTTTCGCCCTGTTGGGTGATCAATAGTGGTTTATTGTTGAATTTAAAATGCGGTGTTCCCTGTTTATCATCTAGTGGAATAAATGCTATTCCGCCTGGTACACGAGATTCCTGAAGTTTAGCTGAGACGCTCAA
The DNA here is from genome assembly GCA_024225395.1 of Gammaproteobacteria bacterium. Lineage (GTDB taxonomy): Bacteria > Pseudomonadota > Gammaproteobacteria > JACNJF01. The sequence goes on from JAAEMR010000105.1 coordinate 69,690, forward strand.
ACTAAACAGGCAAAGGGTAAGTAGTAAAAGATACTGAAGGGATTTCATATGGTTTTATTGATGATTAAAGGTTTACACCACGAAGGCACGAAGTACAAAAAGAATTTTTAGTGCTCTGGGTATTGAAATTATAGCTGCTTATTTCATAGCCTGAAGCTTTTGATAACCGTCCAGCAGTTTTTTATGCAATTTAAAGCCATCTAACGAAAGTCCGGGGCAATGTAGCCCGACAAAAGTAACTTCTCCGGATATGATTTTTTTACTTAACTCAATGCGTTCTGCTCCAAATAACTGGCTTAAGCTGGTTTCCAGTTGACTTTGCCGGGTAAAATCCAGCTCCAGTAATACAGAAAGGCAATGGTAAAGCTGATGGCGATCAGTGCTCAGTTGATCGAGGTGCAGGCACCAGTCCACCCACTCCGTCGAATCATCATGATTCAGTGCCAGGCAGATCATGGCTTTTAATTCACCGATTCGAAATTCTGCCCATACGCTGCCGGGGTCGGGAGCGACGCCTATAAATTCAGCTACGGCCTGAAAATCGCTATAGCCCTGTTCAGATAAGAAAGCATAGAGCTTAACCAGTTCTTCGTTGGATTGATCGGGTAAGCTTAATATGATTTCACGTAAAAGAGCGCCTTCATTGTTGTTATTCCAGATGAGGTCATCAACAGGATAAATTTCAGACATGCCAGGCACCAGAACTCGGCAGCTATAGACGTTTAAATGTTGATAGTCACTGATGTAAATATCAAAATCCAGCTGGTGAATGATGCTTTCCAGGGTTGAATATTCCTGCCCTGTGTCGGCATCAAAATCCCAGTCGACAAATGAATAGTCGGGGTCTTTATTAAAAAACTGGTATGCCATTAAACCACTGGAATCGATGAAATGTGTTTCCAGGTTATGTGGGTCTGCTACTTCATCCAGATCAAGGCTGGGAGATTGAAAGCCATCCAGTTGATCCAGACCGCGGCCCTGTAGCAACTCGGTCACGGTTCGTTCTAGCGCGACTTCAAAGCAGGGGTGGGCACCGAATGATGCAAATACTGTTGCATTGCCGGGGTTAATTAATGTCACCGCTATCACCGGATATTTTCCCCCTAGAGAGGCGTCGCTGACCCTGAGGTGATAACCGTGCGACTCTAAAGAGTGAATAGATTCTGCAATAGTCGGAAAACGTTGGATAATTTCATCTGGAATATCTGGCAGGCATATTCCTTCGGCGATAATTTTGTTTTTAACATAACGTTCAAAGATTTCGGAAAGAGCCTGAACTCTGGCTTCATTTTGAGTATTACCGGCAGACATGCCGTTGCTTACGTAACAGTTTGCGATAATATTTACTGGGAACAGTACAGATTCCTTGTCTGATTGACGAGTATAGGGCAGGCAGCAAACGCCTCGCTCTCCAGCACCTGAATTGAGTTCAAATAAATCCGTTGCTGATAACTGTTGCCCCGGATCATAAAATGACCACAGTTTATCGCTTAGAACGGTGTCTCTAAAATGACTATCATTTCGATCAATCCAGCGCTCATCAGGGTAATGTACAAAGTCTGATTCAGCGATTTTCTGTCCCAGATAAAAATCAGCAAAAAAATAGTTACAGCTTAAACGTTCAAAATACTCCCCAAGAGCACTGGCAAGGCAGGACTTTTCGGTAGAACCTTTACCGTTGGTAAACATCAAACCACAATCTATATCTTTGATGTGTACTGAAAACACATTGGGTACCGGGTTTAACCAGGATACCTGCTCAACACTGATCCCAATGTTTTGCAATTTGTCCATCATGCTGGAAATGGAGTCTTCCAGAGCAGAATCTTTTCCTTTTATGTATGTTTGCTGTGTCATTCTGTTTAGCTTAAATGAAGTGAGTAATCTCGTTAAAATCCGCTATGCTAACAGAGATTTGTATTAGATAATGTATTACATCTGATATTTCTATGATTTCCAGCAAAAGCCTAAAAGTATGAAATTGAAAGAATCTATCGATATCGTTGCACAGCTTGGCAATGAACAATTTTCTGAAAAAAACATTCAGGTTGATGCAAATAATGTGGTGGGTATTAACCCCGAGCTGGGGTTGATGGTTTTGGCTGTATCATCCAGTCAGAGTAATAGTACAGCTGCTTCCAAGTCGGTTGAAATTATGCTGGATGATATGGAATTGAATTTAAGATCCACTCGCAAGGATTCACGTCAAAATACGTCTGTAGTCTCTCGTTGTATCTCTGAATCATTAGATAATATTAATGAATACCTGTGCTTTCAGGCAGAAAGAGGTGCTTCTACTGAAACTGATCGGGGAGTTAATTTATCAGTAATTCAAATTCAACCAAATACCATTAGTTGTGGAAATATTGGAAATTTGAATTGTGTACTGTTCAGCAACAGTGAAATAGTGATGTTAACCAATGAGTCTATGATGGAGCAAAAATTAGGTATCAAAACCTCGCTAGAGTCAAAAATTATCGAACAGGACTTTGCTGTGGGGGATATTCTAATATTATCCACGCCTGAATTAATGACCCAGTTAGGCAAGGATTTTATCCGGATAACATTATCACGTTTCAATGAAAATCTGGAAATGGCCATACGCCAGATTAATACCCGAGCATTACATCACGGTTTTAAGCACAAACCGACGCTTATCCTGTGCCGAAAAATACGCTCAAATGAAGCTAGTCGTAGCTGGTTCAATAAACTCCTGAATTAACATAGTGTCCCGGCATCAAGATCATTTCATTTTTTTATCTATCGACGTAATAACCGGTAATAAATACCCGATTAGTGACCTGTTTTAGGGTATGACCGGACTGGAAATTCACCGGTTATATTCTATGCTTAATATTTAAACGTGACTTCGGTCACTTTATTAATAAATCTAAATTTACAGGTGTAAACAAGTTGCCAGCAGAATATAACAATAATGTCATTGCCTTTTCAGGAAATACCATGGTGTATGAATCGGTTAAACGATTTTCTGTAAAAGGATTGAATGACCTGATTCGAATTTTGATGGAAAGTGTTGATGATGCCTTATTTGAGCTTTCGGAAAAGGTAGAAAATGATCGTGATCGAAATATGTATTTTGAAGCGATGCGTGAAATCAGGCTTAAGCGGGAAGGTATCCTGGTCAAGTTTGATGAAGAAATTCAGCAAAACTTTAATCACTTAATTGTTAATGAATCACCCAAAAAACAAATTACAAATTCTGCAGAATTGAGTCTTGTCGATCAGGGGGAGCTTGAAGATCAGTTAGCAATAGATAACATGGTTTCAAAAGCCCGTCCTCATTTTGAAGATGACCTGTTTGCTGTAGTTGAAAGGTTTAAAGTTATCCTGCACAGGAAACAGATTCAGGATGATCAAAACCCCCTTGA
>JAAEMR010000106.1 GCA_024225395.1 Gammaproteobacteria bacterium
TTATTAAGGCCTACCCCCCAGACAGTACCATCGTCAGCTACCGAAATACCTTTAAGTTTACCATATACTTTTACCCAATCTGCCCAATCTCCGTAGTTGGGCCTCCACCCTGGCTCTGCACCCGATGTGCCATATTTCCATCCAGCAGCATTTCCGCGATTTGAACCCTTGCTTGCTTGTCCTGACGGCTTGTCCGGATTGGAATGGCCTCCACCTCCATTACGTCCCTTATAGTGTGCATACGCACCTCCGCCAGCACCGGCAATGATCAGGTGCTGCCACTCACCGTTTACGGAATTTGGCGGTAGAAAGAGAATACCCGTTCCACCCCCACCGCCACCACCTCTACCACCGTTCCAGCCGCTGTTGGATTCCCCGTGTTGGCCGATAATAAACCGAATCGTCGATCCAGAAGGAATACAGCCTTGCTCGTCGTCTTCAATCTTAGCCCAACCCCCAAGTGTCGCCCCTTCGCCCCCATTGGCATAGTGTGTGTTGAAAAATATATGGTCGTTAAAATACCGTCGTCCGCCGTCTCCTCCTCTGGCTTCGAGATAAATCCACCCAGAAGCCAGGGTTTCTGCCGTCGGAAGGACTAGGTCGATGTGTTTTTCGTACTGGCGTTCAACTTCTGTGTATGAGCCGATTTTCATTACTTTCTGGGCGTGTCCGTGAATGCAGAGCACGAGCGCGAGCAGCATCACAATAAACCCTTTTACCAGTAACCATTTAGAATATTTCCTATCCAACGAGTTTTTCTTCCCTGGAAGTTGGGTTACATTGGATTGGCTGATCCTCATTGATTGTTGTTTTACGTTAATATTCATTTTCCTTCTCCTTATTACTAAGCGGGCTCGAAAAACTCATTTTTTCGCTTTTAATTCAAAAAAAACGCCTACCTCTATAGTGAATTTTCTTAAAACCCCACAATATAATAATATTTTCTTAAATCATCACATATAAAAATTAAGTTCATTTCAAATCACAACCAGCTATCTGGTTAACTAACAGGAATGTAGTGCTATATGATATTTAGTCGAACTACTTGATCATACCGAAATAACTTATATGTTAGATTTATCAGTGCTATCGTACCTGTCGCTCTTGTTATCCCAACATATCTTACAA
>JAAEMR010000107.1 GCA_024225395.1 Gammaproteobacteria bacterium
AGTTCAAGATTGGAGGAAATGGCATAATAATAAGTGTTTACATGCCATTTACCTTTTTTCTTTGTCCGATTTATTCGGCGGACAATGACAATTCTCGTTTTAACGCCGCCGGTAAGTGCCACCTTCTTCATGTCATACAAGGCGACGCCTTTGCCTGCGGTGATAATTGCGGACGATTTCTGTCTGGCCAGTTTTTTAAAGAGGGCTTTCCCGGTTCAGACAATATTAAAAGTCGCGGGAGCTCCGATTGCGTACCCAAGAGAAAGCTTTTGCAGGAAAAGCAGGTTCCCATGCGTCATATACGCGCTGTCCGCCCGGACGATATCTATGTTTAAACCCAAGGATATCACTCTTTTAACCGCCTTTTGAAAGTGATCTTTCGGATTGGTGCAGCCCGGTGATAACTTCGCATCGACGAACACTCTTCCGATAAATGCAGCTGAAAGCTGGTGACAGGGCTTGCCTTTCGCTTTTTTGTTATATCCTGCCTCCGCGCCCTCTTTAACGGAAGATGATGACAGCAAAACAGTCACATCGATATCCGCGACTCTCTTACCCATGGCGCCGGGACAAGATAACAGCTGCAGACAGCGAGTCTTTATCAGACCGTTATGAATCATAATCAGTTTCCATGAAGCTGTTGAATCAGTCAGTTTTCCGACGGCTTCCATGATTTTGTCTGCGCCGTAAAGCATGCAATATGATGTGTGATAACTTTTTATTTCAGGATAAAACATACGATAATGATGCTGATATTCGACCCCCATGATTTGCATAAGAATTACAGACCGAAACATTCTCATGGGACTGATGATTCCGTGAAATTTAAATATCTTTAACAGATAAGTATCTATAATTGTTTTATATTCTGAAAACAAATGCAATGAATGAAGGACGACGGGTAAGACAATGTGAAAATCGGTTATCATTTTGAATCTCCTTATAATGTCTGAAGCGGTGAAATGATAAAATGATCACGATCACATATTTTTCAATGTCAGCTGACTGGCAGTCACACAATGCCTGAAAAGTTGTGACTCCTCTCTGAGCCTTACAGATTGCGGGTTTAAAGATTTTCGACAAAAATAATGTTCAGATGTGATAGTCTTTTAATCTATTAAAATTAATAGGTTAGTGGAAAATCCTAAAAATGTGTTAACGAGTTGAAAACATCTCTTGCGGTGTTATAGGCTACTTGCCCATCGGCAATAACGCTGTGTGTCACAATTGTGAACCGACCTGCCTCTCCGTCTACTCTGTATGGTGTCACATTG
>JAAEMR010000108.1 GCA_024225395.1 Gammaproteobacteria bacterium
GGTTTAGGTTCCATTTTATACCATACGCTTTGGCTGTTGAATAAGTGCTTGGCCAAAAGTTTTCGGGTATTTCCCGCTCGGCCAAAGACTTACTTGACCCTTGCAAATAAAGATTTTGGAGATATGTTTTGAAAATCATTTATCAGCAGATTGGAACAATTCACAGCCCGTTTGATTCGATCAAGGGAATGCCGATTCAGACGACTGGCGCACAAGGCATCCGCGGTCGGGTCGAAGTGAACCCTGAGTATGCCGAGGGACTCACCGACCTTGAGGGCTTTTCCCACATTATTTTGCTCTATCATTTTCATAAGGTTACGGGATACAAGCTGCTGGCAACGCCTTTTTTGGATAATCGACCGCATGGCATCTTTGCCATCAGAGCGCCTAAACGTCCCAATGCGATCGGGCTTTCGGCAGTGCGCCTGTTATCACGGGATAAAAATATTTTGCACATCGAAAATGTTGATATCTTAAACAATACGCCGCTGTTAGATATCAAGCCGTACACACCGGAGTTCGATCACCATCCGGCTGATCGAATCGGCTGGCTGGAACAGGCCAAGGGACAATCGCAGCAGGCGCAAGCGGACAACCGTTTTGCTTAAGAGCCTGTTTGGAAAGTCGTGATCGGAGCTAAAAAGTATGAGAGCGACAGGAAACCGATGATTATGTGGGGTTAACCAACAAACAAAATATAATTTGAAAGGATGATGAAATGAGTTCTGAACCGAAAGTAAGTTTATTAACTAATTTAGCAGATTATCAAGACGGTTCTGTTGTAAGTAAAACTTTAATCAAAAAGGAGACAGGGACTGTAACATTATTTGCTTTTGATCAGGGGCAAGGATTAAGTGAACATACCGCACCATTTGATGCTTTGGTTTGTGTGCTGGATGGCGAAGTGGAAATTATGATTTCAGGGAACCCGTATATTTTGAAAATGGGTGAGATGATCATATTGCCGGTTAATGAACCTCATTCTCTGAAAGCTGTCAGGAGATTCAAAATGATGCTTACCATGATCAGATCATAGGAAATTTACTTTTGTCTGACAGTTGTTCAGACAGAAAGGGGAAGGCTGTGAATAAAAGCGCTTTGCATAAAATCAGTTACGGGATGTACATATTGACATCCAAAAACGAAGACAAAGTCAACGGGCAGATCGTCAACGCCGTGCTTCAACTGACTTCTGAGCCGATCACGATTGGCGTATGTGTCAATCAAAACAACCTCACACATGAGTTTATTGAGAAAAGCGGAGTTTTCACAATTTCGGTTCTGTCGGAGGATGCTCCTATGAACCTTATAGGAAATTTCGGATATAAATCAGGACGTGACACCGACAAATTTGAGGGGATCAGTTGCAAGACCGGTGAAAACTGTTGTCCGATAGTTCTCGATTCTGTTGTGGCCTGTTTGGAACTTGAACTGATCAATCAGACGGATATGGGCAGCCATACCCTGTTTGTCGGCAAAGTTGTAAACGGTGACATTCTGTCTGATGAGAACCCAATGACTTATGCGTATTATCATAACGTCAAAGGTGGCAGGTCACCGAAAAGCGCGCCTCACTATGTTGAGGCTGACAACAAAACAGAAGGAGCCGGCAGGATGAACAAGCATGTTTGCAACGTGTGCGGTTATGTCTATAACCCTGAAGAAGGCGACGAGGACGCGGGAATAAAACCCGGAACAATGTTTGAGGATTTGCCTGATGACTGGATATGCCCGACGTGTGGTGTGCCAAAAGATGAATTTGAAAAGAAAGAATAAGCATAAAGGAGGCTTATCATGAGTTTCAACATTAAGAACAATGTTTACTGGGTCGGCAAAACTGACTGGGAGCTTGAAAGATTTCATGGCTATGAATACTCGACCCACAGAGGTTCGACTTATAACTCATACCTTATCAAAGAAGAGAAAACCGCCCTGATTGATACCGTATGGGGGCCATATTCGAAAGAGTTCGTTGAAAACCTCGCCAAGGAGACGGACCTTGACAAAATCGACTATGTGATCGCAAATCATGCCGAACCCGATCACAGCGGAGCGCTGCCGGAACTTATGCGCAAAATCCCTGACACACCGGTCTATTGCACGAAAAACGGGCTTAAATCTTTAAAAGGGCAATATCATCAGGACTGGAATTTCAATGTTGTCAAGACCGGTGACAAACTTAGTCTGGGAGACAAGGATCTGGTATTTGTAGAGATGCCAATGCTCCATTGGCCTGACAGCATGCTCTGCTACCTGACCGGAGACAATCTGCTTTTTAGCAACGATGCTTTTGGTCATCATTACGCTTCCGAACTGATGTACAACGATCTGGTCGATCAGGCGGAATTGTATGCGGAATGCGTCAAATACTATGCCAACATACTGACGCCGTTCAACCCGATGGTTACGAAGAAAATAAATGAGGTGCTGTCACTGAACCTTCCCCTCGATATGATCTGTCCGTCCCACGGCATGATCTGGAGAGATCGTCCCGAACAGATTGTCGAGCAGTATCTGAAGTGGGCTGACAATTATCAGGAGAATCAGATCACAGTCATTTATGACACCATGTGGAATGGCAC
>JAAEMR010000109.1 GCA_024225395.1 Gammaproteobacteria bacterium
AAAGCCGCTCCAGCTTTTGCCGTTCCCCGGCCTGTGCCGCAACCCCGCATCCAGGTTAAACCCGGGCTCTTTCGCTATGTAACGGCTGGTATCGTTAATATAAGGGTCAGCCGGTATGCATATAGGAAACATGTTGTTAGCCGCATTATTTATGGATTTCGGGGGTGGGTTAACGGGGGTTTCAGTCATCGTATTTAATTTTTCCATAGTTGTATGTATAAGAATACTTGACATGTACAAGATTAATGCATAATAATTAGATCGTTGTACAGGATAACTGTACAAGAATTGATTTAGTGGAAGGATTGAAAGCTTTCACAAGCTAATAGGTAAGGTGATACGAGTCGAAAATGTGTTTACAGGAAAAAAATATTTAGCACAGACAGGCCTTCAGCACAGTAGAACTGTAGTGATGGGCGAGTTGATTGTGAATCTTGCAATGCCTGAAGTTGCAATTACACCGGCGTCGTGACATGAGTTGGCAGAATTACAATCGGATGATCGTGTCGTACAAATACCTCAGCTGATACGGGATGAAGGTGGGAATGATGATGAAAAAATTATACGGTACACATAAAAATATTTTAAATGATACTTCAGACATACAACAGAAACGCCCCATGTTCGGTGCTAGTGCATGCTTAATGGGTAAGCCCGTTCGTTATGATGCTGGACATAAATAGATAAAATCCATAGTTGACATGTTTTTAAAACATATTGATTTTCTTTACATCTGCCCGGAAATGGAGTCTGGCTCTGGTTTGCCCGGACCTACAATGCAGCTCAGACAGCAGCAGGAAGAAATAAGACTGGTATTCAGTAAATTTTCTAATACAAATATTACAAAAAGAGGGACCGGAATGTTCGCACAAATACTTCAGCAAATTTATCCATTTATTACACCGCTCACCTTGTTAATGCATCACTTGAGAGTTATGCCACAGAAATACATTGCCAAACAATATTCTCTTAATCCATTTCCAGAGCAACTTGCATTGAGGTCATCATTATGAATCAGCTTATGCATCATGAGAACGAGGTTATAGTTCATGAACGCAGTGTTGTGCATTTAAAGTTTACTGCACAGTGGAAAGATGAAACAGGAATCCACACAGCTATTCAGCATATTGAGAAATACAATGTATGGAGAGATATGGACCTGTTACCACAGGAGTTGATTGAAGACATACTGCATAAAACTGTGGGTCAGGGTAAAACACATCGAATCGATAAAACAGAACTGCAGGGTGAATGGCAATCTAATTTAGTTAAAACATTGCCAAGACGAAATTTTACCAGTCGATTGAGGAGTGGTGAAATAATTATACCCAAAGCAGGCCGCTATTATCCGAAGGGATGGCTGAGTGGTGTAGATGGTGTTTACAGCGAAAATATGTTTCCAGTGCGTATTATCAGTGTCGATGATGACTCTATTACTGTTGATTATAACCATCCATTAGCCAGCTACGAAATAGAAATTAGTGTCGATATTATTGATATATTCCCACCGGTTGATGAGCATGGCGGGCGATGCAGTGATGGCGTTGATATGTTGCTTAACAATGGTCCAGGCATGCAGATGGCGGTAGACAACAAGGCCACTGATTTCTTTTCTGAGTCAGCTTTTCAACGAGTGGATGAAAGCAGTGATAGTTTGTTCTATCAACAGTTAAGAAAAGTACATCATCTGGATGCATATGCCAGGGATACAATTACACAACTCTATGGCCGATTAATAAAGCCTGGAAGTCATGCACTCGATTTTATGGCAAGTTGGGAGTCACATGTTCCTGATCATTTATCCAATATTGATTTAAGTGGTCTGGGTATGAATGCTGATGAATTGAAGGCGAACCCCTCGCTGAGTGAATATTTAATTCAGGATTTGAATGAAAATTCTTGTTTGACATACGACAATGACATGTTTGATGCAGTGATATGCACGGCATCAGTTGAATATCTTGTGCAACCACTAAAAGTATTTAAAGAAATTAAGCGTGTCACAAAGTCAGGTGGTGTCTTTATTGTGACTTTCTCGAACAGATGGTTTCCCGCAAAGGCGATATCGATTTGGTCGGAAATGCATGATTTTGAAAGAGTGGGTCTAGTGATGGAGTATTTCAGGCAGTCAGGTTGGAATGGTCAAATAAATACTTTGTCCAGTAGAGGGCAGCATCGACCCGTTGATGATCCGCATTATGCAAAAACTCAAATGTCTGATCCAGTTTATGCGGTCTGGTGCAAGAAATAAAAAATATTAATTAATCATGAAGAGGTTACTACTATGAAAATACATACAATTGATCCCATTACACTAAATGATGTGACTAGTCTTGATACTGCACCTTTTGTCATTGATGGTAAAGGTGAAGGCGCATTAAAAATTTATTTTGAATCAGAAGAAAATAAAGCTGAGTACCTGGACACGCCTTTGCATGGGGCAGAAGGATCTGCTGGTTCCGCCATGAAAAAAATATTTGATGAGATGGCGGATAATCCCGATACCGGATCTATTAACTAATTGGAAAAATAACTAGCTTCTTGTTTCAGGCGAAATATGCGAATAAGAAACGAACAGGCTGTTATGATGTAATTAGAATATAAATTAACCGGGCAAAAATACGAATAACTACTGGTTTATGGTATATACATCTATCTGTTTATATCAGTGAATATACAGGTAAAGATGAACAGGTTGATTCAACTCTGGCCCCAATTATATCCATGGCCAAAGCTAATAATTCTCAGCAGAATATAACAGATTTACTATGTTATCAAAATGTGACTTTCATACAAATTATTGAAAGTGAAGAGGATTATCTGAAAATGCTTATGAAGAGGATTGAAACAGATTCTCGATATAAAACACTCACTATCCTGGTAATGAAAAAATAGAAAGGCATGTATTTAATAATTGGAATATGGATCGATTTAATATTTTAAATAAAGCCCGCGCAGCAGGTAATAGATTAGGTGGTGGCGGCAATCCACCTTTTCCTGTAATTATTTAGTATCCTGTTGATGACTACCTGATGCTTGATACAGGCTATCAACCTGGCTTCGCCTTTGCATTTCGGACAGATCGTACATCGATGCTGAATACTCGCTTCAGGCGTTGCGCCCGGGTCATAGATTGGCGCCGTTTTTCTGGTGTTTTGTCATCTTGTGATTGAGATAGATTGCCCTCTCCGTGCCGGGCCGGCGTTACATGGCTTCGGTGTTTACTGTTCGGGTGGAGCGGCACTCTGACAAAAGCACTGTGAAATCGGGTCAGACTCACTCTCAGCTTCGGCACCAGAGCCGCCAGCTTGGTAATAAAATCCAGTGGGTCTTTGTTGCCAGGCTTCCAGTCTGATCTGAGTTACTGTGTTTGTTAAACAGCATGCAAAACTTACCAGATATTCACAGCACTCGAATTGATCTACTCGGCTGTTTGGGCTGTTTTCAATAAATGGTTGGCAGCAAAAGTCAGGAATGGTTTCTAGCACTACCTTTTCTCTGCCCCCGAAGATCTGGACTGCCCCAGCCCTCTATGTATGATTTAAAAAGTAAGTTCTATCTCCTCTTTTTTCAAAGGTTTTGCATAAAAATACCCTTGTATTTTATTGCATCCATTAGCTACTAAGAATTCTCTTTGTTGTATATTCTCAACACCCTCAGCAATAACATCAAGATTTAAACTTTTTGCCAGGGCTATAATAGATTTTACAATGGCAACATCATCGTTGTGATCAGGTAAACCATCCACAAAAGATTTATCAATTTTTAGTTTACTAATTGGAAGTTTTTTTAGATATGCCAAAGAGGAATACCCCGTACCAAAGTCATCAACTGAAAGGTTGATACCAAAATTACTTAGGTCGTCTAATTTTGCAATAGCGTCAAGAGGATTATCCATAAGAGCACCTTCTGTTACTTCAAGCTCTATATCTCTTGGATTAACATTATATCTAGTCAATAGTTCTTTAAAAATCTCTAAAAAATCTTCAGTTTTTAGCTGCTTTATTGATAGATTTATGGACAGTCTTCCGGTATTAAAATTTTGATTTTTCCATTCTGCAAACTGTTTAATAGCTTTTTTCATAACCAGTCTATCAAGATTGATAATTAACCCCGTTTGTTCTGCTAAAGGAATGAATTTTACTGGAGCTACTGTATTTCCATTTTTATTGGTCCATCTGACTAAAACCTCCATACCCACAAGCTTATCATTTCTTCCATCAAACTGAGGTTGATAGTTTAAGGTAAATTCATCATTCTGAATGGCATCTTTTAGTTCATTTTGCAGTAGGAGTTTTTCCATTAACTCTTCTGTCATATTCTTTTGATAAAACTTAAACGTATTTCTTCCATCATCTTTTGCTATATACATAGCGGCATCAGCATTTTTAAGAAGATCATCTATGTTATTACCATCATTAGGATATAAAGAAACACCTATACTGACGGTAAGATGCAAATTGTAGCTTTTGAGAGTAATTGGCTGGCTAATAAGTTCCATAATCTCGTTGATCAGATCAACGATAGATTCAATATTATTTCTACCATCCATTAAAATAAGAAATTCATCACCACCATTTCTACTTATTAAAATCTGATTTGAAAGAGTTGTCTTAAACTTTTTTGAAACTTTTATAAGTACTTCATCACCAAACTTATGTCCGAATGAATCATTTATATCTTTAAAATTATCAATATCAATAAACAATACCGCAATAAATTTATTATTAGTATTATTAAAGTTATTTATTTTTTTGTTAAATTGTTCTTTAAAATAAGTCCTGTTAGCTAGTGTAGTTAAATCATCATGTGTCGCTTTATAGTGCAGAGTAATTTTTGAAGACTCATTGATGTACCATATCACTACCAATAAAGCCTGGATAACCATTGTAATAAATAAAATTAAAACAAATGAAACCAGATTGTAATCGTTTAAATATAATTGCTTGGTAATGTAGATATAACTTCTTTCAAGATCACTTATTTTTTCAAAAAAATAAAGCTCATCAAAGAAAACACTTTGAGCTTTATTTTCTATAGTGCTGTCATATTTTGTTGTGGTGATATTAAAATCAGGAAATTTTTCTTTGATATCTGAAAAAAGTTTTTCAATATTTATAGCAATTAAATAAAAGCCATTTGTATTTTCTATGCGTTTTTTTTCTGTATCCAGGCGGGTAATATTTTTATAGGTAGGTTTTATGAAAAACGTCATCTCTTTGCCTAAATTATCCATAACAATATTATCCTTTATAATGACATTACCTGTTTTTGATGCTTCATCAAAAGAGCTTTTAAATGTCATTGTATTGTATAAATCTAGACCATAGTATTTTGTTAAATAGTAGTTTGATGGCTCGATATAGATAATAGGGGCATATTTTGATTTTATTTCAGTGCTTTTTAAGATGGTACGGTTTTTATTTATAGTGTTTATAGAAAAATTATAATGCCCATCCTCTCGCATATCTTCTTCAAAGATTTCTTTCTCTTCATCTTTTACAATAGTTAGAAAAATAATTGCTTCTATATAACGGTAGTTATCTAATAAACCATTTGAAAGCGTAGAAAAAACCGAGCTATTCATCTCTGTAGTAGATTGATAATAGCTACTTAAAGAGCTAATGATACCTTTTATGGATCCAAGGTCATTCATTAATTGCTGTTTTATTACATTTTCTATTTTCCCGTGAAATTTGTTTTTTAAATGACTATATTGATAGTTATATTGAATCCAACCAACAATGATAAGCACCAAAAAACTTGTAGCAACAATATTTATCCGTACCTTTTTGGTAAATATTTCTTGTTTCAATATTTATCCACATCATAGATATTTGATTTAATTTTAATACTTCTAGGTAAAGTTATATTAGCGGCTTCCAGTAACTGTTGGTTAATAAAAGTTGTCCAGGTTTTATTGGTAGTTATAGCAATACTCTCTATAGGGTAACCATCTAAAACAGCTTTTGCAGATTGCGATACCCATTTACCATGTTCTTGAGGTTTGATAATAAGTCCTATCATCGAATAAGGCATCATCCAACTATATGTAGCCAGCACTAGTTTTTTACTATTTTTAAGTACAAAATTCTTTATATTCTCATCATCCCAGTCTTTTATCGCAGAATTATGCCCCAGTATTATAAAATCATGCGTATCCTGTGCGTTTAAATAGGCATTTTTCCATTCCTTAACATTATTTGCCAGAAGGCTATCTAAAATGAACCCCTCTTTTTGCGCATATTTTTTAAAAAAAGAAAGGTCTTTTTTATCTGTAAGAGTATCATCACCTATAAAAATGACTTTTTTTCCGTAAGTTAAAGAAAAAGCTAATTTATATAAAGGTTTTATTGGGTTGACTTCAATCATCCCTGTTACATTTTTAAAAGGAAAGCCATACTTTTCTGCCGTCCAGTTAACCCCGCTAAATATAAAAGGGATTTTGCTATCTTTAAAATATGGAACAATTAGAAATTTTGCTGCATTATCATCTGAAGTTAAAACTATATCTGGTTTAACTTTTTCTATAAGGTTTTTAGCCTTTAGAGCCTGAGCTTTAATAAAATCAATATTTTTATTTCTTTTAGTATCCATATTAAAAGAAATAACTTCACAGCTATTTTTCAACTCATCTGTAATAACTCTGGAAATAGTATCCGACCAAACAAAGCCCTCATGGTATGAATTGATATAAACACATCGCCTGGTGTTATTAGCAAATACAAATGTGGGTAACAGGAATAATATAAGGAAGAGTATTTTCAATTTCATGGAACAATCAAACTTTAAATAATTAGGGTGATAAGACTCATTTAAAATCTTTATTTCCATCAAAAATTGTAAAATGTCAGTTAATTAGCAATTATACGCTAGGGTATATTAGTATAGCCTAATCATAAGTGTTTATTTATATATTTCTCAAAGAATATTAGACCCCCCCTGATTCTGTACTGAGTGCATTTCGGTCACGCACCCCGGTGAGTATTCCACACCCCGATTACCCTCATCAAGACTGTTAACAAAATCCCGTTCCTGAGGTCCAGAAGTTGAGGTAACTAACATGAATGTAACCCCCAATTTATAACCGAGTTAATGCTTGTTAGTCAGTTTCTAGCTAATGCTAAGATATATATACAAAAGAATCTAAGTTACTGAACAATAAGGAACTGGTGAATCAAAATAGTCAACCTTCAACATAAACAAGCCACCGGTTCTAAGCCGATGGCTTGTTTGCTTTCACCAAAAAACTAGTAAATATCGTGCTGAGTATTATATATATTAAATTTACCTGTTGGAGTGATCAGGCGTTTATCTTTAATTACTTTTTTCAGTTTACGTGTCTTGTCATCTATAACAACAATGGCTGATTCCTGATTGGCACCACTCCATACTGAGAACCATACTTCATCGCCAGCTTTGTTATATTCAGGTTGAACAACTAGTTTTGAACCATCACTCAGACCAGCCATTTCAGCAATAGGAATTACTTTGTAACCTTTTTCTGGATGATCAATATCAAACACAGCAATAGATTGACTCATTCCCTTGTCTGGATTAAGGGTGGTATCTACCCACAGGTTTTTAGATTTCGGATGAGTTTTTATGAATAAAGACCCACCACCCTGTCCTTCCAGGGTTCTTACTACTGACCATGCATAGGACTTACTTGCGTCTGTAGAAATTAGGGAGACAGTATTATCCCCTAAATGAGAAGTAGCCCAAACCTTACCAAACTTCGGATCAATAAAGTTCGCGCCTCTACCGGGATGAGGAATTTTTCCTACATCGACAAGTTTAGTTAATGTGGATGTTTTGGAATCGATAACTGCTATTTTATTAGACTGGTTCGCTGCCGACATAAAGTAACGGTGGGATGAATCCCAGCCCCCATCATGTAGAAAACGTGCAGCCTCTATGTGTGTTATCTTAAGATTGGTAAGGTCACTGTAATCAACCATAAGTACATTTCCAGTTTCCTTAACATTCACAATAAACTCAGGCTTTTCATGAGAAGCAATGATAGCTGCCACTCGTGGTTCAGGGTGGTACTCACCTGTTTCAACAGCTATACCTCTGGTAGAAACAACTTTAATTGGCTTTAATGTGTCCCCGTCCATTATGACGAATTGAGGTGGCCAATACGTACCTGCGACAGCATATTTGTCTTCATAGCCTTCAAACTTGGATGTTTCTACTGACCTCGCTTCCAGACCAACCTTTATTTCAGCTACAGTTTCAGGATGCTTCATCCATAAATCAATAAGATTAATTCTTGCGTCTCTACCGATAACAAACAGGTAGCGGCCAGAATAAGACATCCTTGAAATATGCACTGCATAACCTGTCTTAACAACACTGATGATTTTTTTACTGTCACCATCTATTAATGCAATTTTTCCATCGTCTCTTAGTGTCACAGAAAAAACATTTTCAATGTTGTAATCATTCAGCTTTGATGTTGGTCGTTCACTGACAGGAATAACAACTTTCCAGCTTGCCGTGAGTTCCTTCATTCCGTATTCAGGGGGAACTGGAGGTTCGTTTTGAAGATACTTTGCCATAATATCAATTTCTTTTTCAGTGAGAACCTTGGTCTCACCCCATGCTGGCATACCCCCGGCAGAGCCGTAGGTAATAAAGGTTTTTAGATATTCCGTGCCTCTTTTGGTCGTAATATCGGTAGTTAATGGTTTTCCCGTTGCTCCCTTTCTTAATACTCCGTGACAACCTGCACAACGTTGAAAGTAGATTTCTTTTGCACTTTCGAAATCTTTATCTGACAGAGATACGCCCGTTAATTTTATCTTTTTCTTGATCTTACCTGTGTCAATACCAGATGGGGCCCCTTCATAGCCTTTACTTATTTGTTCGTTGGTTCCTGCTTTTTTACTGGCAAAATAAGTAGCTACATTCTCCATATCATTATCACTTAACCCAGATGCCATAGGCTTCATAATCTGACTTTTTCTATCTCCATTTTTAAAAGCTTTAAGTTGACTTACTAAGTAATTTTTATTCTGTCCCGCAAGGGATGGAAATGCTGGATTTAAGCTCACACCATTGACGCCATGGCATGCAAAACATTGATTTGCCTTACCTGGAGGAGGCGATTTTGATTGTGCTGATGTTGATAAAAAGAGTGCAAATACTGTCAAAATCGATATTACATGGTTATTTTTAATCATTTCTAATTTTTCTCCTCAATTAATCTATTAGTAGAACGTATGAATGTGGTCCATAAAAGAGCCGTGAGGTGAAAATATTATAGTGCCAATAGGTCCATCAGCTAAAAATTACTGCATCCAATGATGAGGATATAGCTGGCTATCATTCATTGATTGCATGATGGATGTGTTGATTGAGCTTGCCATGACTTATAATAGGTCCAGTGTAAGTATTTATAGTAGCTAAATAAATAAGCAGCAATCAAAACCCAATAGAGGAATAATGCAGATAACAATAAATATTGAGCTGATGGACGGCCCGTCCTTGCAACATCAGATCTTTGAATCAATACGCCGGCAAATATTAGACGGACATTTGAAAACAGGATCGCTTTTGCCATCCACAAGAGACTTAAGCCAACAATTAGGTGTATCAAGAAATACTGTAACGCTAGCCTATAACCGTCTAATTGTTGAGGATTATATTTTTACCAGAAAAACTGTCGGTACCTTCGTTAATGAACACTTACCGGAGAGTTTTCCGGTACCCGAGGAAACCTCTTCACCTGATCAAGCTACAGGTGAATTGCACTCCCTCAGACACCCTGTTTTATTCAAGGGCAAGTCACAGGATGTGGTAAATCCCAATCGTCGCAAACTGGATATTGATTTCTGGGTTGGCCGCCCAGACCCTCACACTTTTCCAACTAAAGCATGGCGCAGAATATTGTTAAAGAATTTATCAATTGCCGGTTCAAGTTTGACAGAATATTCCAACCCTGTGGGCATCCTGAAACTTCGCCAGGCTATTGCCGAGCACCTTGGGCCGGCGAGAGGAATAAAAGCTTCTGCAAATCAGATTATTATTGTAAACGGGATCCAGGAGGGACTTAATCTGGTTTCGCGTTTATTGATAAAGGAAGGAACTCAGGTAGTGACCGAGTGCCCCTGTTACCAGGGTGCCGCTTATACGTTTGAAAGCTATGGTGCCAGGATCAATCCTGTACCGGTTGATAATGCCGGAATGGATGTAGAGAAGCTGCCATTAGGGCAGACCAGTCTTGCATATGTCACGCCTTCACACCAATACCCGATGGGTGGAACACTATCGCTGGAAAGAAGATTACGTTTATTGAATTGGGCTAGCGCTACTGGAGCTTATATTGTTGAAGACGATTATGACAGTGACTTTCGTTATAACGGATCACCCTTGATGGCTATAGCAGGCCAGGATAGAAACGATTGTGTTATTTATATGGGTACTTTCTCAAAATCTATTGGGGCCGGGCTTAGACTTGGTTATCTAGTAATGCCCAAAGACCTGGTAGAGCCAGCAAAAACAGTTAAAACACTAATGGATAATGGCCACTCATACCTGGATCAAGCTATTATTGCCGATTTTATTTCCAGTGGATTCTTTGCAAAACACCTACGAAGTATCAGGCACACTTACCTCATCCGTCGTAATACACTAGTAGATTCATTGCAGAAGCATTTTGGCCAAATATCTTTGTCAGGTCTGGATGGGGGGATGCACATTGCCTGGTACTTACCCAAATCATTCCCCGCGGCAAATGAGGTACAGGCACTGGCAGAAGGTATTGGTGTTGGCGCATATTCCATGGAGTCGGCAGCAGCTTGTCATCTTTGTTATAACGAGTGCAGCGATCGAATAATAGTTCTGGGATATTCTTCTCTGAATGAAGGCCAGATACGTGAGGGGATTGCAAGGCTTGCGGGTGTCCTGCAATTGAAAATAAAATAGCGATCTTGCTCTGGTGATACCCTCACCTCAATAAGTTTTCGCAACATTAACTTTACTTTTTTTGATATTCTAATATCTAAATCCTGTTAGAGTTTAGAAATATAAAATGAATGTAAAAATTAGAGTGAAAAGCTGGTAAGCCAGATGAATAGGTATACTGTCCCCGGATTCACTCTGTCCCCGGATTCGCTCTCCAGAGCAATCGAAACGACCGGTTCATGCCCCGGGTCATTCAGTCAACGCTTCAAGTAATAATCAGAGGGGAATATCTTTCCTTCAGTGTTTTTAAATATTTTGACTCATCATACATAGTTCGTGATTTCCAGCAACGAAAGAGTACTCTGACCCATTTAAATGACAGAGCCACGCAAAAGAATAGCGCTGTATATACTAATTCATAACCGTATAGAGATAAGCAGCCTCAGGATGAGCAAACCCGCCCTGAGGCTGTTAACTAAAAAAGCTCCTTTTAGGTTACGTGGTTAACACGGTTGTACACGTTGAACTTACCAGTAGGTGCATAAAGCCCTTTAACGCGCGCTTTCTCTTTCAGCGTCTTGGCGTCAAAGATGATGATCTCACCATTCGGCTTCAAGCTGTCTGCACGGTTCCAGACAGATGCCCATACCTCGGTACCATCCTTATTGAACTCAAAATGAACGGCAGCGTAGCCTTTTTTCTCGGTCAGACGGATCGTTTTAACAATCTTGCGGGTTTTCTTATCGAAGACCTTTACAGACTGCTGGACAGCAGGTTCAGGCGTTTTAGTCTGGTCTGCCCATACGTAGTCAGACTTCGGGTGAGTACGCAAGAACACTCCCGGGCCATCAGTTTCAACTTCGTAGCAAATTTTCCAGGCATGCTCTTTGTGGCCTTTAGGGTCGTTACCCCAGACGGTGACTTTACCGGCGCCCAGGTGAGTCGTGCCAGCAACAGGTCCACACTTTTGATCATTCCAGTTAGCACCAGGTCCCGGGTGCGGCTTCTCATCCGTATCGATCATGGCTTCCAGTTTCCTGGTTTTGGTATCCACGACCACCATCTTGTCAGATGCATTAGCTGCGATCTGGAAGTAGCGATTGCTTGGATCAAAGAAACCATCATGCAAAAACTTGGCAGAATCGATTTTGGTAATCTGCAGGTTATCAATATCGCTGTAATCCACCTGCCACATCTGGCCCAGCTCTTTCATGGCGACTAACCAGGATGTTGCTTTGGGTGTGTCATAGATTGCTGCAACACGAGACTCGTTTACATACACACCATCAACGTTTACACCCCGAGTAGATACCACTTTCAGTGGCTCCATGGTCATCGCATCCGCAATGACAAAGTGAGGAGGCCAGTAACTACCACCAATAACGTATTTACCATCGCCTGATACGGCAACATCACGTGCATCATAAGCAACCTGTACCTGGGCCACTTTCATGTGCTTCGGATCAGCCCATAGGTCGATCTTGGTCATCATGCCATCACGACCCATCACGTACCAGAAACGACCTGCATCTTTGGCATGCAGGGTTTCGTGGTGCTCAACAGTTTTCAGTACGTGCACTGCATAACCGGTAGAGATATGTGCAACTACTTCTTTTTTGTCACCGTCAATGATAGCTATCTTGCCTACGTCACGCTCGATAGCGATAAAGAAGTTCTGCCAGTTACGGCCATGCACTGGTTTGTCTGGATAGTCTTTAGGCTGTACAAAAACCTTGTGACGCTTCTTCATCAATGCCAGGGACATTTCAGGCGGTACTGGTGGCTCCATCTGAATATAGCGGGCCAGCAAATTGATCTCTTTTTTGGAGAAGATGTCATTGAAGTTGTTCATGCCACCATCTGTTCCATGGGTGATGATTTTTTCAAGCTTTCTTGATCCCATTTTTCGAGTACCCCGGCTGCCTTTAGTCTTATTAGGCAATGGCTCCAGATTGTCCCCCGTTGCACCTTTACGTAATACACCATGGCAGCCGGCGCATCGCTGGAAGTACATGCTCGATGCCTGTTCAAATTCTGCCTCATTAAGCGGCTTGAACTCTTTCTCTTCGGCAAGCGCACTTCCCGATGTTGCCGCCAACGCTATACATGTGACGAGCAATGTTGCCCAATACTTTGTTTTTTGTTTTATTCTCATAGATTTTCATCCTCAGCAAATTAAAATTGGATAATAATTATTTATATTGTGAAAACTGGCTTCAGAAGAGCTTTGTCATTTTTCTAATATAAAGGGAATGCTGCATAAAACGCTTTAATTAGGTATTACAAATATAATAAAAAGTTTAAAAACAGCTAAGATTTGAAAATTCACACAATCATTTCCATCCCTTGTCATTATTATTAATAATAAACGAGAGTTTACAGTAACAATTGTGTGAGAAATGTTGTTGATAAAAGTCAATCATTTTAAATATTAGTGGATGCTTATTGTTGTCTTCTTCAGGGTTAAGCTGTTGTTTTCGGATATCTAAATCGTATATTGTCATCAGGCCGATTAGAACGAGAAGGTGGGCGCAAACATCAAAGTAAGTAAAGCAACTGCAACCAGAGATCTTTTTGATCTGATTGTAAAGGGCTGTTTAATTAAACTATCCGCTGGTGCGCAAAGTAGAAGGTATGCTATTAATTCAGAAACAGAGTAACCAACTACTTTCAGGCCAGAAAAGAATAAGGAGTCCAGAATGAGCCACGATATAGAGCGCAACATTAAGCAACCATCCACCTGGAAACGCGGTGCATATATCCTGTTGTTCTCCATCTTTTACCAGATGGCAGCAACACTGTTGATTTTGATCATTACTTTTCAGTTTGTGAATAAGCTGGTAACCGGTGATACCAATGAGCAATTTCGTCAACTGAGTCGAAGTATTGCCAGCTACATATACCAGGTATTCCAGTTTATGAGTTTTAACAGCAATGATATTCCATTCCCTTTTAGCGACTGGCCTGAAGGTGAACTGGACATAGTTGAAAAAACAGCAGGTAAGAAAACAGAAATTGATGATGTTCTGAAAAAATAAGATCCGGCAGGTGATGCTGACGGGGATTGATTGCGCTACTGGTTTTGTGGATGGTAACTTTATGCACCACTTCTTCTGAGTGCATTTATCAGGAACCTGGAGAAAGCACGTTGGATTCCGGCTAAAAGACTGCCGGAGTGACGATTAAATGACAAACTTAAAGGCATTGTATTCACAACTCCTTACTGTGTAATTCCTCAGCTTCTTCATTCCATATTGAGTTATTTAAATCATCAGGGTGGAGTCGGTTCCTTTCATTGTCATGCAAGTGCCAATAGGACTTATCGATAGCGCTATTACAGTATTTCTCCTTTTTTTCATGGTTAAAAGGGCACCACCAGTTTTCAACGATCATGACCAGATAAGCCAGGTAACGGAACAGAGCCACGCTGAGCGGGCAGTAGAGTTTACAGTTAAATAACCAGTACAGGCGGAAGACTCTCAGGTTGTACCATTTTGATCCCGTATGATAAACAATCTGATTACTGTATCGATACCGGTGTGAAATCCATTCGGGTACAAAGTCCCAATAAGATTTTATATTTGTACCACCTGCAAATATAAGATGAGTTCGAACCAGTAGTACACCCAAAATGGCAAAAGGCACAGTTGTTATAAGAGGCAGATAAATCAGTGGCACCCCGATAAAAACTTTCCAGCGAGGTTGTTGTAGAAAATTATTTCCTATGCTTACCCGAGACATTTTATTCCCCTTATTGCGTAATAAATATTATTAGGTTTGTTAAAAACTGTCTAATATGATTGAAACAATAACAAAATTATTGCAATTCAGGCACAGCTTTTACCACTTTAATGGCTTCACTGCCCGTGTTTTATCAAACCAGATGTATTCATCAAATTGACGTGGCAATGAAGTGTAGGAGTAATTCTTTTTTAATTCGGTTTCGGGATCATACACAACGCCGATTGATCGTTGCGGTTTTTTTGCCAGCAGCTTTTTGCGTGTTATATCCAGAACAGGGTAGCGAAGTGGAAGCAGAAAATTATCCGCGTTGACCTCATGAAATAAATGTTCGTAACTCTCACTATGAGAAGGTGGAACCTGCATGACTTCAACCGACCCTCCCCATCTAGATGCAGCTGCCACCGACCCATGGTGGGTACCGAAACCAATCAGGTAAGCGTTATCACCAAAGGTTTCACGAACCCGTTGGCCAAGGTTAATATCACCACGTGCACTCATCTTTGTTGCGCGGGCATCACCGGCATGTAAATTATGAGCCCAGATAATTGCTTTTGATTTTTGACCACGAAAATTCAGAATCTTCAGCAAGGTGTCGAACATATGTTGATCTCGTTGATTCCATGAATTAATTCCGGTGTGATGCAGAGTGCGATAATAACGTTCAGCACTCATTACCAGTCGCGCATTTTGTATGGCATTAAAAAACTGATCTCCATCCAGGTAAGTATAAAACTCCTGTTTTTGGAATAAGTTCTGTAACACTGACAGAACCTCGTATTCACATCCTCTAAATCTACCGGATTGCATAACGCGACTATAGCGCGAAGGGTCAGCAACCCGGGGTTCCAGGCAGGCATACGACCATCGAGCAACTTCCGCCATATACGGGTCAACACCCTGTAAGTAATCGAGCACAGCTTCAATTGAGCCGAACATGTTGTAGATATCCAGTCCATAAAAGCCGACTGAATTTTCAGCTGAATTAACAGACTGGTTATGGTCTTTTAACCAGTGAGTAAAAGAGGATACTGAATGATTCATCCACATCCATCTCGGGAAACGTGAAAACGGTTTGTTGTTTAAAAATGGATCATGATCTGAGCCGCGGATAAAATGATCGAGACTGGCAACATCAGGCCAGTCACCTTCAATCGCAATGATATTAAAGCCTTTCTTCTCGATCAGCTCCCGGGTAATTCGTGCACGCATGTTATAAAACTCAGCACTACCATGTGAAGCTTCTCCCAGCAAAACCAGTCGAGAATCACCAATGCGCTGTAGCAGGCCATCCAGGTTTACGGAATCGATGCTGGTAAATTGTTCCGTTGAATTGTAGATAAGCTCAGGCAGAGTAAGGCTAGTCTGTTGGGCTAGCGTAGAGGCCTGTTCGGTCGTGTCATCTGCCCATAAGGGTGTACCAGTCAAGGGCACAATTATCAGCAGCAGGATCAGGGTGTAATATTTCGTATTCATTCGTTTTTCACTATCTATATTAAAGACATAAAACGCCTAACTGATTTAATTATCAAGTGAACCGGGTAAAAATTTTGAATATCAGTCAATACCAGTGCCTAATGGTTGTTACCCGGGTATCTGCTGGCTCGATCCCGAAACTATCTTAGCGTCACCTGTATCCTCAAAAAAGCCAACATATATCATTTTTCACAGCCCGTATTTTTGGTACAGTTATATTATCGATAAGGCAAATAGCCTGTCAGCCAGAGAGGCGAGATAGACTGATCATATAAACACAACAGGAAAGGTGAGGATATGCAGTATATAAACGAACTAGAAGTCACCATTGACGATATGGTGCAAACAGGGCGAGGAATACTCGCCGCCGATGAAAGCGCTCCTACTATCGCAAAACGTTTTAAAGCGATCGATGTAGAATCTACTGAAGAGAACCGTAGAATCTGGCGTAGTGCACTGCTAACGACAGGAGGTCTGGGAGAATACATCAGCGGTACTATCCTGTTCGAAGAAACACTGGTGCAGAAAACAGACGATGGTAAAACCATTCCAGAAGCCGCATGGGCTGAAAAGATCGTTCCCGGCATCAAGGTCGATAAAGGTAAAATCCCACTGGCACTGTCACCCGGTGATCTCATCACTCAGGGTCTGGACGGGCTGGCTGAACGCCTGCGTGGTTACAAACAACAGGGAGCACGATTTGCAAAATGGCGCGAAGTCTACAGCATAGAAAATAATGTCCCTACACAACACGGCATCGAAGCCAATGCAGAAATGCTGGCACGTTATGCCGCCGTGTGTCAGGCAGAGGGGCTGGTACCTATCGTCGAACCGGAAGTACTGATGGATGGCAACCACGATATAGATCGCCATGCCGAAGTTACCGAAGCTGTACAGCATGAAGTATTTTATGCCCTGAACCGGCACAATGTGGTGCTCGAACTGATGATACTCAAACCCAATATGGTACTGCCGGGCAAAGACAGGCGCCGTGCATCGCCGGAAGAAGTTGCAGAAGCCACCGTAAAAGTACTACGCCGAACTGTACCAACAGCCATGCCCGGTATAAATTTTCTCTCCGGTGGACAGGGGCCGGAAGAAGCCACCATCAACCTCAATGCCATCAACCGGCAGGCAGTGGATGCACCATGGAACCTGAGCATATCCTACGGACGTGCCCTGCAGCAGACCGCTCTGCAAGCCTGGCAGGGTAAAACAGAAAATATCCCGGCGGCAAAACAGGCGTTACTAAAACGCGCAAGGTTAAACCACCTGGCCATGCTGGGTGAATATGAAGCAGCGATGGAAACTGGTTAGCTTATTAAGAAAATATTTAACTCAACAAGACCCAAATTGGGGTCTATAGTCCCCAATTTGGGTCTTTTGAGTAAGGTATGTTGTCAATGATAATTGCAGATGCCCTGTTTACAAAATCACAGCAACGAGTATTAAGTATATTGTTTAGTAAACCTGACGCCCACTTTTACACTAATGAGATTGTGCGTCAGGCCGGCATGGGCAGAGGCACAATAACTCGGGAATTAGAAAAACTGGCTTCATCAGGTTTAGTAACGGTGACCAAAGCCGGTAATCAGCGGCATTATCAGGCTAATCAAGAGAGTCCCGTCTATAAAGAATTATCAGGTATTGTTAGAAAAACCTTTGGAATAGCAGATGTACTTAAGCAGGCTCTTCAACCAGTCATTGAAAAGTTAGAGTTAGCATTTGTTTATGGATCTATTGCAAAAGGAACTGAAACATTCGACAGTGATATTGATTTGATGTTGATCGGAGGCGGGCTTAACTATAATGAAGTTATCGAACTACTAATGCCTGCTGAAGAGTCATTGCAAAGGGAGATAACCCCGACACTATTTACTCAGAAAGAGTATCAGAACAGACTTGAAGACGGGCAGAGCTTCCTGCAACGGGTAATGGATCAGCCAAAAATTATGATAAAAGGAGAGATCGATGACACTGGAAAATCTGGTTAGGATTAATCAACTTAAAAAAGAAGCAGCTGATAAAAGAGAGTTTCAAGGATTGCTTAAATCTGCAGTCGACCGGCTCAATGATGCTGAGAATAAAACGCTGTCTTATTCAAGCCGGTTCGATCTTGCATATAGTGCCGCTCACGGATTTGCTTTAGCAGCACTACGTGCTTCAGGTTATCGGTCTGATTAACGCTTCATAGTTTTTCAGTGTCTTACGCATACAATTGAAATGAATAAAGTACAAATCCGTTTATTTGCAAAATGCCATGAAAAGCGGAACCTGGCTGAATATGAAGGACATTATGAAGAGGATGAGCTGTTGCTAAGCGAGTTGATAATCAGTGTTAGAAAGTTAATGGAATATGTGGAACGTATTGAGTTATCACTCCATAAAAAATAGTGGTGTATTTCAAATATTCGAATGTTTTTTTTGTTAAACAAGAATTGATATCCACCTATGGATATGGGTGCTGGTATCATAAAATAAAGATAGCGTCCCAATGTCGTTAAGTTAAGGATTTTTTTCGTCATTTCGTAATGTTTATAG
>JAAEMR010000110.1 GCA_024225395.1 Gammaproteobacteria bacterium
CTCGAAAAACCGTTCAACATAACAGATGTACGTCGATAACCACAACTTTAAACTTTAAGGAGGTTAACGCCCTAAATACATATATAGGCGAGATCGATAATTTAAATTTTACCAGCGGCAGGAACTCCCTTATGAATGTTTTCTCTCTCTTCTTTGCCTATTACATCCTGCCGCTGGTTTTTATTGACTTAACAACTTTAGCAAAAAGGGAAAAGTTATGATCAGTAATGCAGTAACTATGTTTAACTTCGAAGATGCCAACGTCAGAGTTATCAATCGAGATGAGGAGCCGTGGTTTGTTGCCAAGGATGTGTGCGAAGTGTTGGGAATTTCAAATAATCGAGATGCAATGTCAACCTTGGATGAGGATGAAAAAGATGGGGTAGGAATTACCGACGCCATCGGCAGGCAGCAAACGGTAACAGTCATCAACGAATCCGGCCTGTACTCTCTGATCATGAGAAGTCGAAAATCTAATGCCAAAAAGTTTAAGCGCTGGGTAACAGGCGAAGTATTGCCGTCAATCAGAAAGCATGGGGCTTACGCAACTCCTGATGTTGTTGAAAAAGCGCTTACTGACCCAGATAGCATGATTAAAGTTTTGACTGCACTGAAACAGGAACGCAAAGAAAAGGAAAAGCTTATTCCTAAAGCAGTGCACTCTGATCTGGTCTGCGACAGCGAAAGTTTGTTTACAACAACCCAGATTGCAAAACGTCTTGGCACGGGAGCGCAGTCCTTAAACAAGTTCCTTATATATAAAGGAATATTGCGACAGGATAAA
>JAAEMR010000111.1 GCA_024225395.1 Gammaproteobacteria bacterium
AGGTGCTTTAGTCTCAAAAATCTCTGTTGATCTGGATACAAACTCCTGCTTCCACTTTTGAATCTGGTTGGGATGAATCTCATATTGCTCTGAAAGTTCAGATAATGTCATACGCTCTTTGAGTGCCTCAATTGCAACCTTCGCCTTAAAGGCGGCCGTGAATTTCCTTCGTGTTTTTTTCATAATCTTACTGATAAAATTAACTTTTTTAAACTTAACTAGTGGTATTAATAACGGGGGGTATTATAGGCCTCCCGCATTTGCGGGCACCACCCTGAACAAGAAATGTCATTGCTAAGGGCAAAGTCCAGCGCCGTACGATCAACACCCGTTTCCTCACCAGTGATGAATTTGAGTTTTTTTCTGTTTATTTTAACTGACATTTTTATTTTCGGATATTTAGCCTGCTTAATGAACAAATTGATTTATGACGAAGCGAAACTTCTTTGATAAACGGCTCCCGAAACTTCGGGACTGATTCTCGAAATAGCTATGGCTATTCCTGTGAGTGAACCTCCAATTCTCTGGTACTCCACCCCGCCAAGACTCCACCCTACCACTACTCTACCGCTCCATTGCTCTACCACACCATCACTCCACTACACCATCACTCCAATCATACACTACTCCACCTCTCCATCCTCTCACTCTCTATCTATTCAACCCAATAATAAAATCCCTTTGGGTTCTGAGTACATTAATGGAATACAGGATCAGGTTTTTGGTTTCGGCCAGGATATTCACGTACAATCAACTCCGGCGGGCATGTAACTTCATTTCCTTGATCCGTTTCACCTGGTTCTTTCATTTCTTGACCACTAATTCCAGCAATCCATGCTGTTCTTCGATAATACTGTCGAGATTGCTGTAATCTTTCAAATGGATAACAGGGATGATTTCACCAATCAAATCCATAACAACAATCGTTAACTTCATCAACTCGTAGGTTTGATGTTTACCGAGTCCGTTGTGGTTGTTTTCGATATGCACTAAACCTGGCATCGCCATAAAGGTAAAGTAGTGTGCAATCTCACGCAAATAATCAACACTTTGTACATAGAAATAACCTGTGTCAATTAGGTCGGCTTTTAGCTTGATCACGGTTGTGATGACATTATGCTTGATCTTTTTCGTTTTTTTATTAAATTTTTTCACATCCCTGGATAGTTCCCTAAGCAGTTGCCGGTCTTTATTCTACGGGCCGTCAACAAGGTTTTCGTAAAATGCCGGTACTTTTGTCAGGGCTTTGGTAGTATGTCCCAGGCATTTTTCAAGTACAATCGATTCACTTAGTATTTCTTCAACAAAATGATCATCCTTGTCTTCATTTTTTTCAGTTTCACGTTTCTTGTGCATAATTTGAGTGCGATAAACAAGGTAGAGCACTAGGGCTACAATAATTACAATTGCGATCATG
>JAAEMR010000112.1 GCA_024225395.1 Gammaproteobacteria bacterium
CGATGTGCTTGATGCGAACATCGCAAATTTATCTGCCCAGCGGGCTGCGTAGAGCGCAAGCCCAAATAGATGAACGCGTCGATTACTACTTGATAACCTGGCCATATCTGCGTGATAAATGGCAGAAATTAGGGGCCCTAGAGACCGCCTTTAAAGCGGATCATCCTTTGGGTCAATGGCGAAAAATAGTTCAGCAATTCTATGGGATAAAACTGACCCTATAAACCCGACTCAGACTGGACTTCATCTTTGTAGTTAAAGGTTTTCGAGGTTTCGGCGGACAGGATGGCTTAGTTGTAACTGCCGCGGTGCTCCTTTAATTTGACAGGAATCAATTGACGGCTCAATTGAGAATGCCGACCCTGTCCGTCCGAACACATTAATTATGGCTCAAAGGTGCTTTGATCCTGGCATTGAGTCCAAGAGATCTAGTAATACCAGTTTGCCAAAGTCGGGCATATGGGCAGGGTTTACCACCGGTTACGCTGAACTTCTAAAATCTAAGATTGCAATGGTTGAGTCTGGCTTGTTAAATTTTCAAAAAACCGGCTCAGATCGGACCCGTGGAGTGTTGCCTAAAAAAAGTTGAAAATAATGCTTGACTTTTTCTTGGTGCTCTACATTAAGTTTCTTGATGATCAGACTGGCCGCTTTTCAGGCCAGAGGCGGCGCTCGTATGAAACATTTAAGTGTATGGGCCAGGCCGATTTAATCGCGGTTGAAAACCGCTCCCACAGTCAATAATAGCTAATATGAATCTACAAAGTTTCTTTTTTGATTAAACTGGCCGC
>JAAEMR010000113.1 GCA_024225395.1 Gammaproteobacteria bacterium
ACATAATCTGTTATACTCCGAAACTAAAACCAAAAGGAGGCAGATTATGTTACCAGAGATTCGAAACGAAGAACATTTATTTTCAATTCCTAAGTTTACTGTATCCAGTGATGATGTTAAAAATTTCACTAATGAACTCAAGGGTTTTCACGAAGTATTCAGTGACTGTTTTCACCGCAGCGAATCCCGAGGCCATTTTTTTCGATATATGGTCGGTCAATTCAGTGAGCTTGAAAGAAAATCCATTGAACCGATTGCCTTAAACGTTGAGGACGGTAATGTGCGCCCCATGCAACGCTTTATAAGCGATGCACAATGGGATGACGATAAAATATTAAATAAGTATCATAGTCTTGTTGATGAAGATATGGGCACGGATGATGGTGTCCTGATCTTCGATGAAAGTGGTTTCATTAAAAAAGGTGATGACTCAATCGGCGTTGGCAAACAATACTGTGGCAGCATCGGCAAGGTCGATAACTGCCAGGTTGGTGTTTTTGCCGCCTATACGTCCCCATATGGTTATGCCCTGTTAGATAAGCGCCTGTTCCTCCCGGAAAAATGGTTTTTAGATGATTACAAAATCAAACGCGAAAAGTGTAAACTACCTGAGGATATTGAATTTAAAACCAAACCCCAGTTGGCTGTTCAAATGCTTAACAACATCGTTGAAGAGGAAATTATTCCTTTCAAATATATGTTAGCTGATTCACTGTATGGCACAAGTCCAGAGTTCATTGAAGCTTTAGAATCCTTAATCGGTAAGACCTACTTTGTACAGGTGCCCGAAGATACAAGATGCTGGCTGAAACGACCTGTTACCAGAGAAAAAAGGTATAAATATAAGGGAGAGATCCGGTCGAAAACGGTTTTAGAAAAAACTGAAAAAAAACCCATAACCGTTAGCACCCTGGCAACTAATATCAACGATTATTTCTGGTATCGGCGAAAAGTCTCTGAAGGCACCAAAGGGCCTATCGAGTATGAATTTACGAAAAGACGGATCATTCTGTCAAACAATGGCTTACCGCAAAAGACGCTATGGCTGATTATCCGGCGTACGATCGAAGATGAGCCGGTCTAT
Source organism: Gammaproteobacteria bacterium (assembly GCA_024225395.1). Classification (GTDB taxonomy): domain Bacteria; phylum Pseudomonadota; class Gammaproteobacteria; genus JACNJF01. Next base: position 1,085 of record JAAEMR010000113.1, read on the forward strand.
AACTATTATTTAAGCAATGCCCCAACCAGCACCAGGCTAAGCCTTTTTGTTTGGTTAAGCGGTATCAGATGGGCCATCGAACAGTGCTTTGAGGAGACCAAGTCTGAACTTGGTATGGATCATTACGAAGTTCGCAAATACAAAGGCTGGCACCATCATATGTTAACGTCAATGCTAGCTCACTTTTTTTTATGGCATCTTAAAATACGATTGGGGAAAAAAAGCACCATCTATTACTCTGTCGCAGCTTAGAATACTGCTGGAAGCTGTGCTACCGCTGCGACATTATGATGTCGATGCTGCTATTGAACTAGTTTTATGGATCCAGAAAAAGAATCATGCGGCATATCTTTCACATCGAAGAAAAAGAATTAGAAACTCCATCAAATTCCATTATGTTTCGTTGTAGGGTTAATATTGCTCATAAGTTTTAAACGCTACCTGCTCTGCCCGAAGGGCTGTTGTATTTTACTTTCTGACCTCTCAGCAGAAGGTGAAAAGATAAGTAAACTCTGCGCACTCTGCGTCTTTAGCGAAGCGGGCGGT
>JAAEMR010000114.1 GCA_024225395.1 Gammaproteobacteria bacterium
GTTTGTGTCATAAGTCCACCTGTTACTGGTCCCCACGTACCGGGTGGTTTCCGTTTGTTAATTGACATTTTTAATTACCTTCGGCTGATTGTGCCTTAGTGGATTATACCACCATTGATTAATTATACTAAATTTTAGCCAATTACACTAAAATATACGCTGATATGCTGCACGTTATGCGTATCATTTGGTTTATTGCCTGTCGTTGTGGTTTTCTCAATAACAAGCATTTGGCTATTGTGAGCAGGCTTTAAACCTCTAACAAAGTGCGCGTTGATAGTATCGACCATCCGCAGCCTTGGCCATCTATTCTGTGACTTAGGAACATACACGGACAGTTGATAAACACCTTTTTGCATTGACGTACCACCGTAACCGATAGGGTTATCATTACCGAATAGGTTGTATTCTTTTACATAGGTATCATTAGCGCCGGGACTTTCTTTGCTGTCACTACTGAATAAGGTGTAACTGTTGGTTGTGCATACTGCTTCGGCTTGGTCGCGTAGTGCTTTAGCTATATCAAATTTACTTATCATTTTA
>JAAEMR010000115.1 GCA_024225395.1 Gammaproteobacteria bacterium
GAAGTATGGAAAAACCATTGAGAAACATAACAACAGCTTTCATTAAAATTCTATGATCAAAAAATTAATATTATTCAGCGCAATATTTTCTCTATTTGCTACTCCCTCATATGGGCAAAAAGTACAATCATTCAGTAAGGCTAAAAAGCAACTAGTGAAAATGTATCAAGCCAACCCATCAGCATCAACATTCTACTGTGGCTGTGATATTAAGTGGAAAGGCAAGAAAGGTATGCCTAATGCCCAATCATGCGGATATGAACCACGTAATGCTGTAACCAGGAAAGGTAACGTAAACCAACGAGCTAAACGTATTGAATGGGAGCATGTAATGCCGGCCTACTGGTTCGGTCATCAGCTTCAATGCTGGCAGGAAGGCGGTAGGAAGGCTTGTAAGAAGAATAAACGCTTTAAGCAGATGGAAGGAGATATGCACAATTTACAGCCTGCTATCGGTGAATTGAATGCTGACCGTTCCAACTATCGTTTCAGTATGCTGGAAGGTGAACCACGCAAATATGGCCAATGTGATTTTGAAGTTAACTTTAAAGGCAGGAAAGCAGAGCCACCACCTAATGTCAGAGGCGATATAGCCAGGACATATTTCTACATGGCTAAACAATATGGATTGAAGTTATCTAAACAGCAAAAACGATTATTTAATGCTTGGGATAAGACTGATCCAGTTGATAACTGGGAACGTAAAAGAAATAGTTTAATTTACTCATTGCAGGGTAATAAAAATTTATTTATAACCGACTGAAACCAGAAAGAAGCGC
>JAAEMR010000116.1 GCA_024225395.1 Gammaproteobacteria bacterium
GACATTATCTGAACTTTCAGAGCAATATGAGATTCATCCCAACCAGATTCAAAAGTGGAAGCAGGAGTTTGTATCCAGGTCAACAGAGATTTTTGAGACTAAAGCACCTGAGAAAAATTTTGAATCGGAGCGTAAAAAACCGTTCGCCTAAATAGGCGTATTAGAAATGGAAAAGGAATGGCTAAAAAAAATTCAGTAGAGGCAAGACTATTAGTGAATTAAAGTAGTATATCTTTCATGAAGAGCAGTTAAGTATACGAAAGTAATGTAACCTTGTGGGAATAAGTCGTAGTAGTGTCTATTACTATCCAGTGGGAGAAAGTGATGAAAACTTTAGGATCATGCGCCTGATGGATGAGCATCATATAGAGCATCCGACACATGGGATTTTGCAGATGCTGGATTTTCTCTTCAATGAAAAACAAATCAGTGTCAACTATAAACGAGTTCAAAGACTGCCACGGCTAATGGGATTATGGCTATTTATCCCAAGCGAAACCTTAGTAAGTTAGGACTTGTAAAATACATTCGTCCCTACCTGCTAAGAGAGTTAGAAATAAACCGACCTAATCAGGTATAGGCAATTGATATCAGATACATTCCCATGGCAAAGGGGTGTTATGTATCTTGTAGCGATTATTGATTTGTACAGCCGTTATGTGGTTGCCTGGGACGTGTTTAATACTGTGGATTCAGATAATTCATTGGGTTTGTTAAAGCGTGCGATCAACAGACATGGCAAACCAGAAATCATCAACTCAGACCTAGGGAGCTAATTTACTTGTCCCGGATGGATATCATATCTGGAAA
>JAAEMR010000117.1 GCA_024225395.1 Gammaproteobacteria bacterium
AGTCGATTTGCCCGATGAAATATCTCTGTTAATAACAGGCCAGGCGCCGTATACGGACCCGTATGTGCGGTGCTGTGGGAGGGGGCCGCTAGAGCGGCTCCCTATCCCGATTAGGTGTGCCATTACTAATTTCTAAAATATTCATACTTTTCTGTAAGTTCTATTTTCTGTGCTTCCGTTAAGGTAACACCGTCTAGCCACAAGCGCCTAATCGAAGGCATCTTTGAGATAATTGGCAGAATATCTTCTGCTTTTAGTTCATCACAGCCATAGTATCCACCAACTGACAGATATTCTAATTTTTCCAAGTTTTCTAACTGAACCAAATCGTGAGCTTTAGTATTTGTGTGCCAAATATCAAGGTGTTTTAGTTGGGGCATTGAACAGATAGATTTAAAACCAGCCGCAGATATAGGGTTGCTTCCTAGGTCTAATGTCGTTATCTGAGTTGATTCGGCAATTTTTGCGGCTAAATTATCACCGAAGCCTGTCGCTTCTAAGTCTACAGAATGGAGGTTTGGAGCTTTCATTATTGCATCAAGCGCTCTTTCCGTTACCATTGCTGACTGAGCGCCAAATACTTCTAGTGCGGGTGCAGAGGAAATTGCGATTATGTCAGATTCGATTAAACCAGTATTACAGCGGAATGTTTTGAGCTTTTCGGCATCAGAAAATGAGCATAAGTGACTGCCTGGCTTTCGTAGAAAAAGGATATCCAGCGTTTCCAATTTCGGCAGGCCTATAATATGTGGCATTGCTGTTCGGAAGACTTTTGACCATAACCATAGCTTTTGTATTTCAGAATAAACCTTTAGCCCACGAGCGTATTTTGCCGGGAAGTTCTCTGATTTTGTTAGCGCAAGATTTTTATAACTTCGATGGCTGCCTAAGTTGGCGATACCAGAGTATGGGATAGGCCCCTCAAGGTCTAGGCTTTCTTGATCGTCCTTAATTACTCTCATCTGTAACTGCACCTAACGACTAAGCTCACCTGACAAAAGCCGCTTTTTGGCTTTTGTCAGGTGGAGCGACTGGTTATGCCAATATTTCATGTCAACAGTAAACACTCAGAAAGAACTCAAACTGGTGCCAGGCCATTAATATTTATTAATAAAA
>JAAEMR010000118.1 GCA_024225395.1 Gammaproteobacteria bacterium
CTCCTCGCTCCTTGCTCCTAGCTCCTAGCTCCTAGCTCCTAGCCCCTAGCTCCTTGCTCCTCGCTCCTAGCTCCTAGTAACCTGCTCCTCGCTCCTTGTAACCTACCAACTTCTAACTTTCAATTTGTATATTTAGTCTTTCAATCAATGAGTATAGCGTTGGGCGAGTAATATCCAGCAATTTAGCTGCATCAGAAATATTATTATCTGCCTCCTGTAAGGCTCTACGAATAGCCCTTCTCTCGGCGGTACTTCGAATAACTTTTAAGTTGAGAGTTTCACTTTCTTCATCAAATAGTTCTGTTTCATTGTCAGTAGGTAGTTCAATATTCAAGTCTTCTGCCTGTAATATATTGCTATCAGACATGATGACCGCTCTACGCATTATCTGGTCCAGTTCTCTCACGTTGCCCTTGCACTCATAATTCATCAGCAAGCTTTCTGCAGAAGGGCTTAAAGATTTAATGTTCTTTCCCTGCTGTTCTGCATATTTTTTTAGAAAGAAATTAGCCAGCAGCACAATATCGTCTTCACGCTCGCGTAACGGGGGGAGTTCGATGACAATATCGCTGATGCGGAAATACAAATCTTCTCGAAATTGATTCAGGCGAATCATTTCTTTGATCGAGCGATGGGTGGCGCAGATAACTCGAGTATTGATTTGAATGCTCTTTGTTCCACCGACACGCTCGATAACCCGTTCCTGCAAAAAACGTAATAGTTTTGCCTGTAAATCTAACGGCATATCACCAATTTCATCCAGAAATAAAGTACCGTTATTAGCCACTTCAATTTTACCTTTTTTCTGGCTGCTGGCCCCGGTGAAGGATCCTTTTTCATGCCCAAAAAGCTCGCTTTCTAACAGGCTGTCAGGAATAGCTGCGCAATTTATCGCGACGTATTTTCCTGAAGCGTACTGGCTTAAATTATGAAGCGCTTTTGCAATTACTTCCTTACCCGTACCACTTTCACCCAAAACCATCACGCTCAGGTCACTAGGCGCTATTTTTTCCACAATCTGACAGGTTTTTAGCATGCTGGCACTGGATGCAATAATGCCATCAAGTGGAGACTTTAGTGCTTTCTCCAGTAATGCCTTGTTTTCCTGTTCAATTTCATACAGGTGAAAGGCACGGTCGACGACCAGGGTTAAGCTTTTTGCATCGACAGGCTTGTTGAAGAAATCATAAGCGCCCGAATTTATGGCATTGAGTGCATGTTCACGATCTTCCTGGCCGGTCACGACAATGATCTTTGTCGAGGGCGCTATTGATAATATGAGCTCCAGTATTTTAAACCCAACACTGTAGCCACCGGGATCCGGGGGTAGCCCCAGGTCAAGGGTTATCACCTGGGGTGACTCCCTGTTGAAAATAGACAGGGCTGTTTCTTCATCTTCAGCCACAAACACTTCGATGTCGCTAAAGCACCAGCGTAACTGTGACTGTAGACCCGGATCGTCCTCAATAATTAATAATTTTCTATTCATTTATTGTCTTTAAGAATTGGTAATGTAATGGTGAATGTCGTTCCAGAATTTTCTATGCTAGTTACCTGGATATCGCCCTTTAAGGTCCGTATATATTCTCTGCTCTGATAAACACCGATGCCCATGCCAGAAACCCCTTTGGTGCTGTCAAACGGTTGAAATAAGCGGTTGGCTATAAAATCATTGGACATGCCTTTGCCGTTATCGATGATATTAATTGAAATGCTATCCGTATTATTTGAAGTAAGTTCGATTTTTACATACCCTTGCCTGGAAACGGAATCTACAGCATTCTGAATAATATGCTTCATTGCACTTTGAAGTTCCCCCCTGTTAGCATTAATTTTTGGATTAATCTCAGTTAAATTAAAAACTTCAGGTTTGATAGATTGCTGTTTATAGTCATCCACGATTTCGTTGATGACATTAATAATAAAGAAATTTGTGTCTTGTTTAAAAGCAGCTGGATCTTTTAACTGCTGAATAAGCCGTTGCATCTTTTGTGAAACATGATCCAGAGTATTTAACATATCATCAATGAAAGCAGGGTTGCCTTTATGAACTTTTCCATTTTCAACCAGTAAAAAAAGTTGGCTTAATAATGTTTTTAAATCATGAGTTAAAAAGGCTGTCATCTGGTTAATTCCTTTAAATTTCTCTGCCTGTTGTAAAGCTAGTGATGCCTCATATTGCGATAGATAGAGTGCTACATGATGCCCGATAGTGGTGAGTAGCTCCCTGTCTTCCTGATCGAGATCAGTTGGTAAAGTTGCTCCTTTCAAGTGAATAAAGCCAAATAGAGTTTCATTGTCCCACAATGGTAAAATTATCCAGCTATTCTTGCTTTGTATAAACCAATGGTTTGGGGCTGATAAATTTTTAAAAGTGTTTAAGTATTCATCTTTAGTGAAAAGCTCTGTTTGCCTTCTCAGGTAATTAATGAAATCTGAATTTTCTGGTTCTGGTTCAGGGGTTTCCAAAGGCATATGCCAATTAGCACATAATCTATACTGATTAGAATCCTTCAGCCAGAGGCGAGCTCCTGGACTGTCTATGATCTGGCTGACAGCTTGTAAAGACCTAAGGTGAATAGACATTGTAGAGTCACTTGAAAGTAATGTATTTGAAAATCGTTGCCATTCCTCCCTGTAATCATATTTATTACTGAAGTTGCTACTAATGTATCGTTTGATTTTTGCTTTAAATGTAGATGAAAAAAACAATGAGAATAACAATAATAAAGAAGCAAACAAAAATGTAATCTGAAGTAAGCTTCCCCATTCTGAACTGACCAGCTTTATATAATATCCTGCCAATGACGTTATTATTAGATAAAGACCCGCTCCCATTAAGGTTGTTGAGTGAAAAACAAATTGCCTGGAGATATGAATGTTAGGTGATAAAGAAGGATTACGTGCTGCAGAAATTAGCAGTGTAGGAGCTATTAAAACGTTGACTATTCCACGAGCACTCCAAAATTCATAATCTATTTGTTGCATCAGAAACGCATTCGAATAAACAAAGAAATCATAGATAAACACAGCTCCGGCGCTTATACATAAAAAGATGATATTCCAGCGACTCTCTTTGGGGGTGTTTCTATAAAGTTGTTCAACTAAAATGAGACCCAGTACAGTAAATATGAGTATTTGAAGGATTTGTAAATAATTTGAATTTTTAAAATTATATATTTCAACCAGATAGGGGGAAACCAGTAACGAGAGTGCAGCAATAAAAAAGAGTAGTGAAATGAAAAAGGGAGAAGAGGGGTTAGATAGATTAATTTTAAAAGGGTGTTCCAGGTAAGACCCCATGGCATGGTGCAGAACATAGAACCACGTGAAATACCTTAATAACTCAGCAATAAATATCATTTCGAATGCAACAGAGGCACCAATTTGGCTCATTGCCAGTAAAATACTCCAGACTAATGTCGAAATTATCAGTAAGAAAAAAGGCTTTCCCTTTGAACTATGCTGTTGCCCGACAAATGCTAAAATCAAAATAGCCAGAAACAATAAAGTACTTGTTATATAACTAAAAAAACCGATTGAGAGATTGACTGACAAATTAGTGCCCGTGTGAATAAGAAGTGAAGGTGCTAAGTAGAAAGTAATGAATTGAAAGTTGCAAGTGGAAAGTGAGATACGCTGAATTTATATAAATACCTGATTACCTCTGAGACTCAGCTTGCGGAAAGCGGAGAATGGTTGAAGCTCAGGGGTGATCTGGGATAAATTTAATTTTATCCATGTAATTCGTGTATCAGTAGCTATAATCTGTTGTAACTTGTAACTTGTAACTTGTAACTTGTAACTTGTAACTTGTAACTTGTAATGTGAATGCTGTCCCAATCTGTGAA
>JAAEMR010000119.1 GCA_024225395.1 Gammaproteobacteria bacterium
CTAGTGGATTATTTTCTGGCTACTAAAGATTTCAAGCACCCTGCCATGGCAAAACATCAGCGTATTTTTGTCCGAATGAGGATGATTGAAGTTATTAAAGCTGTTGATCCAGCTAACCCGCCCGACTGGATATGGATTATTGTTGAGCCAAAGAATGGAATCTTACCATTCTTGATACCTACGCTTCGTCGCAAATTGCATGAGATACTTAAGCATGAAGCATAGGAGATATAAAAGCCCTACCCATAGGATGCGGTAAAAGATGATACGTTGACTTATTCATCTTGTTGTATAATTTTAGTGAACGGATATGTTCGGCAATGAACCGACTAATCACTTGATAATGATCCTTCGAACAGCATAACCTCAGGTTATCGTCGACACTACTGGTAGCAGCCGTTCAATATTCCAGTGCGCAGGTCTCTGGAAAAATCTGAGCAAATAAATCTTTTGTGAAATTAATTGAGAAGCGTCATGTTTTAAACTTGCTGGTTTCCCTTGCCGGACATAGGAGGCTGTAGGACTTTCAGTTTAAAGATCAATCAACGAATCATTCACATTTGCTGTAGTCACCACCATACGCAGGGTATGTGAAAATAAATTTGATATTTTATTTAATCTTACCGCAATGATCTAATTTTTAATTTAACTGTTGGAATTGATTCAAATCATGACAGTCAAAATCAATTTAAGATAGTTTTAAAGATCAATAATATTATTCAAGCTTCAAATAAATTGTAAGTTTTGTTTCTTCCCCTTTTTACGAGTATTTATATATAGGAAGGTATGTAAGTGTTTGGCCTATTCAAAGAAATAACGGAGGCCGCAGAATCCTCCAGTAAGGGTGACTTTCTTAAATTTGGTATTGTTATCATGTTCATGATAGCAGTAATGATTTTAAGTTTTAACTCTATGGGGGAGCTACCAACAAATGTATTCTTAGTTATAGCCTCACTTTTTGGTGCCTATATGGCCATGAATATTGGTGCCAATGATGTCGCTAATAATGTTGGCCCTGCAGTGGGTTCTAAAGCCCTGACATTGGGTGGCGCAATCATTATCGCGGGTATATTTGAAGCTGGAGGTGCTTTTATTGCCGGTGGTGATGTAGTTGGTACTATTAAAAAAGGCATTATCGACATTGATGCTTTCGGAGGTGATACCAATAGTTTTATCTGGGCCATGATGGCAGCACTACTCTCAGCGGGCTTATGGTTGAACCTGGCAACAAAATTTAAAGCGCCCGTTTCCACAACCCACGCAATTGTGGGTGGCGTGATGGGTGCCGGTATTGCTGCCGGTGGATTTGCCATCGTATCCTGGGGAACCATGGGTAAAATTGCTGCCTCATGGGTAATATCTCCGGTACTGGGAGGCATAATTGCAGCAATATTCTTATACTCTATTAAGGTAAATATAGTTTTTAAGAAAGATAAAGTCGTAGCGGGTAAATTTTGGGTTCCAGTTTATGTCGCTATTATGACATGGGCATTTACGACTTACCTGACTTTAAAAGGTCTTAAAAAAATATGGCCGGATATTGTCGATTTACTACCATTTTTGCCCGATGAAAAGAAACCGGGCTTTATGGTCGCTGCTATTTTTGGTGTGATACTAGCGGTTATCATTTTTGTCTTGATTTCTAAGAGCGTGACAAAGAAGAATAACTTAAAAAATAATAGAAGCAGTATCAATACTTTATTTACTGTCCCGCTTATCTTCGCTGCGGCACTATTAAGTTTTGCTCATGGCGCAAATGACGTCGCCAATGCTATTGGGCCACTAGCTGCGATTAGTGATGCTGTCAATAACGGTGGTATTTCATCGAAGGCCAGTATTCCAATCTGGGTTATGGCTGTTGGCGCAGTGGGTATAGTTATTGGTCTGGCATTATACGGTCCAAAGTTAATTAAAACGGTAGGTTCAGAAATAACAGAACTTGACCAGATGAGAGCATTTTCCATCGCAATGGCTGCCGCTATCACCGTAATTATTGCCAGCCAGCTTGGGCTACCGGTTAGTTCTACTCATATTGCAATTGGAGGCATCTTTGGTGTTGGCTTCTTACGGGAATACCTGCAGGACCATAAAGAAGTTATTAAACTGGATGAAGAAGAAAAAAAACTGGAGAAAGATGAAAACAAACTGGAACAATATCTGGATAATCTTCAGGAATTATTAGATCTGGATGAAGATAAGAAAGATAAAAAGATTTTCAAACAAATCGCTAATCTTTATGGAATGGTCGAGAATGAGGAAAAAATTCTTGCAAAAAGGCAACGCATGGCTGACAAGTTACAGCGGAAAAAATATGTAAAAAGAGACGCTTTTAAGAAGATTATTGCAGCGTGGATTATCACTGTACCTGTCTCAGCCATTCTTTCTGCGAGTATCTATTTCATGGTTAGAGGTATGATGATTTAAGTTATGAGACTCACAAAAATTAACTTTCCTGCCGGGTAGTTATTATTCGTCTCAAAGGAGCCCACTGATGACAGCTAAAAACATAATGAGTTTTCGTCTGATAAAACTCAGTCCAACAGACAGAGTATGCGATGCCCTTAAATTAATGCATACGCATCAGATTCGTAATCTTCCTGTGGTTGATAATGACGACCAGTTTATCGGTCTGTTTGGTATACGTCGAATGATTACTCTGTTACTTCCAAAGGCGGCACAGATAAACTTTGGCCTTAAAGAGCTAAATTTTATGCCGGATGAAGTCGAGGCGCTGTACGAAAGGCTAGGTGAGATCGGTGAAAAGCCAGTCACAGAATTTCTTGAGAAAAAGAAAAATCTGCTATTTTGCAAACCCTCCACAGCTTTTCCAGAAGTACTGGAACTATTGGAGCAGAATCCGGGTAGTAGCCTGCCTGTGATTGTGCTGAAGGGAAAGAAAAAGAAACTGATAGGCATGGTGTCAGCCTGGGACATACTGGATAAGCTGGTCATGAATATGTTTTCCAGTGAGGCGGAAGGATATCAGGGTGCTGTCTGCAGCGAACAGACCAGAATAGAAGATAGCAAAGTGACTAAAGATAAATCCAGTCAAGATATCACAGGGGAGGACTGATGATGCATGGTGAATCCGATGTAGTTTCACATGTCATTTTTGGTATGGATCCTTTTTGGGTTTCCTGCGTACTTTTTATCGTGACTTATGCCGTTATTGTTACGGAAAAAATCAATCGTGCCATTGTCGCGGGAATTGGTGCGGGGCTGATGATTACGTTGGGCGTAGTTAACCAGCAACAGGCAATAGCGGGGGTAGATTTCAACACCCTGGGGTTATTAACAGGAATGATGGTGATTGTAGCAATCACCCGACGTTGCGGAGTATTCCAGTTCGTGGCCATCTGGTCCGCCAAGAAGGTAGATGCCAGACCCTGGGGAATCCTGCTGATGCTGTCTGTAGTGACGGCAGTGTTTTCGGCGATTCTGGATAATGTGACCACGGTGCTACTTATTGCCCCCGTTACCCTGTTGATTACTGATGAACTGAAGGTTAATCCTTACCCCTATCTGTTCGCCGAAATTTTCGCTTCCAATATTGGTGGAACTGCTACGCTAATCGGTGATCCACCCAACATTATGATTGGTTCTGCAGTTGGTCTTAGTTTTAATGATTTTCTGTTGAATTTAGCACCCATAACCCCGGTTATCATGTTAGTAACCATGATTATCATCTACTTTATCTGGGGAAGGGGGCTGGAAGCTACCGATGAGGCACGCCAACGCATCATGAACTTTCGTGAGCTAGAAGCAATTACCGATGTCCGGCTACTAAAACAATCTATGGCTGTTCTTTCTCTTGTTGTCACCGGTTTTGTATTTGCTCACCCGCTGCACCTGGAGCCTGCGACTATCGCCATGTTTGGGGCAGGCCTGCTTCTGCTGGTGAGTAATCTGGGCAGGGATGCTGAACAACAGACTGATGATGTGCATCACACGTTTGGAGAGGTTGAATGGGTAACTATTTTTTTCTTCGTTGGCCTGTTTATTGTAGTGAGCGGAATTGAGCATGCTGGCCTGCTGAATTTACTGGCCAACTGGGTTATCGGCATGACGGGTGGAGATATGACGGTCACAGCGATTTCCATCATCTGGGTTTCGGCCATTGCTTCCGCACTGGTTGATAATATTCCGTTTGTGGCCACGATGATTCCGATGATTGAGTCCATGGCACCAACATTCGGTGGTGCTGAAAATCTGATGCCACTGTGGTGGTCACTAGCGTTAGGAGCCTGTTTGGGTGGCAATGGCTCTCTGATAGGAGCCAGTGCTAACCTGATAGTTGCCGGTTTTTCAGAACGGGCAGGCCATAGAATACGATTTCTGAGATTCATGGCGATGGCTTTTCCGCTGATGCTAATCAGTATATGCATAGCCACACTGTATGTTTATCTGAGGTATCTTTAAGCTCTGGAAAAGTTTTTTTATTTAACGTTGGTAAGTAATATTCAAAGCATAAATGGTGATCTAAATACTACCACTTGAGTCTATACCTTTTGAAGAATATGTACCTGTCATTGGTAAATATCTAAATCACTTTCGACAACAATTCAAAAGTCTGACTTCATTACTATTTAAGAATAAAGATTTGATATTCAAAGTGGATTTAATTGTTGATTTTATAAAGCCATAATAACCTACTATTTTAATAGAGTATTTGTAATGGTATATTCATAAGCATTCCCATAAGGGGCATGTTTTTGAGTTATGATTACTATTAATTTTGGGATTTAAGTTAATAACCGGTTGAACTCACACCACATCAGAGACGATCCCTACAGCCTGTCAGGAATGTTTCTGAAGGATTGATGTCTGCCGATGAAGAAAGCCAGGTCAGAAAATTGAATAACAAGGATCATGAATAACCCAGGTTCGTTTTTAGAGAATGTTGCACTGCGCTGGCTAAAAGCCAAGGGCCTAAAAGTAGTCGCCAAGAATTATCTCAGCCGAGTTGGAAAAATCGACATAATCATGCTGGATGACGACACCTTGTGCTTTATAGAGGTCAAATACCGAAGAAGCCAAGATTTTGATGAAACAGACTTAAATATACCAGCATCAGAGCAACAGAAAATTACCCAGACTGCGTTAAGCTTTGTCAGTCGTCAACACAAATACCTCAATTACCCGCGACGTTTTGATGCGTTGTTAATCGAGCCAGGTATTGATGATCCCTATGATATAAACTGGATCAAGCATGTATTCAGTGCCGAAATTTATTAGAGTAATCACTGAAAAGGATCGTGAAGAGCCTGTTCCCATCCAAACAGGATCCACCGGTTAGTCATTTAAGATGTCGTTAAACTGGTCGGTTGATTCTTGCCAATTTAGCCAGAACCTGCCCTATTGAATCACTTTTTCTTTTTTACAAACTTCATCATACGCTTCTTTTTTGATTGCTGACGTTTGGTGAGTTTATTACGTTTTCCGGCAAACGGATTATCTCCAACCTTAAACTCTATACGCACGGGCGTTCCCATCAATTTTAATTTCTTGATGTAGAACTTCATCAGGTATCTTTTATAGGATTCGGCAAGTGAATCGGTTCTACTGCCATGAATGATGATAATAGGAGGATTTTTTCCTCCCTGATGAGCATAACGTAATTTGGGTTTGCGTCCGTTCTGCATCGGGGGATTGTGTTTGAACACGGCCTCTTCCAGCAGATCAGTTAAATCTTTGGTATTAAACTGTTTAAACGCTGAAGCATAAGCCTGGTCGATCGATTTCATCAAATCTCCGACCCCGGTGCCATGCAATGCAGAAATAAAATGCTGGTTAGCAAAATCTACGAAATTCAGCCGACGATGCAATTCCGTTTTATTGTATTCACGTTGTTCAGGTTCCAGCCCATCCCATTTATTGATAGCTATAGCCAGCGAACGGCCACTGTTTAAAACATAACCCAGCAAAGTTAAATCCTGGTCTGTTATTCCATCACGGGCATCGACAACCACAACGACCACATTGGCTTTTTCTATAGCATCCAGGGTTTTGATAACACTGAATTTTTCAACGGTTTCATGTACTTTACCCCGACGCCTGACACCGGCAGTATCGATCAAAGTATAGTGTTTGCCATGTCGCTCAAATGGAACAGGAATCGAATCACGAGTCGTCCCTGGCTGGTCAAATGCAACAACACGCTCTTCACCGACCAGGCGATTTATTAAGGTAGATTTTCCGACATTCGGTCGACCAATAATGGCTATAGAAGGCCCTTCAGGTTCTTCATCGGATTCAACATCATCGGGGAAATCACGCATCACCTGTTCAACCAGCGGGTTGATACCCTTGCGTTGGGATGCAGCAACCATCGCCATCTCTGAAAAGCCCAGTGCAAAAAAATCAGCTTCCGCAAATTCAGGGTTCACGCCGTCAATTTTATTCAGTACAACCGTTGTTTGCTTTCCTGCTTTACGCACCATAGAGGCAATGACTTCATCGCCACTGTTGATGCCCGTTCTCGCATCCACCATGAATAAAACAATATCTGCTTCCTGTAAAGCAAGCAGGGTTTGCCTCGCCATCAGGTCATCCAGACTTTGTTGTTCACCGCTCAGTCCGCCGGTATCGACGATAATAAATTTCTTTTGTCCTACTTTTCCAACGCCATATTGTCGATCCCGTGTAAGACCGGGTTCATCGGCAACAATGGCATCGCGAGTACGAGTCAACGCATTAAACAGTGTTGATTTACCGACATTGGGGCGCCCTATCAGGGCAATCACAGGAATCATGATAAATTTCTATTAAAGTCCAAAATCAAAATCGGTAGAGGAAGGTGATTGAATTTCTTTATTTTGTGTTAACACGGTTACCTCACCACTGACATCAATGACAATTACCCTGGAATCCTGAGCCTGGGGTTGGGCAATATAACGAACCTCAGAAGGCTGGATCCGCGCTAGCTGAGCTCCATCTATTTTACTTAGCCAGTGTATATAACCTTCGAAATCAGCGACCACTATCTTGTCATCCAAAATCAGTGGAGCGGTTAACTTTCGCGCATTGAATACGTCCTGTTTCCAGAAGGCACTACCTGTACGCCGGTCAATCGACCACACATGACTTCTATCATCAGTTAAATAAAGAGCTTCACTATCAGCATCCATCGCCTGGAAGCTGGAAAATTTACGTGACCATAATACCTGACCGCTGTTAAGCGTCAGAGCGACAAGATCACCCTGAAAAGAACTGATATAAATAATATTATCGCGTAGCAAAAATTGTCCATCGAGATCAACCAGACGTTCAATTTCTGTTCTACCGCGTGGACTGGTAACAGTATGTTCCCACACTGTGGAACCATTTTCACGGTTAAAAGCGACTAATTTCCCATTATCGAAACCACTGATGACCAACTCTTCAGTGACCAGTGGATAACTGCTGCCGGTTAATGATAAAGCAGGCACCCGTCTGGAGACAGCCCATAGCAACTCTCCATCAGCAGTACTCAGAACGGATAATTTACCATCCACCGTTCTAATAAAAACCTGTTGCCCGTCAACAACTGCTTTGGTACGGATTTCACTTTTTAACTGGTGCTTCCAGCGTTGTTTAACAGATTTCTCATCATAGTCGAATAACACCACTTCACCATCGCGTGAACTCGCGACCAGGCTCAGGGCATCACCAGACACACCGGCAACCGATGACAACCCGGTCTTTAATGTCCAGTCGATGTTATTGTTTTCTATATCCAGACGAGAAAGTAGCCCTGTTGTATCAATGGTATAGATTTTATTACCGGTGATAAAAGGCTGCATATCAATATATTTATTAACTGAACCTTTACCAGAATCCCTGGACCATAATTTTTTCACATATTCAGGTTTATCAATTTTAGTCAGCTCTGCTGGAGGCTCACTATTATCAACATCTGAACAGGCCGTTAAGAAAAATAGTAACGATAGCAGTAACAGTCGAAAAAAAATCATGGATTAGCTATTCATCCCGGCAAGACCCAGATCATCTATCTTTTGCTGAAGAAATTGAGGGTTTGCAGAAGCAGGTTGAGCAAGACGCGCTCGCTGGTAAGCATCACGAGCACTGCTGGCGTTACCCTGTGCGACCAGAATATCGCCTTTAAGTTCTTCAAATGACGCCGCAAATTCATCGGGGAAATCAACTGTTAGCACTTCCAGCGACTGATCCAGTTTGCCCTGCTGGAATAAAATAGCTGATAAACGTTTACGGGTCAGCATTTCGAGAGAAATATCAGGTTTAGCTTCTATCAGTGCCTGAAGTTGCTGCGCCGCTTTGTCATATTCTCCGGTTTCGACAAAAACCTTAGCCAGTGATAAACGAGCTAAATCAGCATAAGCCGTCGAGGAATAGTTATCCAGAATTTTAAACGCTTCATCAATGGCTGCATCGTTATTTTCATTTTCAATGGAACCAACCATATTGGCAAAATGAGCAGATGCTTCTGCTGCTACATTAGTCTGATAGTCGACCCAGTAGCGCCAGCCCATCAATCCGCCTATTCCGATAACAAGACCGGCAATCACAGAACTTCCATTGTCTGACCACCATTTTTTAATCCGTTCTACCTGTTCATCATCTGTTACAAAATCATTCATGTTCAAAATCCAAGTTTGTTTATGTAAATATTCTAGTTGATTAATAATGTTTTAATTTGACTGACCAGCTCAGACTGATCTATTTCCAGCTGCTGCGAGTCGTTGCGTAAAAATTTTATGTTTATGGTTGAATTTTCAACTTCACTTTCTCCCAGTATCAATGCCAGGGAAGCGCCTGATTTATCAGCTTTTTTCATCTGGCTTTTAAAACTTCCCCCGCCTGAATGAGCAACCAGGTAGAGTCCGGGTAATTCATTACGTAACATTTCTGCCAGCTTTTGACCCTGTTTCGCGGTATTAGCTCCCGACATCACAAAATAAATATCGACCTGTTTCTGTGCTTTAATTTTCTGCTGATCCTGAAGCATCAAAACCAGTCGATCTATGCCCATGGCAAAACCCGCAGCATAAGTTGGCTTTCCACCCAGTTGTTCGACCAGGCTATCATATCGCCCACCGGCACAAACGGTTCCCTGGGCTCCCAGTGAATTGGTTACAAATTCAAAAACAGTATGACTATAGTAATCCAGTCCTCTGACCAGACGGGGGTTAATACTGTATGCCTGACCGTTAAAATCAAGCATTTCCAGTAATTGTGCAAAGTGATCAGCAGATTGCTGATCAAGATTATCTTTAAGTTTGGGAGCGGCTTCGATCATATTCTGCATTTTGCTATTTTTACTATCCAGAATTCTCAACGGATTCGTGTCAAGTCGACGCAGACTATCATCATCCAGTTCATTCATATGGTCACGAAAATAAGCCACCAGTAAATCCTTGTATTTCAAGCGTGTTTCAGCGGTTCCCAGTGTGTTTAACTGCAGCTCAATATTTTCAAGCCCCAGTTGTTTCCAGAAACGTGAAACCATAAAAATAAGCTCTGCTTCAATATCGGCTCCAGGCATTCCAAAAGTTTCTGCGCCCAGTTGGTAAAACTGTCGATAACGTCCTTTCTGAGGTCGTTCACGGCGAAACATCGGTCCGCTATACCATAGACGCTGCTGCTGATTAACCAGTAAACCATTCTGAATTCCGGCTCGAACAACACTGGCGGTGCCTTCAGGACGTAAGCTCAGGTTATCGCCCCCCTTATCATCAAAACTGTACATTTCCTTTTCGACTATATCCGTAACGTCTCCAATCGAACGTTTGAATAATGCCGTTTTTTCCATAATGGGTGTACGAATTTGCTGATACCCATAACTTTCAGCCAGTTGACGCCAGCCATCTTCCAGTTGATACCAGGCATCCATATCTGCAGGCAGCAGGTCGCGCATACCGCGTATGACTTTAATTTGATCTACCATGTTACTGCCCTATTTTTAACCGAGCAGTATTATCAGATTTGATGACATTGCTCAGGTCAACATCCTCTCCTTTATAGGTCATAGTGACACCGTAACCATTACCCAGAAATGCGCTGATGGGCGCCTGACCGGTAACCGTAATTTTTTCACCCGAACGTAACAGGTCATAAACCAGTTTTTTACCGGTTGCATCTTTGATAGATGCCCAGGTATCAGCATTAACAATAATCACCAGATCATCATTATTTGATAGCGGCGGCTCTATAACCATTTCAGCCTGTTCAAGCTGATCATCGACCGGCTCCATGCTGCCTGCTTGTTCAACTTCCATACTCCGCTCTGATGTAGACTCAATGTTATCGACAGGTTCTGGTTCTGGCTCTGGTTCTGGCTCTGGTTCGGTTTCTTCAGAAGCCATTTGCTGATCTTCAGCCTGCTCCTGTTGCATATCCATCGAATCGACAACTGATTTTATTTCCCGCTGTAGTGAATTTTGGTCTTCCTCAGTAGTGGTTATTTGAGGAGTCGTTTCGACGGTATCCTGCGTCGTCGCAACTTCAGTCTGTAAATTATCCCGACCCTCCAGGCTAAGGGTCTCGGGTGTCTGTTGATACCGGTTCCACCACCAGGTGGCTAACAGCGCTACCAGACCAATAATAACGATATAGGTAATCCTCTTAACTTTGGAATCGTCAGAATTAATTTCAGGAGAAGTATTACTGGTTGACGATATAGGAGGGTCGCCATCCATATAAATAGTTAAATACTGCTGAATAATCTCATCTTCATCGAGACTTACCAGGCGGGAATACGCCCTCAGGTAACCTTTTACAAAAATAGGGGCCGTTATATCTTCAAAATGATTTTCTTCCAGGCTACTTAAAATCCCAATAGATAAATGCATTTTACTGGCAACTTCTTCAACCGTCATACCTTTTGATATTCTTGCTGCCTGCAGTCTATCCCCCGGCCCGAGTTTAGGCTGAGACTGCTCACCCTGTGAAGAATCTTGTTCTATCATAGATCTAATGCCAACCACTGTTTGTACTCGTCAGAACCTGGAAAATTTACTCTTAATTGTTCAGCTAAAAGTGCCACTTTGGATTTATCCCCCATTTCCTGTTCATTTTGAATTGAAAGCCAAAGGCTACGCGCGGATGCATTACCGGTTAAATGAAACCGCTCCAGGTAAAGACTGGTCAGGTTATAATCTTTTTCATCAAAAGAAATCGAAGCCATTTTAATTAATGCGGGACGATAGTTACTGGAAACAGCAAGCGCTTTGGTCAGGTATTCCTTAGCTTTATCCTTATCCTGTTTAGATGTTCCCTGGTTTTGAATACAGGAAGCAGCACTGGTATAAGCGACTTGAGGTGAACGATAAAACGGATTTGCTATAGCCTGCATAAAAATTTTATTAGCTTCTTCATACCTTTCATCAACACATAAAAAAACGCCGAAATTATTCAGAGCTTCTGAATTCTGATCGTCCAGAGAGATTGATTTCCTGAAGTATTCTTCCGCTTTTTCTTTTGCCAGGAAGTGGTTTTGTAAGACCGCTAAAGCATGATAGGCCTGAGATGAATTTGGATCCTGCCTTATTGCCTTCATCAGTTTTTCATTAGCCAGCTCATGATTCCCGCGATTGTAATAACCAATCCCTAGCTGCACATTGATTTTACTGGCTTTCACATTTTTAGAATCATTTTTATCCGCCGTCACACAAGCCGTTAACAGTAATATGACTGGCCAGATTAAAAGTGAATAATAGTTAGTTCGATACATTAGTATGCCCTGTAATGCTTTCTATACTCAGTTGATGCTTCTGACTTCTTCTACTTTTGTCTTTAAACTTCCCGACCAGTTGCCCGCAGGCTGCATCGATATCTTCACCACGAGTTTTACGTGTGACCGTCACAATGCCATGATTCACCACATATTCCCGAAAGCGGTGAATGGCATTTCCGCTCGAACATTCATAAAGCGCATGTGGGTAAGGATTAAAGGGGATTAAATTCAATTTACTGGGAATATGCTTTAATATTTTGACCAGTTGCTGTGCATGTTCCAGGCTGTCATTGATGCCTTTGAGCATAACATATTCAAAGGTAATGCGGCGGCGATTATGCTCTTCTACGTAAGCTTTACAGGCATCCAGTAATTGTTTGATGGGGTATTTGGTATTCAACGGTACCAGTTGATCGCGTAATTCATCATTAGGTGCATGTAATGAAACTGCCAGACTCACATCGGTGAACTCACTCAATTTCATCATTGCAGGTACGACGCCTGCAGTACTTATCGTGACACGGCGTTTGCTCAGGCAATAAGAAAAGTCATCACACATGATATTAAGTGCAGACATCACTGCATCAAAGTTAAGCAACGGCTCCCCCATTCCCATCATCACCACATTAGTAATGCCATTTTCATAACCATCTTTAACCAGCGCATGATGAGCCAGGAAGAGCTGCCCCACGATTTCAGCCGTGGTTAAATTTCGATTAAAGCCCTGCTTACCCGTAGAGCAAAAAGAACAATTTAAGGTGCAGCCGACCTGCGATGAAATGCACAGTGTCATGCGTTTATCTTCAGGAATTAATACACACTCAACTGCATTTTCCACTCCGTCCATGTGCAGCAGCCACTTTCGAGTACCATCTTTAGACTTTTGGTCCAAACTGACTTCAGGAAGTGTTACCACGGCCTGATCATGTAATCGGGCACGCAAAGATTTAGCCAGATCGGTCATCTGATCAAAATCTGTTACCCCACGTTGATGAATCCATTGCATAACCTGTTTAGCACGAAATGGCTTTTCACCAATGGACAAGAAAAACTGCTCCATCGACGGGCGATCCAGGTTAAGTAAATTGATTTTAGTTTGTGTACTCATAAATAGCTGCAGTGAAACTATCTCAGGCGTTCACAAAGTTCATCATCAGTGAAAAAATAAGCAATTTCATTTTTAGCTGTTTCAGGGCCATCAGAACCATGAACTGCATTCTCATCGATGGTTGACGCAAAATCGGCTCGAATAGTTCCGGCTGCAGCTTCCGCAGGATTAGTGGCACCCATGACTTCACGGTTTTTATCAATAGCGTTTTCACCCTCTAGAACCTGAACCATGACAGGGCCGGAAATCATGAAATCAACCAGGTCTTTAAAAAAGGGACGCTCTTTATGTACCGCATAGAAACCTTCAGCTTTTTCACGACTGAGTTGCATCATTTTGGCAGCAACAATAGACAAACCGGCTTTTTCAAATCTGGCATAAATTTCACCGATCACATTTTTTGAAACCGCATCCGGTTTAATGATTGAAATAGTTCTTTCAGAATTCATAAGTATTCTCGTAAAGTTATAGGTAGCCTCAGATGAATTTTTCATGAGGGCGGGCTTCTTAAGCATAATAAGGATAAATGAAACGCAGTCATTTATTGTTTAATTTGTATGCATAATAAACCGGCTGATTTTACTAGTGTTTGAGCGTTAACTGAAGTTATCAAGAGTCATTTTTCAGGAAAAAATGTGTTTTATTGTTCAAATACCTGATTCTTATCGACCTTAGTCCTTAATTCGACCACAAACAGGTCTTTCTCCGCTATTTATAACCGTTATAATGCATCTCATTTTTATCTCTTACTATTAGGATTCCATGTTATTTATCGAAACCCGAGGCAATGACGGCCAACATTCAGCTTCTGTCCCTTTCTCTGAAGCCATCCTTAGTCCAATGGCTTCTTTTGGCGGCCTGTATAGCCCGCAAACCCTGCCAGAGTTGACCACAGATTTTTTACAGGCACATGTAAATTCAAGTTACAAGCAACTGGCATTTTCCATTCTCAGTGCATTTGATGTCGACATAAACGACGAGGTATTGAATGAAGCATTAGCCTTATATGATCATTTTGATGACACTTCCAACCCGGTACCGGTTGTTCGGGTCAATGACGAGCTGTATGTTAGCGAACTTTACCATGGCGTGACTCGAGCCTTTAAGGATATGGCATTGCAACCTTTTGGCGTTGTTCTATCCTCACTGGCACAGCAACGTAATGAGCAGTATTTAATTCTCGCCGCGACAAGTGGAGACACAGGGCCGGCCGCACTGGAAACCTTTAAAAACAGGGAAAATGTTCGCGTTGTCTGCCTCTATCCTGACGGCGGGACATCGGATGTTCAACGCCTGCAAATGGTGACAGAAGATGCCGACAACTTAAAAGTCATTGGCATCAAAGGATCTTTCGATGATGCTCAAAACGCATTAAAGCAATTGTTAAGCTCAACAGCCTTCAAGCATAAACTGCAACAAAAAAACATTTCATTGTCAGCTGCAAACTCGGTCAATTTTGGGCGTATTATTTTTCAGATTATTTACCACATCCATTCTTATCTGGAACTGGTTCGTCAACAAGTGATAAGTCTGGGTGATAAAATTTACCTTAACGTTCCCTGCGGTAATTTCGGCAATGCCTTAGGCGGATATTACGCCTGGAAAGCGGGTTTGCCGGTAGAAAAAATTATCGTGGCTTCTAACAGCAATAATGTTCTCACTGATTTAATTTCAAGCGGAAGTTATGACCTGACACAAAGAGACCTGATCGCCACAACTTCACCGGCTATGGATATTCTGATTTCTTCCAATGTTGAGCGTATTTTATTTGATATGTTCGGTGCAGAACGGACTCATGAGCTGATGCAATCACTTATCGAACATAAGCGCTATCAATTAAATGAGGATGAGCTTTCAACGCTTCAGCAACATTTCGTGGCTGATTTTTGTGATGATGAAAGTGGAAAAAAATACATCAAAAAAGCGTTTGATGACGGTTACCTGATGGACCCTCATACAGCCACCTGTTTCAAAGCGCATGATAGCTGTCGCGATAAGCCGTTAAAATCTATCATTTACTCAACTGCGGAATGGACCAAGTTCTCACCCGTTATCGATAATGCCTTAACCGGTCATGTTGATAGTCATGATATCGATGCATTAAAATCTATCGCCGAAACCGCAAACATTAAAATTCCTGAAGTTATTCAGGCACTGTTTGATAAACCTGTCAGCCAGAAAACGGTTGTTGATAAACAGAACATTGAAGCCGAAATTCTGGCTTTTCTGGATCAGTAAAGCAGAGTCAATTCAGGAGACTGAACTCAATTAGTAACTATTCAGCGTAATTAATAAAGTCAAAAATCTTTAAATTGACTGTTTATTGAAACTCGCTGAATAGTTACCTCAATCATTCAGAGGATAAACTTTCCACTCGAATCCTGGTCACTTCACCACTCACTGAATCGAGCTGGTGTATTAATTCGATCGCCTTATTCATCTGTGCCTCACGAATACGCTGAGTCAGCATAATAATTGTCGCTGTTGCCTCACCCTCGGCAGGCTCTTTCTGTAATATGGCTTCAATAGAAATTTCATTTTCACCCATGATATGCGTGATATCAGACATGACACCCGGTTTATCTGCCGCATTAAGACGTAAATAATAGGCAGTTTCAACGTCATCCATTTCGAGGATAGTTGTGTCATTAATTTGATCAGGCTGAAATGCCAGGTGAGGAACCCGGTTATCAGGATCAGTCGTCAACGAACGTGTTACATCCACAATATCGGCTACCACTGCCGATGCCGTTGGGTCGGCCCCTGCCCCTGCTCCATAGTATAAAGAAGGCCCGAGTTTGTCAGCCATAATCAACACCGCATTCATTACTCCATCAACATTAGCAATTAAACGCTTTTCAGGAATTAGCGTGGGGTGCACACGCATTTCAATGCCCTTATTGGTCAAACGCGTCATTCCAAGATGCTTAATTCTATACCCCAGCTCAGACGCATAAGTCACATCATCCTGTGAAACTTTACTGATACCTTCGGTATAAACTTTGTCAAACTGCAATGGCACACCAAAGGCAATCGAGGACAAAATACACAGCTTATGCGCTGCATCAATGCCTTCAACATCAAAAGTCGGATCTACTTCGGCATAACCCAGTGCCTGTGCCTCTGCCAGTACATCGGCAAAGTCACGACCCTTATCACGCATTTCAGTCAGAATAAAATTACCGGTTCCATTGATAATGCCTGCAATCCACTGGATTCTATTAGCACTCAAACCTTCGCGTATTGCCTTGATGATAGGAATACCACCGGCAACGGCTGCTTCAAATGCAACCACAACGCCTTTTGCCTGGGCGGCAGAAAATATTTCATTACCGTACTTAGCGATTAACGCCTTGTTAGCAGTGACCACGTGTTTGCCATTTTCAATCGCCTGCAAAACCAGTTCTCTGGCTGGAGAGTCTCCGCCGATGAGCTCAACAACAATATCAACATCCGGATTATTGACCACTTCGAAAGCGTCTTCGGTAATTTCAACTTGACCGGTGCCGTCTGGCCTGTCATTTCCGAGGCCACGAGCAGCAGCATGAATGACCTGAATTTCTCTTCCAGCACGACGTGCTATTTCAGCTGCATTATTCGCTAAAACGCTAGCGGTTCCGCCACCTACTGTACCTAATCCTAATAACCCAATGTTAACCGGTTTCAATGTTTTACCTCTGTTATATCTAATTTCAAATAATTATTGCGCTGCTGCTTTTTTAAACATTTCGCGAATACCACGAATAGCCTGACGTGTACGATGTTCATTTTCAATCAAACTAAAACGCACATGATCATCACCGTACTCACCAAAACCAATTCCAGGTGATACCGCAACTTTCGCTTCCTGCAGCATTAATTTACAAAACTCCAGTGAACTCATGTGACTGAACTGGGGAGGAATCTTGGCCCATACGAACATAGTCGCTTTGGGGACTTCAACATCCCAACCGACAGAACTTAAACCATTGCACAGGGTATCACGTCGACTTTTATACATTTGGCGAATTTCTTCGACCACAGACTGATCACCTTCCAGTGCACTGACAGCAGCAACCTGAATGGGGGTGAACATGCCATAATCCATATAGGATTTGATGCGCTGTAATGCAGCCACCAGTGTTTTATTTCCACACATGAACCCAACACGCCAACCGGGCATATTGTATGTTTTTGATAAAGAGTAAAATTCAACAGCAATATCTTTAGCGCCTTCTACCTCGAGTATTGAAGGTGCTTTATAACCATCATAAGTAATTTCTGCGTAAGCAATATCGTGAACCACCCAAATTTTATGTTCTTTGGCAATAGCCACTACCTTTTCAAAAAATTCCAGTTCCACGCATTGCGTCGTCGGATTGCCGGGAAAACTAATCACCAGCATTTTCGGTTTTGGCCAGCTATTTTTAATGGCTTTTTCCAGTTCAGCAAAAAAATCTATGCCCGGCGTTAAAGGGACATGACGAATATCCGCTCCCGCTATGACAAAACCATAAGGATGAATCGGGTACGAAGGATTAGGTACAAGCACCGCATCGCCCGGTCCTACTGTCGCCAGAGCCAGGTGCGCCAGGCCTTCTTTGGAGCCAATGGTGACTATGGCTTCTGATTCGGGATCAAGATCAACATCGTATTTACGTTTATACCAGGCGCAAACTGCCTGGCGTAAACGCGGAATGCCACGAGACAAAGAATAACGATGAGTATCACCACGTTGAGCTGCTTCGCACAACTTGTCTACGATGGGCTGTGGCGTGGGTTGGTCCGGATTTCCCATACCAAAATCGATGATATCCTCACCTCTCGCTCGCGCTGCTGCTTTTAACTCATTGACGATATTAAAGACATAGGGAGGAAGGCGTTTTATACGTAGGAAATCGTCGTTCAAGGGAGTTACTCAATTTGGGTAAATTAACAGGACGGGCAACCTTAACATAGCGCCGGAGACTGTCAATAGACTGGATATAGAATCATCTTTATTATAACCTTCGCGTATGGCATTAGCAGAAGATATCATTTCCAACAAGTTCAGTATTCAGGCTTATGAACGCGATCAAATCACTATAAATGACAGAATTTATACTGAAAGCCTGGTGTTATCGCCTGACAACCTCATCGAATCATGGTCAGTCAATTCGGTAACTGAATTAAGGACTGAACACCTGGAATGTATTTTCGACTTAAAACCCGATGTAATTTTACTGGGAACCGGTGAAAAACAGATTTTCCCGGATATACATATTCTCGGTCATTTTGCCAGTCGGGGACTGGGTGTTGAAGTCATGAATACCGGGGCGCTTTGCAGAACCTATAATATTCTGGTGGCTGAAGATCGCCAGGTTGTTGCAGCATTTATCCTCGGGTCTAATTAAACACTACTCCTCAGTGATCAGTTAGACAGCGTAACGCCTTCTTCTGCCAGAGCCCTGGTTCGCTGGGCATAACATTCACGAGCATCTTTCACCATGTAATGCTCACCAGAGTGTATAAAACCCAGTTTACTGTAGAAACGTTTAAGCTGTTTTTTAAGCGCGGGAGTCCGCTGTTCAGTGTCTCCATCAATGATGGGATATGCCTTTAAGGCTACCAGTGTCTTGTTCATATCGACAATCTGACTCATGCGTTTAAGCATTTCGGTACCGATACTAAGGTTACGAAATTTTGCATCGACAACCAGTTCATCGATATACACCAGACTGCCACAGGGGGTCGTTTCTGGTTCATCTTTACTGCAACATTCAACAAAACAATTATTATCTGAAATAATATGCCTACCCAGATCAGATATTTCCGGTGAAATAGAATCAAATAAATCCTGAATATCACCATAGGCTTTGCGCGCACTGGAGATATCAAGACGGTGACCTTTAAGCTTTGCAACCACTTGCTCTTCAGCATCGTCATCCCAGACCACCGCCTGACCCTTGAAGTCAACCAGTAAATTACTGAACTCTTCATTGTCAGATGGCTTTAGAGAGAACTCAAATTCCAGCTCTGAAAGTATATTGGATTGCATCATATTCGCTAACTATATTAGTTTTTACTAAAATAGTATAGAAACCATATTTTTCAAGTAATTCTCAAAAATTTAGTGTAATGTAAATCGAATAAGTAAATACTAAAAAACCCTCAAAACATGTCCAGATCATCTATTGCCATTATTTCCGGTGCTGAACTCGCTGATTATCATTTTGGAGACAAACACCCCTTCGGACCTTTACGACATCAGGCTTTTCTGGATGGCATAGAAACGATGGGACTAACCAGTCAGGTTGAGTGGTTACCCCCCGTTCAATGTAAGCGGTCAGATTTACAGACTTTTCACACAGATGACTATATCCAGAAAGTTAAACAATGTTCTGACCTGGGAGAAGGTTTTATAGATCACGGTGACACACCTGCCCGAAAAGGAATCTTTGAAGCAGGTTCAACCGTAGTGGGTTCGGTACTGGACATGACCGATCGAATCATGAAAAAACAGTATAAACGTGGCTTTGTACCGATTGCCGGACTTCATCATGGCTACAAAGATCATTGCAGTGGTTTTTGTATTTTCAATGACTGTGCCATTGCCTTTGAACATTTACGCAATAACTGGCAACTACAAAAAGTATTATATGTCGATATTGATGCCCATCATGGCGATGGCGTATTTTACAATTATGAAAGTGACTGTAATTTGTTCATTGTAGATTTCCATGAAGATGGACAGTTTCTTTACCCGGGAACAGGTGATACCGATGAAACAGGCACGGGTCCGGCTCAAGGATACAAGATAAATTTCCCTATGCCGATGCAGGCGAAAGACGTAGATTTCGATCAACAATGGGCGGTTGCAGAAATGTTCATTCGCTCCATTGAACCCGAATTCATCATCCTGCAGTGCGGCGCTGACAGTATGAAAGGCGACCCGATAACTCATCTTGAATATAGCCAGAAATCCTATCAGTTAGCCGCTGAAAGTTTATGCCGTATTGCCGATGAATTCTGTGATGGTCGAATCATCGGTCTCGGTGGTGGTGGTTATAACATGGAAAACATTTCAAAAGCCTGGCCCGAGGTGGTTAAAGCGCTTCTTCGCTGAACATGCATTATCGATTCAGCGTATTTAATAACAAAAGTTATTCACCACGAAGAACACGAAGAAAAACCATGAAAACAGGTGATTAATGTTAATTAATTTTAATCTCTGAATATCGGTATAACTATCTTGATAATTATCAAATTAACGGCATTTCTGCAATGCTAGAATTCGGTACTTCTTATTCACACCTATCAATTTAAGGAATTGATAATATGACCCTCTCAAGTTTAAACCCCGAAAGCATTCCAATGGTCAGTATAGATTTCATGAATCAGACCCATCTGGAAGAAGTGGAAATGGTAAACACGTTGATGAATGCGGTTAAAGAGAATCTATCCGGCACTCAAAATAACAGTAAAATATCACAGCAACTGGAGCAATGGCTGGAACATACAAAAGCCCATTTCGCGCGTGAAAATGAGCTAATGCAGGAAACGGGCTTCCCGGCTTTTCCTGTTCATTCCGATGAACATGAAGTTGCGCTTAACAGAATGCAAACGGTGGTAGAAGCCTGGGAGCAAAATAAAGACATAGACCTGTTAAATGATTATGTTTTCACCCTGTGGCCGAACTGGTTTAAAGCTCATGTCAGTTCTATGGATAAAATGACTGCCGAGTTTGCGTTGATGAATGGTTATAGTGAAGATTAACTTTTGGTAGATGATGAATCAGTAATTTCCTTTTTCAGGCTAATGATTCGTGTTAAACCTGCCTGCTTTTGATTCGCTGATATCACTCGAGATAACTCGATCAATGAGTCAGTTGCCAGTTTGTAGCCACCCTCTAAAGCAATTTTAAACCAGGCATAAGATTCAACATAATCAACACTGACGCCCTGCCCCTGCATAAACATTTCACCCATCATGTACTGTGATGTGGCTACACCCCGATAAGCACTCTGTTTCCAAATATCAAAAGCTTTTTTATAATCCTGCGTCCATTCAGGCTGGGCTTCAAATACATCACCACCATAATAATATTTTAAAGCCAGCAAATTCTGCGCCGGTAGATAAGAACTTTCTGCCGCCCGGATCCACCACCTGGCTACAATCTTTTGATCAGGTGCTACGCCATCGCCCGCATCATACATTTCACCCAGCACTGTTTGTGAAGCGGCATCACCCATTTCAGCAGCCTGTAGACAAACGGTGGCAGCTTTCGAGTAATC
Source organism: Gammaproteobacteria bacterium (assembly GCA_024225395.1). Classification (GTDB taxonomy): domain Bacteria; phylum Pseudomonadota; class Gammaproteobacteria; genus JACNJF01. The sequence continues at coordinate 21,053 of JAAEMR010000119.1, forward strand.
AGAGTCATTAAACAGTTGCAAACAACGGTCTGCAGGTTGATCAGCAACAACACAGTTAAACATCAGCAACAGCGACAATATCAGTGCAGATTTTACAATATTCATAATATTCCCATAATTTTTTAACATTAAAAATTAACCCAACCCATTTCAAGATTATATTTAAACAGCATTCCAAGGCACATAAAAACAACAATGTATCGGAGAATCCGGGGGTTTATTTTGAATAGAAAGTGAGAACCAATCCAGGCACCAATCGCCTGACCAGCCATCATTAACAGACCAACCACCCAGACCACCTGACCAGCTACCAGGAATATCAATAAGGATGCAAAATTGGTCGAAAAATTTAGCGTTTTTGCGATCGCAGTTGAATTAATAAGGCCATGACCGCGTAAAGCAACACCGGCTAAAGCAAAAAAAGAACCTGTACCGGGCCCGAACATACCGTCGTACCAACCAATTGATGGAACAACCATCATGTTATAGTTTCGACTCGAAATTTTAGGCTTCTTATCATTTTCATCAGCATGGGGGGCGACAAGAAAATAAATAGCTATGATAAAAAGAATCGACGGAACGATAAAATTGAGTAAATCTGTATCCATGAATTGAACGGCAACGGAGCCTGAAGCTGAGCCGATAAATGCAAACAGCATTAAAAACTTTACATCCTCAAAACTGACCTTTTCCTTTTTAAACATCATCAGGGTCGCAGTAGCTGTACCCATACTACCCTGTAATTTATTAGTGCCGAGTGCAGCAAGGGGTGGTATTCCACTTAAAATCAAAGCCGGTAATGAAATTAACCCACCACCACCAGCCAGTGTATCCACGAAACCGGCTATTATCGCCACAGAAAATAGCAATATAAGAATTTCCAGGGAAATACTAAAGAATTCCAAAATGTATTCCCGGGGAGTAAATCAAACTTGATACCTGCTCAAACCCATTCGCTGCGTAAGCGCTCACGATTGAGTAACAGCCATTGCATGCCGATTATACTGGCTGATGAATTAATCGTGCCATCAAGAAGCCATTTTTCAGCCTGTTTAAAATCGACAGCTTCGACCAGAATATCTTCAAATTCGTGATCGAGGCCAAATACGCCGCCTACTCCCTCACTATTTACCCTGCCACAGTACAATGAACATTGCTCAGTGCTGCCACCGGGACTGACATAATACTGGCAAATTTTTTCAAGTTGAAAAATGTCACAACCGGCCTCTTCCATGGTTTCTCTTTGTACCACATCCTGTTCAGATTCACCCGGTTCAATGATGCCTGCAACGACTTCTTTCATCCAGGGTTGATCAAGAGTACCGATACCTCCACAGCGAAACTGCTCGATAAGTACCACTTTATCCAGAATGGGATCATACGGAATGACTGCAACTGCGGAGCCCCGCTCGAAAATTTCACGTTGAAAGGTATCAGTCCAGCCACCGCCATATTTTTCATGTTGCAGATGGAATTTCTCCATGCGGAAATAACCCTGGAAAATAATGTCATGCTGAACAATTTTCCACTCATACTTCATGATTGTAGGTCCTTTAATTGCTGGGTAACGAGGCGTAAATCCTGCTCGGTATCAACCCCTATACCGGGCATTTGTATTGCCTGTTCGGTGTGAATGTTATAGCCGTAATACAATGCACGAAGTTGTTCCAGCTTTTCACTTTGCTCTAACATGCAGGGTTTCAGGCTGGCATATATTTTTAAAAAATCCACCCGGTAAGCATACAGCCCGATATGACCAGAGTAAGAGACGTTCGGGTATTCACGCTCATAAGGAATACTGGAACGACTGAAATACAAAGCCCTGCCATTAGCATCACAGACCAGCTTAACCTGGTCAGGATCTATGGCCGCTTGTGCATCAATGGATTTGTGCAGAGTCGACATTTCAAAACCTGAACTCACCAGGTTTGAAGCTACCTGGGTCAGGTTAGCTGCGGGCATGAGGGGTTCATCGCCCTGTAAATTAACGATAATCGTGTCATCCGACCAACCCATCAACCCGGTCACTTCTACGATTCGATCCGTGCCAGTTTCGTGATCACTGCGGGTTTTACAGCATTCTCCACCAAAGGATTCTACCGATTCAATAATTCGATCATCGTCAGTTGCGATAATGACCTGCTCTGCCTGACTGGCTTTAGCGGCCAGATAAACCCACTCAATCATGGGTTTATCTAGAATTTTTATCAGCGGTTTACCCGGTAGCCGTGTTGATGCAAACCTGGCAGGTATAACGACTTTAAAACTTTGTGCACTCAAAGGTTTTCAATTTCCTGTGCATTCAGTTCGCGAGCTTCTTCCGGCAGCATCACCGGAATACCATCACGAATGGGATAAGCAAGCCTGGAACTGCGTGATAATAATTCCTGATTGTTTTTATCATAAACCAGCGGTCCCTTGGTTACAGGGTCTACTAAAATATCGAGTAAGTGTTTATCCATTAAGTTTGCGCTCTAAAAGTGTTAACAGGCGATATTGTAAATCATCTGACAGGGTTAGTTCGAGGGGTACCACCCAAATATTTTCGGTGGAGAAAGGTCTTAATTTAACGGCATCTTTATGAGTGACTAAAAGCGGGACATTTTTAAACGCCAAAAGATGCTGCGGGGTAAAAATTTCATGATCACTAAACGCATGACAATCGAGCTCTAGTCCCTGCTTGCGCAAAGCCTCAAAAAACAATTCTGGAAAGCCTATCCCGGCAAGTGCAGAAACTTTCTGCCCGACAAAATCAGTCAACTCACATTGCAGCTCCGGTTTTGTCAGGTTCCAGCATCTACCGAAATGTTCAGCAACATCCTCCCCGTCACGATTGATCACCAGGTCAGCCGTTAACAAACGACTTTGGGGTTCGCGTAACGGCCCTGCCGGCAGACAGAAACCATTCCCATAAGCCTGTTGCCGTTGCACAATAATTTCTAAATCTCTGGCAAGAGCGTAATGTTGCAAGCCATCATCAGTAATTAAAATATCCAGCTCAGGAAATTGCTTAAGCAATGTGCTGGCAGATTTAACTCTGTTAGCACCCACCGCTATCGGGCACTTACATAGTTCGGATAACATGTTAGCTTCGTCACCGGCTTTGTCCGATATTTGAGCCTGGCTCAGAATTGTCGTTTGCTGTTCATGATCACTTTTATAGCCACGCGTTAAGATACCGGGGCGATAACCCTTTTTTTGCAGCAGCTTCAGCAAGCTGGCGACAACGGGGGTTTTACCATTTCCACCGAGAGAAATATTACCGACAATGAGTACCGGAACAGACAGCTTCGTACTTTTTAATAATTGCTTTTGATAAAGCACAGCCCTGATTTGAACTAACAGACAAAATAGTAACGATAACGGCCATAACATCAGGGAAACGGGGTTTTTACTCCATAACCACCAGCCTTTTTGTCGAGAACTTTCAGTCATAAGTCGATTAACTGGACCTAGGTTTGAGTAGCATGAGCTTTGTTATCGGTAAACTGCATGGCATGCAAACGGCTATACACCCCGTCAAGTTTGATCAACTCATCATGAGTCCCCTGCTCTTCAATCTCGCCATCCGTCATAACTATAATTAAATCTGCATGTTCAATAGTCGACAGGCGATGCGCTATGACCAGGGTTGTTCGATTAGAAATGAGATTCTGAATAGCATGCTGAATATGTCGTTCAGACTCGGTATCCAGTGCTGATGTCGCTTCATCCAGCACTAAAATGGGCGCATCTTTTAACAGTGCCCTGGCGATAGCGAGACGCTGGCGTTGGCCGCCAGATAATAAAACGCCTTTTTCCCCCACTTCGGTATCCAGCCCCTCCGACATTTTTTGAATGAATTCCCAGGCATAGGCCTGCTTTGCGGCTTCTATAATTTGCTGTTCATCTGCTTTATCGAGTATTCCATAGGCAATATTATTTCGAATCGTGTCGTTGAACAGGCGCACATCCTGTCCGACATAAGCAATTTGTCGTCGTAAATCAGCCAGTTTGTAATCACGAATATCATGACCATCGAGGATAATAGTTCCTTCCACTAGTTCGTATAAACGCGGCAACAGGTTAACCAGGGTTGATTTACCGCTGCCCGAACGCCCGACTATTGCAATCGTCTGATTAGTGTTAACCGTGAAACTGACATTATCCAGTACCTTCTCTTCATGTCCCTGATAAGAAAATGTAATATTTTTAAATGCAAGTTCTCCACTTGCTTTATCCAGCTGTAATTTCCCGTTGTCCTGTTCATCGGGTTTCGATAGCAGTTCAAAAACAGATTCTCCTGCTGCAATGCCTCTTTGAATTTTTTCATTCACCGATGATAAACTGCGCATCGGGGCCAGCAGACTGGTCATGGCAAATAAAAATGCAACAAAATCACCCGACGTAATTTGTCCCTGCATGGAGTCCGAAGTTGCAAAAGCCACGATAATGGAAAAAGCAATTGCGACAATGAGCTGAATTAGCGGCATGCTGATCGCCTGGGTAGTCGTCAACTTCAAATTCAGTTTCATATTTCTATGGTTAATAACTTTAAACTTTTCTGTTTCAAACTGTTCACCACCAAATATTTTGACCACCCGGTTCGAATCAATTACTTCCTGGGACACATGCGATACTTCTCCCATCGAATGCTGAATATTTTTACTGATTTTACGAAACCGGCCGGACACATTCACCACAATAATAAATACCAGGGGGCCCACTGTTAGAAAAATAGCTGATAACTGCCAGCTTAAATATATCATCGTGGAAGCCAGCACCAGTATTCTCAGGGTATCCTGAATAAAAGTGGTTAAAGCGGTAGAGACCGAGGCTGCAATTTGTTCTATATCAAAAGAAAACTTGGTGATAATGGAACCCGAAGATGATTTATCATATTCAGTGGTATTCAGGGTGAGCAGCTTGTGAAACATTTGCTTACGTAATTTATTAATGACCTGTCGCCCGATATAAGCCATGCAATAAGTTCTTATAAAGGAAGCCACCATACGGATGATAAATATAATGATGATGGCAATGGGAATCCACTTCAGCATAGTTTCATCCCGGTGATTAAAACCATCATCAAGTAATGGTTTCATCATATAGGCAAACGCTCCCTCAGTGAGGGCAAACACGATCATCCCCATAACCGCAAATACAAAATAAGCACGAAATTCTAAAGCGATAGATAATAAAGCTGTGTAGGCATTTTTCCCTTTTAGCTTATCTTGTATTGGTTGCAAAATAGTACCCTGTTAACGATCTTATTGAGTGGCTTTGGTGGTTGCTATAGATAACCGGCTTAAACCCATCTGCCCGACTGTATCCATTGCTGTCACCAGAGATTGCACCGGAGACTTGGCATCAGATTGAATCACCACGGGCATGTCCCTGTTGTTACCGATTACACGGTGAATTTCAATTAGTAAAAGCTCTGCTGACTGGTTCTGTAATCTTTTACCATTGACATAATAAAAACCCTGGGGATCTATCATAATGGTCATTTGATTCTGTTGAGCAGGTTCGTTCGCGGAAGCTTCGGGTAAATCAATTTTAAGCTCGGAAGTACTATCGAAGGTGGTTGATACCATAAAAAATATCAGCAGTAAAAAGACGACATCGATTAAAGGCGTCAGGTTAACGGTCGCTTCTTCTTCCTGTGTTTGACTGCGAAACTGCACTTTAAGCGCCCTTTTTGGCTTTTGCCATGTTGCGATCTCCATGCAGCACTTCCACCAGTTTCATCGCTTCCTGTTCCATGCCTACCACCAGTTCATCGATTTTACGTTTTAAATATCGATAAAAGATCAGGCTGGGAATAGCGACACTTAATCCGGTGGCGGTGGTAATTAAAGCTTCAGAAATACCACCTGCTAAAATAGTAGGATCACCAACGCCTACCGTGGTGATCGCAGTAAATACTTTAATCATGCCAATAACTGTACCCAACAGACCCAGTAAAGGAGTGATAGTTGAAATAGTGCCCAGAGTGTTGAGAAATTTTTCCAGCTCATGGGTGACGAAACGACCGGTTTCTTCAATGCTTTCACGTACCAGATCACGTGACAGGTGACGATTGATAAGGCCTGCTGCCAAAACTCGTCCAAGTGGAGAGCCCTGTTCTATTTCGATAATATTTTTTTCAGTCAGTTGCTTTTTTTGCAGTAAATTCCAGATACCGGTCATTAATTTTTCGGGAATTACTTTTTTTGTCTGCAGTGTCCATAAGCGCTCGGCAATGATGCCTGCAGCAATTATTGAACACAGCAAAATGGGGTACATTAGCCATCCACCTGCCTGAACCAGTTCTAGCACATTTATCTCCTGATGAATAAAATCGAGGTTTTTATGATAATCAGGTGAAACTAAAGTCACCCATAAAATCATGCGGCATAATACTGATAATAAAGCGATTTGTCAGTACCATAGTCGTGGATGTTGCTGGCGATATTTCTCCACTGTGCATTTTTTGCTATAACAGATGACCTGTATTGCACCCGCTTTATCCGTTTGCATGGCCCGGCTTCCAGTTTTTAAATACCTTTGTACAATTTCAGCTCGAGGAAATCTCCAGCGGTTTAAAAATCCAGTGGTATAAATAATGTCTTTTGCAGCTACCGAACTGATAAATTCATCTGATGAAGAGGTTAAACTTCCGTGGTGAGGCGCTACTAATACAGAAGACTTTAATGCCGGCCAGTCTGTATTCAACAATGCCTGTTCCTGTTTACTCTCGATATCACCAGCTATCAGAATACTCTTTTGTTGTATTGATACTTTTAATACACAGGATCGATCATTATCAGAAGCGGATAAATCGGGTTGATTACTGATAAATTGAAAGCTGACACCGTCCCATGTCCAGCTTTTTGTGTAATGACAGTCTTCTACAACATTTAACTGCGGGAATTTTTTCAAGATGCCCTCCGGTGTACCAGAGTACAGGGGGACCCCCCTGTAATCATCCTGTAGCGCATAAAAGCCTCCAGAATGATCCTGGTCAGCATGGCTGATTACTATTCGATCGGGTCGAGTAATGCCTTCATTCAACATAAAAGGTAATACCACCCACTCACCTAAACTGTATCCAGTTTTATTGCCGGGCCCAAAATCATAAATCAAGCTATGATGAGCAGTCTGTAATACGATCGATGTACCCATGCCCACGTCCAGAACGGTCATTTTCACTTGTTGACCGGTTCTCGGGGCTAAGCTCCAGAACACAATCGGAACAATGAAAAACAACAGTAAAACCTTCGAAATAAAACCTTTGGGAAGCAGCAGCAGAAAAAAACCTATACAAAGCAAAATAAGCTGCCAGCTATCTATTTCGGCGATATTGATAGCCTGTAAGCCGTTATTTAATAACAGTTCAAGGTAATCCGTTAACAGACTTAACAATTTATCAAGTAACGCATAAAGGGTCTGCAACAAGTTCTGTGGAAGCCAGAACAACATCAACAAAATAAAGTTAAGCGGCACAATGATAAAACTAACCAGGGGTACGGCAATTAGGTTAGCAGCGAGGCTGGCACTGTGAATCTGACCAAAAATAAAAATACTCAGGGGTATAAATAAAATAGAGAACAACAGTTGAATAATGATCAATTGTTTAAAACGTGAAGTTTCTCGTTGCAGCAAAAAAGCGCCAAAAGCAATAATCATCAATGCAGAAAAAGTTAACCAGAAAGATTCTGACAGAACCGCCAGAGGCGAAACGATGATAATCAGTACCAATGCTGCATTAATACTGTGTAATAAATTGAAGGGAGATCTCAAAAACAGGCTGACTAATACGACAGTTAACATCAACATAGCACGCTGAGCCGGTAAATCGAAACCCGACAGCAGGCTATAACTGAACCCACCCACCCAGGCCATCAGCATAGCCACTTCCTTTTGTTTCAAGCGCCCGGCAGAAAGTAATTTTGACCAGAACAGCAATCCCAGCGTATAAAACACTCCGGCAACTATGCCTATATGCAAACCTGAAACGGCTATTAAGTGTGCAGTTCCTGTTTTATTCAGCAAGCTTCGAGTCTGATGCGAAATATTTCCTCTGTAACCCAGTGCAAGAGCCTGGATCAGGCCGGTCTTTTCACAGTTTACACAGGATTTTTCTATATGCTGCTTTACTCCATGCCGAATCACATTCAGTGAAAATGAGTTATCAGGCTGCTGCATATTTTGAGAAGATTTCACTACATAACCAGTAGCCTGAATGCCTCGGGCAAACATCCACCTTTCGTAATCAAAACCACCGGGGTTTTGAAACCCATGCGGCTGTTTTATCTTTATAGTCAATTGCCAGATTTGACCCGGTGCAAGCACTTCAGGTGCATTGCGCCAGTTCAACCTGATTTTTTCAGGTAACTTATTTGAGCCCGTATTTTCTGAGCCCTTATTAAACCAAACAGGTTTTAACAGAAAATTAGTTGATATAGGTGAAGTTCTGGGGATATTTAAAACTTCCCCAACCACAATAAGTCTTTTATTATTCAGGTCTGAAGAAAGTCGATGATCCAGTTGCCAGTGAATTGCTGCTGTTGCCCATAAAAAACTTGCGAGCATTAATCCGGCAATCCTTAAATGTGGATTGATAAATGCCACAAACAGACAAATTGGTAACCACGAAATCCAGTAACGATCAACTAGCTGTGGTGATAAACAGGCCGCAACTGCAGCCAGTAAGATGACGATCCCTGTTGTCAAAATAAGTCCCTTTCCCAATAGTAGGAGAAAGTAACTTAATAGAATTTTGAAAATATTACAATCGAGATATGCCGAGGAAAATTATTAGAAAGTTAATGCCGCACCCAACGCGCATTACTGAAAACTCTGTGATAAAAAAACTGGGTCCAAAATTACAGGACCCGGGTATCTGGCATGTAAATCGTCGATCTGTATCCGGTGCTATCGCTGTTGGCCTTTTCTGCGCGGTAATGCCTATACCCTTCCAGATGTTATTAGCCGCAACTATGGCTATTCTTTTTCATGTCAATATTTTAATCGCAGTCCCTACCGTCTGGGTTAGCAACCCATTCACCATTGCCCCGATTTTTTATTACTGTTACCAGGTTGGCATTTCTATTTTAGGCTCTAGCAGGCAAGCTTTTAACTTTGAATTATCATTTTCCTGGCTAGCCAATGAGTTGCACTTCATCTGGCAACCGTTTTTACTGGGTTGTCTGGTAGTTGCTTCTGTCAGTGCCTTTGTAGGATATTCTTTTGTCCGGTTACTTTGGCGTTATTTAATCTGGCAACAAATCAGAAAACGTCAAAACCGTTATACCGACTGATAAACCTCATCCATGATCAATCATGTTTGACATTCTATTCAGTTTTAATTTTGTCTGGATAGCTGCATTAATCATAGTGCTGGCCACCACTACAGCCTATTTCTGCCTCTTTTTACATCGACACCTCCTCTATATTCCAGCAGCAGAATGGCTCACAGAACATATATATTGTCCAATCATCAGGGTATTCCTGCTAATACTCATGGCATTTTTGTTATTCCCGTTAATGTTCGAAAATACAGCTTACAGCCAGCTATTCCAGTTATTTTTTCAACCCAGTTTTCTCGTTAATATGATCAATATCCTGTTTTTAAGCAGTCTGGTCTTTTCATTTATCGCAATACTTAATCACTCCGCAGTGGCCATGCCTATATTAAGCTGTATAGCCACTGGTTTATTTTTTCAACATCAAATAGCTATTCCGGCAGATATTGAATTTAGCTGGATAACCAGCGGAAGCGTATTCGGCAAGATTTTGCTGTGGATGATTGTGACTTACATGATCAGCCGCTGGCTAAGCGAAACGGTGTCAGAATGGATTGATTTACGATTCATGGTGACCGATAGTAAAAACTTGATCACCGATATTAATTACCTGGTTCTACAAATACCGATTGTTCTGGTTTATGGGCAGAGCCTGACGATGCAAACTGTAGAGTTTTCATCTACATAATTGATTCCGGTTAAAAAAAAGATCTAAAATATATCCCAATAATCTTTTCACTATTTTCTGCCACATCGATTTGATCATCTAAATTATTCTCCCTCAAGATCTGTCCGGAAGCCGCCATCAAATCTTCTGACGTAAATACCATTCCTAGCTCGATATTCGAACTTCTTGGGTTCGGCAGGGTGAACTGCGGATCATCAAATGAGACCTGCGAAAGACTACTCATCACAATGTCAGGATGCAGGTATGGCGAAATCTTGATTGTATTAGAACTGGAATCGGCAAATACACTAAAACTGCCAATCATGAACAGGATGGTTGATTGTAGTATAAGAATGCGCATGTCAAATTTACCTCAAAAATGTAAATAACATGCTGGTTTATTCGAAAGCGAGAAACTGTTACTGGTAACCTGCTACCTTAGGAAGTACCTTTAGGCCATTGGTTTTGCGTCACTGGCTTTCACCAGTTTTGCCTTTTTCAGCATGTGTCATCATTATAGCCAATAATTTAAATATGTAATCTATTCCAGACCAACGGTTATGATTTATGGTATCTGGGGTAAGTAGTTTTATTTTACAGACTGTTACTGCTATCTAACATAATTATAACGCGTGAGTTATTTACTGAGTACTACCCAGCTTTCCATCATGCATTTCCCATTGAAACTGCATACTGCCGGCGATATTCATATCGTGTGTCACTATCACTAAAGCCGTGTTTTGTGACTCATTTAAACTTAACATCAATTCCATCATCGCAGCAGCCGTTTTTTCATCGAGATTACCCGTAGGTTCATCTGCAAGCACACAGTCAGGATGAGTGACCAGGGCTCGTGCTAGTGCAATTCGCTGACGCTCACCACCAGACAGTTCACCCGGTTTATGTTCAGATCGATTTTCAAGACCCACCTGTTGCAATAAAAGCATTGCCTGCTCGGTCGCATCTGTCTGAGCTTGTCTTCTGATCAGCAATGGCATCATAATATTTTCAAGCGCGGTAAATTCAGCCAGTAAATGATGAAACTGATATATAAAACCAAGATGATTATTGCGTAACAATCCGAGCTTTTTTTCTGATAGCTTTTCCAGTGAAGTTCCCATCACAGCGACACTGCCGCCAGTGGCTCTATCGAGCCCACCCAGTAAATGCAACAAGGTACTTTTCCCGGCACCGGATGCTCCAATGATGGCATGTTTTTCACCGGTATTAACCTGGAAATCAATCTGTCTTAAAACATCGACAGAGAGTTCACCCTGTTGATAAGTTTTACTCAGACCCTGTACATCCAGCACTACATTACTCATAACTTAATGCCTCGGCAGGACGTGTAGAAGATGCTTTCAGTGCGGGGTAAATCGTCGCGATTACCGATACGGTAAAAGACAGAATGGCAATTCGAACCACATCAGAGGATTTCATTTCAGCGGGTAATTCGGTGATGGGGTAAACACCGGTCGGTAGAAACTGTGTCTGAAAGAAACTTTCCAGAGCAGGAATAATGACATCGATATAAGACGCAACTGAGATGCCTGCAATCAGGCCAAATAAGGTACCCACAAAACCGATCATCGTGCCCTGGACCATGAACACCAGTGTCACAGATGCTGGAGACAAACCTAATGTTCGCAAAATGGCGATATCAGCCTGTTTATCGGTCACCACCATGACCAGCGTTGAAACAATATTAAATGCGGCCACGGCAACAATAAGGGAGAGAATAATAAACATAACCGTTTTTTCAGTTCTCACCGCTTTAAAATAATTACTATGCCTGAGTGTCCAGTCAGATACCCAGTAATCAACACCCAGCTGCTCGCGCAATTCATAACGCACTTCAGGCGCTTTATCCATATCAGCAATTTTAAGGCGTAAGCCTGTCATTGCTCCATCCAGACGAAAAAGTTTAGAAGCATCCTGAGCATGAATAATCGCTGAACTGCGGTCATATTCATAAACGCCTATCTCAAATAGACCAACAACCTTGAAGCGACGAAGCCTGGGTAAAAAACCTAACGGAGACATACTGGACTGTGGAGTAATCATGGTCACTCGATCCCCGGGAACAACATCAAGATTAGACGCCAAACCCGTTCCCAGAATAATGCCATATTCACCCGGCACCAGTTCATCAAGCGTTCCAAACACCATATGTTGATGAATCTCTGACACCTGAGTTTCTGATTCCGGCAAAATACCCCGGATAATAGCGCCACTCACAGAGGCAAGATTGGACAACATGGCTTCAGCATCTACATATGGAGATGCTCCAATGACCTGCCCATTCAGAGATGCTTTTTCACTCAATGATTCCCAGTCCCGTAATTTATTATCGTAGCTGGAAACCGTTACATGCGAAACCATGCCCAGAATCCGGCCTTTTAACTCCTGTTCGAAACCATTCATAACAGATAACACGACAATTAAAGCCATCACACCCAGTGCAATGCCCAACATTGAAATCATCGAGATAAAAGAAATAAAGTGGTTACGACGTTTGGCACGTGTGTAACGTAAACCGATAAGTAGTTCGACAGGTAAATTCATGGGCGGCATTTAACCACGATTATCCTTGAGCTCCAATACTCATCACAAAATATCATCACTGCCGAGTTGATGAACGACCTAGGCATGCTATAGTTAAACTATAAATACAAACATTTATAGGCTTATGGAGATACAACGAATGCCTTTTAAAATAAATTTAATTTTTGCTTTACTCTTTATTCTTTCTGCTCCCCTGCAGGCTGATAACCTGAATATTCCAGGGCATGATCAATCTGCTTCAAATATTGTTATGCCTAAACGGGGCATGAATATGGACAGCGTGCTGGAACAATTTGGGGAACCTGTCAGACGCATAGAAGCCATTGGACAACCACCCATTACCGAATGGGATTATGGTGATTATCGAGTTTTCTTTGAATATCAGATCGTGCTGCACTCACTGGACCTGACAACCCTGATAATGCCCAGATAGTTCAACCCGCATTTCTCACAGGAGTGCTTGCTTGAATAATATTAGTTTTTACGGGTTGTTGAAAAATTACCCGAATAATTCATATTATTTTTGACAACACTCTTTAAATCAGAAAGTTACCTTTTTTATTATCATTGCATCTAATATGCATATCATTACAATTGCCCGCATAATAAAAGCAAACAAATAAATTAAACCTTTCAACTTTAGGAGTACCTATGAGGAATTTTTTAGCCATTTTAATTACTGCATTTACTTTTTTATTCATTGGCCATGCATCCGCTGCCACCAGTCCTTTTAACGAAAAGTCTCTCGATTCCTTAAATTCTCCACTGGTTTGTGCCGATGAAGAAGAAAAAAAGAAAAAGAAGAAAAATGGTGAAGAAGAAGAGCCTGAGTGTGAGTAAGACCGAAAGCTAACATATAACAATAAGACCTAATCACAGATTCCCTCCCATACGGTTTTTCCTGAGTGAGAAATCGCATGGGTGTGAATAATCTGGCAGGGAAGCTTTTATTTAACCATAAATCTCATATCCCTTTGGAGGATAAACAATGAAATTAGGAAAAATTCTGACTGCAAGCGCAATTGCCATTGGTATAGCCTTCAGTACTCCAGCTTTTTCAGCAGCTGTTAATATCACCAAGAAGATTGAAAGCGTTACCGTTCAGCATGGCGGAAAAAGTGTTAAAATCATGCGTAACCAGAATCAGAAAAACACAGTTAACCCCGCTTTTGCAAAAACTTCTCGCAAATGCCCTCCTTTCTGTATTCAGCCATCTGCACTGGCTCCCGGTGTCGAAACTATTGGAGAGCTAGAAGTCATCAATTACCTGAAAATGATAAATGATGGCGATGAATCTATTCTGGTAGTCGATTCTCGTACTCCCGACTGGGCTGCTAAGGGAACTATTCCTGGTGCTGTAAACCTTCCCTGGACCAAATTAAACCCTGCTAAAGGCGCTGATCCAATCTCAATTGGTGAAATAATGGAAGGTTCATTCAATGCAATGAACCTGGAAGGCCTCTGGGATTATTCAAAAGCAAAAACACTGGTCATGTTCTGTAATGGAATGTGGTGTGGACAATCTCCAAACAATATTAAAAACCTGCTTAAGTTTGGTTACCCTGCACATAAAATCAAGTGGTATCGCGGTGGCATGCAAGACTGGGAAATACTTGGATTATCAACAGCTAAAGCTGTAAATTAATCAAATAGTTTGATTTCTTATAAAGCGACGGTTTCGGCCGTCGCTTTTTTTATGCCTGCATTAAAAAAAAATTCACCGCGAAGGCACGAAGAGCACGAAGATAAATATTGTTAATGCCTGGCTACCTGGTCGTAGGCTATAACAACGAGAGATTAACTGGCTCATATCGAAAAATGGTTTATTAAAAAACACCTTCGTGGTCTTAGTGTCTTCGTGGTGAATAGATCTTTTAAAGTGTACAATCTCAAACTTTTTAAGCTCTAGTAATTCAATGATTCATCGGCCTGTTCCAGAAAAACAATGTACCCACAAAACAGGGCAGCTTTACGGAGCTAGTCGCAGCCTTTTTGTGGCACAACAAATAAAGCAGTTTAAGGGCTTATCGGTTGTGGTTACCCATGACATGGCCGAGGCTGAGCAGTTGGAAAAAGAAATTCGATTTTTTCGTGATGGCCAGTTATCGCTACTCAACTTCCCTGATCTTGAAACACTTCCTTATGATAATTTTTCACCGCATCAGGATATTATTTCAGACAGATTACATTGCCTGGCGACCTTACCGCAGCTATCCGGTCGAGCAGTATTGTTCCTGTCTATTGGTACTTTACTGCAGAAAATTTCACCAGCCGACTATATTTCCAGTCGCTCTTTTTCACTCAAAACAGGTGACATACTCGATTTAACCGCTTTCAAAATTCGCCTGACCGAACAGGCTTACCAAAGCGTTTCTCAAGTTGAACAACATGGTGAGTTTACCGTCAGAGGTTCCATCATCGACCTGTTCCCGATGGGATCGGCAACCCCTTTTCGAATCGAGCTTTTTGATGATGAAATTGAGTCGATACGCAGCTTCGACGTTGAAACTCAACGCTCTATCAAAAAGCTGGATAAAATAGAATTACTGCCTGCACGCGAATTTCCGCTGGATCAACAAGGTATCAAACAATTTCGTCAGGGCTTTCGCCAGACCTTTGAGGTTGACCCGAAAACCTGCCCTGTTTATGAGGACATCAGCCAGGGTATTTCCTCACCAGGCATAGAATATTACCTGCCGCTGTTTTTCGAACAGTTAAATACCCTGTTCGATTATTTACCGCAAAAAACCCAGTTTTTAATGGAACAGTCTGCTTTTGACGGCTGTGATAACTTTCTGCAACAGGTTGAACAACGATATGAGTCCAGACGATATAACCTTGAGCACCCACTGTTAAAGCCGGATCAGTTATTTTTAACCCATAGTGGTTTTAACCGGGCTTTACAAACCTTCCCTGTTAGCCTTTTTTCCAGTTATAAGTATGAAAAAGAGAATGACACCACGGTTAATATGGAACTCGATGCTCCGCCGCTATTGACGGTAAAACATCATAATGAAGAGCCATTACAGACCTTAAAACAGTATTTAGAAAAAATCCCGCATCACAAAATATTGTTCTGTGCAGAATCCAGTGGTCGGCGTGAATTTCTCATCGAGTTACTCAGACACCATGATATCAGGGTGCATGCAGTTGGCAGTTATGGTGATTTTAATTCAAATACCACAGACAAACTTTTCATCACCGTTTCACCGCTAGAAGAAGGTTTACAACTGAATGACTCAGCCGTTACCTTCATCGCTGAATCGCAGTTGTTTGGAGACAGGGCCAAACAAACCAGGCATCGTAAATACCGTAAAACACGCGATGCCGAAGCCATCATCAATACGCTGGCTGATCTCAGTGAAGGCGCTCCTGTAGTGCATGAAGATTATGGTATCGGTCGATATCTCGGGCTTAAAAATATGACAGTAGCCGATATTGAAACTGAGTTTTTGTGCATCGAATATGCTAACCAGGATAAGCTCTACGTACCGGTTTCCTCATTACATTTAATTTCACGCTACACAGGGGCAGCCGAAGAAAAAGCCCCTCTGCACAAACTCGGAACAGATCACTGGATAAAAGTTCGTAAGAAAGCACAGCAGAAAATTCATGATATTGCAGCCGAGCTTCTCGAAATTCATGCTAGAAGAGAAGCTTTGAAAGGCTACCAGTTCTCTCTCAACAAGGATGAATACCAGCAGTTTTCCAGTGACTTCCCGTTTGAAGTTACACCTGATCAGGAATCATCAATAGAATCCGTCATGACTGATATGACATCGATAAAACCGATGGACCGTATTGTTTGCGGTGATGTTGGTTTTGGAAAAACTGAAGTCAGTATGCGTGCCGCGTTCATTGCTGCCAACACCGGAAAACAGGTAGTTGTGCTTGTTCCAACCACCTTACTGGCACAACAGCACTATCAAAATTTTCTTGACCGCTTTGCAGAATGGCCCTTTAAGCTCGCCCTGCTTTCACGCTTTACTTCGCGTAAAGATCTGACTGAAACTTTATCTCAAATAAAACTGGGAAAGATTGATATTGTTATTGGCACCCATAAATTATTATCCGACGATATCAAATATAAAGACCTGGGGCTGGTTATCATCGATGAAGAACATCGTTTCGGAGTACGCCATAAAGAAAAGTTAAAAGCATTAAGAGCTCAGGTTGATTTACTGACATTAACAGCAACACCCATTCCAAGAACCCTGAATATGTCGCTGGCCGGCATGCGAGACCTGTCAATAATAGCAACACCACCCATGCAACGGCATGCGATTAAAACATTTGTGTCGCAGTGGAATGATGACTCTATCATCGAAGGCTGCCAACGTGAGTTGAAACGTGGTGGACAGATTTACTTTTTACATAACGAAGTGAAAAGCATTGAAAAAATGGCTTCAGAACTACAGGACATTATACCTGAAGCCCGTATCGGCATTGCTCACGGTCAAATGAAAGAGAAAGAGCTGGAACATGTCATGCTCGATTTTTATCATCATCGCTGTAACTTGCTGGTTTGCACCACCATTATCGAAAGTGGCATTGATGTACCAACCGCCAACACTATTTTCATCAATAGAGCAGACAAACTGGGTTTAGCCCAGCTACACCAGATTCGCGGACGTGTTGGACGATCCCATCACCGTGCTTTTGCCTATATGATTACACCGCACCCCAAAGCAATGACATCAGACGCCCGTAAACGTTTACAGGCCATAGAATCCCTGGAAGATCTGGGGGTTGGGTTCACACTGGCGACACACGATCTGGAAATTAGAGGCGCGGGTGAATTGCTAGGCGACGATCAAAGTGGTCAAATAACAGAAATTGGCTTTACCCTGTATTCCGAATTACTGGAAAGAGCGGTACACTCACTAAAATCTAATCGTGAACTTGATTTTGATCAGCCACTGATGAGAGCCTCCGAAATTGACTTTCATGTGCCAGCACTAATTCCCGCTGATTATATTCCTGATGTTCATCACCGGCTTATCGAGTATAAACGGTTATCATCAGCTGCTAATGACGATGATATTAGAAACCTGAAAATGGAAATGATTGATCGTTTTGGCGTATTGCCGGAACCCTTGCAAAACCTGTTTCAGGTGACGGAGCTGAAAATCATCACCAAAGAAATGGGGATACAAAAAATTGATTTTGGAGCGCAAACTGGCAGAATCATATTCTCAGAAAAACCCAATATCGATCCGATGAAGATCATTCAGTTGATACAGAAGAAGCCCTTACATTATCAGTTTGACGGTAAACAGACGATGACGCTTACCAAACTGCAACAAGATTTAGATGAAAGATTTATACAACTTAAAAAACTATTAACCGAGTTGACAGCAAATGACTAAAAAAATAAAGCTTTTGAACATCATGAGCCTTTTTCAAAACTCTTTATTGTTTAAGCTAAAAGATGCATTTTCATTAGTAAGCCTGGCATTAACCACTGTTTTATTTTATAGCACTGCTAATTTTGCAGCAGATACTGTTGAAGTCACAGAGGCTGAGCCACTGAAAATTTATGATGTAGAAATAATTGTATTCAAAAATAGTTCTGTTCCCATGGGCCGGGAATTAAATTTACCGACTCCATCGCCTTCTCGTACCGAATTGACACTGGACTTACTAAATCCTGACAATGATGAAATAAATGCTGAAAAGGGCTTTTTTACCCTGCTACCCGAAGAAGCTCGGTTACAGGATATTGTTCAACATATTAAAAAATCCAGCCGCTATAAATTGTTGATCCATACGGGCTGGAGACAACCGGGTCTGGATAAGGAAAATGGCCTGCCCGTGTGGATTAAAGGTGGCCAGAATTTCGGCAATGGTTACTCTTCTATCGACCAGTCTGAGCCCATACTGATTGAACCCGTATTGAATAAACCTGTTCCCGAAGAACCGGTACCTGTTGAATCTGAACAAAAACGGCTAACAACCCTGGAATCACCGTCATCTGATTCCTCTGAGCCAGAAAAAGAACCCGGTGGACTTTACGAACTCGAAGGTCAGATCATAATTACGCTTTCGCGATATTTACATACCCAGGCCAATTTAGTACTGCGCAAGCCAGCCACCATACTTAATTTGATTGAGCAATCTTCTACCCCGCCAGATCAAAATGCTGCTGAACTATCGGCAGAGGAAGACCCTGTTGATGTATTAGCAGACAATAGGTTATTGAACTACGGCCTAAATGAAAAGCGCCGCATGCGAAGTAAAAGGTTACATTATCTGGATAACCCTCAATTTGGCATGCTGGTAATGATAACGCCCTACGAAGCTCCTGAAGAAGTTACCACGATTGAAGAGACTTCTCCAAACCTTGAAGAAACAGCTAAAGAGCAGGATTCACAATAATAGCAACCCTGAAATTACCTTCAAAATCAGGTCTTAAACAGTAACTTCAGCAGAGTTAACCCGGTTTTAAAAGGATCGGCAGATTTAAAAATGGAACAATTTACCTTTTTAGTTTGGCCTGTTACCTTGTTGTTTAAACTGTAAACGGGCACACTAGCACCCCTTCAGGAATCCATATTATATGACCTAATCGGTAAATTTCATGAAACTGCCGGGGATTAATCAAATAGTACTAATGACCATGTTTACTATTTGATACCTCTTATAGTTAATCAATATACTCGAACGGGTAATATGGATATTCAGGGTGTTGTAATTACATTAAAATATTTTAAAAAATTTAATAACAAAAGCATGTTTAAATCTTTCGCTATCAAAACCACGATAATTTTATCGTCAATTATTATTAGTTCTGTATCTCTGGCACAGACACGTTATGTAACTGATCAATTCGAGGTCACCTTACGCAGTGGTTCCAGCACCTCGAACAGTATTATATCAATGCTTAAAAGTGGTGCAAAAGTTAATGTTATCAAACAGGATTCCGAGACCAAATATTCACTGGTAGAAACAGAAAAAGGAAAACAGGGTTATATTCTTACCCGCTTTCTGGACAATTTAGCATCAGGCCGTGACCGCTATACTGCTTTAAAAA
Source organism: Gammaproteobacteria bacterium (assembly GCA_024225395.1). Taxonomy (GTDB): domain Bacteria; phylum Pseudomonadota; class Gammaproteobacteria; genus JACNJF01. The sequence goes on from JAAEMR010000119.1 coordinate 40,587, forward strand.
CTCAAACTGAAACATTGAAATCAACCATCAGGAGCCTGAAGCAGGAAGTGGATGAAAGTATTGGTGTCATTAATAATGATGCAAATGAAATATCCATGCTCAGGTCTAAACTAAATCAAACTGAAAATGAACTGGATGATCTTAAGGCAGCGACTCATGACACGCTATTGATCATTCAACAGAATGATACTTTAAAAAACCGCATCAATGAGCTGGAAACAGATAAAAGACAATTAGTGGATGAAAATACCAATTACAAAGATAGCACTGCGATGGACTGGTTTATTCGCGGCGCATCGGTATCCCTGGTTGCATTTTTACTAGGTATTATCGTTACTAGAATACGCTGGAAAAAGAGAGATTCCTGGAGTAATTATTAATATGAGCAGAACGCCATCAACCATGTTAGAGCTGGGTATTGCTGCAGCTGATTTCTCTCTATTAGAACCGTCTACTGGAAACACGGTAAACCGGTCAGATTATTCAGGCAAACCTTTACTGGTTGTCTTTAGCTGCAATCACTGTCCTTATGTTTTGCATATTCTTAAACAGTTTTCTGATTATGCAAAAGAGTATCAGCAACAAGGTTTATCTATCGTCATGATTAATGCTAATGATGTTGATCATTATGAAGCCGATAGCCCGCAGAAGATGGTTGAACTTATTAAAGAGTATGGCTTTACTTTTCCCTATCTGTACGATGAAACTCAACAAGTGGCCACTGCATACAGAGCAGCATGTACCCCTGACCTGTTTCTATTTGATGATCAGCACAAGCTGGTATATCGCGGACAATTTGATGCTTCTCGCCCCGGCACTGACATTCCTGTGACTGGAGAAGATTTAATCAACGCCACTGAAGCGCTGATCAATAACCAGCCTCTTTCTGCCGAGCAAATACCCAGTCTGGGTTGTAATATCAAGTGGAAACCGGGAAATGAACCCGACTATTTTTAAGTGCTGACAAAACTTGGAAGCATGCAAGCTTCTAATGTTTAACACTGAGTAGAAACTGCAGAATACTATAAGCTCTCATCAGACAGGTCTATTCCATCAATTAGATCATCTATACCTTCATCAAAAAAATCATCCGGTTTAGCAGCCTGTTTTTTGACCTCTGCTTGCTGTTTTATATCATCACTTTGGTTGACCTCATCACCCTGGTCGACTTCCAGATGCTCAACCTCCAGGGTTGTTTCCAGTGTGTACTCATGATCAGAGCTCTCGTCAACTTTTATCTCATTTACATCTGATTCTACAAACTGAATATCATCAACTGCATTTTGTTGTTGAACAATACCTCTGCCCTGCTCCACTGGCCCTGGTTCTATATCAGAGTTCCCGAGATGAGCAATGTCCAGAGTAATGTCTGGAATCTTTATAACCTGTTCTATAATATCTTTACTCTCTAACTCATTTTCCTTCGCACTCCCGAACTTATTGCCAAATTCAGAAATTATATTACCCATTATCTCCTTGTATATACTTAATTCTTCGGTAAGACGTTTATTTTGTTCCAGTAAGAGAGCTATCTCTTCCTGAGCTACCTCAGATTGTTCATCATCAGCCAAATCTAATTCAGTATCAGTATCTGCATCTGTATCTGCATCTGCATCTGCATCTGCATCTGCAATAGCGGGCGATAACCCTTTATAAGTTTCAATCAATTCAGCCACGCAGGCACCCATACCCACTAATCCATCAGCATCCCGTTTATGGTAGACATTGATTAGCTTTTGCATAAACTTTTTTTCAGCTTTATCAATATTTTTCACCGCTTTATCAAGATCATTTCCTTCAAAATTATACTTTTCGCTAAGAAATGACCCTGTTTTTTGCATCCTGATATCCGACTGATTTTTTATTTGCTCAACCAGTTTTTTTATCGCTTCTCTATCTTTATTTTTTCGTTTATTAAGGATAAAAACATAGACTGAAATAACGGTCAGTAAGATGACTAATCCTTCAACTAATAATGAGAATAAAACGATAGAAACTTCAATCATTTACTCCACCCTCTTTATCACCCGGCTCATCTTCAAACAATTTAATATCATCTTTTTTGTTGCGTTTTTGCATGAAAAATACCAGGCCAGCCACAATTAAAATGACGATGACATTTGCTGCAACGATATAAATAGTAATGTTTAACCAGTCCGTTTCACTCTCTTGTATTGTTTCTTCAACAATTTCAGCGGGTTTATCAACACTGGTTTCATCTTCTTTTTCAGCTGGATCCGGTTCTTTTTCCGGTTGCTCTTCCAGCTTTACACCCAGAACGACATAATCATCAAGAGTGTGCATTATAGTTTTTCCGTCAACTGTTTCAGCTGTCATTTTAATCTGGATTTTATATAAGCCATCCTGCTGGTTGGCCAGAACTTTTAACGCTGGTTGACTCCCGGGATTTTTCACTTCTACTGGCTGCTGAGTTCCATCCGGTTTAATGAGTAATACGTCCAGCTCCAGAGTTCCAGGTTTAATATACTCATCCCTGCCCATAATACCGAGGTTATAAGTTCCGGGTTTTGTTGATTTTTTGATATCCACCTTGACAGGCCATTGGACTTCAATAATAAATCTTTTAGTCCGGGTGAAGGTTCTGGCATCGGCTTTAACCACAACTTCATGTTTGCCTTCTGCAAGAGGTGCCTTAATTTCCTGCAGGTAGATACCTTTATCTTTTACTTTCCTGGATTTTTTTGGTTGTAGCGGCAGGTTAGTGATTTTGTCAGCAACGCTATGCTGAAGATTAAAATCAACAAACTTTAAAAAGCTTTTTTTACTGATTTTATTATCTTTGTTATGCAACTCAAGTTTTAGTTTTAAAGCTTCATCCGGGGTCATATAAGCAGGCAAATCATCGACAATAAGTTTTAACTTTGTCACTATCATCACCCGATTATCATCATCTATTTCTGCATCAAGCTTCCATACTCCGACCTGGGGTTTTACTACCGTTATCAGGTCATAACCACTTTCAAAACGCCAACGTACATTTTTGGCATGCTTCGATTGCGAGTTATTAACCTTGTCAGGTTGAATTAACGAGGTTTCTTTTTTGCCTTTCCTGAAAACCAGTAACGTCATTTCACTGATACTTTTATCGATAGTAAAGCTATTGTCTTTAAGCGGAACCGTGTCAGGTTTTGTTGCCCGTTCGAACATGTGGAGGAATATTCGTTGCAAATCTTCTGCAGATTTTGCTACTTCGAATGAGCCCGCTGTTTTTAGTGCCAGGCGTTTTAACAACACTTCATCAGTTTGATCCGAAAGTGCAATAGTATGAACTTTTATCCCTTTCTTAATCAGTTCAGGAATTGATTTCTGCAGAACATTTGTACGGGACAGAGCATTTTTAGCCGGATCCTTCGAAATATCCACTTTCCCATCGGTTAGCAGAATCATGTTACGACTGGTTTTATCATCCTTTTTCCCCCAGCCTTTACTGGCACGTTTAAGCGCACTTTCAATATTGGTAAATTGCCCTTTGGAATGAATCTTTTTAGCGCCCTCATCTGCCAGTTGTCGCCAGGTTTCGTTAACGGTTCCCCACTTCACTTCCATATTGACGTAGCGTCCAAATGTCCAGACCCCGGCTTTTGAACCCGTTGGAATTAATCCATTAATCAGACGTAAAGCAGGCGCACGTAAATTATTAGGATCGGTCTGCTGCATACTTCCAGAAACATCGATCACAATACGAATATCATCGACCTGGGCAGAATAAAGGGGAAAGGACAATATTAGCCATAAAAGACCATTAAGAAGAGGAGCAGTACGAATCATTTATTTTGTTTATGCTGGGTATGTATCATTATTTCGGCAGAAATCGATATATATTGAATTTTATCGGTGTTCATTTATTGAGTTCTTAAGATGAATACGCGTCTCTTTCAAATAGTTGCAACACCGCTAACGGTGATTTAGGCCGATCTTATTTATCGATTATTTGTCAACTGAGGTACTCGCTTACATCGACTTGTCTTATACTGAGTATAGAAGCTTAAAAAGGAAAATGTGGAATGGCAGATAGTGCAAATAAATTAAGCGATTATGACATTACCAATTCCTATGATTTGTGTATCAGGGCATTTCGCACTACGCGCAAGCTGTTAAAACTGAATATCAAATTACATGACGAATCGCATCAACCTTGCAGTAAAACTGTCGAACAGGGCGATATATTTCTATTCAATCACTTTGCGCGCTTCGAAACGTTTATTCCACAATACCTGATTTATACCGAAACAGGCAGTTATTGCCGGTCGATAGCGTCAGCCGAATTTTTTAACGATGAACGCTTCGCTCCTTTTCTGAGGTCAATAGGTGTAGTACCCAATACCATGCCCGACCTGTTCCCTTTTATTGCCAGAGAGATTTTACACGGTCGAAAACTGGTCATTTTTCCTGAAGGCGGCATGGTCAAAGACAAGCGTGTGGTAGACAATAAGGGTAAATACGGAATTTATTCTCGTACGGCGATGGAGGTTCGTAAACATCATCGTGGTGCAGCAGTCATTGCATTGGCGGTAGATGCCTTTAAAACGGCATTGCTACGTGATTTTTCAAAGGGTCATTATCATCAGATAGAACGCTGGGCAGAGCAGCTGGATTTTGAAGACACTGAAAGCCTGATGATAAAGGCACTAAAACCAACGACCATTGTGCCGAGTCATATCACTTTTTACCCGATCAGGGTCAATGATAATATTCTGCACCAGGCCGCCAAACTCTTTAACAGGGGAATCAATAAACGTTTTGCTGAAGAATTGATCATAGAAGGAAATCTACTGTTTAAACACACCGATATGGATATACACTTCTCTAAACCATTAATCATGGGTAAATACTGGAAGTGGTGGGAGAAAATGTTGCTGCCCAATGTCGTTCACCGGTTTCAATCCATACAAGAACTGTTTAACCTGACCCCTGCATCAGGACACTGGGGTGGACGTATCCACTCATTGGGCATGCAGGCAAAATCAAACCTGGTACGAGACGACTATATGCGAGCAATGTACAAAAGCGTGACTATAAACCTGAGCCATATCGCTTCTTATATTATTTTGAAACTATACCGACAGGACATTAAACACATAGGCTGTAAAGAGTTTCACAAAACACTCTATCTATGCATTAAGGCGATACAAAAAAGTAATGCTTTTTTACATCGAAGTCTGAAAAATCCTCAGGAATATGGACCAGTCATTGAAGGCGGCAGCAGTAGATTGCAGCAATTTTTAGACACCGTTCAAAAAATGGAATTGATCAGCATCATCAATCAACCCGGTGAAGCGGCGTCATACCATTTTCACCAGAAATTAATCGATGATTTTCACTTTGATGAAGTTCGTACTGAGAATCTCGTCAGCGTGTATGCCAATGAACTGGCTCCGCTAAAATCGGATACAAAATTATTAAATACGACAATTAGCCGTATTCAAACTGTCGATGCCCGACAAATTGCTGAATACCGTTATGACGATCAACTACTGGCTTATGAGTGGGATAAAAAGCAATATGACAAACCCCGGTACGATGAGATCAACAAATTACAAATCTTTACCCAGGATGGTAACTGGTTCCGCTTTTTATCCGCAAAAGAAGATGCCCCGGCAGTGCTGTTAATTCATGGCTTTATGTCGACACCCGCAGAAATGTTAAGCCTGGGTGAAAAATTTAAAGAGCTGGAATTTAATGTCATCGGCGTTCGCCTGAAAGGACATGGTACTTCACCCTGGGATTTACGCGACCGCGACTGGAAAGACTGGTCTGCCTCGGTTAAACGAGGATTTGACATTTTATCGGCCTATAGCAGTCACATTCATGTTATCGGCTTTTCTACGGGCGGGTTACTGGCATTACATCAAGCCATTGAATACCCCGATGAGAAGCTGGCATCGGTCATCTCGGTGACTGCACCGGTTGAATTCATCAGTAAACAGATGAAATTCGTCCCGCTATTACATCAGGCCAATAAATTAGTACGCTGGGTCAGCTCAGAGGGGCTGATACCCTTTAGACCCAATGATACAGAGCACCCGGATATCAATTATTCACATATTCCCATTCGTGCTTTATACCAGTTACAGAAACTGATCAAACAATTCTTTGAAAACCCGGCACCCATTTCGTGCCCGGTCACACTCTTTCAAGCTGACCAGGATCCGGTAGTCATACCCAAAAGCGTCGACCAGTTATACCAACACATTGATTCAACGGATAAACATATACAGATAATAGAATCACAAAGACATGGCATTTTGTATGAAGATATTGATAATACTCAACAGAAAATTATTGATGCAATACTAAAGTTGGAAAACCCAATACAGATAAATCAACAGACTCATGCCAAAAATACTTAAAGAACCCAAAGTGTTAACTGACTTCAACAATGATGCCGTTTGCATACTGCCCATTGGTTTTGATTTAACCGATGATAAATGGAATAAAATCTGGGCATTGCACGAAAAGCTGAATCGATTTATGGGGCATGAAGAATTGCTGGAACTGTTTCCAAATGATGAGTCGTTGAAGCCTAAGAAAATAAAGCCTAAATAAAAACTGGACTTTAGCGGTGCTAATTGCAATATATCAGTTCTGCTTTTAACAATACTGACGGGGCTCAATAGCGCCCTGTAAATCTTCTGGAATTAGTATTGTGTAAACTATTTACATATTAGGTTAAAAATAGTGTCAGGTTGTTTTACAACTGGAAGGAAAAAAGTGTCGAAATTTTTTACAACTACACCGTTACAGAGTTTAGAATTATTTACAAGCCCAGCTATATCCATGCATATTCAATATTGGCACAAATGTTGCTTTTAAAACTATAGATTATTTATTCGGGGATAGAAAATGAAAAAAACATTCTTTAGAAGGTCACTACTGATCACAAGCATTGGATTTGTTTTTAGCGCGTCGGCTCTGGCTGGTGGTCATGATCCAGGTGATATAGATGATATTGACGGACCTAGTAGCGTTGATAATTCAATTGTGATTGACGGTAAGCTAGATGATCTATCACAATGGGATCATACCTTCAGTGTAAACTTTCAATTTGATAAGGGTGAAACGGGTACCGGTTTTCTGGCTTTAGGTACTCAGGATGGAACTGGCAATCAAGTTCTTTATTATACGGTACCAAAACAATTTGTTGATATATCATACGGTGATACTTCCGTAGGCTGGGGTAGTGATTCTGAAACAGGTAAAAATCATAAATTAAAAGATTTAATCGGTAGTGATAAACTGGAATTTACAGTTAATAAAGACACAGGTGGTACTCAAAAAGTAAAATTTGAGTTTAAAGGTAATGTTGCAACTGGTAGCAGTATCATCGAAACAGCAGCAACATCATTAATGTATAACAAGGCCTATGCTGATCTGGCGACTACATACAAAGACAATTCACCCACATTAGACAGTGGTAAGTATAAAGATAGTGATTTCCCCTCCCCCGGTATAGCTGATTCTAATAGCAATTATGTATCCACTGACTTAAATGGTGGAAATTCAGAATGGATTTTTGATGTAGCCTATGAAATAGAATTCGAGAGTGGTATCTTTGATGCTACTGACTGGGCTAATGGTAACCTTGATAATCTATTTGTAAATAAGGATTTTGATCAACATGGTACCCACACAGATTTAAACTTTATTTTTGGAGGACATGCATCACCTTCCAAATTAATCATTACATCAGCCGAATATACTCCTTGTGATCCTAATACCTCCGGTCAAGATCCGAATTGTGGGCCGGGTAATCCGGGCGGCCCGGGCAACCCCGTTCCAGTTCCTGGAACAATCTGGTTAATGCTTGCGGGTTTAATCGGGTTTTATAAAACTCGCATCAAATCATAATTGGTATAATCAAAATATATTGCTGGACAAAACGCCCCTTCTGGGGCGTTTTTTATGGAAGACTTTTTCCCGTCTTTTAAAAGACGGTTTTCTTTGTTCAGTATGTTTAGTCACCATTCTCTGAACAGCCTGGTA
>JAAEMR010000120.1 GCA_024225395.1 Gammaproteobacteria bacterium
AGAACGAAATAAGTGACATTATTACAGCATTTGGAGAGGGTGCGCGTCGAGCTAAAGCCTGGGGTTTAGATGCAGTGCAGCTGCATGGCGCCCACGGCTTTCTGATAAACCAGTTTCTTTCCCCACTTACAAACAGACGTACTGATGAATATGGCGGCAGTATTGAAAACCGCAGCCGATTTCTTTTCGAAGTGTACCAAAAAGCACGTGAGGTGGTTGGTGTCGATTATCCTGTATTTATCAAGCTGAATGCTTCGGATAATCTGCACGGTGGCCTGGAAATCGATGACGCAGTTTACGTTTCCCAAAAACTTTCTGAGAATGGTATTGACGCCATAGAGGTGTCTGCTGGTACGCCGGCTTCCGGAGCAGAAAGTCCTGCACGAGAGAAGATAAACAAGCCTGAAAAGGAAGCGTATAATCTGGAACTGGCCAGACGAATCAAAGAAGCGGTCAGTTGTCCTGTTATGGTGGTGGGAGGATTCCGATCCTTCGAGGTAGCTGAAAAAGCAGTCCGGGATGATGGTATGGACTATATCTTAATTTCAATATTATATGTGATCTTCAAAGCAATTGAATAAAGTCATTTTTTACATTTCTAAATTAATTTATTGTGG
>JAAEMR010000121.1 GCA_024225395.1 Gammaproteobacteria bacterium
GCAATTAACAGAAGCCACTTTCAGTGAAACAGTTATAGATGATCATGAGCCAACTGAGCTGGATCAGCAAACCGAGTTAACTGAATTTACGCAGGTAGATGCCACTGCTATTGACGATACGCAATTAACAGAAGCCGCTTTCGGTGAAACAGTTATAGATGATCACGAGCCAACTGAGCTGGATCAGCAAACCGAGTTAACTGAATTTACGCAGGTAGATGCTACTGCTATTGACGATACGGCATTTACTGAGATCACTGCACTCGAACCGCAATCCAGTCATGATATTTCCGAGACAGAAAAAGACTTTGGCTCAGATGATGAAACAGAAATAAATGATGATGAATTTGATGCAGCCTTAATAGGTCAAATTGCGCAGAGTCGAGACGATACTCAATTTGACCAAACAGATATTTCATCCCGGGATCAAACGGAGATAAAAGATGATATTGAAATGGAGTTTCAATCGCAGTTAGCCGAAGAAGATCGAACTTTACTCATTAATGATAGTGCTAATCAATCATTGGAAGAGGGTGACGAGCAAACCAGTACTAAAACAATTGAAATGGATGTTTTCTCTCCGCATCATCAACAGAACGAGGAGGAAAATCTAACCCAGGATGATGTAATACAATTTATGGGGGATGGCATCTCTGAGCATAGCAGCCCACTGCCCTCTATCAGTGAAGATGAGCCAGAAGCAGAAATTGAGCATTCGGATGATACTACTCAGACGAATCCCGAATCGCTGACAATGACTAATTATAGTTTTTCAGATCATGAGGAAGAAGAGCCGGAAACCGATGAGGTTATGCCCCGGGATCTTACTGAAAGTGATACATTTTCTTTATTTGATCTACGTGATCCGTCTTTACCTGATCAAGCTTTTACGGAAAGTTCAATTCCGCAAGATATTTTAGAAGATGATAAATCAACTCGTCTAAATACCGATTCAACCTCAACGATATCATCTATCGATATTGAAAAATTGACGAATGATCAAACAGTAACGATTGGAAGTAAAACATCGACCCAAACGTTTGCGCCAGATAATTACGATAGAACATTGCTTAATCTGTCACAAAAGGATGTATCAAGAATTTTTCCGGGTATGCAGCCGGAGTCTGATCAGGTAATGACTCCTGATTATGCCAAGCGAGTATTCCTCAGTAAGTCAGGTCAGTTTAAAACACAATATTACAAATTATATTCTGGCATTGGCCTGTTGTTATTGCTAAGTATAATTATGTGGGGATTGTTTCATTTACAGGAAGAGTCGGAATTTATTGATCAGAGACTGGTGAATCTTAAAAGAGACCCGATGCCGGGAGTAATTAAACCTCAAAATGAAGATGAGGCTGATAAGCTGTTCCTGCCTGAGTCGAAAGAATCCAAATTTAAAGCTGTTGCTATCATTTCTAAAGTGGATGAAATTGAAGCGGATCTATCCACCCCGTTAGAAAGTAAAAACCAGGTATTAGCGGAAATAGAGCAACAGAATAGCCTGGCTGAGCAGAATGAAGCTACGGTAAGTACTACAGAAACTGATACTACGGATAGTGACTCTGTCGAGATAGCATCTGAGGCCCAGGCTAAAACAGACGTTAATCGAGTTGCCAGGAATGTTAAACCGACCGAGAAAATTGAATCTCCTCAAGCTAAATCATCAGGCGCTTCTACTTTATCGATTTCCAGCGGCAGTCAGGTTTCACAAAAAAGTCAGATACTGAATGAGGCCTATGATGCCTATGAAAAAAATGATATTGCTTCTGCCAGAAAGCTGTACACAGAAGTACTGGCTATAGATGCAACGGATAGAGATGGTCTGCTAGGCAGGGCTGCGATTCATGTTCTGGAAAATGAATATCAGCAGGCGATTGAAAAATATCAGCAATTATTGATCGAGAATCCTAAAGATAGCATGGCGATGGCTTCATTGATTTCGGTGGCTAATATAGATCCTCAATTAGGAGAAACACAGCTAAAAGGGTTGTTACGAGAGCAACCGGATTCACCTTATCTACATTTTGTTCTGGGTAATATGTACGGTGGTCAAAACCGCTGGAATGATGCCCAAAGTTCATATTTTGAAGCCATGCAGAAAAAACCTGATAACCCTAATTATGCTTATAACCTGGCTGTTAGTCTGGAACATATAGGTAAGACGAAATCGGCTTTAACCTTCTATGAAAAAGCACTGGCAAATAGTTCTACTGGAGTAATTACTTTTGACCAGCAACTGGTTAGGCAGCGTTTAGAGGCATTGGCGCAGTGAAAAAGCCGGGTAAATTAAATAAGCCAAAAAGACTGGGTGAAATCCTTATAGATGAAGGGGTTATAACCAGCGATCAGTTACATATTGCCTTAACAGAACAAAAGAAAGTTGATCTGCCAATAGGAAAGTTACTGGTAAATCTAGGCTTTGCGACTGAAGCCATCATGCGTTCGGCTCTAGGTGATGCTCTTGAGCAGGATAGTGTTGATCTTACAAATGTGGTTCCTGATCCGGAAGCAATTAAGTTAATAAATTCTGATACAGCCAGAAAACACAAAGTCATTCCATTAAATTATAATGCCATGACAGGCAGTTTAACTATTGCCATGTCTGATACGTTTAACCTGTTTACGCTGGATCGAATCCGAATTCAGGTCGGGCAGCATATCGAAATAAAACCCGTGCTTGCGGGTGAAACCGAAATCTCCAGTGCAATAGATCAGTTTTATGGGTATGAACTTTCTATCGATGGCATATTGCGTGAAATTGAAACAGGAGAGACCGATTACACCAATTACCAGGGTGATATCGAAGAATATAGTCAACCCCTGGTACGACTGGTTGATGTCATGTTGGCCGATGCGGTAAAACGAGGAGCTTCAGATATTCACTTTGAACCGGAAGAAAGCTTTCTTCGAATACGTTACCGGATTGATGGTGTGTTACGGCAAATAAGAAGTTTGCATAAAACTTACTGGTCTGCCATTGCGGTTCGCCTGAAGGTTATGTCAGACATGAATATTGCTGAAACTCGTGCCCCTCAGGATGGGCGAATATCACGCCTTATTATCGGCAGGCAAATTGATTTCCGTGTTGCATCTCAGCCGACAATTCATGGCGAAAATATAGTTTTACGTGTGTTAGACCGCGAAAAAGGTGTAATTCCGCTGGATAAAATGGAATTGCCTGAAGACTCAATGCGCAAGTTGAAAATCATGATGGCCAGGCCTGAAGGCATGATTCTGGTTACCGGACCAACCGGAAGTGGTAAAACAACCACTTTATACTCTTTGTTAAATCATGTGAGTACCGAGCAGGTAAATATCATGACGCTGGAAGATCCGGTGGAATACCCGTTTCCGTTGATACGTCAGACTTCAGTGAGTGAAATGGCCGGAATGGATTTTTCCAATGGCATTAAATCTCTGATGCGCCAGGATCCGGATATAATCCTGGTGGGTGAAATTCGTGATGATGAAACTGCCGAAATGGCTTTCAGAGCAGCCATGACAGGTCACCAGGTTTACTCAACACTGCATACAAATTCGGCCATTGGAGCTCTGCCCCGGTTAAGAGATATCGGTATTATTTCGGAAATTATGGCCGGAAATATTATTGGTATTATTGCCCAACGGTTGATTAGAAAATTATGTAAATACTGTAAAGAGTCCTATATCCCCGATCGTTATGAAATGGCTCTTTTAAATTTTAATCAGGATGAGAAACCAAAAAAACTATTTCGAGCAAAAGGCTGTAAAGCCTGTGACAACACGGGTTATAGAGGGCGAATGGCATTGCTGGAAATATTAAAAATGAATTCGGAGCTGGATGATTTACTGGTGCAGGGAGCAACTGCCAAGGAAATAAAAGCAGAAGCCAATAAGCAGGGTTTTCTGACCCTGGCTGATGATGGGGTAAGGCATGTCATTGCCGGAATTACTTCAATCAAGGAAATATCCCGTGTTACCGATTTAACCGAGCGTATGAGTTAGCCATGCCTGTATTTAAATATAAAGCGGTTGATCATTCCGGAAAATTCATCCAGGGTACTCTGGATGCTGGCAATATAGCCGACCTGGAGATTCGTCTGGAAAAGATGAATCTTGACCTGGTGAGCAGCAAGCAAAAACAAGCTGATGCAGATGTATTCGGGCGAAATAAAATTACTCGAAGGGACTTGATCAATTTCAGTTTTCATCTGGAGCAGTTAACTCGTTCAGGGGTGCCAATTCTCGACGGACTGACTGACTTGAGAGAAGGTGAAGAGAACCCCGGTTTTAGAGATGTTATTTCCAGTGTTATTGAAGCCATTGAAGGCGGTAATTCATTCTCGCTGGCGCTGTCTATGTATCCCCAGGTATTTGATAATGTTTTTGTCAGTCTGATTAAAGTGGGTGAGAAAAGCGGGCAGATGGAAAGTGTTCTGGCTGATATCACTGAGACACTGAAGTGGCAGGATGAGATCATAGCAAAGGCTAAAAAAGCAGTTACCTATCCAGCCGTTATTGGTACCCTGATTTTTGCTGTCATCATGTTTTTAATGATCTTTGTGGTGCCCGATATCATGAGTGCAATAGCGGGTTTAGGGGGTGATATCCCTTTTCATTCTCTGGCATTGATGGCGACCTCTGATTTTCTGGTAGAGTATTGGTATCTGGTCATTATGGCCCCTTTTGTTTTATTTTTTATCCTCAGATACTTTTACAAATCAAATGATAAATTTCATTTTAAAATGGATGGTTTTTTTCTGAATATCTGGTTATTCGGTGAAATCAGTGAAAAAATTAAAATTTCCCGGTTTACCCGGTATTTTGCTTTGATGTTTGCATCGGGCATTACCGTTCTGGATGCTATCAAATTGAGTAAAAGTGTCGTCGGAAACCTGGTTCTTGAAGATGGTATTGATCGGGCCTGGATTCAAATTTCTGAAGGAGGAAGTATCAGTGAAAGCTTTCAGAATATCGGTATTTTCCCGCCCCTGGTTATTCGTATGTTGAAAGTTGGCGAGTCAACAGGGCGCATGGATGAATCTCTGAAAAATGTCAGTTATTTTTTTGAAAGGGATATCAACGACAAAATGGATACCATGGAACCGGTATTACAGACAGCATTACTGGCAACCATCGGGATGGTTGTTTTATGGTTAATTGTGTCAGTATTTGGACCTATGTATGACACCATCAGTACAATTGATTTTTAACAGGCCATTTTAAATAAGTGAAATGAAAAGAATACTCTACTTTACCGGATACAGAATGGTGGCCCAGGAATGGGATGGCCGTAAACTGATTAGTAGTGTGTATTTTGAGCCTGATGAACAGGGTCTGGACCTGTTCGAGGCTTATCTTCTCTCGCTGAAAAATGAACCGGTACGACTGTTACTGGATTTAATTGAAGAAGAGTTTCGTCAGGTAGTTATTCCGCTTATAAGGGGTGGAGATCGACAAAACATAATAGATCGAAATTTTTCCAAACTTTTTAGAAATTCAGATTATCGATATTCTGTATCTCAGGGAGTCATCAGGAAAGGCAGGAAGGAAGAAAAGTTACTTTTAATGGGGTTAACCAATCAGGACCTTTTAAAGCCCTGGTTAGAAATCATTGAGAAAACCAGAACACCACTGTCGGGTATTTTAAGTTTACCGATGGTGAGTGAAGCTCTGGTTCCGGCACTTAAATCTGAACATAAGTGCGTTATTCTGGTTAGCCAGCAAGTCCCCAGTAACCTCAGGCAATCAGTGTTTGTTGACGGCAAGCTTATACTGAGCCGACTGGTGCCCATCGCAAGCTTTTATCAGGGTGATTATACAAGCGATGTTATTCGTGATATCGAAGGTACTCAGCGTTATCTTGTTAGCCAGAGAATAGTTGATCGAAATGATATGATTTCGGTTCATATTTTGTGTAATGCAAGGCACATGGAAAAATTCAGGTTAAAGTCTGAAGATGATGCTCTGTTTGATTACAGTATTCTAAATATTAATGATTTTATAAGTAGCGAAAAAATCGAAGTAGCCGATGAGCAGGATTTTAGTTCGGTCGTATTCTGCGCTCAGGCTTGCAGAAAAACATTTTCTAACCACTATGCACAGAACAGGGAAAAGAAATATTTTTACCATTACCTGACTTCTCTGGGTACCAAGATAGCCGGTATTATTCTACTCACCTCAAGTATCGGTTTATTATCCATATCCCTGGCAAAAGGTTTTCTGTATGAATCTTCCGTTAAGGAGATGGCATTATTGCAGCAAAAATATGAATCCAAATTCAATCAGCTAAATGAACAAAAAATTGACTCGGATATCAGTACCAGCAATATGAAAAATATTGTTCAAACCGTGGATAAACTGAAGCAAACTTACCTTCGATCTCCGCGCGAGCTGATGGCAATGATCAGTCAGGATATTTCATTATTTAGAGAAATGCGGGTAAATGAACTGGACTGGATCATAGCAACAGATTCTGCAGCGATTGACGCCGATGAGCAGAAGCTGAAAAAAACTAATTCTAGAACAAGGAAAAGTCGAAGTCGTTCCAAAAGAAAAAATAAACTTTTCGAGATAGTGACTGTATCGGGTAACTTACTCAATTTTGACGGTGATTACCGTTATGCACTGAGCCTTATCGACGATGTAGAAAATACGATGAAAGTGTCTGATAAATACGATCTTGTTCAGGTTATTAAAAGGCCGCTTAATATAGAGTCAAATGAAAGTTTGTCAGGTAATGTTAATGTCAAGGTTAACAGTAGGGGAGACCTTAATAAAAGGGCCGATTTTACGATTAGAGTAGTGAGGGAGGTGAATCTAAATGTCAAATAAAATAGATATTCAATTCCTCAAACGGACGCTTATTTTTTTCAGTATTTCGTTGCTGCTTTCGGCAGGATTGATTTTTGCCGGATATCAATATGAAAGTAAAAAAATAGCTGAACATAATAAAGTAAAAGCATCGTTGTCTGCTGCCCACTCCAGGTATATTAAACTGGTAGAAGATATCGATCTGATTCACTTATATACAGAAAGATATAAGGAATATAGAAAAAGCGGGTTAATCGGTCCTGAAAGAAGGCTTAGCTGGATAGAATCTCTGGAGCTGGTCAATGAAGCTTTGCAGCTTCCTCAGTTGAGTTACACTCTTGCTCCTCAGCAAGAATATGCTATTCCTAAATTTAAAACAGCTAAAAAGATTTATGTCAGCAGCACCCCGATGGAATTGAACATGCACCTGTTACATGAAGAGGATATTTTTGCTGTTTTTGAAGGTATTGAAAACAGTATAGATAATCTTTTTACTATCGATAGCTGCTCGATTAAAAGAAAAAGGCAGGGTAATAATGTATTAAGCACTAAAGATTCTAATTTAATTTCAAGCTGTTTATTAAGATGGATTACAGTCGATGTTCAGAATAAATAAACTAACTATTACACTTTTGTGTTCAAATATTTTGATTGCAGGTTCTTTGCCTGCGCAGACAAATGATATCGAATTTCTTACTTTGTTTACTACACCTCAGGAACGTGAATTAATTAATAAAAACAGGTATAAAAAACAACAGGCTAAAGAAGAGGTTGTGGTAGCTAAAACAGAAGAGCCTCAAAAAGTTGCAGAACCTGAGGAAGAGCAGAAAGTTGAGCTACAGGAAGTTAAATTATCGGTCAGCCTGGCGGGTGTTACCATTTCACAAAGTGGTCAAAATATAGCCTGGTTAAATGGCAAGGCTTTTGAAAATGGAAGTAAGCTGGATGATGGTTCAACAGTTTACATCAGCACAAAGATTAAAAACCTCGTTCAAATTAAAACGCCCGATGGGAAGCATCATTCGATTACCACGGGTGAAAAAAGTGATATTAGTTACTTCAAGCGTATAGAAGGGTAATACCCTGTGATTAATAAACAGGAACAATCTGGGTTAGCACTGTTGCTGTTTATGGTTGTGATGATAGGTTTTATTATTGCCGGATTTTCTGGTTTTTTAGCCTCTTCTGTTAGTCAATTGAATGAACAGAAAAAGTTGAAAAATATGAAAGCACTGCTAGAAGCCAAGGAAGCTTTGCTTAGTTATGCTGTAGATTACACAGTGAGAGATATAGGACCAGGTGGTGGTGCTGATGGAAATGTAGATCTTTACAGGATGGGTAAACTACCATGTCCTGATGCAAATTCTGCTATTAATTCAGAAGGTGGACAGGATGCAACTTGTGGTTTAACGGGTGTAAATTCCTATGGATATTTTCCATTTAAAACGCTAGGAAGAGGTAAAATCGAAGACGCATCTGGTGAATGTCTCTGGTATGTAGTTTCAGGTGACTATAAAAACAACCCAAATAATATGGTGAACAGGGACTCTCTTGGCTACCTGAAACTGGTCGATGAAAATGATAATCTGAAACACAATGCCTCTATAGATAATTTTCCAATTGCATTTATTATAAGTCCGGGTTCTACAATCGATCAGGATCGATTGCCGAATGCTGCTCTACCTGATTGTAGAGCAAATTATTCTCTGGCGGAGTACCTTGAAGATGGCCCCAATATTAATTACAGTACTGATTTGCCAGCCACAACTGATACTTTGTGGACGTTTCTAACGACTTCTGCAGCGGTTTCAAATAGTAATGAAAATTATAATGATCAGGTAATTGCAATTTACAGGGATGAATTCTGGGAGCGAATTAACGCATTAAATGATTTTTCATTTGATAATTCTGCTGGTGTGGGTACCGCTGTATCAACAGTTGAGCGATTGACTCAGTCTCTAGCAGTTTGCCTTGCCAGTTATGGAAATGCGGACGCGAATCGTCGCCTACCAAATCCAGCTCCTTTGCAACTAACTGATTACCGTGTGAATAGTAATTATGATGATGATGACCCTGTTCTTCCTATTCCTCCAAACCCCTTGCCTACTCGTTATGGACGTTTCCCGCAGGTTATAAATTATGTTGCTGTACCGCCTATAGTGACGACAAATAATTTTGTGCTAAATTCTGCTGGAGATAGCTACTGTGAACTTGCCACAGGAACATCTTATGATGAATTTTTCTGGAAAAACTGGAAGGATCATTTTTATTATGTAGTTTCAGAAGATTTTGACTCTATATCGGCAACAGCTCCAGATGCATCGAAATGTACGGTTAATAATTGCTTCACTATTGATTCCAAGTTAAATAAGGTTGCAGCTATGGTTATTTATGCAGGGCCTGTTGAACCAGGCAAGAGTCGTGTCTGGTGGTGGGATGACGCTACATCTAGTGTATTAATAGATGATAAACAGGATCAAACTAATTATCTGGAAAATGATAATCAGGTTGTATATACCGGTGCGGTGCAAGACTATGTTATGGCTACCTCTCCCAATGATTATTCGTATTGTGTTGAATACGATAATGTTACTTTTACTCTATCCGCTGTTAAATGTGCTGACTTGTGA
>JAAEMR010000122.1 GCA_024225395.1 Gammaproteobacteria bacterium
AAATTTTTTACAGGCATGTCTAAATTGAAGTGCTTCAAGAACGGCGTTCATTATTTACCTCGAAGGTGTTAATTCAGTTTTACAATGTTGGACCTGCAAGGAAGCAGGAAGGGTCAATAGCGGTTAGTTCAGGCGCTTTGAGATGACTGAAGATATAATAACTGAACTGAAATTATATTTCTGCAGTAGGTTTTAGTCCTGTACGAAAGAAATAATTTCGGGCTTAAATTGAAGTTAATGTTACAGGGGTAAACAACTTTAGGTCGTAAAAGCTATTTTAATCTGCTGGAGATTCAGCTAATAAATTGGGTGATATTCTTATGAAGCAGGGAGGCGAGTTGAGGGTTTTTTATTTGTAGAAGTGGACTGCAACAGTTTCAACTCTTTATGAAGTTGTTTTAGCTCTTCGATTGATTCCAGTTGTTTATTATCTGTCATGGCCATTGGTTTATAAGAATGACCTTCAATATCGAGCATAATTTGATCGATAATGTGGTTAAGAGCAGGATTGTGTTGAAAAATAAAATTCATTTTCGATTGGTACTATAAATTACTTTATCCCTGAGATAGTTAAGCTGAACTTTAAGTTTTATCATTTCTTTTTTCAAAAACTCAGATCGTCCAGTCTCTTTTTGCGATGATTTAAGTTTGAAAATCTGATTGTTTAACTCGTTAAGCCTGATAACTAGCTTAGTTTCATCGATAGCGAGGCTGAGGTTATTCAACAACTGGTCAGTGGTTGTTGGGTCTATATAAGTTTCTAATTGACTCACGAGTCTATCCTGAAGTGAATATGTCACCATTATGTGTTATTCAATATTTAAGCGATATGGAAAAAGGCGACAGGTTTTGTAGGATTTGGACTACAAATAAGCTGTCTTAGTATTCTAAGAATTAATAGTCTATAGTACTGTTTTGATAATAACAGGAATGGCCAAATGAGTTTTACAGACCAGGAAAAAGAAAAATTTATAGAATGGGTGAAGTCTAATATCGACGAAACTATCGTTCCTGATGATAAAGATAATGGTGGGGCTATTGTGTTTAACCTCGTTCATGCTATTCGCGGGGATAATGAAAGGTATAATGCTGAGCCACACCAGGATGAAGACATTGCTCAATGGATGCTATCTAAAAATCAGTATTTTTAATATCGGATTCCCGGTTAACAGTTCCCGGGTAATAGAAGTAGGCTAAAATAAGCTATTGAAATACAAGAAATAAATGGCGCCCCCGAGACGATTCGAACGTCCGACTTCACCCTTAGGAGGGGTGCGCTCTATCCAGCTGAGCTACGGGGGCATTTTGTGAGGTCGGGATTATACAAATACTATTGCACTAAATCTAAGAAGATTTGCTTTTTTTTCTGTTAATTTGATGATTATGCTTTATTGCCGATTTTATTGATTTTTTAACCGGCCTGTTCTCCAGTATTGCTGGGTTAGTATGCCGGCTATGATTACTATTAAACCTGCCACGGTTGAAAAATAGATAGATTCATTCAGTACTAAAGCTAGCAGCATCAATGAAACAAAAGGTGTCAGGTAAATTAAATTGGCCAACTTCGCAGCATTACTGGCGAGTTGTAAAGCACTTAGCCAGATGAAAAATGTGATACCCATTTCAAAAATACCTACATACATCACTGACAACCAGGGTATTTTATCCAGGTCGATGAAAAGCTGGTCATTTAGCAGGGCATAGATAACTGAAAGCAGGCTTCCGCTTAAAAAGCCTATAAACAGCTTGAGAGTGGTATCTGTTTTCAGCCGAGTACTTAATAACCAGTAACTCGCCCACACCACGGTGCTAGCCAGTACCAGAATAATCCCTGTTGAGTTTAATGTTCCCCAGGCTGAAATATCTCCTTCCGAAGCGATGATGATTGCACCGATAAAGCTGAGTAATATTGAAAATAAGCTTTCCTTGCTAAGAGTATGTTTGAGTATGGGAACGGATAATAAAGCTAACATGACAGGCCACAGATAATTGAGTGACATGGCCACCTGCCCGGGTAAGCGGTGATAGGCTTCAAATAAAATTATGTAATAAAGAAACGGGTTGATGGCTCCCAGAATTAACAGGTACAACCATTGTTTAGCAGGCAGTTTAAATAACAGTCTGGTTTTGTTTCTGCTAATTAATAAGACACTGATCAGCAGAAAAGAGATGACCGAGCTAATGCTTAACAGGCTAACGGGTGAAATATGAGATAAAGCTGTCTTGAAAGCTGATGCCGCTCCTCCCCAGAACAGAATGGTCAATAAGGTGTATAGGTAGGCTTTTTTAACGGGTAGCATTTTGGTTTGAATAGCTTTGAGTTGAAAAAAATTTAACTATTTTCATCCTATCGCTCAAACTTTGTAGACAGAATGACCGATGACTGGGTTTCCTCTACACCTTCAAGAACTCCTATTTGGTCAATAACATCATCCAGCTCTACGACAGAGGGAGCAATCACGACGGCTGTCATATCAAAATTTCCACTGATGGAATACAACGTGATCAATTGTGGGATTTTAGACAGGGCTCTTTCAATATTGACTCGTTTAGCAGGTGGAACCTTGATCATCACCATGGCTTTGATACAGCCCTTTAAATACTCATCTGAAAGTTCGACCGTGTAGCCTTTAATAATTCCCGTTCGTTCCAGCCTTTGTAACCTTGCCTGTGCTGCAGTACGTGATACACCAAGCTTTCGAGCCAACTCACTGATAGGAAGACGCGAGTTAGCACGAAGCAGAGCTATTAACCTTTGATCTTGAATATTTTTAGTCATAATGTTAGTAAACTTAGTAGAAGTGACTATATTAATCAATAATACAACCAGTTTAATTATATAAAATGAATGATAGACATGATCAAATTTACATAAGTAATTATGGAGGTCTGACATGTTATTTAAAAAAATTGCAGTAGTAGGTCTGGGTAAAGTAGGGGGATTAGCGGCTCAACTTTTACAGCAAAGTGGTTTTGATGTTATCGGACTAGATATGCATCCTGGAAAACCTTCATTGACCTTTCCGGTATTTACTGTGGATGTTTCTAACCTGGAAAACCTGAAACAACAGCTGGAGGGGAGTGAAGCTATACTCTCCTGTCTTCCTTATCACCTGAACCTTGATCTGGCGAAATTCTGTCATTCAAATGGTTTGCATTACTTCGACCTCACTGAAGATGTAGCAATCACCAAGGAAATTTTATCACTTAGTAAAACTGCTTCAGCGGTTATGGTTCCACAATGCGGGTTGGCTCCTGGTTTTATTGGTATTGTAGGTTCTCACCTGGTCAATCAGTTTGAAACAGTTCGATCTTTGAAGCTACGTGTCGGTGCACTTCCACAAAACCCTACCGGTTTACTGGCTTATGCATTCAACTGGTCACCAGAGGGAGTGGTGAATGAATATTTAAATGATTGTGAAGTTATTGAAGAAGGCCTGCATAAATGGGTTTCTGCCATGGAGTGGCTTGAAACGATCTATATAAAAGGCGTTCAGCTGGAAGCCTTTACAACTTCTGGTGGATTGGGAACCATGTGTCAGACTTATCTGAATAAAATTGATAATCTTGACTATAAAACAATGCGTTACCCCGGTCATGTCAGCCTGATGAATTTCTTTTTTCATGAATTATTATTACGTGAAAACAGAGAGCTTGCGGGAAAAATATTGACTCATGCCAAACCTCCGGTAAATGATGATGTTGTGTATGTACATGCGGCTGCAGAAGGGTTGGTAAATGACCGGTTAAAGCGTCAGGAGTTTGTTGAAGCATATTACCCGAAACAGATTGCAGGTAAAATGCGTACTGCAATATCCTGGACAACATCGGCTTCAGCCTGTGCAGTTATTGAGCTGGTGAATCGGGGAGAGCTACCAGAACGTGGTTGCATCAAGCAGGAAGAAATACCTCTGCAAAGCCTGTTGAATACACACAGTGGTTCATATTATAAAAAGCTGGAGAATTGATATGATTGATTATCAACTATTATTTAAATCATTAGGCATTGATAAATATATTACGGATGAAGGTTTAACAGTTTTCACTCCAATTGATGGTTCACAAATAGCGACTGTTCATCAAACGGAAATTGAACAAATGCCTGAAATTATTAATAAAGCCTCAATAGCTTTCAATCAATGGCGCAATGTGCCAGCTCCCAAAAGGGGCGAGTTAGTTCGACTGTTGGGTAATGAGTTACGGGTTGCAAAAAATGATCTTGGCCAGCTGGTATCCCTGGAAATGGGTAAAATACTGACTGAAGGTTTAGGTGAAGTGCAGGAAATGATCGATATCTGTGACCTGGCGGTGGGTCAGTCACGCCAGTTGTATGGATTGACTATCGCTTCAGAAAGACCCGGTCATAGAATGGCCGAAAGCTGGTTACCCTTAGGCGTGACCGGCGTTATTACCGCGTTTAATTTTCCTGTTGCAGTATGGGCGTGGAATGCAACTCTCGCTCTGGTTTGTGGTAACAGCCTGATATGGAAACCTTCGGAGAAAACCCCGCTTACTGCGATAGCCTGTAAAGTTATTTTTGAACGGGCTCTGACCAGGTTCGAAGCAGCACCTGAAAATCTTCTGCAACTGGTTATAGGTGATCATGAGATTGGTGAAAAGCTCGTTGAATCAAAATCTGTGGCTTTAATTTCAACCACGGGATCAACCCGGATGGGTAAAATTGTAGCTCCAAAAGTCGCGAAGCGATTCGGCCGTTGCCTGCTGGAACTTGGAGGTAATAACGGCATGGTAGTTACCCCCTCAGCTGATTTAGAGCTTGCAGTACGTGCTATCACTTTTTCAGCAATTGGTACATCCGGTCAACGCTGTACCAGTTTACGTAGGCTGATTGTGCATGAATCTATAGCCGATAAATTACTTCCTCGTTTGATCCAGGCCTATAAATCTGCTCCTGTTGGAAACCCTTTAACCGATGGAATACTGGTTGGACCGCTTATTGATCATCTTGCAGTGGAAAATATGCAGTTCGCATTATTAACGGCTAAAAAACAGGGAGGAATCATTAAAGGAGGAGAGTTGATCACAGAAAATGTTCCTGGCGGAGGTTTTTATGTATCCCCTGCACTTGTAGAAATGCCATCGCAGTCGGCAATTGTCAGGCAGGAAACATTTGCCCCCATACTGTATGTGTTACGTTACGAGAGCCTGGAACAGGCCATAGAGCTGCATAACGATGTCCCTCAGGGTTTGTCTTCCTGCATATTTACCAATGATGTGCGTGAAGCTGAAACTTTTTTATCGGTAACCGGTTCTGATTGTGGAATTGCGAATGTTAATATTGGCCCTTCCGGTGCAGAAATTGGAGGTGCCTTCGGTGGTGAAAAAGAAACAGGAGGAGGGCGTGAATCGGGTTCAGATGCCTGGAAATCTTATATGCGTCGTCAAACCAGTACGGTCAATTATTCTGCACAATTGCCTTTGGCTCAGGGTGTAAAATTTGATTTTTAAAGATTTAATTTTCCAAGTTTATTGCTGGGAATGTATTTATTCGTTTTATTTTAAATAAATACGATAATTGAAACTAATTTAAATCATATTTGATGATAACTTTGCTAGCTTAATTGACCAATATTTTTTATGCTTCTGCTTTCATCTTAACCAACTGAGAGAAACTAATGAAAACAGGTATAAAACAATCAATTCTAGCGGCTTCAATCAGCCTGCTATTTACCGCACCGGGCCTGATGGCTGGTGATACGATTAAGCTCGGTGTTGCGGGTCCGCACAGTGGCGACCTGGCTTCTTACGGAATTCCGACGATCAAGGCTGCTGAACTGGTAGTTAAAGAAGTGAATGCAAAAGGTGGTATCAATGGTAAACAGGTTGAGCTATTAATTGAAGATGATGTCTGTAAACCGGAGATTGCTACCAATACCGCTACTAAACTGGTTTCTGATGGTGTTGATGTTGTTCTAGGACATATCTGTTCAGGCGCTACCAAAGCGGCTTTACCAATTTATAAAAACTCTGGCATTGTTGTTGTTTCTCCTTCAGCCACAAACCCAGGCCTGACTCAAAGCGGTGATTATCCAAACTTCTATCGTACCATTGCATCCGATGATGCACAGGCGCGAACTGAAGTTGATTTTGCTCTAGATGTATTAGGCCTGAAAAAGATTGCAGTTATCCACGATAAAGGTGATTACGGTAAAGGACTGGCAGAATTTGCCAAAACTTTTCTGGAAAATTCTTCAAAAGGAGAAGTGGTTATGTATGAAGGTGTAACGCCAGGTGCGGTTGATTACTCTGCTGTTGTTCAAAAAATCAAACGTTCAGGTGCTGATGGCGTAATTTTTGGTGGTTATCATCCTGAAGCTTCAAAAATTATCACCCAGATGCGTAAGAAACGTATCAAAATACCTTTTATCTCTGATGATGGTGTGAAGGATGATACTTTTATCAAGGTTGCAGGGAAATATGCCGAGGGTGTGTATGCGTCAGGCCCACAGGATAACTCTAAAAATCCATTATCTTCAGCGGCTAACGCAGCTCATAAAGCGGCTTATAATGCTGATCCAGGTGCATTTTATGAAAATGCTTATGCAGCAGCATTGGCACTGTTAAATGCGATTGATAATGCAGGTACTACTGACTATGAAGCCATTCGTAAAGCGCTGAGAGATAATAAAACCAATACACCGGTTGGAAATATTAATTTTGACAGCAAAGGCGATGCTGTAGGTGTTGGTTTCTCCATGTACCAGGTTACAAATGGTAAATACGTCGAAGTAAAATAAACCTTAAGTAAGAACCCGGAGCTCTGTTGCTCCGGGTTTTTTTATGGTCTGGTGGTATGGAATATTTTATAGAACTCTTTTTCAGTGGTCTTACCCGTGGTTCAATTTATGCGTTAATCGCATTAGGTTATACCATGGTGTATGGCATTATCGGCCTGATCAATTTTGCCCATGGTGAAATATATATGATCGGTGCGTTTACGTCTTATATTATAGCCACGGTATTATCCATTTACGGGTTTCCTGTATTGGCAATCGTAGTTCTGGCTGGTTTTGCAGCGGCAATCTGGTCGAGTGCTTACGGATTTACCATTGAAAAACTGGCTTATAGACCTTTACGCCATGCACCTCGTTTATCACCGTTGATCAGTGCTATTGGTATGTCCATATTCCTGCAAAACTATGTACTGCTGGCACAAACTTCAGATTTTCTGGCATTTCCAGAATTGATACCTGATTTTGATTTTATGGAACCGGTGGCTCATATAGTCGGCACCACAGACCTGGTGATTATATTAACCACTGCAGCAGCGATGTTCGGGTTAACCTTGTTAATTAAATTTACCCGTATTGGTAAAGCGATGCGGGCAACGTCACAGGATCGCACCATGGCGATGCTGGTCGGTATTAATGTTGACCGGGTCATTTCCATGACCTTTATCATAGGGTCAGCCCTGGCTGCTATCGGAGGCATTCTGATTGCCTCTCATATTGGACAAATCAATTTTTACATCGGTTTTATAGCGGGTATTAAAGCTTTTACTGCAGCAGTACTGGGTGGCATTGGCTCGATTCCCGGAGCGGTACTGGGAGGTTTTGTACTTGGCCTGACCGAGAGTTTTGCCACCGGTTATGTATCCAGTGACTATGAAGATGTTTTTGCATTCGGTTTACTGGTGTTAATTTTATTATTTAAACCCTCTGGCCTGCTGGGCAGAGCCGATATTCAAAAGGTGTAGAGATGATTTCTTTAAAAGAAAGTAAACGCTCGGCGCTTGTTTCATTGTGGTTCATGTTTCTTACTTTTCCCATTATGGTGATAAAGGTGGATGCGATTGAAAAAACCATTATCTGGCGTTGGGAAAACATGTTTTACGTGGGTTTTGGCAGTTTTATTTTATCAATTTTCGGACGAATATTTTTTGAACGTCAGAAAAATCGTCGTGAAAAACAGTTATCGGAAAAGATCCAGCAACATAATTTGATTCAAATTCTGTTGCGTGAACCAAAATATCTTTATCCCCTGGCGGCTGCATTTTTTCTGTTTGCATTAACTTTTCCGCACCTGTTTTCTACCTATCAAATCAATGTGATGACGACAGCATTGATGTATGTGGTATTAGGTCTCGGTTTAAATATTGTGGTAGGCGTTGCGGGATTACTGGACCTGGGTTATGTCGCGTTTTATGCAGTGGGTGCCTACAGCTACGCCCTACTTAATTTCCATTTTGGCATGACTTTCTGGATGGTGTTACCACTCGGCGCTTTACTGGCTGCTTTGTTCGGTGTTTTACTGGGTTTTCCTGTGTTAAGGCTACGGGGGGATTATCTTGCGATAGTGACGCTGGCTTTTGGGGAGATTATTCGTCTGGTGATGGAAAACTGGAATGCATTTTCACAGGGTCCCAGCGGTATTTCTAATATCCCGAGACCCGGATTACTGGGTTTTGACCTGACACTGAATCAGGCGATTACCTACCTGTATTATCTGATGATTGTAATGGTTTTAATTACTATTTTTGTTGTCAATCGGTTACAAAACTCGCGTCTTGGTAGAGCCTGGATCGCATTGCGCGAAGATGAAATAGCCTGTCAGGCGATGGGCATAGACAAAACCAAAACAAAACTCACCGCGTTTGCTTTAGGTGCGACCTGGGCAGGGTTGGTTGGTGTTATTTTTGCGGCTAAAACAACCTTTATTAACCCGGCGAGTTTTACCTTTCTGGAGTCGGCTATTATCCTGGCGATAGTGGTTCTGGGTGGCATGGGCTCTATTCTTGGGGTAATACTGGGGGCTATCATTTTAATTCTATTGCCGGAATACCTTCGCGCATTGTCTGATTACCGAATGCTGGCATTTGGTGCCATCATGGTATCGATGATGGTGTTCAGGCCACAAGGTTTGATTTCAAATGTCCGAAGGCATTACCAGTATCGACCGCAGAAGGGCGAACAGGAATGAGTACCCCCATTTTACAGGTAAAAAACCTCGGTATGCGTTTTGGAGGTATCAAGGCGCTGGATGACCTTGATCTGGACGTTAACAGCGGAGAGATCGTCGCATTAATTGGCCCTAATGGGGCAGGGAAAACCACTTTTTTTAATTGCGTAACGGGCATTTATAATCCAACTCAGGGTGATGTGGTATTAACACCTCCCGGTACCCCTGCCATCCGTCTGAATGGGCTCAAACCCAACCAGGTGGCTGAAAAAGGCATGGCACGAACATTTCAAAATATTCGCCTGTTTCAAAAAATGACGGTACTTGAAAATGTCATGATTGGACGACACTGCAGAACGAATTCTTTTATTTTAGGCGCCATTTTGCGTAACACAGCGACGCGTCAGGAAGAGCAGGAAACAATACATAAAAGTTATAAAATACTGCAGAAAATGGGGCTTGAAAAACACGCTAATGATCTTGCCAGTAACCTCTCTTACGGTGCACAGAGACGACTCGAAATAGGTCGTGCTCTGGCTACAGAACCCTTTTTGTTGCTGCTGGATGAGCCTGCAGCCGGTATGAATCCACAGGAAACACAGGAACTGATTAAACTGATTAATCTGCTTCAACGGGAAGGGCAGTCTATCTTATTGATAGAACATGACATGAAACTGGTGATGGAGTTATCTCATCGAATATTTGTGATGGATTATGGTCGCCGTATTGCGATGGGTACGCCTGAAGAAATTCGCAATAATCCAGTGGTCATTAAAGCTTATCTTGGGGAATCTGCAGATGCTTGAGTTGCAACATGTTCATAGTTTTTATGGAAATATACAGGCACTGAAGGGCGTTAGCTTAACCATCAATGAGGGAGAAATTATTTCCCTGATTGGTGCCAATGGAGCCGGTAAAAGTACCACGCTGATGTCGGTCTGCGGAATTGTTAAACCCAGGTCTGGGAAAATTACTTTTCAGGGACAATCAGTCCACCATTTACCTGCGGATCAGATAGTCACACTTGGTATCAGCCAGGTTCCTGAAGGACGACACATATTCCCGCATTTGTCGGTGCGTGAAAACCTCGATATGGGGGCTTTTCTAAGAACTGACAAAGACGGTATTAAACGTGATCTGGATTATGTGTTTTCATTGTTTCCAATCCTGGAAGAACGTTCCGGGCAGGCTGGTGGAAACCTGAGTGGTGGTGAACAGCAAATGCTGGCAATGTCTCGTGCATTAATGGCTAGACCGAAACTTTTGCTTCTGGATGAACCCTCTATGGGGTTGGCTCCACTGATCATCACCCAGATTTTCGACATTATTAAGAAAATAAATAAGGAACAAAACACGACGATATTTCTGGTGGAACAAAATGCCAATCAGGCATTGCAGATTTCCGATAGAGGTTACGTGATTGAAAATGGCAAGATTACACTGACTCAAAATGCTGCTGATCTGATGCAGAATCCGGCAGTACAGAAAGCCTATCTGGGGATTTGATATAAAGGTCAAGGGGTTGAGGTATTTATTTTGTCGAAATACTCAGCTGCCTCATCAATTGTGTCCTGGTTGAATACCGTAATACCGTGTTGTTTTAGTAATGCTGCTGTAACCCCCATGCCAGAGATTGTCCTGCCACTGAATGTCCCGTCATAAATAAGCCGGTCACCACAGGATGGGCTTCGACGCGCTAAAATAGCCAGCTTTATATGATGTTGATTGCATGCAGAGAGCGCAGAATGAGCGCCTTTGATAAAAACTTCGGTAACATTTTTTCCTGTTTTGTCCATGACCTTGGC
>JAAEMR010000123.1 GCA_024225395.1 Gammaproteobacteria bacterium
GAGCTTCTTTGAATGAAGCGATAAATTGATTCACCAATATCTGATGAATATCCACCATCGCCTGCCGGTTACTGCGATTCTCAAGTCGACAGAGAGTAGCAGGAGATTGACTGCATTGCGACCGTATTAATAACCGAAACCTGGTTAAAAGGGGCAATAAAAAAACCCGTACAACAGAGCCTTCAAAGGTATTAAAAATGGATTAGCTGACTGTCTTTTGGTTATTTACTGATTAATGCTCATTTTATGATACCTGTTAATGCTTAACCGCTAAATTAGGCCGGGCAGTTTTTTCAAGATTACCCATAAATACCCATAAAAGCAGACATCCTATTAACTAACCGGGGCTTCTCGCAGGGTTTTGCGTCAACTTCAGTCATATTTTTCTGCTATAATTGTAACAGGGAATTTATAGGTTATATGTTCTGAGTGTGAATAGAATAAACTTTGAAAAAGGGACTTCATTAATTATGAAAAAAGGGGCTATCATTTTGTCCGTTTTATTTTTTCTAGCCTTAAGAATCGAAATCACATCCGCACAAGATGAAGTTCGTGTTCTAGTACTGCTTTCACTGGACGTCACCTATCCTTACGTCAAATCTAAAGTTGATGGCCTGGCTTTTGAAGGAGCCAAAAATCCTAAGACGATATTACTTGATATTCACTCACTTGAGGATGAACGTTTTACAGATCCTGACAAATTGCATCATTACTACAGCACAAAGGCAGAGCAGCTTAAAAACAGCAACCCTGATGTCATTGGGGTTACCGGTTCACCCGTCATATTTTCATTCTACAATAATTATCTTTACCCGCTATTACCCGATGTACCGATGGTTGGTGAAACTCATATAGTTCCAGAGGATCATAAACCGGTTGCATATAGTTTTATCGAATATCATCAAAACATGCCAAAAACTATCGATATGGCACTGAAAATGCTGGACGCCAAAACAATCTACTTAATTGGCGATGCTACACATGAAGGGTCTAAATTATCCATGCAACTGGTGGAAAATTACATTCGTATAGTTACAGATTTAAAGATTGAGCACCTAGATATGCCCTTTACAGAATTATTAAAAACTGTCCAGGGCCTGCCCGAGGATTCTATTGCTTTCTATAACCTGATATTTAGTGATGGCCATGGAAAACGAATGATTCCAGAAACCGCTCTTAAAGCCATAGCAAAACAGGCTCCTTTCCCAATTTTTGCTTTCCATGAAACCATGATAGGCTCTGGTGCTATTGGGGGTGTCGTAGCGAAAGGTCACGAAGTTGGCATCCAGTTAATTCAAGAAAGCCTGTTATCCATAGATAAAGGCCCATTTAGTCCACCACGAGTTGTCCCAGCTGTTAGTACATCATTGTTTGACTGGCACTATATCGATAAAGCCGAAATCTCTATCGATAAAATACCGGAAGATGCCGAATTAATTAATCTTACCCCGAGTTTATTCGACCAATACAAAATTATAATTATTACTATCAGTTTAGCAGTTTTCATCATGGCTTTTATGCTAGTCATATTATTTCACTCTTATCGCCAGAAAAAAAATATTGCTGCACGGTTATCAACTATCAATCAAGAACTGGAACACCGGGTTGATAACCGGACAAATAAATTGAAAGCAGCAAATGAAGCACTCAAGAAAAACGAAAAGGATATCACCCAGTTAATGCTTACAGACTCTCTGACAGATCTACCTAATCGGCGTTATTTTGAAGATGAATTTACCAGGGAGTTTAACCGATCTAAACGTACAGACTCAGATTTTTGTATTGCCATGTGTGATATTGATTATTTCAAATTCATAAATGACACATATGGCCATGACATTGGTGATAAGGTGTTAGTCGAGGTTGCTGATCACATCAATAAGGTCGTAAGAAATACTGACTTTGTGGCGCGATGGGGTGGCGAAGAATTTGTAATCATGTATTTAAATAGTGACCAAACTTGTGCCGAATATTTCGCTGAACGCGTACGAACGGAGATAGAGAACCTGGAATTTTCATTTATTGAACAAAACATCACTATCAGTATAGGTATTGCCCAACGCGAAAAAGGGGATAAGCCTGAAGATATAATGAAGAGGTCAGACCAGGCTCTTTATTATTCAAAAACCGAAGGGCGTAATCGCATAACTTGTAAATAAAAAACATATACTATCAGCAAGCTGCTCCAGCATAGTTCCCAACTTTACAGACTGAATCATCGCCCTGCCCTTTACAATCTTAAGGCCTTACATACAGAAATCCTGCGCTGACCTGGGGTAAAAACTATCTCCAGTCGAGTTATAACTAATTCTTCAGTGGTTGCCAGTTCCTCTTCTTCAGGGGCTTCACAGGGAGTTATCAATACCAGCATGCCGAATTCCGGATGGTCAAGATAATGTGATTTTTTTACTGCGCATACGGCGTTTTTCATTTAATCCGTAGTTCAATAATCGATTTCCATCTATTGTCTCAATCAAATTTTCATTTGACTGGTTGTTACTAGACCTAATCGAGTTTTACACAGAAGCAAGGTTCTTTTTTACTTTTCATTTTTGAAAAGTCATAGTGATCTTTCATTTTCGCTTACTCCAATATGCCTTAGCCTCATCTTTATCTGCTTTTCTTGCAGATATGATTCGTACTATTTTTTCATCTTGACGGAAGCAGTGACAGACAACAAGGGTATTTAATTTAAAGCTAGTACCAAGAAGAATAAATCTGTTTTCATCTTCTGAAGTAGCTGGCTTTGTTAATCATCAATTTTTCGCCTCACTACGTGAGATGAAAAAGTTGGTCAGTGCCTATTGACTAGCTGGGGGTTCATATGTGTTAGGCATCAATTGCTCCCATCTCAATTAGTATCTGATGGACCTGGGTAATTCCACTTACATGAACACCATGAATTCCGAGTCCTTTGGATGCCGCAACATTATTGTGGTTATCATCCAAAAATAATATGTTGCCTGGCTCCACATTCATCTCACTAATAACATACTCAAATATTTCAATTTCTGGTTTCGCCATTCCTAATCGGTGAGACGCAAATATATGCTCAAAATAATTGTTAATCCCAAATTCGCTTGTAATTCTAGGCCAGTGAAGTTCATTGGTATTTGATAAAACAGCGAGCCTGTATTTGTTTTCTAAACTCTTCAAGATTTCATGGGAACCAGTAAACAGACCTATTGGCCAATCAGTAAAGTGCTTTATAATCTCCTCGGGTGAAGCTTCGATTTCTAAGTCTTCCCTTAATGTTTCCGCAAATGTCACCGCATTAGTCAATCCTTTCTCGAAAGATATTGCTATCTCGGAAGCAAACCAGTCTGAAAGATCAAACTGACGATCAACAGGCAACCATTCCCCGGGAATTGGGTCATCACCTAATTCGACTAGTACTCCACCTAAATCAAATAAAATTACTTCAATGGTCGGATTCATTTTGCGCTTGATGCCTAACGATTTGGGTAAGCGGAGCGGAGCGTCCCAGTGAGCGATAGCGAACGATCTTGACCCGCTTGTTAGAGCATTCCAAGTAGTTCACCCAAGCTCTTTACTATCTGCCCCTGACCTCTATCAATATAGATTCCGAGCTGAGCAATCAAGGAATATGCAAAACCAAACTGCGCCAAAGCATAACCAGCAATAGTGAACTGACTAACACTCACAAGCCCTACACCAAATTGAGATAAAGTAAAGATGCCAATGGCAAACTGGCCGATGGCAATTACACCCTTTGCGGGAACTGGGACACGGTTTGGACGATACTTAAAAGAAACATGAAGCAGTGGTAACCCAAGTAATGTAGCTTTTGTCTTATACTCGAAACCCCATCCGTCCCATTTATCCTTTGCTGGAAAAGGCGCGCCGCAGTCAGGACAGGCCGTTGCCTGTTCGGATACTTTATGTTGACATTCTCGGCACAATTTCATGTTTTTTTTGCTCCAACGACCCAAATCACAGGAAAATTAGCTGTAGCGACAAAGTAGCGTAGATTAAATTTTTCCATGTGCATTTGACTTGTATGGCAATTTTCTACTATTGAAAAAATGCCATCTATACTTGATAAATGATTCCCGCCGCGAATATTCCGGCACCAATTCTATTGGCGATACCGAACGATACGACTTTTCCCTTTTTAGTATAGTAAACATCTCCAAATATGAGAATCATATTTATGAGTAGAAATAAATAACATCAATTCACCTCCTTTCTAAGCCATAAAAAGTGGCTTTGTCTTCTTGATTCCAGAAATCAGCAATATTGATAGCCTCTTCTATTTTTCGTCTAAAAAACTGCAATCCAGGTTATTTAGTCACCGAAAATAATTCATCTTTAGTACCTGAAAAGACACGAGGTTTTCTTTCTAATTTATGGGTGCCTTATTAATAGTTTTATTAATTGCCACAAAGCAGTCGTAATCTATTATCTAATTAAATATGGGCTAAGCACTAACAATATAACTTCACCCCTTAGACAACCTCGATAGTTTTTATACCTGTTTTATCTTAACAGTATCCTCAAAAATACCATGCAAAGCAATCTACGAAATAAATAGTCACTGTAAATGCTGACTAATGGAAAGTTCGTTAAGTTAATAGCAAACTCCTATGTTATCAATAACGACCCGTCTTCCAAAAATTCCTGGTTACTACATCAGAACAGGAATGACTGACATGACACTAACCTGCCAATTAAGCTCCCTCGTATAAAAGACTACTTTATCGAAATCTGAGACATCGAGATTGTCGAATTAACTGGAGTCATATTTCAGGTTTTCTCAGATCAAATCAGAATTTATGCATCTAAAACAATGCGATTAAACTGATGACCTCGATCAAAAACACAGCTTTTAAATAATAATTTTACAGCTGCCCTTGCCCCTGGGCCTTACAGGTAATATATTACGCTCACCTCAACGGGGTGCTCACCTGAGCTGAGAGACATTTCCACGTCAACCCGATGAACCTGATCCAGTTAATGCTGGCGTAGGGATGTGAGTGAATCTAAACTATTCCACATCTCTCTGTTTATTTTGTTTTTAATGGAGAACTTCTTAATGATCTTTTTTCAAAAGCTGCTGTCAGCCTCAATTCTGGCATTTATTTTTGCTTTTAATGTGCAGGCTGCCAAACCAAATCTTACCGTTTATACCTACGATTCTTTCACCAGTGACTGGGGACCGGGACCCAAAGTGAAAGAGGCATTCGAAAAACAATGCAATTGCACACTGGAACTTGTGGGTTTAGAAGATGGTGTTTCGTTATTAAACCGACTCAAACTGGAAGGCAAAAATACCAAAGCAGATCTTGTGCTAGGCATCGACACCAACTTGACCGCTGAAGCTCGTGCTACCGATTTATTTGAACCTCATGCTTTATCCATGCCGAAGTCAACTTTACCCCAAAGCTGGAACGATGATACTTTCCTGCCTTATGACTATGGCTATTTTGCTTTTGTCTACAATAAAGAGTTACTGAAAAATCCCCCAACCAGCTTGAAAGATCTGGTGAAAAATCCCGATGGACCCACTATCCTGATACAGGATCCACGCACCAGTACCCCCGGTTTAGGTCTATTGCTATGGGTTAAAAAAGTGTATGGCGATAAGGCCGAAGAAGCCTGGAATCAATTATCCAAACGCATCGTGACCGTCAGCAAGGGCTGGAGTGAAGCTTACGGCCTGTTCCTCAAGGGCGAAGCAGATATGGTATTAAGTTACACCACTTCACCGGCTTATCACATCATTGCCGAACAGGATAAACGTTTTGCCGCAGCCAAATTTAATGAAGGTCATTATCAACAAATTGAAGTTGCAGGTTTGCTTAAGTCAGGCAACCAAAAAGAACTATCAAGACAGTTCTTACAGTTCATGTTGAGTAAAAAATTCCAGAGTATTATTCCGCAAACGAACTGGATGTACCCTGCCATCCTGGCTAAATCTGACTTACCGGATGGCTTTAACAATCTTATAGATCCATCTCCATCGCTATTATTTGATGACCAGATCATTTCCAGTAATCGTAAAAACTGGGTCAATGAATGGCTTGAAGCCATGGCGAATTAAACCTGCTGATGAACCGCCAGTCCACCTCTGCTTACTGGGTGTTAGCCCTGCTCAGTCTGGCGGTTCTAATTCCAATGGCCAGCCTGTTGGCAGTGGGTCGTCTGCCAGGTTTCGAATCCAGTGACTTACAATTCTGGCACAGCAGCTATATTCGACGCGTACTATTTTTCAGTTTCTGGCAGGCTTTCTTATCAACCATAATAAGCCTGGGGCTTGCTCTACTGGTAGCCCGTTCTATTGCATTTCGCGGTAACTTTCTGTTACGCAACTTACTGTTAAAATTATTTGGCCTACCCATTGTGGTTCCTTCCATCGTTGCTGTCATGGGAGTCGTATCTGTTTACGGGGCAGAAGGCTGGATTCCACTCGGCCGGTCTTTATACGGTTTAAATGGCATCCTGATTGCGCATGTTTTTTTTAATTTACCGCTAGCTGTACGTTTACTCCTACCTGTCTGGCAATCACTACCCGATCATTACTGGCAACTGGCAGATCAATTACGTTTTACACCCTGGCAACGCTGGGTTCATATTGAATGGCCGGCTATTCGTGAAAGCCTTCCCGGCGTCGCCTTACTGGTTTTCATGTTATGCCTGACCAGTTTTGCAGTGGTATTAACCCTGGGTGGAGGGCCTAAAAGTTCAACCCTGGAGGTCGCTATTTACCAGTCATTACGTTTTGACTTTGACCCGACACAGGCCGTCATTCTGGCTTTATTACAATTGAGCCTGTGCCTTGTCGTTGCTTTTTTAGGTCTCAGCCTGCAAAAATTACCCGAGGTAGAAATCAACATTTCAGCAACCAGTTATGCTCGCCATACAAAAAACTTGCTACTGCATAATACGGTAATTTTGCTCGCTGCTATTTTTGTCGCTCTACCCTTACTGGCGATGATTATCGATGCAATACGCGGCCCTGTTATAGAGGTTCTTGGCAACAGCAAACTCTGGCTGGCATCAGCCTATACGCTGATGATTGGTCTCAGTGCTGCTTTTTGTTCGGTACTTGCCGGCTGGTTATTGCTACGCAGCAGCAGTGAACTTGCCAACCGGGGCAAAGTGAACAGAGCCAAGTGGATTGAACTGGCAGGATCGGTTGTGTATGTGTTGCCTCCACTGGTGCTCGGCACCGGTTATTTTGTATTACTGGCCCCGCATGTGGATGTATTTGACTGGGTATTCCCCATTGTGATTCTGATCAATTCTATGATGGGTTTACCTTTCGTCATTAAAGTCTTAAGCCCGGCCATGCGAAAAAATCAAATGCGCTACCAGAATCTATGTTGCAGCCTGGCACTCAGGGGCTGGCATAAATTCCGCTGGGTTGACTGGCCACTATTGCGACGCCCCATGGGTTTAGCCGCTGCCCTGGTTGCCGCGATGGCGATGGGTGATCTGGGTGTAATCGCGTTGTTTGGCTCTGTGGATACGACGACACTTCCGCTCATGTTATACCAGCAACTTGGTGCTTACAGGATTCCACAGGCTGCTGTAAGCGCTGTATTTTTACTGCTAATGTGCCTGATAGTTTTCTGGTTACTGGAGCGCGGCCTCGGCGGGAAATATCATGTTCAAGATTGAACAACTCAGTTTCAGTTATCATCAACAGCAAAATGCAGAAATGTTATTTGACCTGGATGCAAAACCCGGTGAAATTCTCAGCATTATCGGTCCGAGTGGCTGCGGGAAATCAACCTTACTCAATTTGATTGCCGGATTTCTGCCTGCTCAAAGTGGTCATATTAGTATCGATAATGAATTTATCGAGAATCTATCACCGGCTCAGCGTCCTCTCACCATGGTCTTTCAGCAGCATAATTTATTTCCTCATCTGGATCTTTATACCAACGTTGCGCTGGGCATCAATCCATCATTAAAACTCTCTGAGGAACAAAAAAATGAAGTTTCAGATGCACTGAAAAAACTGGGTTTATCCGGTCTGGAAAAACGCAAGCCAGGACAATTATCAGGGGGGCAAAGACAACGTGTCGCTCTGGCACGAGCCCTGGTTCGTCATCACAAAGTTTTATTACTGGACGAACCTTTTGCAGCTCTTGGCCCGGCCCTGCGCCAGGAACTCATCGAATTGCTTAAATCACTGGTGCAACAAAAATCAATGATCGCACTACTGGTCAGTCATCAACCCGATGATGCCCTGCAGGCTTCCGGGCGTACGGCATTTATTCACCAGGGAAGAGTTTGCGCGATAGATGAAACTGCTAAACTGCTGAACAATACAGATAATAAAGATATTCGCAGCTACCTGGGATCATTATGAAAAACACCCGGGTGCCATCTCTGAACCAGGTATTTAAATGCATCCCGATGCTTGCAGGCTATCACCCGGATGAGTTTAAGATTACACAGTTAACCAGTTACACCAATGAAAATTATCACTTAAAAAATAGCTCTCTTGATTTAATTTTGCGACTGCCACGCACACAGACGAATGCTTACATAAACCGAAATGCAGAAACTTATAATCAAAATATCGTTTTTAATCTCGGACTGTCACCAGCCTGTTTATGGCACAACGACGAGGGTGAAAGCCTGACTCAAACGATTAAAACAGGTCATTCCCCAACCTCTACAGACTTAACACAAATTGATATCATGCATTTAGTCGCAGAAGGTTTATCGCAATTGCACAATAGCCAGAAGCAGTTTCAAGGACAGGTCGACTTGCAAAGTTTGTTAAACCGTTATTTTGATTTATTAGATAACAGGCAACAGAAAAAATACCATTCACGTTTTACTCAAGCCCTGAACAGGCTAAAAACAATGGAGTCTGAACATGACAAACTGGTACCTTCACATAATGACCTGAATGAGAACAACCTGTTATTGGATGAAAATAATAAGCTCTGGATGATCGACTGGGAGTATTCATCCATGGCCAGTCCTTACTGGGACCTGGCCACCATCTGTAATTCAGGTCAATACGAAGAAATTCATTGCAGGCATTTACTTTCTGCCTATAAGCACGAGCACAACGACCTCGACGATCAAACCCTGCAGGGCTACCGGGAAATATTATCTGTGCTGAATGATTGCTGGATGAGCGCATTCAACGGATAAGCTGGTATCACGACTGAAATCAAGCTGACGACCTAAGCGAGCTAATAGGTTAATATTCCCTTTTAACCCTCTAAATTGTATTTTGGAATTTTTTCATGAGCCAGTACTGGACCGACCTCGTTCACAAGTTAGACCCATACATACCCGGCGAACAACCGCAGGATCAGCAATACGTCAAACTCAATACTAACGAAAACCCCTATCCGCCTTCACCTGAAGCCATCCAGGCACTTGATAGCTATAACAAGCATCAGCTTAAACTTTACCCGGATCCTGAATCATCCCGGTTACGAGAAGCCCTGGCTCAACGCTTTGACGTGCAGAAAGAAAACGTATTTGTGGGAAACGGTTCTGATGAAGTACTCGCACATAGTTTTCAGGCTTTTTTCAAACAGACTCAACCATTACTGTTTCCAGATTTAAGTTATAGCTTTTACCCGGTGTATTGTGGCCTGTACGAAATTGAATCAAAAAAAATACCGTTAAACGATGATTTCATCATCAACACGAAAGATTTTGATATCGATAACGGTGGCATCATAATTCCTAACCCGAATGCCCCCACCAGCATGTTGATACCCCTGTCTGACATTGACAAACTTTGCAAACAAAGTTCTTCGGTAGTCATCATTGATGAAGCCTATATCGATTTTGGTGGTGAATCAGCAATTCCACTGACAAAAAAATATGATAACTTGCTGGTGATTCAAACTTTTTCGAAATCTCGTAGCCTGGCAGGATTGCGTCTGGGCTATGCCATTGGCCATAAGGATTTAATTGAAGGCCTGAATCGGGTTAAAGATTCTTTTAATTCATACCCAATAGATTCTCTTGCTCAGACAGCCGCAGTCAGTTCTATAGAAGATGACGACTACTTCCAGCAAACCTGTCAGAAAATCATTCAAACACGGGAACAGTCTTGTGAGCAATTAAGTCAGCTGGGTTTTAAGGTTTTACCTTCTGCAGCAAACTTTATATTTGTCTCACATGAATCAAGAGGTGCTCTGGAATTATATACAGAATTAAAGCAGGCTGGCGTTCTGGTACGTTATTTTAACAAACCCAGAATTGATAATTACCTGCGAATAACTATCGGTACAGAACAGGAAATGCAAAAATTAATAATCACGTTGAGTGAAATCCTTCAACCTGGAAAAATTAGTTAAGTGCAAAAAAGATTTGCTAGTTATTGGTTTGGCTAGCGTAATGAAAAAATGCAATGTCACCTTATTGGTGATCAGCACTTTTTTCATATAGCTAGACGTATCAGATTGTGTGCAGACTTCTGTAATTCAACTGATTTATCGAGTTACTTTTAGCATTTTATTTTTCTTCGTGAACTTCGTGACTTCGTGGAAAAAATCTTTAAATATTGAGAAAAATCGAAACTCGCTGAGTAGTTACATATTATTTAAAATTTCCCCGTAACAAATCTCGTCGAGACAGTTTGTCCTTTACCTGTACTTTCATATCCGACTGACCTCTTACAGGCGCAGCCCCTGCTTCCATGGGTTCGATAACTGCAAAATCATCAAGGTTTATTTCGGGCGTTTCTTCTCCACGCATAACACGACCCAGTAGTTCTTCATCAACCATATCTTCTTCGGTGAGTTCTTTCTCAACCAGCAGACTATCCAGAAACCCCGTTGCAACAGAAACCGCCTGCTCGTGACTGGCAAAATCCCGCATGGGTGAATACAACGAATGTGTCTGACATGGGCCAATACCATCAATATCATTCACCATAAACTTATAGGTTTTTGAGGGAAACTTGTGTGGCTGTTTATGCCCCAGTTCCATGTTGCCCCAGTCTTCATTTTGCTTTGGCAACATCACAACATTCATTAACCAGGGAGTGATAATGACACCCAGCACCCTGCCCTGATACAGTTGAAAACCCAGTGCCTGAACTTTTATGGCAGAATTAAGAATGGGAATTCCCTGCATTTGTTCAAGATGTATCCTTTCAAAGGTAGCTTCCAGAACATCAATTATATTTTGTAAATTTGTCATAAGTTCAGGTTACACCCGGGAAATAATGTTCAATATCAATATCCTCTTCCCCTGACATAATCACAGACAATCCATCAAGCGCTTTATTGATATTGATGGCATCCTGTTCAGTCAATACTTCTCGAGCAGAACCCAGAAAATTCAGTACCCAGCTTCCTTCGGGTTGAGCACCTATCAGCATCATGTTGACCTGTTCTTCACCATTTCGCCCACGACAGATGGCCATGAATTCTCCCGACTCAACTATCTGTACAGGTACACCTATGCACATAAACCTTGCGCTTCCCGCTCAGCTTCCCTGCGCCAGTGACCAATTAATGGATCAGTACGTTGTTCAAGCACTACACCAAGGTCGGCCAGTTCGTTTACTAATTTTTTAACCATGGCATCAAGCCCTGCTTCGGCTTCAGTTGTCAGACCCAGCTTGTTTTCAAGTGAATGTGGCACCATCCCGATAATGGCTACATGCCGAGGTACTTCTGCTTTTAGAGTTAACAATGCCAGTAAATCAGAAAGCCCCAGTTGATGATTAGATAATTTAGTTTGAAAGAAAGCAGGAACATCATCATTGGCAATACGTACCAGAGTACCATAAGCATCTCCAGTATTAATTGCATCAGCTACAATTAACTGATCACAATTACGAATGGGTTCATATAAACCCATACCGGTTGTGCCTCCATCAATCACGGTAACTTCCCCGGGAATGATGTAACGATTTTCCAGTTCTTCAACCGCTCGAACCCCAACACCTTCATCCTGCATCAGCACATTGCCCATGCCAATGATTAAAATATTTTTACTAGCCATATCAATAAAACTCTCAAGATTTAATTACAGAGCCTTCACCTTTACAATCTCTTTCTGCTCGGTATCGACCATGTGAATAGCACAGGCAATACAGGGATCAAAAGAATGCACGGTACGTAAAACCTCAAGAGGTTTTTCCGGATCAGCAACCGGGTTATCCATTAGTGATGATTCATAGGGGCCAATCTGTCCATCGGCATCACGTGGACCTGCATTCCAGGTACTGGGAACTACAGCCTGGTAATTCTTTATTTTACCATTTTCTATAACAACCCAGTGAGACAGGGTACCTCGTGGTGCCTGATGAAATCCAACACCTTTAATTTCCTCTTTGGGAAATACAGGAGAATTAAAGGTGTCAACATCGCCAGTACCAATATTATCCACCAGTCGTTGCCACTGATCGTGCAGTGTATCCATCATCACACCACAACGTATTGCACGAGCAGCATGCCGGCCTATCGTAGAGTGTACTGCAGCCAACGGAATATCAGGGTTTCCTGAAACTGATTTCAATATATCCATCGCCTGATTCAGGTATTTTGTATAGCCATCATGACCCGAGGCTACCCCGACCAGTACATCGGCAAGTGGACCTACTTCCGCCCGTTTTCCATAAAAAGTCGGTGCCTTGACCCATGAATATTGACCTTCATCCTGAAAATCTGTGTATTGTGGTTCAGTTTCACCAACCCAGGGGTGTAGGGCATCATCACCTTCATACCAGGCATGTTTTGAACTCTCCGCCACACCATCACGAAAATAGGCATCATCAAATGTTTTTATCGGTTTGAGAGAAGCCAGATCTGCATTTTCAATAAAACCTCCGGGTAACATAAACTCTGTCCCCTTTGTATCAACCGGGCAATCTGGAACTGTCAGGTAGTTATTCACTCCACCACCAATACCCGCCCAGTCCAGGTAGAAAGCACCAATAGCTGGCACATCTGACATATAGGTAGATTTAACAAAATGATCCAGTTTATCGATGAAGTTTTTGACCAGCATCAAGCGTTCAATATTAAGTACTGAAGGTGCATCATGGCCAATAGAATTACTCACTCCTCCCACTGCAACATTTTGAATATGCGGACTCTTACCACCAAGAATTGCCACAATTTTATTTGCATGGTTCTGAATATCCAGTGCCTGTAAATAATGTGCCACAGCCAGTAAATTTACTTCAGGCGGTAATTTCATGGCGGGATGCCCCCAGTAACCACTGGCAAACGGGCCAAGCTGCCCACTACCCACAAACGTCTTTAAACGTTCCTGTACCGCTTTCATTTCATGTGGACCATTTAAGTGCCAGTCAGATAATGATTCTGCCAGCTTGGCAGTGGCCACCGGATCGGCATCCAGCGCTGAGACCACATCCACCCAGTCCACCGCAGACAGGTGATAAAAGTGCACGATATGATCCTGGATTGCGTGAGCCGTCTGGATAATATTTCGAATTAACTGGGCATTTAACGGTACTTCCAGGTTCAATGCATTTTCAACTGCTCGCACAGAAGTGATCGCATGAACCGTGGTACAAACACCGCAAAAACGCTGTGTATAAGACCAGGCTTCCCGGGGGTCTCGCCCAACAAGAATTTTTTCAATACCCCGCCACATCTGGCCGGATGACCAGGCTTTGGATACCTTACCATCATCCACTTCTACATCTATTCGAAGGTGTCCTTCGATTCGAGTAATGGGGTCAACTGTAATACGTGTAGTCACAAAACTATCTCCTAAAATTTACGCATGCTCTTCACGATGCAGTACGGGCAGAGTTTTAACCAGAACCAGGTAAGCCATTAATTCCAGCGCAATAATGCTCAGAGTAATCATGATCTCTGAAACCGAAGGAAAATAGCTGTAACCCGGACCTGGATTAAAAGTAAAAAGAAAAGCATTAAACCGGTACAAACTACCGGCCAATAACATACTGACTGCAGCAATCAATAACTGACCTCCACGAGAACGTCGTTCCGATGACAGTAAAATTACCAGTGGAATGACAAACAGTACCATCTCCAGTAGAAACATGAGCGAGGCAAAATCAGCAGCAAAAATCAATCCGAGCTTGCCCTGTAGCATCAGCACCACTAATCGAGCAAGCAAAAAAGTTAACAGCAAACCAACAATAACCTTGCCCATTTTTGACA
Source organism: Gammaproteobacteria bacterium (assembly GCA_024225395.1). Taxonomy (GTDB): domain Bacteria; phylum Pseudomonadota; class Gammaproteobacteria; genus JACNJF01. Next base: position 14,121 of record JAAEMR010000123.1, read on the forward strand.
ATAAACCTGATTCAGAATGCCGGCCAAATCCCACGGCCGAAGTAGATGCCTCAAAAATAACGATAGAGAAACCCATAATCAAAGCTGTCAACAAGGCAAATAAAGGCTGCATATGCAGGGTTTGCCAGAGTGGATGAACTTTATGCCCCATTGCAATGAGTAGCGAGCCAAGTGACGACTGATGCATGGTGGGTAATAGAACGCCCAGAGCAATAAATACGAATAACACTTTATTCAATGACTTTAATAAACCATGCATACCAAACCTTTCCAGTAAAGCAGGAGCAAACTCCAGGGTAAGCACAATAATGTAAGCAGCAACACAAAGCCCTACTTCCAGCATGACCGAATTAAAGTTCCAGTTTCCGGGTAAAAATATTTCATAGAATTGCCAGAAACGTCCCATATCAAAAAAGGCGCCAAAGCCTCCCAAAGCGTAGCCCAGCAGACTTGCCAGTACGGCAGGACGGACTAACGGGTGATACTGCCCTTTATTAAACACATAAACCATAAAAGCCAGGGCATACCCACCACAGGCAAAAGCCGTACCTATAACCACATCGAAGACCACCCAGATACCCCAGGCAAATCCACCATTCAGGTTACTGACAGAACCTATACCGGAGGTAAAACGTTGAAACATAAAGAAACAACCAATAAGGAAGATAACCAGCAGCACCATAAAAGGTACACTGAATAAACGGCCGCCTATCGCTTTATGCGAACTCATGACTCACCTCCATCATTATCATCGTCGGTGTTACGACGAACGACATACGTTAATCCAGCTAGTGCAACTGCCGGCAATGCCATAAAGTTGTATATCGAGTGCTGAACTGTCTCGGCAATTGAAGCCGCCGAACGATCCCCAACAGCCGGCATACCCAGTTTGTCAAAAGGTACAGTTGAAATATGCATGACACTGGTACCACCTGCCTCCTTCTCACCCCAGATATGATCTCTATAGGCTGGCACTTCTTTTTCATGATGACTGTATGGTTTGCTGACATCACCACGCGGGTAATTATAGATTTCACCCGGTTTAAGTTGCATACGGTGCTTAGCTTCCTGTAGCAGGGCTTTACGTGGACCAAACAAGGTAGCACCTGTAGGGCAAACTTCGGCACATCCTGTCATCTGCCCCTTATCGACTCGTTCTAAACCAGCCTGATTACACATCTGGCATTTATGAATCTGACCAAACAGTTCGTTGTATTCGAACTGTGGCACATTATAGGGACAACCCACCATACAGTTTCTACAACCGATGCATACATCGGGATGATGGGTGACTATGCCGGTAACTTTATTCTGTCGCATGGCAGTACAGGGGCACACAGAAACACAACCCGGATCAACACAATGCATACAACTGCGTTTTTCAAAGCAGTATCCATTTATTTCTGCATCCTTGGTCTTTGCATCGCCGTTTTTATAAACCTTGATGACATTCAGGGTTTCACCTGACAGGTCACGTGCAGAATCCCAGCTTTGTTGATTATTGTCGGTGACTGGAGGCATGTCATTCAATTCTTTACAGATGCTGACACAGGCCTTACAACCCACACATAAGGTTGAATCAAATAGCATTCCCACTGCTTCCGGAGCTGGCTCAAGATTTGACCGGGCCTCGGCAGTGGTACACAGTGTTGCTGCGGTTCCACCCAGTGTGGCTTTAAGAAAATCTCTACGTTTCATAACGCCCCCTATTCCTGTTTGCCTTCTTTTTCATCCAGCTTTTTTGCACCCATGGCCGTTGCACCTATGGCTGCACCCACGGCAGCACCCGCAAGAGCTGCCGCTCCAGCAGTCAGAGTGCCGCTGGCTTCACGAGTTTCAATGGCCGGGAACATATTAGGAGGCGTATGTGTTTTAACATCCGCCAGACTAAACATGGGTTTTTCAAATCCAACACCTCCTTCAGAGCAACCAAAGCAGGGGTGCCCGACACCTATAGGCCATACACCTCCACCCACGTTGTTGTATTCAAGGCTGGGGCAATTGTTGTATGTTTCAGGCCCCTTACAACCGAGTTTATAAAGGCAGTAACCCTTTTGATGCCCCTCATCTCCAAACTCTTTAGCGAAACGTCCCGCATCAAAATGTGGACGACGGTAGCAATTCTCGTGAATCAGGCGACCATAAGCCCACCTGGGACGACCTTTATCATCGATCGGAGGTAATTTCCCATAGGTAACAAAGTACAACACGGTACCAATAAAATTAGCTGGATTGGGCGGACAGCCCGGAATGGTTACGACAGTTTTATCTTTCAATACCTGTGGAGCACCAGTGGCCCCCGTGGGATTAGGTGATGCAGACTGCACTCCTCCCCAGCTTGCACAGGAACCATAAGCAACTATTGCGGCTGCATTTGCAGCAGCCTCGTGGGTTAGATCGAGCATCGTTTCACCCGCAATTTTGCAATAAATGCCATTATCTTTAACAGGGATAGCACCCTCAATAACAAGAAGATATTTACCCTTGTTTTCCAGCATGGATTTTTTCTTGATATCTTCAACCTGATGACCAGCCCCGGCATCCAGGGTCTGGTGATAGTCCAGAGAAATAAGATCCAGGATTAAATGTTCCAGGCTTGGCTGTTCAGACCTCAGCAGAGCTTCGGTTGGACCAGTACACTCCTGACCATGTAACCATATGACTGGTGGCCTCCTTTTTGGATCGGCCACAGCATTAGCCATGGCCACGGCTGCATGGGTCGATAACCCCAGTGATGCTGCTACCCCCGTACAAAATTTCAGAAAAGTTCTTCTGGAAACACCCAGACGTTTTTCCACTTCTGAGTAATCTATTTCTATTCCCACCATTTGTTATCCTCCGGTTGGCAAATGAGGTGTACACATTCGTACTTATAAGTCCGAAATTAAATTGCAAATTTTGTGCTAAATCTAATTAGTACATTAAAATTCAACCACTTAATAAAAAACAAAGCATTTGTGAAGAAATAATATAGGATACCTGTTAACCAGTTTGGTTAACTTTTAGGAATGTAACTTTCCAGTCATATAATTTGGCAAAAAAACATAACTGTAATAAGTATTTACACTTTTAAGCGCTTATGTAATTATTTAAGTCATTTTAACTAATACCTGCTTTCTTTTGGAGGCTGCCAGTACAGTCACGATGAATATGAACACGATAGAAGGTCTAATTGAAATCGACCTGTACCCGCATGAAAAACCAGGATCCAGGGTCAAAATTCATTCCAGCCGTCCAGTGAATGTATCAAAAGTCATGATAGGTAAAAGTATCGATAACGCCTTATCCCTGATCCCGCTTATTTACAACATCTGCAGCGTTGCACAGGCTCGAACCAGCCTTAAAGCTATTCAACAAAACCTGGGGGTGGAGATACATCCAGCCATGGAAACAGCCAGAGATATGCTGGTATTAGCGGAAAGTGCTCGTGAACACCTGTTCCGCATCTTTGTCGACTGGCCAAAGTTATTTGCAATGAATACAGAGATTGCAGCACCTCCTTCTTCGGCCCGGAAGCTTAACGAGTTTAAGCAGGCACTATTCAAAGATGGCAAAGCCTTCAGCCTGGACAGCACATTAAGACCAGAACTAATTCATATTCAAACCCTGATACAAGAACTGGAACAGGATCTACAGCAAAAAGTTTTCGGCATTCCCTGCAACAGCTGGCTTGCCATTAACGACCTCAATGGACTCAACCGATGGACAACAGAATGTGACAGCATAGCTGCCCGGTCAGTCAGGTTTATCATTAACAATGACTGGAGCTCCGAAGGTTTTTCAGATTGCCAGCATTTACCCGAACTAAATCCTGAGGAATTAATTAAACGTTTTAATGCAAACAATGCAGAGGAATTTATCGCTCAACCGGACTGGAAAGGTGGTTTATATGAAACCACTTCTCTGACACGCCAGCAGCAGCACCCGCTAATTCATCAACTATTGCAACAGTTTAATAACACTC
>JAAEMR010000124.1 GCA_024225395.1 Gammaproteobacteria bacterium
GATTTAAGCTTATTTTCTTTAAACTCTAGTATTTAGCCGATTATACATGTCTGCGAAAGGCAAAGACAACCGCGTGATCGACAACTGTGACAGCTTTATAAGGGCATCCTCAATAAATTCGGCTTAACTGCGAATATAATAATCGGAGGACCGAATGAGAGGACTAACAGCAAAACAAGTTATGACCTCGGGAGTACTGGCAGCAGAGGCTGATTGGTCCATCGAACGATTGTGCGAATTTTTGATCGTTAAATCCATTTCAGGTGCACCCGTTCAATCCAAGGAAGGGAATCTGATCGGAGTGGTTTCCTTAAGCGATATTGTTCGGTATGATACCCAACCCGAAAAAGATTCGCAATGGCCTCATGACTATTATCTTCATGCCCTGGAGCGCCAATGTGCACGAGAAGAAGTCGCATCGTTTAGCATCGAGGCGGAACCGTTAAAAACGGTGCGTGCTATTATGACACCGATGATATTCCAGGTGACTGAAGATACGCCGGTGCAGCAGGTGGCCGATATGATGATCAAAAACCGAATCCATCGGATATTTGTAACGCGGGACGAAAAAGTGGTTGGCATCATTTCAACTCCAGATATGCTAAAAGTCATCCGGGACATGTGATGGCATGAAGCTGTTTCTCTGAAAATCAACTTCAGAACAATTAATCCTCAAAATAGCTGAATAAAACCTGGAACATATGA
>JAAEMR010000125.1 GCA_024225395.1 Gammaproteobacteria bacterium
ACTAGGATGGTCTTAAAGTCTGCCCTATTCTTATTTCATGGTAGTTCGTTGAACTACTGTCTACCACAACGCCACCCGGGCTTATTACTCTGGATGGTCTTTTAACTGTACTTCCTGTCTTTAAAGCTTAACGTATGGAGGCTGATGGCGGAATCGAACCGCCGTCCACGGCTTTGCAGGCCGCTGCATAACCACTCTGCCAACCAGCCAAATACGGTTACTTGTTACTTTCATTTTTAAGTCAGAAAAAAGCCCCGATAAATCGGGGCCTGTAATCTGGAGCGGGAAACGAGATTCGAACTCGCGACCCCAACCTTGGCAAGGTTGTGCTCTACCAGCTGAGCTATTCCCGCGAAAGAGGCGCTATAATAGCGATTGAGCAAAAACTGTCAAGTTTAAACTGCTCATTTTTTACAGTTTCTTGAATATTTATTTTCTGTAACTTTTAACTGTGACTTGACATCACCGGCCAGGCTGCTTTTAGGTATAAAATCATCGAGTAAAGAGTCAAAAAAGCTGCCACATAATATAAAGCCAGACCAATTGCATACAGTGGAAATCCTAATAAATCTTGATGATAAATCATTAAAATAATTGAAATTAATTGTACGGTCGTTTTAGCCTTACCTATAAAACTGACTTTTATAGTGGCCCTGCTTCCCAGTTCAGCCATCCATTCTCGTAACGCTGATACGGTAATTTCCCGGCTAATGATGACAATTGAAGGAATGGCAACCAGTGGAGAAGGATTCACTTCGACTAATAATATTATGGCTACTGCCACCATTAACTTATCAGCCACTGGATCAAGAAAAGCGCCGAACGCAGATTCCTGATCAAGCACTCTCGCGAGATATCCATCAACCCAGTCCGTTACGCTGGCCAGTGTGAAAATAAAAGCTGCTGCCATGTAAGCCCAGCTAGTAGGCAGGTAAAAAACAACCACAAATACTGGAATCAGAAATATGCGGAATAAAGTGATAATGGTAGGAAGTGTTAGTTTCATAAATGACGGTCGAAGTTAGCCGTGAAAACTATCATATATCACTTGTGCGGTCTCCCGATTTATACCTTTTATTTGGATTAATTCCTGTATACCTGCTAATTTTACTCCCTGTAAACCCCCAAATTTCTGCAATAACAGTTGACGCCTTTTGGCTCCAATTCCTGGAATGTCTTCTAACCGAGATGTTTTGCGAGCTTTTGCTCTGGCTTTACGGTGGCCGGTTATGGCAAACCGGTGCGCTTCATCCCGAATCTGCTGAATGAGCAACAGAGCTGGAGAATCCATGGCTATATCCAGGTCATTATAATTTTCATCCAGAATACTTTCGTAACCTGCTCGCCTTGAAGCTCCTTTTGCTATTCCGATCACTCTAAGTGTGGGTTTAATATCAAATATATCTAAAGCTTCCAGTACATCGAGGGCACTGTGTAACTGGCCTTTACCGCCATCGATAAAAATAATATCGGGTAATAATTCGGGCTGTTGCTTTAATTTATCATAACGACGAGTTAATACCTGACGCATCGCAGCATAATCATCCCCTTCCTGAATATCTCGAATATTATATAATCTGTATTCAGATTTAATGGCTCCTTCCTGCCCAAATACTACACAGGATGCTTTGGTTGCTTCACCCATGGTATGGCTAATATCAAAACACTCCATTTTTTGCGGGGCTTCCAGCAGATTCAATTCCTCATTCAGTGATAAATAACGTTTATTCAGATTACTTGCCGATAAAAGGTGCCGTTGTAATGATTCCTGAGCATTATTTACAGCCATCTCAAGAGCATGTTTTCGTTTTTCACGCACATTTGATTTTATGGTGATTTTACTTAAAGCGATATCACTGAGAGTATGTTCGAGTAATTGCACATTCTGTAACGTTGCATTGATGATAATTTCGTTAGGTACAGGATGTCTTGAATAATGCTGTATGAGAAAAGTTTCTAATATATCTGCAGCAGTTGAATCTAATTTTATGCGTATGAAGAAGGGTTTATTACCCATCGATGTACCACTTCTAATCATAAACACCTGAATGCAGCTATAGTCCTGCTTTATGACACAGGCAATTATGTCGATATTGGTATTAAAGCCAGTGACGAATTGTTTTTCATTAACCCTGCGCAACTGTTCTATGTTATCTCGATATTCTGCAGCTTTTTCAAATTCCAGCTTTTGTGATGAGTCTTCCATTAGTTTTACCTGATCTGAAATCAGGGTTTCATTCTGCCCTTTTAAAAATAATTCGGCCTGTTTAATTTGTAGCTGATATTGCTGTTTCGAAACAAATTCAACACAGGGTGCAGTGCAACGTTTTATCTGGTATTGAAGACAGGGTCGGCTACGGTTTTTAAACATAGCATCTTCACAGTTACGTAATTTAAAAATACGTTGCAAATGATTAATGCTGTAGCGAATGGCACCTGCACTGGGAAAGGGCCCGAAAAACTGACCTTTACTTGCTTTTGTTACACCTCTATACACTTTCAGGCGTGGAAAATCATGCTGGGTCAATTGAATGTAGGGGTAACTTTTATCGTCCCTGAACAGGATGTTATATCTTGGATTAAGATTTTTTATCAGATCATTTTCAAGTATCAGAGCTTCACTCTCAGTACGTGTATTTATAATCTCAATGGCACGTATATGACTGACAAGCGATTGTGTTTTTGGTGAGAGTCCACTACTTCTAAAGTAGCTGGATAATCTTTTTTTTAAATCCCTGGCCTTACCTACATAGATAACATGATTGCTTTTATCGAACATTCGATAGACACCAGGCAGACTGTTAACCGTTTTTAAATAAGATTTGTGATCGAATTGCTTCTGAGAATCTGTACTGGAGTTACACATACCCGAAACTAACTCACATTCTGTTTTTATACTGCGGGTAGTTCAGTTTGAGAAAACTCAACCATACCCTGCTCTACTGCTATTTTAATAAGATCAATTTCATTACTAGCGTTCAATTTTTCTAATAATCTAGACCGATAAGTGCTTACAGTTTTAGGGCTAAGGCATAGCTTTTCAGAAATTTCCACATTCGATAATCCATGAGAGATCATCAACATAACCTGGAATTCACGGCGTGATAGTTTATCGACAGGGTTGTCATTATTACCGGGCAATAATGTCAGCGCCAGTTGTTGAGCAATACGGGGTTCTATGTAAGAACCACCATTTGCAACCTGTTTGATAGCAAAAATCATTTCATCAAGATCACATTCTTTGGTGAGATAACCTTTGGCGCCAATTTCAAGTAACCGTTTTGGAAAGGTTTGTTCGTTATGAATGGTAAGTATTATAATTTTTTTATCAGGATCTCGTTGAAGTATTCGCCTTGACGCTTCAACTCCGCCCATTCCTGGCATATTGACATCCATTAGAACCACATCGGGATTTAATTCCTGAACAAGCTTTAAACTGGTTTCGCCGGTATCGGCTTCGCCAATAATTTCTACCTCTTTACTATCTTCCAGAAGCCTCTTAATACCGGTTCTAACGAGAGCATGGTCATCAGTTAATAGAACTTTTATCATGTTATGACCCCGAAATACATTGTGGGTTGTAGTATAACAGAGTATCTTACTTTATGTAGTCCATGAATTGAATGGTTTAGAAGAAAGGTACAAATTAATATATTTAGGATCATTAGACACTTCCAGGCCTACCCAGTCCGGCTTGTCATAGGGTTCATCTTCATGCCCAAGTTCTACTTCTGCGACCACCAGTCCTGCATTATCAGCGAGGAATTCATCAACTTCCCAGACATGCTGCCCAACCTTTATTAAATGACGTTTTTTAATAACAGGGCTTCCTATACACATGTATTCAAGCATAAATTCAGCGTCTTGCAGGGGTATTTTGTATTCGAATTCATGACGACGTATATCCATCGTCATCGATTTACTACTAATATACCCGTCCTGATCAGAAACACGGATACGAAGTGAGGCTTTTTCAGTATTACAAAAATAAGCCTGCTTTATTTGAAGTGTTTTCTCGACCAGCTCTCGCCAGTCATCAGATGTAACTAAAAATTTTCGCTCAATTTCATAAGCCATAAACTGAAACCCTTAATACCTGAGTAAAGATGAGCCCCAGGTAAATCCGCCACCAAAGGCTTCAAGCAATAACATTTCTCCTTTTTGAATACGCCCGTCACGTACCGCTGTATCAAGTGCCAGTGGAACTGAAGCAGCAGAAGTATTGCCATGTTCATTCACCGTTACTACAACATGGTCAAGATTCATTTTGAGCTTTCGTGCCGTTGCATGGATAATTCGCAGATTAGCCTGATGTGGCACTAACCAGTCAATATCTGTTTTATCCAGGTTATTGGCATCAAGCGTTTCATCAACAATCCTTCCAAGGGTATTAACTGCCATTTTGAAAACTTCATTGCCTTTCATTTCTATCTTGCTGTTAACCCCGTTCATTTCTTCAAAACCCTGAGAAATACCAAAAGGAACACGTAGCAGCCCTTCATAATCACCATCTGCATGAAGATGAGTCGATAGAATTCCAGTTTCCTCATCGGCTTCGAGAATAACAGCTCCCGCGCCATCTCCAAACAAAACGCATGTCGTTCTATCTTCCCAGTTAAGCAGACGTGACAGTGTTTCAGAACCAACAACTAATGCTTTTTTAGCACTTCCCGTTTTGATGAATTTCTCAGCAATTCCAAGTGCGTAAACAAAACCGGTACACACTGCCTGCACGTCAAATGCGGCACAACCATGAATATCCAGCCTGGATTGCAGCAGGCAGGCCGTACTGGGGAAAATTCTATCCGGTGTCGTTGTTGCAACGACAATCAGGTCAATTTCATCAGGATTTATGCCGGCAGCCTCAATTGCACGTCTGCTTGCCCTTTCAGCCAGATCGACCGTAGTTTGACCATCTATGGCAAAGTGACGTTTTTCTATGCCGGTTCTTGATCGAATCCATTTATCAGATGTATCGACTATTTTTTCAAGGTCGAAATTGGTTACTACTTTTTCGGGTAGAAAACTACCTGTTCCAGTGATACGTGCATAGGTCATACAGTTTTCTCCTCATCATTCTGAAGATATTGTTCTATTTCTTTATTTATACGATCTGGTATCGATTTATCGATCTCAATAATTGCAATTTTAATAGCATTTAAATAAGCATCGGTATCGGCACCACCATGACTTTTGATGACGATACCGTTAAGTCCCAGCAAACTGGCACCATTATATTGTTTAGGATCCAGAGTATGGCGTACAGCTTTTAGAACTGGCATGGCTGCCAGAGCTGCAATCCTGGTGAAAATATTCTTTTTGAAGGCCGCTTTTAATACATTATTAACCATCGATGCAAGTCCTTCTGCAGTTTTAAGCGAAACATTACCGACAAATCCATCTGCAACTACGACATCAACTGTGCCGGTATAAATATCATCCCCTTCTATAAATCCACTATAATTGAGTGATGATTTTTCGATTAATGAGTTGGCTTTTTTGACTGTCTCATTACCCTTCATAGCTTCAGATCCAATATTTAACAGACCTACGCTCGGACTTGCATTGTCATCAACCGATTGAGCCAATACAGAACCCATAACAGCAAACTGAAACAGTTGTTCTGCACTGCAATCGATATTGGCCCCGAGATCAAGCATGTGCGTATGACCATGAGTAGTCGGTAAAGAAGTACAGATTGCAGGACGACTAATACCTGAAATAGTCTTTAGCACAAATTTACTGGTGGCCATTAATGCCCCGGTATTACCGGCACTAACACAGGCATCGACAGTTCCATCTTTTACCAGGTTCAGAGCAACCCGCATTGACGAGTCTTTTTTGTTTTTTAGCGCAATAGCCGGTGACTCATCCATATTCACAACCTGTGAAGCATGATGAATACTTATGCGTGGCTCATTGCTTAAACCAAGTAGTTGTAAATGGTCTTCAAGAAGGTCTTTCTGGCCGACAAGAACGAGTTCAGTATCCCTTGAAAATTTCAATGCGCGTTGTGCGGCTAAAACCGTTACCTCTGGGCCAAAATCTCCACCCATGGCATCTATTGATATTTTTTTTATTGACATATTCTTCAGATACAAATAAATACGGGCGGTTAGTGCCGCCCGTAGTTAGAATAAACCGGTGTCTTATTTAAGGACATTAGTTCTGGAAAAAGTATAATTACTTAACCAAATCTAATCTGCCTTATAAGACCTACTTACTCTTCGTCGTCAGCTTCAACTATATCTGCTACCACTTTACGACCACGATAAAAACCATCTTCACTAATATGGTGACGACGGTGGGTTTCACCAGTCGTTGATTCCACCGAAAGAGTAGGACCCGATAATGCGTCATGAGAACGTCTCATTCCTCGGCGTGAAGGTGTTTTACGACTTTTTTGAACTGCCATGCTTGTCTCCAGAAATATTAATCACTAATTCAATATTAAAAAAACTTTACCTATTGGTTATATGATAAAGATTCCTAAAATTACTTATCCTTCAGCGTTTGTAACACCGCGAAGGGGTTATTCTTTTCAACAACCACTTCCTCATTAGAAGACGGTTGCCAATGTTTGTTACAGGCCGGGTCTTCATGTAGTGAAATCAGGGGTAAAGCTAAAATAAGCTCATCCTCAATAACTTCAAAAACATCAAGATAACCTTCATCGGTTAATACCGTATCTATCTGAAAAGATTCCACATCTTCTTCTGTGGCATCTATCAATAGATGAAAATCCAGATCAATGGGGTAAACCATCGGCTCGAGACATCGTTGACATTCGACGAGCAACTCAGTATCAATATGCCCTTTAATAGAAGGGTGTCGATACTCATCAGTAGTAAACTCAAATGTCACGGTTAAATCGGCTTCAGTTGACACTACCAGACTACCTAGTCTGGGCAGCTTGGACAGCCGAAATGAGCCTGTTAAAAGACTATTTTGCCCGAGTTCTTTCGATACTCGATAAACCTGTTGTAACTTGCCTTGCATAAACGCGCGATTTTACCTGTTTTTTCAGGTGCCTGTCTATGCTTAATAGAATCAAAAAGCTAGAATTTATGCCAAATAACAGCATTTTATAATATACTTACACGAAATCCACCTTTTAAATCTGACTATGCCCAATTCTTCCTTGATACTCGCATCCAGCTCACCATTTCGAAAAGAGTTATTATCGCGATTGCATTTACCTTTTGACACAGTTTCTCCCGATATTGATGAAACCAGGATGAGTGATGAAAGTGCCGAACAATATGTTCAAAGATTAGCATTAGAAAAAGCACAGGTTGTTGCTCAGGATAATGTGGATTCGGTCATCATAGGATCTGATCAGTGCGCCTATCTAAATGGGCAAATACTGGGTAAACCAGGAACACATGAAAATGCCATCAAACAATTGCAACAGGCACGAGGTCAGGAAGTCATTTTTTATACGGGATTATGCGTCATGCAACTATCCAGTGGTTTCAGTCAGGTGGATTGTATTCAGTATCGGGTTGGTTTCAGAGAATTAACAGACCAGCAAATAGAGCACTATTTGACGACTGAAAAACCCTATAACTGTGCAGGTAGCTTCAAATCTGAAGCTTATGGCATTAGCCTTTTTAGCTACATGTCTGGCGATGATCCAACATCTATCATTGGTTTACCCCTGATAAGACTTATCTCCATGTTAGAAGCGGTAAACGTTAAAGTGGTTTAGAAATTTTCAGATAATCCATCTGCCCAGTGAATAGCCTGCAGATAAATATCGGAAAGTTCAGTTAATCCTAATTCGCCGAAGCTGACCAGCCCAAAATCATTTCTTTCCATCGTTAATGCACAATTAAGCGCTTCGCCGAGCTCTCCTTTCTGTTCCAGTAAGGCTGACCTGGAATCTTCAGATAGAGGCAATTCATTAAGCAACACTTCTAATGGTTGATCCATCATTGCATCCAGCGAAGAAAATAAGCCGACTGTAAAAAAGCCGTCTGGTTTTGCCAGTTTTAAAGATTTAGCCAGTAGTTCACAACATCTTGCTCTGACAAGAGCTGTGGTATTCAATTCATCCGGTTTTTTAGAGCCGTTAGCCAGTGCCATGATTGTTACCCAGTTCTTAATCGTCGATAGACCGATAAGGATTACGGCCTGCTGGATTGAATCGACTTGCGCCCTCAGACCACTGAAGGGTGAATTTATAAATTTTAAAACTTTATGGCTTAACGAGACATCGGTACTAATAATCTTGCTGAGCTCTTCTACTTCAACTTCAGGATCATTAACTCTGGCGATCAGATGAAGAACAGTCAATTGATTAGGACTAATCGATTTTGCAGTTATTAATTCAGGTTTGGAGAAAAAATACCCCTGATAATAATCAAAATCCAGTTCTTTCAAAAACTTAAATTCTTCATAAGTTTCTACTTTTTCAGCTAGTAACTTCAGGTTGAATGATTTTAGTTTCTCAACATGCTGTTTAATTTCATCGTTATTAAGAGCAGTGATATCAATTTTAATAATATCTGAAAAATTTATAAAAGGATCAAACTTGCTATCATAAATAAAATCATCAAGCGCTAGGGTATATCCATTCTTTTTAAGTAATGATAATGCGGCAATAATGTCTTCAGTGGGTTCAATATCTTCTAAAACTTCTAGCACTAATTGATCAGCCGGTGCCAGCATAATCAGATCAGTATTCGATAAAAAAGTTTTGGTTAGATTGATAAAAGCCTTATTTGAACCTACTATATTTTCCAGGCCAATATCAACAAAGCAATTCATCAAAACCTGTGAAGTGGCACTATCACCATCAAAAACTTGTGCACTTTGAGACTGACTATCACTACGGAATAGAAGCTCATACGCAAACACATTCATGCTTTGATCAAAAATAGGTTGTCGACCGATAAAAATATCTGCCATTTAAATTACCTGAAGGCTGTTGTCATATCTTAAAATGAGAGGCTGGTTACAGAGAACGCGGGATATTGATTTCAAACTCTGTATTCAGATTTAATTTAACCGCTGAGCTCTCATTATGAAAGCTTGCTTAGTCGAGTAACTCAGCGGTAATTATATAGAGTGTAGTTAAGAATTATATGTTTCGAGTCAATGATCTACATAAAATTAAAATTACCACCAAATTGAGTAGTAAAAGCATGACTAAATGCAGCGCCAACACGCTCAGCAAGTCGATTAAACAAAAGATCTTTTGGCGTGAAATCCACTAAATCCTCTTCTTCAATAATATTTCGTGCAACATATTCACTACTACCATAATCGTCGACCAGGCCGATCTCTAGAGCCTTTTCACCAGACCAGATTAAGCCACTGAATAACCCGGGGTGATCTTTTAACCGGTCACCCCGCCCTTCTTTTACCGCCGAGATGAAGTGTTGATGAACCTCGTTTAACATAGTCTGTAAATGCTGCTTCTGTTTTTCGTTTGAAGGTAGAAATGGATCCATCAATCCTTTATTTTCACCAGCCGTCAATAAACGACGTTCAATGCCCATTTTCTCAATCAGTCCAACCAGTCCGAAGCTGTCCATTCTGACACCTATGGAACCTACCAGGCTGGACTTGTTAACATAAATTTTATCGGCTGCAGACGCTACAAAATACCCACCGGAAGCGGCTATATCTGAAACCACAACATACAATGGAATATCTTCATTTTCTTTTCTAAGCCGTTTGATTTCGTTATAAATATCGGATGATTGAACGGGAGAACCACCTGGAGAATTTATTTCCAGTATGACGCCAGCGGTATCCTCATCTTCAAATGCACTTTGTAATCCGTTGATGATATTTTCAGCACTGGCCTTCTCTCCAGTTGCGATAACTCCGGGCATTTTTATCAACGCCGTATGTTTTCCAGAACCGTCTTTTTCTGTTTTTAAGATATCAAAATCATTAAGGTCAACGGTCAGTAATACAATGGGCGTCAAATAAAGGAAAGTGAGAATGATGAAAAATATTCGCCACCGACGACTGCGCCTCTGCTCATTGACGGCTGCAAATGCTAATCTCTGAACGATGGCTTCATATTCTTTTTTTGATTCCTCACTCACTGCTTTTGAGACATCGACTGTATCGATGTAAGAGCTGTTATTTTCACTCATAAGGTCACCTAGACGTATTGTGATAATTGGTTTATAGCATCGATGAAATAGGTCGGATTACTATTTTCAAGGTGCTTTTTATCATGCATGCCATAAGTTACGGCAACAGAATCCATTTTAATGTTTTTAGCCATATCCATGTCAAAGCTGGTGTCACCCACCATGATGGCCTTGCTGGATTCCAGGTCAAGATCGGTAAGAATTTCATCAAGCATCATCGGATCAGGCTTCGAACGTGTTTCATCAGCACAACGGGTGATATGAAAAAAAGGTTCAAGCCCGGAGGATTGCAAAGCCAGATCCAGACCATGCCGACCTTTTCCTGTCGCAACAGCCAGGTAATAACCATGAGCATGAAGATCTTTAATAACATCGGAAACACCATCAAATAATTCTGAAGCTGCCGTAGTTTCCTTAAAGAAATGATGTCTATAGCTGTCAGCCACACGTTGATTGGAATCATTATCTATACCAGGAAACAACTCTTCTATTGCCCTGGGTAAACTCAAACCAATAATATGGCGAATACTTTGTTGTGAAGGCATGGTTAAACCTTCATCAGTTATCGCCATTTTCATGGAAAGAATAATATGTGCCTCCGAATCAATAATAGTTCCATCCCAGTCGAATATTATTAAGTCATATCTTTTATTAGTCATTTAACGCTATTTCATCCTGTTAATATTATTTATCTTCAATGACGGGGTTTTGTGTTAATTGTTTGAATGCCCCTGGTTCCGGTGCTTTTATAACCAATCCTTTAGTATGGTCATTTTCAGGAATTTCAAGTTCTACGGCATGTAAAAGTAATCGACTTTCTGATAAATTTTTAATGCGTTTATTAAACAACCTGTCTCCATACTTCTGATCTCCCCCAATCTCATGATTTTGCGATTTACAATGTACACGAATCTGGTGAGTCCTTCCGGTTAACAGGCGTATTTTTAATAAACTATAATCGATACCATTTTTTGAAAACAGGGTCACTTGTTCTATTTTTGTATGAGCCTGCTGCCCTCTATCATCGACGAACACTTTTCTTTCACCGTTAGACATCGTTTGTTTTAACAGTGGTAGCTGGATATCTTTAACTGATTTATCCCAATGACCTTTTACAATAGCCAGGTAGGTTTTTCGTAACTGTTGAGATTTAAATAAATTCTGCATCGCCAGTAAACCTTGCCTGGTTTTGGCAAATAACAGACAACCACTTGTATCTCGATCGAGCCGATGCACCAGTTCTATATCATATTGTTCTCGAAGTTTACGTAGAACATCGATAGCACCATAACGTAACCCAGAACCCGAATGGACGGCCAGACCTGACGGTTTATTTAAAATAATAATACTGTCATTCTCAAATAATATGGCGGCATTCACTTTATTCAGTAAGTCCTGAGGAATGACAACGGGTGTATCTTCGTTAGTTTCCAGTTGCACAGGTGGTATCCTGACAATGTCTCCAATACGCAATTTATATACAGGTTTAATCCTTTTTTTATTTACTCTTACCTCGCCTTTACGAATAATTCGATAAAGTCGGCTACGAGGAAGGTTTTTTAAAGTTTTGATAAGAAAATTATCAATTCGCTGCCCATCCTGAGATTCTGTAATTTCAACAAATTGAACTTTAGAACTCATTTTTAAATTTCACTTTAATTAGTTATCCGAATTGAATTTGAGGGAGATGAAAGAAGCTTAAGCAGAATATTATTAAAAAGTTTATGCAAATGATTGCAGATGAACGGTTGTATTGATATATTTACAAGTTGTTGTGATTTACCCTATAAGAAATTTATCTTAGGTAAAATATATAATATCGGCACATCACACAGATTTTTTCGTAAATGCGAAATATTTTAAACCCGCGCATTTACAATTTTCGGCCTTTCAATAAATCCAAAGGCCATAGTTTAACCTAATCGCAATGTACAGTCTCATAATTATCAATCTGATTATAGAACTCATATTTAACGTTAAATCGTTGGTGACTTCACCACGTCCGTTGGTTCAAATTCAGACAAATCATGCTTCTACACGTCACTTAAACAGTGTTAGCTGTACCTTGCGCTATACTCAAGGCAAATCAATCAATGAAAAGAATTTTAATCAATGCCACTCAGGCAGAAGAACTCCGCGTGGCCATGGTCAATGGTCAGCTTTTATACGATCTAGATATAGAAGTACCTTCTAGAGAGCAAAAGAAATCCAATATCTACAAAGCGGTTATTACCCGTGTAGAACCCAGTCTTGAAGCCGCTTTTGTAAACTATGGCGCAGAACGTCATGGTTTCCTTCCGTTTAAAGAGATCTCCCGTAACTATTTTGCAGAAGGCGCAAAAAGTGAAAATGGCCGTTACAACATAAAAGACTGTGTTAAAGAAGGACAGGAACTCATTGTCCAGGTCGAAAAAGAAGAACGCGGCAACAAGGGCGCAGCATTAACCAGTTTCATCAGTCTGGCAGGTCGTTTCCTGGTTGCTATGCCTCAGAACCCACGAGCCGGTGGAGTTTCCCGACGTATCGAAGGCGAAGAACGTGATCAAATAAGAAAGGTCATGTCAGAGCTTGAAATGCCAAAGAATATGGGCGTTATTGCGCGAACCGCTGGTGTTGGACGCAACACAGAAGAAATGCAATGGGACCTGGATTATTTAAATCAACTTTGGTCGGCCGTTGAACAGGCTGCCAGTGAAAAAGCTGCCCCTTTCCTGATCTACCAGGAAAGTGACATCGTAATTCGAGCATTAAGGGATCATTACAAATCTGATATTGGTGAAATCATCATCGATTCACAAAAAGCATTTGATCGTGCGCATGAATTTATGTCCATGGTTATGCCTAATGCATTGCACAAATTGAAAAAATTTGAAGATAGCCTGCCACTTTTTAATCGCTACCAAATTGAAAACCAGATCGAATCAGCATTTGCTCGAGAAGTGACTCTCTCCTCGGGTGGCGCTATTGTCATCGACCATACCGAAGCACTGATTTCTATTGACATAAATTCTGCTAGAGCGACAAAGGGCAGCAACATTGAGGATACAGCATTACATACAAACCTCGAAGCCGCTGATGAAATAGCACGTCAATTACGAATTCGTGATCTTGGCGGCCTGGTTGTTATCGATTTCATCGATATGTTAAAAAACAAAAATCA
Organism: Gammaproteobacteria bacterium; assembly: GCA_024225395.1. Taxonomy (GTDB): domain Bacteria; phylum Pseudomonadota; class Gammaproteobacteria; genus JACNJF01. The sequence goes on from JAAEMR010000125.1 coordinate 13,276, forward strand.
ACGTGATGTCGAACAACGATTACGCAAAGCAGTACACGAAGATCGTGCACGAGTTCAAATCGGTCGTATCTCCCGTTTCGGTTTACTTGAAATGTCACGTCAACGTTTACGCCCCTCCATCGGCGAATCAAGCCAGATAGTGTGCCCACGATGCTCCGGTCAGGGTAGCATTCGTGATGTTGAGTCACTGTCACTGTCTGTTTTAAGATTGCTGGAAGAAGATGCATTGAAAGAAAATACAGGCCGTATCCTGGCCAGGTTACCGGTTGAATGTGCAACTTATTTACTCAATGAAAAGCGTCAAAAAATTGCAGAGATCGAAGATAGAAATAAAGTGCATTGTGTCATAGTGCCAGACCCCAGTCTTGAAACGCCACATTTTGAGATAGAACGTATACGCGATAGCGATACTCATCGTCATGAATCCACTTATAAAAGTTCTTATGAGATGGCTGCAGAAGAAACTACAAATTATACCCCGGAAACAAAAGCAGTTGCTCCGGTAGCAACTCAAACTGCGGCTGTACAGCGTATTACACCTCCTGCGCCTAAACCCAAGGCTGCTACAGCCGAACCTAAAGAAAGTGGCATTATTAGTAGAGTCATAACGGCAATTTTTGGATCTTCTGAAAAAGAAGAAACGGAAAAAGCACCTGAAAAAAAGTCAACTAACAATAGAAATCGTCGACCCAATAATCGTAATCGAAATCGACCTTCACAAAATAAAAACCGTAATAATCAAAGAAATACTCAGAAAAATTCTCAGGGTGGAAACCAGAGAAATACGCAGAAAAACTCTCAGCAAAGCAATCAGAAGAAAAATCAGCAGGATGCCAAAGGTAACGCTTCTAAATCTACAGAGTCCACTAACAAGCAGCCGCAACAGGATAGTAAATCTGACAATCAAAAGCGTCCTCAACGGTCTCGTAATCCGCGCAATCGTAATGCTAATCGTCGCAATACCGGTAACCGTCAACAGAAACCAGAACAGTCAAAACCTGATGCTGACGGCAATGTTAAAGCTTCATCTCCACAGACTCCTGCGGCTAACAATTCTCAGGATGTTGGTACAACATCTTCGGGAAATGAGCAAAAAGCGCCCAGAGGCGTTAGAAGCAATCCTGCGAGGTCGGGTCAACCTCGACAGAAAACCAATGATGATTCCAGTAAAAAGCCGCCTCAGAAAGTCGATAATAGCGGGCAGAAAGATTCATCAAACTCGGCTAAACAGCAAACTGCTGCAGTAAACAAAGATAAACCGGAAGATAAAAAGCCGATAAAAAGTGAGGCTCCGAAGGATACTGTTCAAGCTGCAACAGATAAACCTGCTGAAAAAAACCAGCAAGTGAAGTCAGATAAACCGGCACAGGCACCTGCTCAGCAGAAATCTGCCCCTGTCAAAAAAGCAACGCAATCTAAACCGTCCAAACCGGCCGTCAAAAAGAAAGATTCACCTAATCAGACAAAAGCTGAAACGACTAATAAACCACCCGTTAAGCCGGCACCTGAAAAGGTTCCATCAGCAAATACTGAGCAAAAAGCAAAGCCTGTTAAGGCAGAAAAACCGGCAGCTCCTCAGCAGGAACCAGCAACTCCTTCGCCAGTTAAAGAAACCGACACAACGAAATAACATATTCTGAGTTACCTGACTTTTGGCCATGAAAACGGCTAAAAGTCAGGAATGATTTCTTTTTAGGGTTTTAGCAGTGCTTCCATTTGTTCAGCATTTGTGGGGTGAACCAGTACGGCATGAACTGGAAAATCCAGTTCATTAAGTACATCCACAAATTTAAACTCATCCTTTTCTACCAGTACAATCACCCTGGTATTTGGAGAATATTTGAGCAAACTAACCAGCAGAACATCAAGATTTGATTTAGATACACCACTGTAATTCGAGCTAAATGCGTAAAAAAACTCGGCCACAATGTATTTCACAGGCTGTTTTTTAATGAGGCTGATAGCCTTACGAATACTGTTAACCTTTGTTTCTGTTAGGCCATTTTTCTGATATAAATCGCTATAATTAGGGTGTAGTGAAGATTCGACTATCGATATGAGTGTAGGTTGGGTCATCAAAATGCCTGAAGTGTACTTAAAATTTCAATCTAACCATTCTAACCGATGACAGACTCTCAACCAAAACACCTGTTCTCCTACCGTAAGTTCTGGGCTCATCGATTTGGATCGGCACCTCAACTTCCGATGACCCGTGCTGACATGGATGAACTAGGCTGGGATAGCTGTGACATCATCATAGTGACCGGCGATGCTTATATTGATCACCCCAGTTTTGGAATGGCAGTGACCGGCCGATTGCTAGAAGCCCAGGGTTTTCGAGTGGGAATTATCGCGCAACCGGAGTGGAATGATTTATCAAGTTTTTCAGCTCTTGGAAAACCCAATCTATTTTTTGGAGTTACTGCCGGAAACATGGATTCTCTGGTCAATAACTACACGGCAGATCGCAAAATACGAAATGATGACGCCTACACCCCTCATGCGATAGCAGGCAAAAGACCCGACCGGGCAGTCATTGTTTATAGTCAGAAATTACGCGAGGCCTTTGAAGATATAATAATAGTTGTTGGTGGAATTGAAGCCAGTTTACGTCGTATTGCCCATTTTGATTACTGGTCCGATAAAATCAGGCATTCCATTTTATTTGATGCCCAGGCCGATATGCTGCTGTTTGGAAATGCTGAGCGGGCGCTGGTTGAACTGGCACACAGACTGGCTGCAAACGAAAATATAAAACAAATTACTGATATTCGCGGCACATCTTTCATGCTGGATAAAATTCCTGCTGACTGGTCGATAATAAATTCTACCCAGTTAGATACACCCGGTGAAATAGAACATATAGCCAGTCCTTACGAGGAAATGGCCGATTGTGACAAAAACACCAAAAATGAAGTAAAAGTCGATTTCAAGCTCAAAAAAACAATTCTAAACAGGGCCAATACTGTTATTAAAATACCCAGTTTCGAACAGGTTTCCAGCAGCAAGCCATTATATGCACACACCTCAAGAGTATTTCACCTGGAAACGAATCCAGGTAATGCACGGGCACTGGTGCAGGCGCATGGAAATCTACTGGTGTGGTTAAATCCGCCCCCTGTTCCGTTACAAACTGATGAACTTGATCGAGTATTTGAGTTGCCTTATGCCCGTCAGCCTCATTCCAGTTATGGCGATGCAAGAATCCCCGCCTGGGAAATGATTCGTCATTCAATCAACATAATGCGGGGCTGCTTTGGTGGCTGTACATTCTGCTCAATTACAGAACACGAGGGTAGAATAATTCAAAGTCGATCTGAACAATCGATTATTAGAGAGATTGAAACAATTCGTGATACAGACCCTCATTTTAAAGGTCATATATCCGATGTCGGTGGTCCTACGGCCAATATGTATCGGATGCAGTGTAAAAGCACAGAAATCGAACAGTCCTGTCGACGTCTATCCTGCGTTTACCCGACTATCTGCAAAAACATGAATACAGATCACGGGCCGTTGATAAAGCTTTACCAACATGCTCGTCAGCTTAACGGAATAAAGCGAATCCATGTAGCCTCTGGATTACGCTACGACCTGGCTGTTGAATCACCGGAATACATTAAAGAACTGGTGACCCATCATGTCGGTGGTTATCTAAAGATTGCACCAGAACACTCTGAACAGGGACCTCTGTCTAAAATGATGAAACCCGGAATGGGTAGTTATGACAGGTTCAAAAAACTTTTTGACCGGTTTTCCAGGGAAGCCGGTAAGGAACAGTATTTAATCCCCTACTTCATCAGTGCACACCCCGGAACAACCGATACCGATATGATGAATTTGGCAATATGGCTGAAAAAAAATAATTTCAGGTTAGACCAGGTTCAGGCATTTATCCCGACACCACTAGCCATCGCGTCAGCCATGTATCACTCAGGAAAAAACCCACTTAAAAAGGTCAACCATCGCTCAGAAAAAGTACGGGTTATTAATAAACCCGAACAACGAACTTTGCACAAAGCATTTTTACGTTATCACGACCCTGACAACTGGCCTTTATTGCGTGATGCGCTTAAAAACATGGGACGAGCTGATTTAATCGGTAACGGTAAAAACCACCTGGTACCGGCATGGCAACCGTCTAAATCAAATGCTGATGAAAAAACTGGCAGGCAAAAGAAAAGGCAGTATTCTAAAAATACTGCCTTTAATAAAAACTCAAGGTCACCGGGTCAAAAACGACGCCAGCCCCTGTCAAAAAAGAATTAACTATTTTTGAAGTTCTTCTAGAATTTCAGCCGTTATATTAACTTTGTCATCAGCAAACGCAACACCTTCGGTAAAAATCAGGTCATAGCCATGTTTTTTACCATAGGCATTAATTACTGAAGTGATGGATGTTCTAACTTTCTGAACTTCCTGTTTACGACGAAGATCAACATCTTCTTTTAGAGACTGTGCATCAAAACGAATTTTTCGTTTCTTTTCCAGAATTTCAGCTTCATTTCTTTTCCTTTGATCAGCGCTCATGATGGCACTATCTTTCTTCAGGCTGTCTTCCTGAGCCTGAGTCTCCTTCGCTAAAGCTCTCAAAGTTGTCTCTCTATCGAGGAATTCTTTTTTCATTAGCTCAACTGCCTGAAGAGCCTGTGGAGCTTTCTGCAATATTTCAGCACTGTTGATATAGGCCGCTTTTAACTCAGCTTGCGCATTAAAAGAAAATAGTGCAAATGAGAGTATTAATAGTGTATTCGTAAGTTTCATTTTCATCCTGTTTAGCTGGTAAATAAAATTAGTTTATTAAAGCTTCTTGGTGCTTTAGTCGATCATTTAAAAGTTTTTCTACATTCTGCGCATCTTTGAACAGTTTTTCAACCTTTGCCGGCGAATATGGATTTCCTATGTCAGATGGAGCTTGAGCCTGTTTCTCCTGAGGCCTGAGCTGTTCTGTCGGCTCTGTAATTACTTCAACCGATTGTATCAGATTCGCATTAGGGTCATAACCCTTAGATGTAAACTCTATACCTTCAGGTGGGGGTGAAGAACTAAAATGCAACACCCCTTTGCTATCCTTCCATTTATAGATGATATCTTTACCCCCGCTTACTGGCGATGGTTTTGCGTTATTAGCTAAATCAGGCATATCGGGCATGCTCGGTAAAGAAAGAGAAGGTGCTTTGATATCACTAAAACTCATCAATGGCCGCCCATCTTTACCCTTTAAGATAGTAAAAGGGAGCAAAACCGATAATACAAGAGCCGCTATTAAAAGTTTACCGAAAAGTTTCATGCCTCAATTCCCAAGTATAGATTTATTCATTATAGCTACTCCTGAATAAAGCACGCGGAAAAAACCTAAAACTTAACCTCAAAGAAAAATTAACAGTCAGAGTTACCCTGACTCATTAAATTTTTCATAAAAAAACTCAGCGAGGACTAATTTATTATTGAAATAATCTTCTTGCCACGCATAAATGGTTGCAAAACTTCAGGAATCACAATGCTTCCATCTGCCTGTTGATAGTTTTCCATGACAGCGACTAGAGTTCGCCCTATCGCCAGACCGGAACCATTTAAGGTATGAACCAGTTCAGGTTTATTGGTTTCGGGATTTCGCCAGCGTGCTTTCATACGACGTGCCTGAAAATCAACCATATTACTACAGGAAGAAATTTCTCTATAACAGTCCTGGCCAGGTAACCAGACTTCAAGGTCATAGGTTTTAGCTGCAGAAAAACCCAGGTCTCCACCGCATAGAGTAACCTTTCGATAAGGTAAATTTAAAGCCTGTAAAATGCCTTCGGCATGTAAAGTCAGTTGTTCCAGTGCATCCCAGGAATCATCGGGTTTGACTATTTGTACCATTTCAACCTTTTCGAACTGGTGCTGACGTATCAGGCCACGAGTGTCCTTGCCATAAGAACCTGCTTCGGAGCGAAAACACGGTGTATGAGTCACAAATTTTAATGGTAAATCAGCAGCATCAACGATACTGTCACTGACAAAATTAGTCACCGGAACTTCCGCGGTTGGAATCAGGTACAGGTTATGATTTTCTGAACTGATTTTAAACAGGTCTTCTTCAAACTTGGGCAGCTGTCCGGTACCGCGTAAAGCAGTTTCATTAACCAGGTATGGAACATAGACTTCTTCATAACCATTATCTTCGGTGTGTTGTGTCAACATAAACTGGATCAGGGCACGGTGTAGTTGAGCGATTTCGCCAGTCATGGTGACAAAACGTGAACCGGATAATTTTGCTGCCCTTTCAAAATCCATACCTTTATGTAAAGCGCCCAGGTCGATATGATCCTTTACTTCAAAGTCATATTTTTCCGGTTTCCCCCAGCTGATAACAACCTGATTGTCCTCTTCACTATTTCCTGCGGGTACAGAATCATGAGGCAAGTTAGGAATACCAAGCACCAGGTCATCCATTTCAAGCTGTAACTTATCGAGGGTTTGTTCAGCATTTTTAAGTTTATCTGCAAGTTCAGACACTTCAGCAAGTAAGGGCTGGATATCCTCACCCTGTGCTTTAGCTTTCCCTATGGATTTAGATTTGGTATTGCGTTCACTCTGTAAATTTTGAGTATCAACCTGCAAGGTTTTTCGCTGATTTTCCAGCTTTTCAAACAGTTCTTTATCCAGTTGGTAGTTTTTCAGAGCCAGTTGTTCAGCAACTGAATCCAGTTCATTACGTAATATTTTTAAATCTAACATTTTTATCTTTATCTCATTAACAAACGGGCACCCAGGTACCCCATCCATACACCCAGCAAACTACCAGTAACACTGATCAGTATATACAGAGCAACTTTCATAAAAGCACCGTTTTGAAAGGCCTGTAAACCATCCAGTGCGAAGGTGGAAAAGGTCGTATAAGAACCGAGGAATCCCACCAGCAGTGCAAATTTTATTTCTTCAGGTAATTCAATTTTTTCACTCAGGATTATTGCCAGACAACCCATAATAAAAGAGCCACTGATATTTACCATCAACGTTCCGTAAGGAAATTCTGTTCCTAACCATAAATAGGTTTTAGACGATACCCAGTAACGGGATACGGCTCCTAGAGCGCCCCCTAAAGCGATTGCAAGGTAAACTGTCATTTGCGCAGAATAACCATTTTATATTCGGTTAAAAACCGGTATTGTACCGATCAAATAAAAACTTTCACCCATCAATGGAAATAGTATGAAAAATCTACCTGTTTTATGCCTTATCGGCCTGGTTTTACTGCCATCACTTGCCCAGGCAATCGATGAAAAAGAAGTGCGTAAAAAGATACACACAGTTTACGGTTTATATCTCACGCCCTATGAAGCCTATAACATGAAACAGAAACAGGGAGATAAAGTGTTGCTAGTCGATTTAAGGGCACGTTCAGAACTAAAATATGTGGGAGCAACTCAACTGATTGATGCCAATATTCCTTCGCGTTTTTTAAACCCTGATTATACCTGGTCGGATAAATCCAAAACCTATCGTACAAAGAAAAATGAGCACTTTGTCGAGGATTTTGAGAACTTACTGAAGCTTAAAAATATGGATAAGGAAACCCCTGTAATACTCATCTGTCAGTCAGGCAGTCGTGTACCTCGTGCAGCCAAAGCATTACATGCAGCGGGATTTAAAACAGTTTATTCACAGTATCAGGGGTTTGAGGGTATCAAGGCAAAGACGGGCATTAACAAAGG
>JAAEMR010000126.1 GCA_024225395.1 Gammaproteobacteria bacterium
ACATTATCAACCCAACGACCTTTGCCGTCCATACTGATTTTAATTTTTGCCGATTTCAATACATCTGTGAAAGCCTCACTGGTGAATTGAGAACCCTGGTCAGTATTGAATATCTCCGGTGCGCCATAACGCTTTATGGCTTCTTCCAGAGCATCAACACAAAAATCAGTATCCATGCTGTTAGACAAGCGCCAGGATAGGATCTTTCGGCTATGCCAGTCCATAATTGCCACCAGATAAACAAAACCTTTGGCCATCGGCACGTAGGTAATATCGGTACAGAAAACCTGATTGGGTCTATCAATTGCCAGCCCTTTCAACAAATAGGGATAAATTTTATGTCCCTTGCCGGGGTGACTGGTTCCTTTCTTCGGATATAACGCCATTATACCCATTAGCCTCATTAACCGCTGCACACGCTTGCGGTTGATGTCATGATTTTCAGCTTCCAACCAATCCCGTATTCGACGGCTCCCATAAAAAGGTCGTTTAAGATGCATTTCATCAATGCGTCTCATGATCTTCAGGTCATCATCTGATACACCTTTAGACTGATAATAGGCTGTCGATCGATTAAGTGATAGTAGCTGACACTGCTTTGTCACCGGCAATCTGCTCTGACGGTCAATCATCCTTTTCTTTTCGAACCGTGAATCCTTTCCAGCCCTTGTTCTAAAAAATCTCGTTCCATGGTTAACTGGCCTATCTTGGCATGCAGTTCTTTGATCTTATATTCTGATTCTTCAGCCTGCTTCTCTGCTTGACCAAAAACTTGATCTGCATTTTGAAGTAACTGTTTTCTCCAGTCCATGATCTGGTTAGGATGAACATCAAAATCTTCTGCTAACTCGGCCTGGGTTCGATCACCCTTAAGGGCTGCTACGGCAACTTTAGCTTTAAAGGCTGTTGAATGGTTTCTACGTTTTCTTCTCATCTTCTGCTCCTGTCACTAGGACACTAGTTTTACAGAAAGCACTTAAGTTTTAAATATTATTGTCCGACAGATTGGGTCCACTTCACTATTAATCGTAAAGAGGGGCGCCTAAAGGTGAAGAGATGCAACATAAATATTCAACAGAATTTAAAGAATCCATTATCAAAAAGATGATGCCGTCAAACCCGATTTCAGTTCCTTAACTTGTTAAAGAAACTGGTGTTACCAATGTAACTCTGTATAAATGGAGAAAAGATTATAGGAACTAGGGGATAACCCTGCAATGAAGGAGTTAGGTTTTTGAT
>JAAEMR010000127.1 GCA_024225395.1 Gammaproteobacteria bacterium
ATATGTTCCAGAGATTGGACCAGTATCCGGGCTTGAGCGAAGCCGCTTTTATACTGAAGAGAATCTTTTTGATTTCCCGGGGACTATTGAAAAAGAGATGTCGTTGATTGATTTTGTTCCTGGGCAGTAGGCATAGGAGACAAAATTATGGCTAAAATAAACTCTTTAGATGTATTGGCACTTGCAAAGTTCCAGGCCATTCTATTTGCATTTGTGGGACTTGCTGCTGGAGTTATTTACTCCTTCGGTGGATTAATTTTCGACCTGGTAACTACCGGATCGCTAAACCTTGGAACCGCACTCGCATTTCTGGCACTTATTGGTATGCCGCTTATTTTCGCAGTTGCCGGTGCGGTGCTTGGGGTTTTTGAGGCTGTACTATTTAACATATTAGCCAGAAAGTTTGGTGGCGTAAAAATCGATTTCATTCGATGAGTCCTGTAGTTGACATATTCATAAAAACTGACAGTTGCTGTTGACTGTAATCTGAGTTCCCATTTCAGAGCTAAATATTATTACTTACACTTCAATAACATACATTAATGACTAAAATTTAGGCGTCATTGTTGCTCCTTTACAGTTTAATGAATTTTCCAGCTAGTGAATCAGAGGAGTTGTCTGTATGTTTTCAAAAGTTGACATAGCATGATATCCGTGCTAACATGTTATTATGATTAAGTCCTTCAAAGATCAAGGGACTATCACACATAGAAGGAAAAAGCATGGTAAGAGTACCGACACATCGTAAACCAACGCATCCAGGGGAAATGCTTTTGGAAGAATTCTTAAAGCCGTTGAATATTTCTCAACGCAATCTTGCTGATGATATATGTGTGCCATATCAGCGCGTGAATGAGTTGGTCAATAAAAAACGTGGTATCACGCCGAGCACAGCATTAAGACTATCAAAATATTTTGGGAACAGTGCAGGGTATTGGATGTCACTTCAGTACAGATGGGATCTATTTTTTGCAATGAGATCTGAAAAGAAAGTACTAAGTAAAATTCAGTCGGTTCAAGTTAATATTTAGTCCACACGTGTGGACTAAACTGTTTAATCAGAAGTTGAATACTTTGACTGAGCAAGATTTTCCCCACGTGGGGAAAATGAGTGGTTGTACATAATTTTCAAGATTCTAATTAAATTGACTTTGTGGGAGAGAGTATTGTAAGGTGCCTGTAGCTGTACATGAAGAAAGACGAATAATGGATATCAGAAAATACAATGAAGATGCCTGGGATAAAAAAGTTATAGAGGAGAGTCCCTGGACTTTGCCTGTTAATCAAGAACAGGTAGCCAAGGCCAAAAAAGGCCAATGGTCAGTAATTCTTACACCTGTCAAACCGGTACCCGATAGCTGGTTTCCAGGTTTTCCTGACCTGACGGGATGCAAAATTCTGGGTCTGGCTTCAGGTGGTGGTCAACAGGGGCCAATATTGGCAGCTGCCGGTGCCACAGTAACAGTGTTCGATAATTCCCCAGCTCAGCTGGCTCAGGACCAACTTGTTGCCGATCGCGATAATCTGCAAATTACCACAGTTACCGGAGACATGGCCGATTTGTCATGCTTCGACGACGCCAGTTTTGATCTCATTTTTCACCCGGTGAGCAATTGTTTTATCGAAGATCCTGAACCTGTCTGGAAAGAGGCATTCCGTGTTTTAAAACCAGGAGGAAGCCTACTTTCCGGATTTATGAACCCAGATTATTATGTCTTCGATTATCAAAAGATAGAAAATGAAGGTCTTCTGGAAGTTCGACATCCACTGCCTTACAGCGATCTGGATCATCTCACGAAATCAGAATTGTCAGCTCAGTTCAAGAACGGAGACCCGCTTGAGTTCAGTCACACTATGGACACTTTAATCGGAGGCCAGTTGGCAGCAGGATTTCAGCTGACCGGTTTTTACGAAGATCGATTTGACTCAGAGCTAGGGGATAAGGTTTCAGAATTCATGCCCGTTTGTTTTGCCACCAGGGCTTGTAAGCCTGTGTAGGATTGCGTAGTGTTATAAATATTATCGATTGAGTTCAGTCTGCGATGAGGTAGAAAAATGATTAGAACTTTTATTACATGCTGTATTTTTTTGGCCGTTTTATGTTCTTCATCAGCCCAGGCATCAGGTATGAGATTTGACTCCAGATTTTATCTCTATTCTAACCACATAATTATTGAAGGGGTATTGATTTCAGACGTTGAAGTGGAAGCAGAAGAATATAGAGGCTTGTTATACTCAAATAACCTCGCCTGTGTTTTAGTTAACCGGCTTGTCAGGCAAGTTGAAGGACCTGCTGTGTGCGCGGGCGATACAATTTGTTTTA
>JAAEMR010000128.1 GCA_024225395.1 Gammaproteobacteria bacterium
ATGACACTGGAAAATCTGGTTAGGATTAATCAACTAAAAAAGAAGCAGCTGATAAAAGAGAGTTTCAAGGATTGCTTAAATCTGCAGTCGACCGGCTCAATGATGCTGAGAATAAAACGCTGTTATATTTAAATTGGTTTGATCTGGCTGTCGATCAATTTTGAGAAAAAGAGATTAATAAGGAAATAAATTGGGCCCAAAGTTACAAGAACTGATTTTGTATATATGAATAAAATGAATCCCTATTTCTAACAGAGTAGTGGGCTGGAACTCTGTGGAGAGTCATGAAAATTTCTGAATGTTATTACCAGAAGAATGCTAAAGAGTTCTTTCAGGATACAATTCAAGTAGACATGTCTTCCCTACGGGAGCGTTTTCTTACCCATGTGCCTCTTAGGGGATGTATTCTTGATGCAGGCTGTGGTTCTGGACGAGATGCTAAAGCTTTTATAGAAGCCTCTTTTCAGGTCACTGCGTTTGATGCCGCGCCAGCTTTGGCCAAGTTAGCCCAAGTATATTTTGGCCAGGTTGTTGATGTATTGACTTTTAATCAAATAACTTATGAAAAAGAATTTGATGCTGTTTGGGCTTGTGCGAGCCTATTACACGTTCCTAACAAGAGTTTACCTAAAGTATTTTTAAAGTTATTTCGAGCGCTAAAGTCAGGAGGGGTAATGTATGTTTCATTTAAGTATGGTAGTGGAGAGGTGGAACATAATGGGCGACGATTCACTAATATGAATGAAGGTGACTTTTCACGGTTGTTAGAAGGTATAGGTGTATTTAAACTCATGGATACCTGGGTTAGCAATGATCGTCGTCCTGATCGAGATGACGAAAAATGGTTTAATGCATTGCTAATTTCTACGGGGGATGTATGCCGCAGTGCTTGAGTACCGGGGGAGAGTCTGCCCCCTTTCTCACGAAGGTTTTGTCGTCGATTCATCAGGCCGATGAAATAGAGTTGGCGGTATCATTTATTAAAAGCAGTGGGTTGGAGCTGATTTTTTCTGCACTAAGTGATGCAGTAACAATTCGTGGTACGCGATTAACTGTGTTGACTAGTGATTATCTGGATGTCACTGATCCTCAAGCACTACGTAAGCTAATGTTATTGGCTGAACGTGGTGCTGACATTCGTCTGTTTCAAGCAGGTTATTCACGGAGCTTCCATCTTAAAGCCTATATCTTTTTCCGAAATCGTGATGGTGAGATTCTCGACGGTACGGCATTTATAGGTTCAAGTAATATCAGCAATGCTGCATTAACGGATGGGATTGAATGGAATTATGGCGTAGGGTTTTCAGAGAACAAGGAGGGGCAGCAAGTCAGGCATTTCAATGAGATTCGTGAGGAATATAAGTTATTGCTTAATCAGGCACAGGTGATTTCACTAGAATATGATTGGATAGATGCCTATGAGAAGCGCCGTAAGGTAACTCGTTTTCCCGTTGCACCGGGAAGCGACGATCCCGAAATTTCTGCCCCAGATCCCAATGAAGTGCAAATTGAGGCTTTACAAGCTTTAGTAGATACACGTGAAGCGGGTTATCAACGTGGTTTGGTAGTGATGGCAACTGGTTTGGGTAAAACCTATCTTGCTGCCTTTGATACAAAACAGACTTGTGCAAAACGTATTTTGTTTGTGGCGCACAGGGAAGAAATACTATTGCAAGCTGAAGCAACTTTTCAGCGCATCCATCCTCAAGCAAAAGTAGGCCAATACACCGGTACGCGTAAGGAGACTCAAGTGGACATGATTTTTGCCTCTGTACAGACCTTGGGGCAATCACATCATCTCGAAAAATTTCCACCGGATCACTTTGATTACTTGATCGTTGATGAATTTCACCATGCCGCAGCACCGACTTACCGACAAATACTGGCTCATTTTCGTCCGCAATTTCTTCTCGGGCTTACTGCAACACCCGAGCGTACTGACCAGTCTGATATTCTGAGTCTTTGTGATGATAACTTGGTTTATACCTGCAATTTATTTGATGGTGTTGACGAAGAATTGTTATGTCCATTTTCTTACTATGGTATTTATGATGAGACAGTTAATTACGAAGCTATCCCTTGGCGTAACAGCCGTTTTGATCCTTCTTCGTTGTCCAATAAATTAGCGACGCTGGCCCGTGCCAAACATGCTTTAAATCAATGGCGTGAAAAAGCACAGCAAAAAACGCTCGCATTCTGTGTATCGAAAAAACATGCTGACTTTATGGCAGATCGATTTAAGCGTGAAGGTATTCGGGCAGTGGCGGTTTATGGTGGCTCTGGGACTGATAGAAGCGATGCACTAGAACGATTGAAACAGGGAGAGCTGCAAGTGATTTTTTCTGTGGACTTATTCAATGAGGGTGTTGATCTACCTGCCATCGATACTGTAATGATGTTGCGTCCCACCGAGTCGAAAGTACTTTTTTTACAGCAACTGGGTCGTGGTTTACGGATGCATCAACAAAAGGAACGACTGGTGGTGCTGGATTTTATTGGCAACCATAAAGGTTTTCTTAACAAACCCCAGGCGTTGTTTGGTGTGGCTGGAAACTATCGTGCACTGGTGGCATTTTCCAAGCGGGTTAAAAATAAGGATTTAGAGTTACCGGCTGGTTGTTATGTAAACTACGATCTTGAGATCATTGACTTTCTGTCTGGATTGGCTGGTGATGGACCTTCACGCGAATACCAGGCCCTCAAAGATTCATTGGGTCGCCGCCCCACACTGACTGAGTTTTATCACAGTGGTGCCAGCTTACAAAAACTTCGCCAGCAACATGATAACTGGTGGGGGCTGGTACGAGATGAAGAGGATCTTAGTGAAATTGAATTGGCTTGCCTAGATTTCCATGAGGATTTTTTTCGGGAGGTGGAAGTCACTACCATGACAAAATCTTTCAAGGCGGTGTTATTGGAGTCTCTTCTAGCAAATGATGGATTTCGTAAACCACCAAAATTGGAGGTATTAGCCGATCAGGCTCTTGAAGCTTTTCGCCGCCGCCGTCATTTCATTTCAGACGTGCGTAAAGATCTTCAGAATTTGGATACCGTCGACAAAAATAAATGGATTAGTTATTGGAAAGGAAATCCAGTCAATGCATGGACGGGGGGTAACAAGAAAAAAAATGTAAGCCAATGGTTTGAGCTTACTAGCGGATACTTTAAACCGACATTTATCCTGCAGGACAATATCGCTGATATTTTTCATACAATGCTACAGGAGTTGGTCGATTACCGTTTTGCCGCTTATGAACCACGTTTACAAAAAGAAAGAAGTGATAACAGCAAAGTACTGCCATTTTCTAGTTCAGGAGAGGATGGCAAAACCGAGCTGCCTTATTTCCCTGATTTGCGTATAGCCTGTGGATATTTTCGTGAGGGCAGGGCTGATGTTGATGAATATCGAAAAGTTGGTGCAGGACACGGAAATCTTGATCCGGCGCGACATTTTATTGCACGAGCTATAGGTGACTCAATGAATGGTGGCCGTCAACCAGTCCATGATGGTGATTATTTGCTTTTAGAGTATCTGGATTCAAATCACGCAGGTTCAATTACGGGATCAAAGCTAGTGATTGAACGCCAGGGTGATGGCGGCGATGATCAATATGTATTACGGCTTGTCACAAAAACACCGGAAGGCAAGTATATATTAAAAGCGACTAATTCAGATTATCCAGATTATGAAGCGGAAGATGATATGCGCACATTGGCACGTTTGCGCGATATTCTAGACCCACTTGAAGTGGCGCAAGGACAAGAGTTTATGAGAGAAGATATTCCTGAATTATTCGATGAAGAGTTTAACCCCGGGAACTGGCATAGCGGCCATGTTGTTCTTAAAGGCAAGCAAACGCATATTCTATTAGTCACTTTGAATAAACAGGGTAAAGCCAGTGAGCATCGTTATCATGATTATTTTATTGATGAGAGTCACTTTCACTGGCAAAGTCAAAATAGTACGACCCCGCAAAGTAAACGCGGTAAAGAATTGATTGAGCATGAAAATCGAGGTGTTACAGTTCACTTATTTGTGCGTGAAAATAAGTTGGCTGCCGGTAAAGCAGCGCCTTTCACGTACTATGGTCCCACAAGGTATCAGAAGCATAAGGGTAGTGCGCCGATGAGTGTGATATGGGAACTTGGGGAGTAATTTATATGATTTTAAAAAATAATCTAGAGAATTATAATGACCTTTTTATAGTGGCTTATACAAACAGATAAAGCTGCGCGTCCAGTCAAAAGTTATGCAGGTATAAAACTCTATGAAAAAAGACTTATATTCAAAATACATTTACTCAATAAATACTGAAGGTAGTAATAAAGCATCGTCATATATAAAAGCAATAGATTGGCTCTGTAAGATGCTTGAGGTTGAGCCACTTTCTTTTGACGATTGTAAAAATATCTGGACCATTAGTTCAGTCGACCGTTTGCAGCAATTGTATGAGCGAGTATTAATTGAAAAACGTAAGGGTAAATCAAGTGTTTGGGTTATTGACGGTATACCCAAAAGTTATTTACGAGATGGATTTTGTTCTGCAGCATTAAGAAGTTATCAGGAGCTTTTGATTGAGAATAATTATGAGCAGACAATGGTTGGTATTTTTGACAATCATGAAGGAGAGGAGTCAGAGTTATCTAGTAAGTTTGATAAAGAACTTATTTGTCCAGAGTTTTTAATTGAGGGCATGGATGAAAAGCAAGGGCTTGATGTAGTTCGATCTCTAAAAGTCCGAGTTAATCAAAATATTTTCAGGAAAATAATTTTGCGAGTTTATAATCAAACATGCTGTATTACTGGTTTAAATATTCCAGAGATAAATCGAGCTAGCCATATTATTCCATGGGCTAATGATGAAACTAAAAGATTGGAACCTCAAAATGGACTTTGTTTGTCGGCAACCTATGATGCTGCATTTGACAAAAACCTCATCAGTCTGGATGATGATTATCGACTATTAATCTCTAAAAATATCAAAGAATATGGTACAAATGAGGTAGTGAATAACTATTTTATTTGTAAAGAGGGTGTGAATATACTTTTGCCTGATAGTTATAGACCCAATAAAAATTATCTAGCTTTACATCGTAACAAGGGTGAGTTTTAGCGATATCTTCTCCTGTTAAAATTTTTATTAAAAATCAGCTTCAGAACTGGCCAGACAATTGGGTACAGAAAGACAAAACCTGAAATCGTATGAAAATAAAAAATCAACAGACCTTAATAATCGGATTATTAGTTTGCTGATGGAATACATTGAGGGGACAGACAAGCAGGGTTGAGTTTTTCAACTATTTGAAACTGCTTCTTAACTAACATGGCAATCCTTGACGAAATCCATTTTTTAACCAATACTTGTCCTAAGTCCCGGGATACGGGACAAGAATGGGTGTCAGGATATGAAAGGTCAGGATATAGGTTTACTGTTAAAGCTGGTTTGCCTGCAAAAGAGAGAACAGGGGCTTTCTCCTGTTTATATGCCCGGTAGTTGGGAGGACTGGGGTGTGGATGGGCATGATGATCAGGTACAGGTTGAGGATGTTCCCGGTTATTATCATCAATATACAGTACGAGCTTTAGCTCAGTTGACTGGTATCAGTAAGTCTCAGGTTAATTTGGCGTTGCAAAGGAATTTCGATTCGGGTCTGGCAAATCGTGATCGAAAAATTGATGTTCCTCGCGCAAACATTAGAGCATTATCTGAATTTATAGTTTATGGCTTACGTTATGTGTTTCCGGTAAAGCCTGGTACTGTAACTCGAGGCATATCAACCTCTTTAGCAGCGCCAGTGCTAGAAGGTAAGCTTTCTAGTGCAGGCGAATTGCCGCCTGTATGGTCCGATGCTAAAGGAAATACCAGAGGACAGGTGATAGAGCCGTTATTTAAGTCGGTACCCTATGCGGTCAGGCTGGATGCGGAACTGTATGCCTTGCTGGCATTAGTTGATGCGATAAGAATAGGGCAGTCTCGTGAGCGCAATTTGGCGATTAAACTGTTGAGTGAGCATTTGGAGGTCCTTCAATGAAGAATGCCGATATACATAAGGATATGTTGATTCGAGTTGCCGAAGGGCTTGGTGGGGAACTGCTTCCAAAATTTGTTTTTGTTGGAGGGTGTACGACGGCATTGTTGGTAACGGATGAATTTACCCGTGAGCAAATCAGGCATACTGATGATGTTGATCTGATCGTGCACCTGGCTGGCTACGCCAGTTATACACAGTTAATAAGTAAATTGCGATCGAAAGGCTTTATGGAGAGACCGGATAATGATTCTCCAATTTGTGCCATGTGGCTGGATGATTTGCGTGTTGACATTATGCCTGATGATGAGTCAATACTCGGCTTTTCGAACCGTTGGTACAGGGGTGCTGTAAAGACTGTAGAATATTTCTGTTTGAGTGATCAGGTTCAAATCAAATTAATAAAACCTGTTTATTTTGTAGCGACCAAGTTAGAGGCTTATTTGGGTAGAGGTAATAATGACCCGTTATCAAGTCATGATATTGAGGATTTACTGAATGTTTTTGACGGTCGGCCAGAGCTTTTATCCGAATTGAAACAGGCTCCCTTAGAGTTGAAAGATTTTATATCCACTCAAATATCTTCATTATTAAAAAGCAATGATTTTGAATATGCCGTAAAAAGTTGTTCTGTGGGCGATGCATTGAGGGAGCAGTTAATTTTTGACAGACTGGAAGGTGCTTGTGAGTTATAAATATTTGATAAGGAAGTAACTGAAAATTTTTACCGGCTCAAAATCAGCAGCAGAACTTGCTAGAAAGCTGGGAACAGAAAGACAAAACCTGAAATCCTATGAAAATAAAAAATCAACAGACCTGAATAACCGGATTATCAGTTTGATGGTGGAATACATTGAATAATTCTGAGAGGAAATAAGATGGCTTGACCTATTTGGAGATGGAGAGTATTGGAAATATTGTTCTTCCCTGTTCAGTACTCTTTTTAGGCCAAAGAATGGAACCCATTGCAACAAGCTGACCGTTCTGAGTTACATATAAAAATCTAAGAGATTTAAACGATGAAAAATTTTATTAAAACATCTTTATTGGGTGGCCTGGTGGTTATGTTGCCAATTGCCATTTTGGGTTTTTTCTTTAAGTGGCTGTTCAGGACAGTGACTGACCTGATCCAGCCGCTGACTGACTATGCGTCCAGCATCTATCCTGTACCGGAAATTGTAGCTGACATACTGGTCATGGTGATTATCCTGCTCAGCTGTTTTTTTATTGGAGCTGTTGTAAGCACTAAACTGGGGAATTTGTTGCATCAGACGTTTGATCACGTCCTGCAAAAAATGGCACCCGGTTATCGTATGGTTAAGGAGGTGGTGGTACAGGTTTTTGGTTCGTCAGAAAACTCGCCTTTTTCTAACGGACAGGTCGCAAGGGTAAAAATATTTGGTGTTGATTGTCCAACAGAAGTTACCGCGTTAGTGGTTGACCGGTCTGATGATGATACCTACAGCGTGTTTATGCCTACAGGACCGAACCCTACATCAGGTAATATTTATCACGTGAAAAAAGCACAGGTCACTTTATATCCGGATATCAAACTGGATTCTGCCATGCGTACGGTGATTGCCTGTGGTGCTGGTTCTGCAGAATTGTTTAAAAATGCTGTAAACTGACAGTGCCTTATTAATTGAAAGAATCTGTATTCGGTAGATTCACCCTAAGTCCGACAGATTCCAGGTCATGGTTCATCATCAAATATCGATACTTCATCCTCCTCATCATCTTCCCAGCTATATTTTTTCTCAGGTGAATAGGGGTCATAGTTTCTGAGCAGTATAGCCAGAACTATGCCGATCACGGCACCAAAGAAGTGGCTTTCAAAGGATATGTCCGGTTTACTCGGGAAGATGCCCCAGATCATGCCGCCGTATAGAAAGAATACGATCATGGACAGGACACTCGCCCGTCTGTCCCAGCGAATGACACCAATGGTAAAAACGAAGAACATAAAACCAAATGTCAGGCCGCTGATACCGATATGATAAGACTGTCTTGCAAAAAGCCAGACACCCAGCCCGGTACCGATGTATACGGCAGGTATTACAAGTTTTGCTGATTTGGGGTAACCGTATAACAGGGCTGTGCCCAATATGAGAAGAGGTGCCGTGTTGGCTAGCAGGTGTGAGAATGAGCTATGAATTAATGGTGCCCAGAGAATAGCGGCCAGTCCGCTCATCTGGCCTGGATAAATACCATATTTGAAGAGCTCGATGCCCGTTAATGACTCGATGATTTTAATCAGCCACAGGGCTAGCGTGAACGATGCCACAATAGTAAAAGACCGGTTCAGCAGAAGGAAGTCTTTATTTGGATTGCTTAAAACTCGAGGTATTGAGTGCATGGCATCAGTTGTAGATGATTTGAGTGTTTTTGTCTTTCAGGCCAGAGTAACTGCATTCTATGTATCTGGTGACAGATTAAAGTTATTCAATAGTTTGTAAGGCTGATAGTATTCCATCTAAGAGCATGACGGAATGACGGTTTGGAAGTCCGTTGAACGTTAGTTATTGATGTGAGGTTATTCAATGAAAATAGCAGCAGAACATGTAGAGGTTAACTGTCTCGAAGCCGATATCTATGATCGCCTGTTATCACTCGATAGCAGCCATATTCTGGAGTTGGGTTGTGGTAGTGCGGATATAACTCGTAATATTGCCACTTCTGGAATTGATCGAAAAATTACAGCCCTGGAAGTTGATGAAATTGCGCATCAAAAAAATCTGCAGATTAGCGATCTGCCGAATGTGACTTTTGGCCTTTCCGGTGCGCAGGATATTCCGTTGGATGATGAATCGGTCGATGTGGTGTTTATGTTCAAATCTTTGCATCATGTTCCACTCGATTTAATGGAAGTATCGATGCGGGAAATTAATCGCGTGTTAAAGCCCGGTGGTCTGGCGTATATTTCTGAACCTGTTTTTGCCGGAGAGTTTAACGAAATATTACGCTTGTTTCATGATGAGCAGGTAGTTCGTGAAGCAGCCTTCAATACAGTCAAAAAAGTAGTGGATGATGGTTTGTTCAGTCTGGTCGATGAAGTCTTTTTTAATACGCCGTTACATTATGAAAATTTTGTTGCATTTGAAAATGATTCGATAAAAGTTAGCTATGGTGATTACCAGCTGGATGCTGATTTGTATAACCTGGTTAAGCAGCGTTTTGAGCAGCACATGGGAGATGAAGGGGCACATTTTTTACATCCCATACGCGTCGATTTATTGCAGAAGTAATTCCTGCTTAAATTCCGTCTAACAATGTAACGGAGAAGTGGTGCAGGGACGAACTGTTAACGAAACAGGTGACGCAGTGGCGGAGTTCTATGATAAGTAGTATTGATGGATTTTTAAGTAAGCAGGGTTGATAGTGAAAGCATGAGTAAATTATTAAGCGAATGGCAGCCCTCAGAATCAGCTATGGATCTGATCAGGTTAAATGGCATTAACGATGAACAGATAGAAAAATCTCTTGCTTATTTAAAGAGCCAGAGTGGATTGGTAGATATTGATGATGTTGATGGCTATGATAACTGGAATGCTCTTTTCATTATGTTTTGCATCAAAGCCGGTAACCAGTAAATAAAAAATTCAATCGTATTTTTCGAAGTAATTGAATGATATATCGATGAATAGTTATTGTTTAACTGCAGCAATAACAGAAATCTCAACCAGTAATTCCGGGCGGGCCAGGCTGGCTTCAACACAGGCGCGCGCAGGGGAATGACCATCGATAACCCATGCATCCCAAATTTTATTCATCTCAGAAAAGTCTTTCATGCTTTTAATGTAAATAGTGGCAGATAAAATATGCTCCCGGTCGCTGCCGGACTGTAATAGTAAGTCATCCACTTTTTGCAGCATAGTTTGAGTTTGTTCTTTGATATCGGTATCAGCATCTTTGGCAACCTGCCCACACAAATAAATAGTATCATTATGAATCACTATTTTGCTCATGCGGCGGCGTTCTGTTCCTAAACGGGTAATATTCATACAGGTTTCTCTTTTGAAATAACGGACAAATTATTTTGTGATTTATGACTGCTGTTTTAACTATTATAAAATTTATTCCAGTTAAGATAAAATATTTTTTATAAGCTCCTTATAACTGAATATTGCTGGAAATAGTTTAAAAAATGGTAAGCGAAAAAAATGCTAATACGGTCATTGTGCTGGATTTTGAAACCACTGGCCTGTCGCCTGCTTATGGTGACAGGACTATTGAAATAGGTGCTGTTAAATTAGTGGGTGGAGAACTGGTTGAACGATTTCAGCAGTTGATGTATCCGGGAAGGCGAGTCGATTCTTTTATCGAGAGTTATACCGGCATTACCAATAGCATGCTTAAAGATGCCCCTCCCTGTGAAGAGGTGATGCTAGACTTTGCTGAATTTATAGAGGGCTTTAACCTGGTGGCTCATAATGCGTCATTCGATGCCAGGTTTCTTGACTCAGAACTTGATCGTATCAACTGTAATGATCATGGGCCGTTTGCCTGTTCCATGCTGGCTGCAAGAAGGATTTATCCGGATGCGCCGAATCACAAACTGGGAACGCTGGTCAGGTATAAAGCTTTGCCCAATGATGGAACCTTTCACAGGGCGCTCGCAGATGCTGAAATGACTGCACATTTATGGCTTGCCATGATGGACGATATAAAGGAAAACCATTCATTTGAAGTGATACGATTTAATTTAATGCAACAATTATCTCGTACCTCGAAAGCGGCTGTTTCCAGTTTTCTTGCAAAACATTCGGCTAAACAGGTTGTTAAAGCCAGTGGTATCAGTGATAGTTCCTTCTAAAACACGCACGAATGACGTGACAGCTGTGGTGAATTAATTGCGCCTTTTGAGCACCTGAAAACGATAGAGTATCGGGTTTAATCAAAGGCTGTCTGAGGGTGCCACCAGGTTTCATTGATGATGAGCAGTTAACTTATAGAATTCATAACACTCGGCTTCTCTGCCTCTGACGATGCGTTTTCCTGTCAATACGCCGTGTGTCTCAGTCACAACAGTATGCTGGCCTTGCTGGTGATGATCATCATGAAAATAGATGACTACCCAGTCGTGGTTGAGATTGAGTTTATGCGCACGTTCTGTGTTTGAGTACATAACCGTGAAATGCCAGCGGTTACGAGTGCTGTGTAAAATGGGTAACCAGGCTTTGTGTTCAGGGTTGAAGCGTTTCGGAGTGATGACAGGCAGTTTCTTTGATTTGGCCCTGTCTCGATATTCGGTATCCACTTTTAATAGTAAATCTATGTCGGGAGAATGGTCTGAATGTTGTGTGTTTGATAATTGATGGCGGTTATCACCGAAGTGCGTTAATAACCAGTCTTTGATGGCTTCCTTACGTTTTTCTCCCAGACCTTCGACTTTATCCAGCTGGCCGTTGCGAGCTGCATTTTCCAGTGATTCAAAGGTGTCGACGTGGAGTGTGTGATAAATACGTTCTGCAAGGGTTCTGCCGACTGTGGGTATGGATCGAAATAATCCAACGGGGTCGGATGCGCCCTGCAAATGTTCCAGTCGAGTCATTTTTCCAAGTGCAACGTATTCGTAAATTGAGCGAGATATACCGACGCCAATGGCCGGTAGTTCGACTAATCCTTGTATGCCTTTTTGCTGTATCAGGCTGTCAACATCTTCAGTCAGATTTTCCATAGTAGTGGCTGCATGGCGATATGCCCGGGAACGAAACGGGTTAGCATGTTGCACTTCAAGCAGAGATGCAATTTCAAGTAACTTTTCGGCAATTTCTTTATTAAGCGGGCTCATGATTTCGCATAAATTAAAGTTTATCGTTCTCTACTCCGGTTGCAGAAAATCGTTAAATGCTGAAAAAATCTTATGGTGCTTTGATCTAACATGATAACTGATTTAACTGGCTATTTTTATGCCATTCCTCCAGGCTAAAAAATACAACATGACAGCGCATAACATAACCCCGTTAAAACCAATTTCTATGGCCAGTAAAACGGCGAGTACTGCGCTCAGCACCGAGGCGCAACCGTTGATGCCCCATGCCCAGGGTATCAGATGTGGAGTGTTATGCTGCATGGCGGCAAGGCCCAGTGAGAAAGGCATGCCCATGGCGAATGCAAGCGGTGCCGATAGTATAAAAGCCGAGAGTATCCTTACCGTTTCAGGCAACACCATTATCGAGTTGCTGATGAGTGGTAATAATACAATGTAAATCACCGTGATCAGCCCGATCAGTAAAATTGAACGATGTAATAAAACGGTTATGGCAGCTGCTGTTTCTGTCCTCAAACGGTACTGAACATAAAGGCTGCCTAACCCTGAAAAGACCAGGAAGGCACACAGTGTGACAGCGACTGCATACAATGGCTGACTGAGTATCAGGGTAAATTTCTGGATAAAGGCGATTTCTATAAACAGGAAACCCAGTCCGATAGTGAGAAAATAAATAATAATATTGCCGCGCCTGTCAGCTGATTTATTTTGCTGTTTTCGAATAAAAAACAACGGCAATAATATCAGTACAAATGCGGCGACAGTGGCCTGTGCCAGAGTGACCAGTAAGGTTGGGTAACCTACGCCAATCATGGATATGCCAGTCTGTCCGGGCAAGGATAAAAATTCCTGCAGGCTTGACCATTTGAAATAATTATTAAAGTAAG
The DNA here is from genome assembly GCA_024225395.1 of Gammaproteobacteria bacterium. GTDB lineage: Bacteria > Pseudomonadota > Gammaproteobacteria > JACNJF01. The sequence goes on from JAAEMR010000128.1 coordinate 12,688, forward strand.
GCCGATTGTCGGTGGCAGGTTGTATGTTGTATTGATACTGCCGAATGAAACGGGTATCTGAATTATCTAAAACAGATTTTGCAGTGAGATAATAAACCGGTATTTGTAATAGCTGGAAGCGATTGACTTCGTTCTCACTGATATCCGGTAGCCAGGCCAGGTCAAAGTTTCGGGAATCACTGAACTCACGTACCCGGTTGATTTCATCTGTCGTTAAGTGATCCTTTTTGAGTAGCAGAGTTGCCGTATTCCAGCTACGAATCCAGGCGATATTATTTTCAGGTTTATCGATGCCTGATTGCCTCATGGCTTCCACTGCAGTAACAAAAAGCTTCAGGTTTCCACGAGCAGGTGTACTGGTCCACAGAGTTAAACTGAGTAGCCCATCGGGGGCTAGTAATTGTAGATAGGACTGCAGGGCTTCGATTGTAAACTCGTATGAAGTTGACAGGGCATGTACACCTGCCGAGCCACCGGATGAAGCACCGGATGGCCCCATGATGATGAGATCATAGTTATTTTCTGCTGCGGCAAATCCTCGTGGCGATATAGCGTGAATCGTCACCTTGTCTTTCAGGCTTTGCCAGTCAAAGTATTCAGCATACACATCCGTTATTAGCCGGCTGAGTTGTTTATCGGGTTCGACAGCATCGATTGTTGAAATTTTCCGTGAATGAGCCTGCAGTATCTGTGCACCGCTGGCTGAGCCAGAAATCAGCACGTTTTGTGTGGAAGGGTGAACATGATAAGGCAGGGCTGAGCTCATGTAATCATGGTATTCCAGTGAGCTGTTATCGGTCACGTGATCAATGGTGGTCATTTCATCACCATCCCTGAATACGGCGAGTTGTTCTGGAGGGCCGACAGGGCTTTGTAAACTCAGGCCGGGGGCATTACGAAATGGAATAAATGGACTCTGCACAACATCTGTCTGGGAAATGGGGGACGAGTGCGTATGAGACAGTGAGACATCTTTCATCAACAGGGTTTGTGACAGTCCCTTGTATTCAGACAAGTGCAGATCAAGCCATGCCTGTGGCATCATAAAAACACCGGAAATACTTAACAAAAGTATCGACACGGTTACCCGCCGTTGTGTTTTGTTGAAATTAGACAATGCAAAAAAGCCTGCGCTTAACCCACTGATTGCTAACACACGTAACAGGGTATCGGGTGTCAGGATTTGCAGCAGTGCCATGATAAAAACTGCACCGAGTCCTGCTCCAATGAGATCAATGCCATACACCAGTGGGATTTGCTGATTAAAGCGCATCATGGTGAGTGCGATGGCATTGGCGACAAACAAAAAGGGTAATGTCAGTAATAAATAACTCAATAACAACCGCTGCCACTGGGAACTGTCCCACAGTATTTCCAGCGCATTAAAAGGTAGCTGTTGAATGGTTATGAAACAGGCAATGGAGGAAAGCCCGAATAACACAATGTTGATGATGAAAACGGATTTATAGTGTTGCAATAGCCGGTTTCGAAATAAGGTAATAAAACTTCCGCTGACACCATAACCCAGTAACGCAATACTGATCACCATAAATGAAAAATGATGCCAGTGAATAATAGAAAACAGTCTTATCAATAAAACTTCATAGGCCAGTGCAGCACTGGACAGAATGAAAATAGACAGCAGTGGTGGTGTTGATGTTTTCTCATCAATCATTGCATGCATTACATATCAGTCCGCATCTCTCACAGGATGACAGGTCCTGTGCGATCATCTTGCCACCCTGTGAGAAATGCGGGCTAGTGACCGCCTGTAAAAGGTACAAAAATAACCGGTAGCACCTGCCGGGTTGTGACTTTTCCCTGCAGGTCTTTTTCGACCATGGTCAGATACTGTGTCTGGAATCTGGTTCCGACGGGGATTACCATGCGTCCGCCTTTCTTCAGCTGTTGAACCAGAGGTGGTGGAATATGGCTGATGGCAGCTGTCACGATGATACTGTCATAGGGGGCATGTTCCGGCCACCCGTTATAACCATCGGCGATGTGTGTTTTGATATTGTCATAACCGAGACGGCTTAATAATTTTGTGGTGGCATTGCCCAGTTGTTCAATAATTTCGATGCTGTAAACCCTGGCCACCAGTTGAGAAAGTATAGCCGCCTGGTAACCGGAACCAGTGCCAATTTCGAGTACACTCTGGTCAGCCCGGGGATGCAATAAATCTGTCATCAGTCCAACGATATAGGGCTGCGAGATGGTTTGGCCAAAGCCGATAGGCAAAGGCCTGTTTTCATAGGCTCTGGAAAGCAGTTCTGTAGGAACAAACTCATGCCGGGGAACCTTTTCCATGGCCTGCATGACTGCTGCATTAAATGATTTTTTGTTGATGAATCTTTCAGTCCTACGCACATCATCCTGTATGTCAGAGATCATATTCATACGCTGTACCCTGTAGTTGTCAGCACCGGGTATTCCACTGTGCATACAAACCAGCAGAGCAAATATCCCAACGATTAGGTGTTTTGCTGACATACAATAAGAATGATCTCAGCGGGCTATAAATTCAATATTTTTTTTGGACTCTAATTTGATCTGTTACAGGAATAGCTTCATCTTTTAGGGGTGAGGGGGGCTTATTTGATACTTAGAGTACCGGGCAGACAGCATTGTTGAATATTATTGATGAGTAACTGTATTGCTTCTTTACGCGGGTAATGTTTGCGCCAGGCCAGTGCTACTGTTCTGCTGGGTTGGGGTTTGGTAAAAGTTTTGATTTTTATCAGTTCAGAATTGTGCTGACTGTTCAGCATACTGGTGCAGGGTAATACGGTAATGCCGGTACCGGCAGCTACCATGTGGCGAATAGTTTCCAGTGAGCTTCCTTCCAGTGTTCGAGTCAGTTCATTGTTATCTACCATGCATTTTGGACAGGCTTGTAAAACCTGGTCACGGAAGCAGTGCCCTGCACCCAGCAACATTAAATCCTGTCCCACCAGTTCATTAACTTTTACCGATGTTTTGCTCACCCATTCATGCCGGGAGTGCACGGCCACGACGAAAGGTTCTTCGTACAATGGAAAGGTTTCAATACCGGGTTCATCAAATGGATATGAAATAACGATAGCGTCAAGTTCACCCTGTTTTAGTGACTGAGATAAATTTGCGGTAAAGTTTTCTTCGATGATTAACGTAAGGTTGGGTGCTTTTTTTCGAAGATCCGGTATCAGGTCGGGCAACAGGTAGGGACCTATAGTGTAAATAGCACCGAGTTTAAAAGTTCCTGATAAAGGTTCTTTTCCCTGTTGAGATATTTCATTGATTACCCGGGTTTCCTGCAGCACTTTCTGGGCCTGCTGGATAATTTTCTGGCCAATATCGGTAATGTGGATTTCATTCTTCGAGCTGCGTTCAAACAACTTTACACCAAGTTCCTGTTCCAGTTTTTTGATCGCAATACTCAGGGTTGGCTGGCTGACAAAACAGGCCTGGGCAGCCTGTCCAAAATGTTTTTTCTGGGCAACTGCAACGATGTATCGAAGTTCAGTAAGAGTCATAATGAAATGGTAGATAATTGATGTTGCTAGTTTGAGCACTTAATCAGGCAAAAGCAATTAAAAAAAATTTTTCAATCAATTTATTCTATTGGTTGAATTGGGTTAGAATATCTCCATGAAAACACTGATAAAGAAATTTTTTAAGCCTGCTTTTGAGCGCTTTAATGATATTCAGCCTTCCATGGCGATAGATTTGGCGACGGCCATTTTGATGGTGGAAGTCAGTAAAGCTGATTTTTCTCAAGATGAAGCTGAGATACAGAGTATTAAAGTGCTGTTGCTGGAGCACCTGTCTTTGTGCGAAGAAGAAGTTGATACCTTGCTGAGCAGTGCTCATGAAGAGGCCGACAGGCTGGTGTCATTGCAGCATATTACGCGACTGATGAATGAACAGCTCGATCAGAGAGCCAAAACAAAAGTGATTGAATTAATGTGGATGGTAGCTTTTGCAGATGGAGAAAAACATCATTATGAAGAGCACCTGCTTAGAAAGGTTTCGGAATTGTTGTATGTGCCGCATGAGGATTTTATAAAAGCCCGGCACAGGGCTGAAGCCACTGTTTGACGGCTGGTTTATCCAGGAAGTTTGGGGAAAAGCTTTTCACCACGAAGTGCACGAAGAAATATGTAAAAGTACACCGTTAACTATCAGAGATTAAATTTTTAACTGGTCTATTGCACCGGAAATTCATTTAAAAACCTGGTGTTCTTCGTGCCTTCGTGGTGCAAGATTTTTAATTAGCAAAAAATTGCTGACGTAATTTGATATTTCCAGTCTGCTCGTCTGCTGTAGTCACTTTGATAGAGAAATCCAGGGTTTCACGATTTGCGACTGAAAAAACGCTGATGTAATAAATTGCATTTTGGTCCACTATTTTGCGTAATTCAATATCGCGTAATTGTCCGGTCAGGTTCGTTGCGCTGACGTCAATAGTCGCTTCAACGCCATGAAATCCAGCGCCTTTTTTTAATACTGAAATATTGAGTAAACCTTTGTTTTTGCTTCGTGTAATGCCGTAGGCACGTGCAACGGCAGGAGGCAGAGATTCGGTTGAAATAGCGTTATAGTGAACGATGTAGTTTCCTACGGTTTGAGAGCTTTCTGCGAAAGCAATTGATTGAAAGTTGAGGAATAAGCTTATGATTGTTAATTGTATTATTTTTTTCATGTTTTCTCCGTTGGTAAAGAATGAGGAATCAAATTAAAATTATAATAAGTACTGTATTGATCCTTAGGTATTAGTATAGAACTATTTTTTATAAAAAGATCCTATTATTGTTTTACTAATTTGATAATTTCTGCAGGAATTTTATATATATTTTGTATGACTATAGTCTTTTTCCGGCTACTTAACCCCCTTTTGATTGTTACCTGCGATTTGCTGACATCGCAGGTAATAGACAGGTAATCTATTAAAGCTTTATTGGCCTTGCCCTCTACGGGAGCTGCTTTAAGTTGAATTTTAAGGCAGTTGTCATACAGCCCTGAGAGTTTGTTGTATTTTGCACCGGGTTGTACGTGGCAGAATAAAGTGAGTTGATTATCCGATAATACCCAGGGCTGCCGGTTCATAGTTTGGTAGCGATAAATACGATGGGGGGGATCAATAGCATTTTAAGTACCATCAGGCCTAGCGTGGCAAACAGGGGAGATAAATCAAGCCCGCCCATAGGAGGAATAAATTTTTGAATAGGTCTCATGACCGGTTGACTGAGACTGTGGATTAAACCGATAACAGGGTTGTATCCACCACTGTTGACCCAGCTTAAAATGACCGAGATGATCACTGCGAAAAGAAATATATTGATGAACATTGAGAGTATTTCGGCCACTGCAATGATGATTAAACTGATTACGCCTACGGATCCGATAGGTGCCATAACATTGGCCAGTTCTATGACCCCGGCTCCCATCGAGCGAATGATGATGTATTTTATTAATATAATAATCAGTGCCAGTGTGAGGGCTGCTATATCCTGCCCACCAAAACCGGGTATAAACCTGCGCAGTGGTTTTAATGGTGGAGTGGTTGCGCGAACAACAAATTGTGAAACGGGATTGTAGAAATCGGCCCTTAACCATTGCAGCATAAAACGCAATAAAACCAGCATGATATACAGGTCGAAAAGGGTGTTAATGATTAATAACAGTGGAGATGTAACGTAGGAAGATCCCATTTTTAATTCTCTATATGTAAAGAAATTGTCAGTAGTCTGTCAGGTTTCTGGTATTAGTTTAAATCGCCGGCTAATTCATCAGCCAGTTCTACGGAGCGCTCAGCTGCGGCCCGGGTTGCTTTGAAAACTAGTTGTTGTAAACCATTTTGCTGGAAACTGGCTATAGCCTGTTGTGTGGTACCACCTTTTGATGTCACCTGTTGACGTAAGGTAGTGACATCCTTATCAATTGCCATAGTTGCTGCACCCAGTGCCGTCTGACGTGCTAACTTAGCCGCGGTATCGCTGTCCAGCCCTAAATCAATAGCCGCATTTTGTAAGCTTTCGATAAACAGGAAAAAATAAGCGGGACCGCTGCCTGAAATGGCAGTGACGGCATCGAGCTGAGACTCGTCTTCAACCCACACCGTGATGCCTGCACTTTGCAGAATTTGTTCAGCATGTTGTTTTTGAGCCTGGCTGACGGCTGTATTGGCATATAAACCTGATGCACCCAGGTTCACCAGAGCCGGCGTGTTTGGCATGCATCTTACAACAGCCTGTCCACCACCCAGCCAGCGATTGATATCGGTTTCCCGTATACCAGCGGCAATGCTGATGAACAGTGGTTTATGTGGTGAGTTGTCTAATAACCGGGCGATAGATTTGCAAACCTGTTGCATAACCTGAGGTTTAATCGAAAGAATGATGCTATCAGCCTCAGTGATGGCTGTGGCAACGTCTATTTCTGTTCGTATCGAAAACCTGTCCTGTAATTGCTGTAATTTTTCAGTATCCAGATCATGGGCAATTATTTTCTGGCCGGGGTACTGATTGGAAACCAGTCCGCCAATCAAACTGCTGGCCATGTTGCCAGCACCAATAAAACAGAGTGTAACCGGTGAGTGATTTGTCATTTTTAAATTTTAAGTGTGGGTTTAGTGGCTTTTGGAGCCTGTCGGGGTCCTGGCCCCAAAAATTGCCGTGCCTATTCTAACCAGTGTGGAGCCTTCTGCAATGGCTGCCTGCATATCTCCGCTCATTCCCATCGACAGGGTATCGCAGTCCGGGTATTGCTGTTGCAGTTGAGTGAATGCTTCGCGCATCTGCACAAAGGGCTTGCGTTGTTGTTCAGCATCTTTATGAATGGCCGGTATAGCCATTAGGCCGCGTAATTTTAACCTGTGCAGGGACTCTATCTGTTGTGCCAGGGGTAAAATTTCATCTGCAAGAATTCCTGATTTTGAGGGTTCATTGTCAATGTTTACCTGTAACAGGATATTTAGCGGGGCTTTGTTTTCGGGATGGGTTTCATTTAGGCGGCGGGCTATTTTTAACCTGTCCACGCTATGAACCCAGTCAAAAAGTTGACTGATTTTCCGTGTTTTATTGGATTGTATCGGGCCAATGTAATGCCAGATAATTTGTTTATCTGACAATGCTATGATTTTGTGCTCTGCTTCCTGCAGATAATTTTCACCAAAATCTCTTTGTCCACTCTGGTAGGCGGCTACTATGTCGGCGACCGGTTTGGTTTTGCTGACGGCGAGTAAGGTGATCTTTGTCGGATCGCGTTCACAGTCGATTGCAGTGTGGGTAATATTGTTTCGAACAGATGCAAGATTTTTTTCGATGTTATTCATAGCTTTTGCTATAGTTATTCTTAAAAAGAAGCATGATTCAACTATAATTAAATATTGAATACTACACTAAATTCGATAATAACTAATAATCAGAAACCGGAATCAACATGGATATAGCTCAACTTCTTGCCTTTGGCGTTAAACAGGGCGCTTCAGATTTACACCTTTCAGCTGGACTTCCTCCTATGATCAGGGTGGATGGTGACATTCGCAGAATTAATGTGCCGGAAATGGATCATAAGCAGGTTCATGACATGCTTTACGATATCATGAGTGATAAACAACGAAAGGATTTTGAAGAATTTCTGGAAACGGATTTTTCTTTTGAAATTCCCGGTTTAGCCCGTTTTCGTGTTAATGCATTCAATCATAATCGTGGTGCCGGTGGCGTTTTTCGTACCATCCCGTCCAAAATTCTATCGCTTGAAGATTTAGGTGCTCCAGCCATCTTTAAGGATATCTCCGAATATCCGCGAGGCATTGTTTTAGTCACCGGTCCGACCGGTTCGGGTAAATCAACCACTTTGGCGGGCATGGTGGATTATAAAAATGACACTGAATACGGTCATATCTTAACCGTAGAAGACCCGATTGAATTTGTGCATCAAAGTAAAAAGTGTCTGGTTAACCAGCGAGAGGTTCACAGGGATACACTGGGTTTTAACGAAGCTTTACGTTCTGCATTGCGTGAAGACCCCGATGTTATACTGGTTGGTGAAATGCGTGATCTGGAAACCATACGACTGGCTTTATCTGCGGCCGAAACCGGTCACCTGGTATTTGGTACCCTGCATACCAGTTCAGCAGCCAAAACCATTGACCGTATTGTGGATGTGTTTCCTGCGGCAGAAAAATCGATGGTTCGGTCCATGCTGTCAGAATCACTGAAGGCTGTCATCTCGCAAACATTATTAAAAAAAATTGGGGGAGGGCGTATTGCAGCACATGAAATCATGATCGGTACCCCTGCCATTCGAAACCTGATTAGAGAAGATAAAATTGCTCAGATGTATTCAGCCATTCAGACGGGGCAAAGTCTCGGTATGCAAACACTGGATCAAAATTTGAAACAAATTCTGGGTCAGGGTTTAATATCGAAAGAAGAAGCCATGAAGAAAGCAGCAAACCCTGATACCTTATAATCAGGTTACTTAGTAAAAAGGCGGAGATAATATGGATAGAGATAAGGCGATAGGTTTCATGCATGACCTGTTACGCATGATGGTTAGTAAAGACGGGTCTGATCTGTTTATCACAACGGGGTCACCTCCGGCTATTAAGGTTGACGGAAAAATTAATACGGTTTCAAAACAGGTTTTATCGCCAACTCATACCCAGATGCTGGCTCGTTCAATTATGAATGATAAACAGGTATCGGAGTTTGAAGAACATCAGGAATGTAACTTTTCAATATCTTTACCCGGAGTGGCCCGTTTTCGTGTGAATGCATTTGTTCAACGCGGAAGTACTGGCCTGGTACTGCGTATCATCAACTCTGAAATCCCCAATTTTCAAGAGCTGAATTTGCCTGATGTTTTAAAAGATATCACCATGACGAAACGCGGGCTTGTCATTTTTGTGGGTGGTACCGGTTCTGGTAAGTCTACTTCCCTGGCTTCCATGGTGGATTATCGAAATCGTAATAGTTATGGGCATATAATCACCATCGAAGATCCGGTCGAATTCGTGCATGAACACCGTAATTGCCTGGTTACTCAGCGAGAAGTGGGTGTTGATACCGACAGTTACGAAATCGCGCTAAAGAATACATTGCGCCAGGCTCCTGACGTGATTTTGATCGGTGAAATTCGTGACCGGGAAGCGATGGATCATGCGATTGCTTTTGCAGAAACAGGTCACCTTTGTCTATCAACCTTGCACGCTAATAGTACTAACCAGGCTCTGGATCGTATTATCAACTTTTTTCCTGAAGAAAGGCGTCAGCAATTGTTGATGGATTTATCATTAAATTTAAAAGCATTGATTTCTCAGCGGCTTATTCCTCGTATCGATGGTGTGGGTCGAGTTCCTGCGGTTGAAATAATGATTAATTCGCCATTGATGCAGGATTTGATTTTTAAAGGTGAGGTTCATGAAATGAAGGCGCTGATTCGTAAGTCTAATGAACAGGGCATGATTACTTTTGATCAGGCATTGTATAATCTGTACGAAGAGAGAGACATTACGTTTGAAGATGCATTACGAAATGCTGACTCGGTCAATGATTTACGTTTACGTATTAAACTGGAAAGTGATACGGCCAGAAAATCAGGCTTAGTGGAAGATCATCGAGATGATTTTTCACTGGAAGATTCTGACAGTGATTCACCGAGTGGAATGATTTAGTGAGATTGGGGAGTGAAAAAGTTGCTCTGAGTATTCTGTGAAACACTAAGGTATTGATATGGGTAATGAACCAGCTACAAAACTGTTAGAGCCGTATTTAAAATTAATGGCTGAAAAACAGGCGTCTGACCTGTTCTTTGTGACAGCTGCCCCACCGAATATGAAGCTCGAAGGAAAAACCCAGGCTATTGCAAAAAATCCATTTAAACCAGGCCAGGTTCAGAAACTGGCTTACAGTCTGCTAAGCGAAGAGCAGATCCTGGATTTTGAAATCAACAGAGAGTTGAATTTAGGTTTTACGCTTAAGGATGTGGGGCGCTTTCGCGTCAATATTTTCCTGCAACGCTCTGAAGTTTCGATGGTTATTCGATATATTAAATGGATTATCCCCAGTCTTGAAGAACTGGGTTTACCTCCGATTCTTAAAAAAATTGTCATGGAGAAAACCGGCCTGGTACTGGTGGTTGGTTCGACGGGTTCTGGCAAATCGACCACCCTGGCATCGATGTTAAATTATCGTAATGCAATGGAAGGCGGGCATATATTAACTGTCGAAGACCCTATTGAATTTGTGTTTACACACAAAAAAGCGATTATCTCTCAACGTGAAGTGGGTATAGATACACTGTCGTATGAAAATGCATTACGTGAAGCTCTGCGAGAAGCTCCGGAAGTGATCATGATTGGTGAATCCCGTGATCGGGAAACCATGCAGGCGGCTATCAACTTTGCAGATACAGGTCATCTGTGTGTAACCACCTTGCATGCGGTGAACTCTAATCAGGCGATGGACCGTATTATGAATATGTTTCCCACTGATATGCGTGAACAGTTATTGATGGATATGTCGCTAAACTTGAAAGCGGTCGTGTCACAACGACTGGTTCCTGGCATGGGCGGAAAGCTTGCATGCGTGGTTGAAGTGATGATGAATTCACCTTATATTTCTGAATTGTTACGCGAAGGTAATTTTAATGAAATCAAGGAAATTATGGGTAAAGGTGAGACCTCTGGCATGCAGACATTTGATCAATGCCTGTATGACTTATATAAAGCCGATAAGATTACAATCAAAAACGCATTAACTTATGCGGATTCGAGCACTAACCTGGAATGGAAAATTAATTTTGGTGATGATAAGAAAGATAAACGTCATCATCTTAATGAACAGCCATTTCCCGATGAGTTGACATTGCCCTCTGAAGAAAAATAAGCTTTACCGGATTTTTACTATATTGTAATTTGCAGCTAGTCGTTAAATCTAATTTTCTGAGTAATCACGCTATGTCTAAAAACTGGGCTTACCTGATGTTGGCCGGTTCTGCATTATTCTGGTCCGGGAACTTTGTTATTGGCCGGGCTTTTTCGACGGATATTCAACCCCTGACCATTTCTTATTTACGCTGGAGTACCGCTTTAGTGGTGATTTTACCTTTCACCCTGAAGTCACTGGTTTCTCAATGGTCTATCATCAGGGCTAATTTACCGCTGCTAATTTTCATGGGAGTATTAGGCGTTGCCTGCTTTAATACGTTTGCATATCTTGGTTTAAATAAAACATCTGCTACTAATGCATTGTTGATTAACAGTTTTATTCCTATCCTGATTATTCTGCTGTCACGAATAAAACCGGGTATACCGATTACTGCTGCCAAATTTATTGGTATTTTAATTTCGACCTGCGGTGTGTTACTGCTGGTAAGCCGGGGTGAGATTAATAATTTACTGGCGTTTAAAATAAATCGAGGTGACTTATGGGTGTTATTAGCAGCTTTTGTGTGGGCAACTTATTCAATTAGTTTACGCTGGAGACCCGCGGAGTTAACGGCACCTGCTTTCCTCAGTTTTACCATGATCATTGGTGTAATTATCTTGAGTCCGCTATTCTGGTTTAATGTGTTGAATGAACCGCCTTTTGTGGCTAGTACGCCCAATCTGGCAGCTATTGTTTATGTCGCCCTGTTTGCCTCCATCGGTGCATTTTTATTCTGGAACCAGGGTGTAAAAATAGTGGGTGCCGGAACAGCCGGGCAGTTTATTCACCTGATGCCGGTGTTCGGAACGATTATGGCTATAGTTTTTCTGGGTGAGCAATTGTTCTGGTTTCATATTGCAGGGGCTGTAGCGATAGGTTCTGGAATTTACCTGTCGTTAAGAAAGGCTGTTTAAATGATCATTAATTGCCATAGTTCTTCACCATGATGAACAGAAGAAAAAATTACCATTTTCAGATATGTTGAAATATCAGTAATCTCTCTGGATTGGTTTACTGGAACCGGTTTTTGCCACTGGTAATGAAGATGTAAAAAGTGCCGGATAGCGTCATTTTACGGTAAAATATTTTTAAACATCCTTCAAAATGTGACTTTTTAAGATAATATGACTGAGCTTTACAAGTGTCTGACTTAACTTTGCTTGCTGGATGAATTAATGGCTTCACCTGGTCATATTTACACAGAATCAACAGGTATATTACGAGGAATACTAAGATGACCACACCCCAGACGACTGAATCCGCATACCAGCAATTTCTCAAAGAATACCCAGCATACACCCAGACTAGCATCATTGATGATCTGCGAAAAACAGAATACCAGCGTTTAGACCAGCAACAACAGTGTTATCTTGATTACACAGGCGGTGGTCTCTATGCAGAAAGCCAGTTAGATAAACATTTCGCCTTGCTTCGAAAAAATGTCTATGGCAATCCCCATTCTGCCAATCCCACCTCATTGGCTATGACCGAATTAGTTGAAGAAGCCCGTGCATATGTGATGCGCTATTTCAATGCTTCCACAGAAGAGTACATTGCTGTTTTTACACCTAATGCCAGTGGTGCGCTCAAACATGTCGGTGAATCTTACCCTTTTGCAACAGGCGGGCGTTATCTGCTCACCTATGACAATCATAACTCGGTGAATGGTATTCGTGAGTTTGCTAAAAGCAAAGGGGCCGAATGTACATATGCTCCCTTAACCGTTCCCGATTTACGTATGGATCAGGATAAACTAGAAGAACTGCTAGAAACAGCCGATCCCCAATATAACAATCTCTTTGCCTTTCCTGCTCAATCCAATTTTTCCGGTGTCAAGCATTCACTGGAACTGATTGAGCTGGCACATAGCAAGGGATGGGATGTGTTGCTCGATGCCGCTGCATTTGTGCCAGCCAATCGTCTTGATTTAAGTGTTGTTAAACCAGATTTTGTGGCTTTGTCCTTCTATAAGATGTTCGGCTACCCGACCGGAATTGGATTATTGCTGATTAACAAAAGGGTGCTCGATAAATTGCAACGTCCCTGGTTTGCAGGTGGCACGGTTAACTTTGCCAGTGTGCAGGGCAATGGATTTTATTTAGCAAAAAATGAAGCTGCCTTTGAAGATGGCACGATTGATTACCTGGGGATTCCTGCGGTGAAAATTGGCTTACAGCATCTGGAACATATTGGTCTGGATGTTATTGCTGAACGTGTGCGTTGTCTTACAGGATGGCTACTTTCAAAGCTATATGAAATGAAACACAGTAACGGGCGTCCCATGATCAGGCTTTATGGGCCGACAAACACCGATAGGCGAGGTGGAACCATCACTCTTAACTTCTACGATCCTGATGAAACATTTCTCGATTATCGCCGTATTGAAGAACTCGCCAATTACGAGAGTATATCCATTCGGACCGGTTGTTTTTGCAATCCTGGTGCGGGCGAACTTGCCGAAGGCTTAACTGCTGAAGATATGCGTACGGGTCTTGAAGAAGCTGCCGACATGACGCTTCCTCGTTTCATGCAACTCATTCAACACAAAGGTAGCAATAAAAGTGCAGGGGCGGTTCGAATCTCTGTGGGTATAGCTACAAACTTTGCAGACATTGAAAAGTTCATCCAGTTTGTACGGACATTACGTGATAAAACAAGCCTCAATCTGGGCAAGGTCACATTTGATATTGAAAATTGTCGTGTCATTCGGGATGGATCTTAACGTGATGAGCTATTTTCTGATACTAACAGGAACGTCTGCTTAGTCCTGTGATTTACCTTGATGTTAGTCTCTACAGCCTGGTATTAAATACTTACTCGATGATGGATTACTTCAAATTAATTACTCAATAATATTTCCAGCTACCATTGTGCTGGTTACCCGGGCTGAAAAATCCCATCCCTGAAAAGCTGTGTTTTTACCTGCAGACAGGAAATTTTTCGAGTCACATTGATAATGCCCCTGATTATCAACAATGATGATATCAGCCAGTTCGCCCGGTGCAATTTGTCCGCTGGGTAATGCAAAAATACTGGCGGGATTGTGGGTTAATTTATTGACGGCCTGTGATAGATCAAAAATACCTTCATCTACTAACTTAAACAGTAAAGGAAGTAATGTGTCGAGTGCGCTGATTCCGGGTTCTGCTGATGGAAAAGGTTTTAATTTGGCATCGGCGTCATGTGGCTGATGATCTGAACAGATACAATCGATAGTGCCATCTGACAGGCCCTGGCGTAAAGCCGTTTTGTCTTGCTCACTGCGTAAGGGTGGAATGGTTAATTTATTCGAGTCAAAGTAATCGATGTCTCGATCAATTAAAAATAACTGGTGCATACTGACATCGGCAGTCACCGGTAAACCATCCTTTTTTGCCTGACGAATCATATCAACTGAACGTGCGCAGGACAGTTGTCCAAAATGAGTGGTTGCCCCCGTTTGCGCCACCAGTTCGATATCTTTGGCCAGCGCTGCGGTTTCCGCTGCTTCGGGAATAGTGGGTAATCCGAGTCTTGTGGCAAGAGCACCTTCGTGGGCGCAACCGTTAGCGTAAAGTGCATGGTCAAAAGGCTGAATGACTACCAGGATATTTTGCCCGGCGGCATATTCCATGGCTCGTCGTTGTACCAGGTTGTTGGTAAAAGGTTTCAGAGCATTACTTAAGGCAACGCAACCAGCCCTCTTTAAGGTACCCATGTTGCTCAGGTGTTCACCATTCAGTTTTTTGGTGATGGCACCGATGGTGTAAATATGGCAGCGGTTACCTGCTTTTTGATTACTGTGATGAATTTGCTCTACGATGGCTGAATTATCGGTAATGGGTTTTGAATCGGGTGGAATACACAGGCTGGTTATGCCGTTGAGTGCGGCAGCTCTGGTTTCAGAAGCAATGCTGGCCTTGTTGGTAAAACCGGGTTCTCTGACCCTGCATTGAATGTCGATAAGACCGGGTAAAACCAGCTGGTTACTGGCATCGATAACTTTATCTGCAATGTATCCATCCGGTTTATCACCTGTCGCGATGATGAGCTGATTGTCGATGAAAACATCGGTAACTTCATCAATCTGTGTTGCCGGATTGATCAGGCGGCCCTGTTGGATATGAATTTTCATCTGGACTCCGGCTGTGATGCTATCATCGACATGACGGCCATGCGCACTGCGATACCATAAGTCACCTGTTGTAATATGACAGACTGGTTGCCATCCATCACCGAAGATTCAATTTCTATGCCACGATTGGCGGGTCCAGGGTGCATGATAATGGCGTCGGGTTTGGCCAGTTTTACTCTGTCGGGTGTCAGCCCGAATTGACGGAAATATTCCTGCTCACTGGGTAGCAGCGCGCCGGTCATGCGTTCTTTTTGTAGCCTCAGCATGATCACTACGTCTACGTCTTTAAGACCTTCGTCGAGGTCATGGTAAACCTGAACCCCCAGGGTTTCTGTATATTCGGGTAATAAGGTTCGGGGTGCTATGACTCTGACCTGCCCGGTATTTAAAACATTTAAAGCATGAATTTGTGATCGGGCAACACGCGAGTGCTTGATATCTCCGACGATGGCGACGGACAAATTTTCAAACGTTTGTTTATGCCTGCGTATGGTAAACATATCCAGCATCGCCTGAGTCGGGTGAGAGTGCTGCCCATCGCCTGCATTTAATACACTGACGCCGGGTTTTACGTGCTGGGCAAAAAAGTGAGCACTGCCACTGTCCTGATGACGAATGACAAACATGTCGATTTGCATGGCTTCAAGGTTATGCAGCGTATCGAGTAATGATTCACCTTTAACCGCTGATGATGTTTTGATGTCGAGGCTGAGAATGTCTGCAGATAATCGCTGTGCGGCCAGTTCAAATGTAGCGCGTGTTCGGGTGCTGGCTTCGAAAAAAAGGTTGGCGACGGTTTTACCGCGTAAAATAGGCACCTTCTTGATGCTGCGATCGGTCACCGAGGTAAAAGATTCTGCAGTATCCAGAATGTCGGTGAGTATTGCCTTGTTTAAACCTTCGATACTGAGGAAATGTTTCAATTTCCCATCTTTTGTCAGTTGAAGGTTATTTGATGTCATAGTTGTGATTTATTCTTCTGAATACTGAGGGTTAGTGAGTCTGTTCCTTCAAGCTTTATCTGTTCATCATCGACCAAATCGATAGTTTGAGCGACATAGTCTGCCTGAATCGGGAGTTCCCTGCCTCCCCGGTCAACCAGAATGGCCAGTAGAATTTTTTCAGGACGTCCATAGTCGAAAAGTTCATTCATTGCCGCGCGGACAGTACGGCCGGAGTACAGAACATCATCTACCAGGATAATAGTTTTACCATCGATATTGGTGGGTAGACTGGAAGGTTTGACCGTTGGGTGCAGGCCGGTTTTGGTGAAGTCATCACGATAAAAAGTGATGTTCAGTTTGCCCAGTTCGGTTTCAGGGTTGAGGTTTTCATACAGTGATTTAGCGATTAGATATCCACCGGTTTCAATGCCAACAATAATGGGCTGATCAGCTGTGGAAAATAAAGGCGCCAGTGATTTGGTAAGCTGCTGAATCAGCTCGTTAACGGATAAATTGGTCACTCGTTGATGCTTGGTTTTTAAATTAAACGTTTTATAGCATAAGACAGCATATTTCTCATCAATTTTGAATTTAACTTATGCAATTATGGGCACGAGTTGATAGATGCTCAGGCCGTATCTAATTTCATATCATGCTTTTTTCTTTACGACTAACCCGGATCAGGCGAATCAGGAGCCAGAAGGCGGCATGGGACAGACCGGCAATTAAACCGATCCAGAAACCTGCTGCCCCCATGGCAGGTAACAACCAGTCTGTAAAGGTCAGGATGTATCCGAGTGGAACACCGATGACCCAGAAAGATAACAACATGATAATCATCGGGATTCTGGTGTCTTTAAAGCCTCGCAAAGCACTAATAATGTTGACCTGCAACACATCGGCTATCTGAAATATGGCTCCGAACCATAATAGTTTTACCGCCGTGTCGAGAACCTCAGGTTCGCTGCTATAAAAACCGGTGATGAATTCTCTATTGTTCATCAACAGCAGGGCAAAACTCAGAGCTATGGTGAGTGCCATGAAAATGGAACTGCGGGCAACCAGGCTAGCGCATTCGGGTTGACCTGCCCCGATTAAAAAGCTGATGCGTAAGGTGAGTGCCATGCCGAGGCTTAGCGGTACCATGAATAAAACGCTGACAATATTCAGTGCAATCTGGTGTCCAGCAATGATGGTTGAACCGAGTGGAGCAAGCAGCAAGGCTATGACTGAAAACATAATGGCTTCTACAAAAATGGTAAAACCGATGGGAATGCCCAGGCGTAACAATTCCATCATGTGCACCTTTTGTAGTCGAATTCGATGTGACCATAAACGGAACTGTTTAAAAGCGCTAGCACGGTGCAGGTAAAGAAGTAATGCCATTAAACTAACCCAGTTTGAGATGGCGGTCGCCCATCCGCAGCCAATACCACCCATGGCAGGCATACCCAGCTTTCCAAAAATGAAAATGTAATTGAGAGGGGTGTTGATAGAAACAGAAATTAATGTGAAAACCATGATGATACGTGTGTGACCAAGACCATCGGTTAAACCACGCAATGCAATAATGAGCAATATTGCAGGAATGCCCCAGGAAAAAGCAAACAGGTAACCGCTGGTGATCTGGGCCGGTCGAGTATCCAGTTGCAGTAGTATAAGTAGAGGATTAAGGTTGTTCAGAATCAGCATTGACGTTACTGCTGCAAACAATGCAAAAAAGATTCCATGCCAGGCTATTGGCATTATTCGATGATACTGTTTTGCACCATTGAAACCGGATATTAGTGGCTGTTGAGCATTTAATACACCAAGTACAAACAGAAAAATCGGTATCCATAAACTGGTACCAATAGCCACACCTGTCAGATCATCTGCGCTGGCTCTGCCGGCCATCAACGTGTCGATAACCCCGTTTGTTATTTGAGCCAGCTGTGCTATCAGAATGGGGATGCCGAGTTGTGCAATGGTCTTCCACTCAGTCTGGTACCTTTTTAGCAGACTTCCTTTTTCAAGAGCGACAGGCTGATGGGTTTCATCGATTACCTGAGGTGAAATTTTTTGTTCAGTTTCCATCAACAATAAACAGGGTGCACTGAGCGTTGTTTTGTCGGAGTGGTTTCACCGGGGCATACTCTTCTGAATCAACAAAAGCAAGAGCTGCCTGTCTATCTGGAAACTCGATAATGACTATCCGTGAGGGTGACCACAGGTCTGTTTCCAGTATATCCAGATGTCCACCTCGTGCGCGGTAAACGCCACCGAATTTCTCGGCTATGGGTTTCGCCAGTTTTTTATATTGTTCATAGGTGGTTGCATTTTCTATTTGTGTATCGACGATTAGGAAAGCGCTCATATTTTATCTCCTGAACAGGTAGTGAAGTGTAAAGTGGTTAAATAAATTCCTGATAAAACTTTTCACAACCAGATTTATAAATATCTTTGATGGATTGAGAGCATCTTTTCAGTCCCTGTGTTTTTAAGGTTTCAACCCAGATAGTTTCGTTGTTTTTCTTTGCCCACTTATTGGTACTTTTTTTAACTGATAATAACACTCGATAATTTCGTCCGAAAAAGCTATCACTCATGTTGGTGTATTTACCCAGTAATGTCCCCACGTGTGATTTGATGGATTGCGTGTCATCCGGGTTTAGGTCTATTAAGTTACGCACATAACTTCCGTACCATTGTAATTTTGTGGCGGGTCCTTTTGCAGCTTTATAGGCTTTTTCGTACCACTCCAGTGCTTTGACAGGGTTACCCTGTTGCTTTTCAAAATAACCCAGCGTAGACATTAAATAATGAGGGTTGCTGGTGATTTTTATTTCACTTTCCAGCATTTCTTTAGCCTGCTTTTGCATTCCATATTTGAACAGTAAATAACTGGCATCACTGACCAGTGCTTCACGGGCTTTCGGGTCTTTAGTTTGTGGAAGTGTTTTTGAGGTGTAGTTTGTTAACTGGGTTTTATCGTCCTGTTCCAGCTTGATATCAAAATTTTCTTCTAAATCTATAGACGGGAAAAAGGTGGCATAGTAGCGATCAAAAGGAAGTGACTTTATATTTCGATATTCACGCATTTTATAAACATAAAGATTTATAAAGCTCTGGCGTTCACTGGTCTGATTTTTTTCAGGGTTTTCGGTCAGGTGTTTGACCAGGCTGTCACCTGAATAAGCCAGGCTCATCATCGTGGCCTTTAACAGCTCGGGAGTGGTGAGAATATCTTCAAGCCTGGATTTATACTTTTCCCGATCGGATTTTGAAAGTTGTTGTTCCTCTGTTAATGATTCCAGTTTGATGCTCAGGGCTGCCATGAAAATGAGAGCTCTTGTTTTATTCAGGCCGGTATTTTTGAGTTTATCTTCCAGCTGAAATAGTTGGGCTGAATATTCATCAGCTTTGTCACTCACGTCTTTGTCCTGTGACCAGGAGTAGGTGGCCAGTGATTGAATTTTCCGAGGGTCAATACTGTCAGATGAAATAGCTTGCGCTAGAACTTCAGATACCGGGTTCCAGACATTTTTGGTGTAGTTCATGGTGCTCACCAGGTCCGCTATTGAATTACCGGGTGAAAGCCTTAGAACTTCTTTTCCTGCCGGGGATAAAATCATCAGGGTGGGGTAACCCATCACCTTTAAATTTGTGCCCCATTTTTGTGCTTCCTCGGTATCCCCATCCAGATAGACCGGGATGTAATGTTTAGTGGACTGAATAAATTGAGGGTCTTTAAATATTGTTGACTTAACCACATTACAGGGTGGACACCAGACGGCTCCCCAGTATACAAAAACAGGCAGGTTTTGAGTTTTAGCCTGTTGCAGTGCCGCTGGCATGCCCGATTTGTACCAGGCTATTTCAGTTTTAGCTGCTACCGTAGAAATAGAAACGAAAAACAGGACTAAAATTGATATGAACTGAGTTCGGTTCATGGGGTATCCCCTCTTTAAGGTTTTAATTATTCTATTGCTGATTTAACCATGTTTCAGTGATCAGTACCGCTGCGATACAATCAATATCCTGCTTATCGATTTTTTTGTGTGCACTTTGTTCGATAATTTGCCAGGCTTCGCGAGTGGTTAATCGTTCATCAATTAATTCTGTTTTAATGTGAAAGCGGCCTTCCAGTTGTCTGCTGAAGCGTTTGGCCTTTTCCGTCATGGGGGATTCAATATCCCGCATGCTGGTCGGCAGGCCAATAATGAGTTTTTCAGGTAACCAGGTCTTGATCAACTTTTCGATAGTTTGCCAGTCGGGTTTATTGTTAATAACTCGAACCCCTTGAAGCGGGGATGCCGTGCTGGTCTGTGTTTGACCAATGGCAGTTCCTATCCAGCTGGTTCCAAAATCGAAACCAATGACTGATATATTTGATTCAGGCATTGCCAGTGGTTGGAGAGAGTTTATCCAGTTTAAATCCCAGCTGGTCGAAAGCCATTTGCCACTTGTGGTCGATATTTTCGTTGAAAGTAATATTTTCAGAAGACTGGGCGGTGAGCCAGGAATTGTGTTGTAACTCCTGTTCAAGTTGGCCGGCAGACCAGCCGGAAAAACCCAGTAAGACTAAAAAATGTTCCGGGCCTTCATCATTAGCTATGGCTTCAATAATGTCTTTTGAACTGGTCAGGCAGGTACCCGGCCCAACCTGTATGGTTTTTTCCCATTTTGATAGAGGGGTGTGTAACACAAAACCCTGTTGCAGATTAACTGGACCACCAATGAAAACAGGTAACTCGCGAATGCTTTGAGTGCTGCAGTTTATGTCAAGCTGATCAAGAACTTCACCAAGATTTTGATCTGCAAGATGATTGACCACCATGCCCATGCTGCCATCTTTACTGTGGTCGCACATGTACACCATACTGGATGCGAACAGGGGATCTTTAATGCTGGGCGTTGCCAGCAGGTATTGATTGTTCAGGTTATTTTCAATCATCCGGGTGCTCCATTTAAGTTTCCATCGGTGGTGAGCTTATTAGACTTGAACTCCCAGGTGCGTACGATGACGATCTGGTCGGCTTTATCGCGCAGTTTAGCCGGAAAAGCTGCAAAGGGTCCTGCCAGGTTGACTATTCGCCTGGCTGCCTGATCGAGAATGCTGTAGCCGGATTCCCTCGAAACCTTAATGTTGAGGATTTTCCCGTTTGAATTTATGCGTACATTTAACCTCAGGCTACCATTGATTTTTTTGATTTCGGCTTCAGCGGGATAATTCAAATTACCGATATGTTCAATTTTACTAACCCACTGGGCGAGATAACCCGCTTCTACGGCTTCTTTGGTACTGGCCGTTAAGGTGATTTCACGCGGACGTTTTGCATAAGCCTGGGTAATTTTCAGAATTTCAGCTTGTAGACTGGCTATATCCTGCCGCTGTTGCTGGACGGAGATGACATTGCTGTTTTTGTTTTTGGTACGATCTGATTTTTTCGTTTTAGCTATTTTTTGCGCAGACTCACGATTATTGATGTAATAGATTTCATTTGGTTTCATCTCGTTAGCGACTTTCTGAGATTGAATACGATCAGATAAACCTTGCTGATTTAGCGGGGTAGGCGCTGAAACCGGTGCGCCGGGGCGGGCTTTCTCTTCCTGGTTACCCCCGCCTGTTTGATTTGACTGGGCGAGGTAGTCTGCTTCATCAGGTTGCTCTGTGCTTTCGGTGTTGGCCAGAATAATATCCAGGCTTGGAATAGATTCAGACTGATTGGCGGCAGAGCTGGTGAAACCAACGCCCAGTATAAAAATAACGTGTAATGCCAGGGCCATGAACAGGGTGAAGCCCAGACGATCGTTAGCGCCAATTTTTGCAGGTCTGGGAAGTTGCCGGGTTTCTGTCATGTTACTTATTTTAGCCAACAAGGCTTGTGTTCTGCCAGTGATTTATGCCTTTGAATTGAGCTGAATGATGAGTTCAATTGGGGTTTTCCCGTAACAGGTTAATTTTTAAGTGCTGTTTATTGCTCCATTCAATTTTATTCATCATTGACTCGCTAATATATATTTCCTGTTGATCAGAGATGGCGAGAAAATCTTCAATTTCAAGTTTATTAGCCATTTTTTTCAGATCAGTGATTTTTGTGAGCATGAGCGTGGTAGCAGCAATATCGGCAATCACCGGGTCTTTATGCAGCAGGGTAATCGCGCTGATATTGAGTGATGGTTCGCCAGTCAAAGGGTTAATGATGTGATGCCGCTTTATATTGTTTTTATCCACATAAAACCGGCGATAATTTCCCGAGGTGAATATGCTGACAGATTCTGAAGTTGATATTTTTCCAATTACTTTCTCACTTTTATCATCAGCCGGGAAAGGGTTTTCTATCGCGATACGCCAGTCTTTACCCTGCTTTTGACCCCGGGCAAAGATATCTCCACCGGCATTGATAATGTAATTATTGATCTGATACTGCTGAATCAACTGGCTAATCTGTTTAATGGCAAGACCTTTGGCGATAGCGCCGAAGTCCAGTTGTAAATTTGGGTTCAGTGTTATTGCATGATTATCTTTAATGATTAAATCATGCATGCCCGGAATATCCTGTTTAATTTTTTCTATTAAGTTCAGGTTTGGAGAGGATTTCTGGTGAAAACCCCAGGCCTCAATCAGTTTGCCCATGGCGGGATTGAATAGCCCGTTGCTCAAGGCATAGTATTTCTTTGAGTCGTGTATCAATAATTGCAGTGTTTCGGGTAGCTTGATGCCCTGTTGTGGATGGACTGCCGATTGAGTGATGAGCGCCTGATTGAACTGATTTAATGTGCCGTCCTGCCAGCCATGCCATTCGACATGGCGTTTTTTCAGTAGTGTTTCTATTTCGTCGAATAGCTTTAGCGCTTTACGCTGGTCGTTTGTGACCAGAGTAATGTCGATGATAGTTCCAAACTGCAAAAAGCGTTGCTGGAATAGTTGTTGAGACTGACAACCACTCAGTAACACC
This sequence comes from Gammaproteobacteria bacterium, assembly GCA_024225395.1. GTDB lineage: Bacteria > Pseudomonadota > Gammaproteobacteria > JACNJF01. The sequence goes on from JAAEMR010000128.1 coordinate 35,603, forward strand.
AGAGTCAGAAAGGCAAAGGCTATAGGGTGAAAATGTTTAATTACGATTTTCCAGCCTGCTCTGAATGCTTTCAAATAGGTCATAACTGATATTTAAGGAAAACTGACTGTCCAGTTCTCTAATGCAGGTAGGGCTGGTCACGTTTATTTCGGTTAAGTAATCACCAATGACGTCAATCCCGACAAATATCAGCCCTTTTTCACGTAGCACCGGTGCAATTTGTTCGCATATCCAGAAATCACGTTCTGACAGGGGCTGGCCTCTTGAGCTGGCACCGGCCGCCAGGTTTCCCCTGTTTTCGCCTTCAGCAGGAATACGTGCAAGCGAGTAGGGTACGGGCTTTCCATCTATTAGCAGGATGCGTTTGTCGCCTTCTAATATTTCCGGAATGAACTTTTGTACCATGGTCTGGCATTTGCCGTATTGAGTGACCGCTTCAATAATGGCATTGGTGTTGGGGTCACCCTGACGGATACGGAAAATAGATTTCCCTCCCATTCCATCCAGTGGTTTGATAATGATGTCTTCATGCGTTTGCAGAAATTGATTTAATAATTCAGCTTTCCTGGAGACCCTGGTGGGCGTGCAGCATTGCGGAAATTCACGGGTGAATAGCTTTTCATTGCAGTCACGCAGGCTCTGAGGTCTGTTAACGACCAGGGTTCCCTGTTGTTCTGCCTGTTCCAGAAAATAGGTTGCATAAATGTATTCGAGGTCGAACGGGGGGTCCTTGCGCATCAGAATGACATCCAGGTCGGCGAGCTGGATAGTTTCAGTGTGTTGCAGTTGAAAGTAGTCAGTTGGCTGATCAATGAGAGTTAACTGCTGAGCAACAGCAAGGCTTATACCTGACTCCATGTAAAGGTCCGGTAACTGCATATAGTAAATTTGCCAGCCACGTGACTGTGCCTCCAGTAACATTGCAAAGCTGCTGTCCTTGTAGGTTTTAATGCTTTCAATAGCATCCATGACGATGCCAAGTTTGTAAGTTTTCATGTTAATAAAGATACTTCAAATTGTATGGCTGCAGGCAGTATGGCCTGGTTCAGGCCGCAGAAAACAGTGACCCGTAGAAAGTTTATTATAAAAAATGGCACATGGCGTAAAGTCTCCTATACTTAACTCAGAGTTATTGAGTTGCATGGGGTGATGAGTAGTTTTGTGCCCTGCCTTTTTCATTAAATGTGAGTTTACCGTACGACAACTAGAGACAGTTAATTGAGTTTTTGGGATGATTTCATATGTTATTCAATTTCCGTCAATAGTTTACTGTTTTTAGTGGTCGATTAAAAATTTATTAAATGATACGCCCAACTTAATAAATTACTTTACTTTTTTTTATTAAATGACTGGTTTAGAACAAAAAAATGTCTATAATTATTTTTAACAAGCTGACCAATAAGATCAGTCTTTACTCAATCACGGGGGAAATGTGAGCGACGAATCCCAACAATCTGGTAGTCAACAAGCGCCATTACAACTTAATGTGAAAGTGATGGTGATAGACGACAGTAAGACTATTAGACGAAGTGCTGAAACTTTATTGAAAAAAGTCGGTTGTGAAGTAGTCACTGCTACCGATGGTTTTGAAGCGCTGGCTAAAATTACTGAACACCATCCGGATATTATCTTTGTAGATATCATGATGCCTCGACTGGATGGCTATCAAACTTGTGCATTAATAAAAAATAATCAAACCTTTAAGTCTACTCCCGTCATCATGTTATCGAGTAAGGATAGTATTTTTGACCGGGCCAGGGGGCGCATTGTTGGCTCTGAAGAGTATTTGACCAAGCCTTTTTCCAAAGAAGACCTGATCGGTGCAATAAATGCACATGTGAGCAACACATGATCTGCTCTATAACAACACTTTAAATTAACTATTATGACTCATATTTTAATTGTTGATGATTCCCCGACTGAAGTTCACGTTTTTAAAACTATTCTGGAGAGAAACCAGATCGAAGTTTCAGTGGCCACCAACGGTGATGACGGCATCGCCAAAGCTATTGAAATACTGCCGGACTGCATACTGATGGATGTTGTTATGCCGGGTAAAAATGGATTTCAGGCGACCAGAGACTTAAGTCGTAACGCAGCCACGGCCAACATACCGGTCATTATTATCACCACTAAAGATCAGGAAACAGACAAGATCTGGGGTATGCGGCAGGGTGCTAAAGATTATATCGTTAAACCTGCAAATGAAGCCGAATTATTAGAGCGAATAAACAAGGTGCTTGGCTAGTGTTATGAGTGCCAATTCGCCATTTGCAATACTTCAGGATTTTGAATCTCGTTGCAGAGCTAATGCAGCGGGTCTGCCTACAGGTGAAGTTGTTGAGGATGACTGGATTGGAATAGGTTTTGGTCTATGCGGCCAGCGACTGGTGGCTAAAATGTCAGATGTGACAGAGATTTTGCCTCCCCCGGATACCATAAGAGTGCCCGGAGTACTGTCATGGGTGACCGGGCTGGCTAATGTTCGTGGAACATTATTACCCATTTTGGATATGGGTGCTTATTTGAATGGTGAATTTACCCAGCCTGGAAAGGAATGCCGGGTTTTAATTATAAATAAAAACAATGTGATAGCTGGACTGCTGGTGGAAGAGGTATTTGGTATGCGCCGATTCAAACCAGAATTAAAAGAAGAGTCCAGTATTTCGGGAGTGGATGAACTTAATCCATATTTAGAAGGGGGATTTAGTGATACACAGTTTAAATGGAATATTTTCGACGTTGAAAAACTGGTTAGCCATGAAAAGTTTCTCAGGGTAGTTTGAGTTTACTGATGATCAGTTTTTATTACAGAGGGTGTTATGCCGTTATTCAAAAAAATTAAAAATAGTTTTAGCCGTAACAAACCGAAAGCTGGTGGAGGCAGGATTGCGACTAAAGGGAATAAGTTTCTGCTGATAACATCTGCAGGAATAGTATTGTCAATATTGGTCATGATATCACTGTTCAGTTATGAGAATACACAGGCCCGGTATGGCCAGGCTTATGCTTCGATAGTTAATGAGCAGCAGGTCGTATCTCAGCAGATAGCGACTTATGCGCTGGAATCTTCAATTGGTAATTCTGCCGCTTTTGTACAATTAAAACGCTATCAGGCTCGTTTTGTTAACACGTTGAATCACTTACGCGCTGGTGATCCCGAGCAGCAGTTACCCGCTATACCTGAAGAACTTCAGGGTGACCTTGAAAATGTTGATGCTGCCTGGCTGGATTATGATGAAAGCATTACCGTGATTCTGGAAGCAAGAGAGTCGATAGAAACGGTGAGTGAGTTTGTAATGCTGATCAATGAATCGATTCCGGAACTGATCGTGTTATCGGATGATGTGGTCAAAATTCTGGTTAAAACAAAAGCTGAACGGAAAGATATCGCGACAGCTTCCAGGCAGTTAGCATTAATACAGAGTGTGCAGAATAGCTTAAATCAGATTATGTCCGGTGGAGACGTGGTAATGTCCGCCGCTGATCAGTTTGGCAGGGAAACAGCGCTTATCGAAATTATGCTGATTGCCATGCTTGAGGGTAATCAGAGCCTGGGCATTAACCAGCTGTCGGGTGATGAGGTGGTGGGTAAACTATTGCAGTTTGCAGATCTATTTTCAGTGGTTAAAAAGAATGTAAATCAGATCCTCGAAAGTTCACCTCAGCTGTTCGAGGTAAGAGACGCGGCAAGCCAGATTCAGGAAATTAGCCCCACAATTCTATCGGCAGCCCGTGATTTTGAAAATAGTATTGCCCTATACGATGATCGTCTTCAGCTATTTACTCTGATGGCGTATTTAGCCGGGCTTTTAGCTGTTGTGTTACTCAGTCTTCTCGGCATTAAACTGTTTAGAGATTCAGCCCTGCGATTGCAGGAATCACAAAATCAGAATGATAAAAATCAGCGTGCTATTTTACGTTTGCTCGATGAAATGGCTAACCTTGCAGATGGTGATCTTACTTCTCACACCACGGTAACAGAAGATATTACCGGTGCTATTGCGGATTCGGTGAATTACTCGATTGATGCATTGCGTGACCTGGTTGGTACCATTAATGATACGGCCGTACAGGTAACATCTTCGGTAAAAAATACCCAGTCAACCACCATGGATCTCGCTACATCAAGTGATAAACAGGCACGTGAAATAGCCTTGGCAAGTGCGGCAATCACCAATATCTCAGAAAGTATGAGTGACGTGTCCAGGAGTGCTTCTGAATCAGCTGATGTTGCCAGAAATTCTGTGAATATTGCCCATCGAGGCGGCGAGACGGTACGCAAAACGATTTCAGGTATGGAATCGATTCGAGAGCAGATTCAGGAAACTTCAAAACGAATAAAAAGACTGGGTGAAAGCTCCCAGGAAATTGGTGATATCGTAAATCTAATCACAGAAATCTCAGATCAGACCAATATTCTGGCATTAAATGCTGCAATTCAGGCAGCGATGGCCGGAGAAGCAGGTAGAGGATTTGCGGTGGTTGCTGACGAAGTACAGCGACTGGCTGAAAGAACGGGTGATGCGACCAGGCAAATTGAAGCACTTGTTAAAACCATTCAGGCAGACACAAACGAAGCGATTACTTCTATGGAGCAGAGTACTTCTAATGTGGTTGAAGGAGCGACTCTGGCAGAAAATGCGGGTAGTGCACTGGAGAAAATAGAAAAAGTTTCTACTAACCTTGCACAACGTATTCTACAAATTTCTGACTCTACTAAAACACATGCTAAAGAAAGTGTTGGAATAACAGAAAGCATGAATGGCATACAGAAAATTACGATTCAGACATCTGAAGGTTCAACCGAGGCATCTGAGGCTATTGGTGACCTCTCTCGAATGGTTAAAGCGCTGCACTCATCAGTAGCCGGATTTAAATTGCCCAATGTTCAATTTTCTCAAAGTACCATCATGCAACCTGCTGATGATCTAGCTGAAATTGAAATTGTAACTTCCCAGAGTAAATAATAAAGGTTATTCATGGATTTTAAACATACATCCATCAAACAAAGCGCCCTGGGGTGGGTTAAAAAATCTATTGATGATCACCTGACCACAATCAGGAGAGAATTGAATATTTACATTGAAGAGCAGGATGCGTCGATGTTGGATTCAGTGCAGGAAAAACTGCAGGCTATTCAGGGTGTATTGAGCATGGTAGAGCAGTATGGTGCTTCTATGCTCACCGAAGAGATGCGCTCTTTGTGTCAATTTATTGCAGGCAAAGAGGCTCTGGATCAGCAGGCTCTTGAAGTGTTGTTGAGAGCGGTGCTTCAGCTCCCTGATTACCTGGAGCATATTCAGGCTGGACAAAAAGATATCCCTATAGCCATTTTACCGCTATTGAATGATATCCGGGCTGCAAAAAATGAAGATTTATTTTCTGAGAAATTACTCTTTCTACCTGATCTATCGATGCACAGTGATGACACTGAGTATGATGCAATTGATGACAATAAAAATCAGTTTACTCGCCAGTTAGCTAAAAAATTACGGCCTTCTTACCAGTTTTCCATTCTGGGTTTAATCCGCGATAAAGATGTTGAGACTAACCTGAAGCGTATTGGAAAAATTACTGAAGTGATGGAAGAGCGGTCTTCCTCCGAACAGGTTGCTCGCATGTGGTGGATTGTAGGAGCACTGATTGAATCAGTTTCACGTGACAACATTCCTTTAGGGATGTCTGTGAAAATGCTGCTCGGTAAAGTGGATCAGGTTTTTCGCAGCATGCTGTTAAAAGGCGAGAAAGAACTGATTAGAGTTCAACCGATTGAACTGATTAAAAATTTACTTTATTACATTGCACAGCCCGAGTGTAACGGCCCAAAAAGCCAGGCTATAAAAACGGCATATCGTCTTGAACAATTTCTACCGTCTTCTGAAGATCAGGAGGCAAGTAGTATTGCCGGGCCTAACCAGGAATTGTTGAAAACAGTATCTGAGGCGGTGATGGCTGATATCGAAGAAGTTAAATCTGCCCTGGAAGTGTATGTTAATGGAGATATTAGCAATACAGAGTTGCTAGAAAATATTCCTCAGGAACTACACGTTATCTCGGACACTCTGGCAATGATTGGCCTGGGCCCGCAACGACAGTTGGTTGAGTCTCAGATCACTATGATCTCTCAGGTTGTCGAAGGCAAGGAAGATGCCGATTCTGAAAAACTACTGGCTATGGCTGCAGAGTTGATTCAAATAGATCAGGCTCTGGAACTGATGCGAAAAGGACAGTTTGTTCAGAGTGGTGAAGAGGTCGCATCGACCGATACATCCAGAAATTTTGAAATGGAAAACATGCTGTCGGCCGTTGTAACAGCAGCACTGGATGATATCCAAAAAATAAAAGGTGCAATTCTTGATTTTATTAAAGACACCGACAAAGAAGAAAATATTGATTTTTGTATGACGTTACTGGGGGAAACTCGAGGGGCGTTAAACCTGCTGAATGAGAGCAAAGCTGTTTCAATGGTCGACGGGTTAATTAAATACCTGGAGCATCATAACATTGACGAATTTTTGCAAACTAGTCGTCTTAATCAGTTATCCCAGGTAGTAGTGAGTATCGAGTACTACCTTGAAGCGGTAGGAGAACAGAGGGCTGATGCAGACTCCATACTTGAGTTTGCTGAAACACAATTACTGTTGCTACTGGAAGACCAGGAATTAAGAGAAGATGTCGCTGATGGTGAAAATGAAGAACTGGATAACCTGGTAATCGATGAGGGTTCTGATGAGGTCGAAATCGATGAAGCTACACTGGCGGATGTAGACCTGAATAACATGGAAGTAGATTTGCAGGATGAAGCTCCTCCGGTTGAATTTATGCAAGCCGATGAAGAGTTGGAGCTTTCAGATGTCACTGAAATTGAGATTGAAGTAGATGAAACTCACCCGTTAGAAGATGGTGCAGTTGGTGAAGTTGTAAGTGATATCAATATTGATCTGGAGGAATTACAGGATGTACTGACAACGGATGTTATTTCTGATCAGGATGAAGAAAAACTTCCTGAACCAGAAGTGCTAACAGACCTTCCTGAAGAAATTAATATTGAAATAGAGGCTAACCCAACAACTGAACAGCCTGTAGATTCAGAGCTGGAGCCAATACCTGAGATTGAAGTGTTAGCCGAACCCGTAATGGATGTTGATATTGATCAGGAATTTGAAGTTAACATTGAAATGCCTTCGGAGTTGGATACTCAACTGGAAGAAGTTAAAAATATTGAACCAGAACCAGAACCAGAACCAGAACCAGAACCAGAACCAGAACCAGAACCAGAACCAGAACCAGAACCAGAACCAGAATTAAAAGCAGAAGCAGAACCTGAAGCAGAACCTGAAGCAGAACCTGAACCAGA
>JAAEMR010000129.1 GCA_024225395.1 Gammaproteobacteria bacterium
GCTCACTAGCCGAAACAATCAATAATCGGTGGATAGAAAAATTAGCTGAAGAGCATCAAATTGACTGTTTTCTTGAAATAGAATTTGAATCTCATTTCTCCAGATTTTTGATGCCTACAATAAGGGGGTCAGAGCATGGCAGTAAAAAACGTTATGCGGGAATATTAAAAAATGGTGATCAGCAGAAACTTATTTTTAAAGGTCTGGAAAATGTTCGAACCGACTGGACGCAACTTGCCAAAGACTTTCAATTACAACTTTATCAAATGGTATTTGATGATAAAGACCCAACTGATTTTATTGTTGAAACGGTTAATCAAACACTCGATGGAAAGCGTGATTCTGAATTGATTTATCGAAAGCGGCTGAGGAGAAATCTAAACAGCTATGTTAAAAATGTACCCCCGCATGTTAAGGCTGCAAGAATAGCGGATGCTGAAAACTTAAAGCAGGGAAAGCCACTAAAACATCAAAACAAAGGCTGGATTTCCTACGTCATGACCGTCAATGGTCCGCAGCCAATAGATTATGTGACTGCGAAAATTGATCATCAGTTTTATGTCGACCGGCAAATTGAGCCGGTCGCCGATGGCATCCTGCCATTTGTTGGATTATCATTTAAGGAAATTGTAGATCTGCAGATGGGATTGTTCTGATGTCAGATAGTGGCATTAAATCAGCTACTATATTTCATCAACAACCGCCAGCTCGCCCGTTCGTAAATCATAATAACAGCCTGCCAGGTTGAGATTATTTTCTTTTACTCTGCGTTGAATCCAGGGATATGACATCAGATTTTTTAATGAATGGCTGATGGCAATTTTCTCACAGGCATCAATGCGCTGCTGGTCTGAATCAAGATCATTCCGGGCCAGCACTTCTTTTTTAGCGGCAGCAGCAATTTGCATCCAGCTATCGATAAAACTATCAGACTTGATTGAAGTATTATTTTCCATTAATGCCCTGATACCTCCGCAGTTTGCATGACCAAGCACGACAACCTGTTTAACACCTAAACTGATCACGGCAAATTCCAGTGCTGCACTGGTACCATGATAATCACCTTTGGTTTCGAAGGGAGGGACCAGATTAGCTACATTGCGGATGACAAAGAGATCACCCGGTTCGACATCAAAGAGTATTCCAGGATCAACTCGAGAGTCACAACAGGATATCATCGCAATCTCAGGGGTCTGTTTATTGGCAAGTTGGTCAAGCCGGGATTGATTGTACTTGAAATACCCGTCACGGAAACGTCCATAACCCTCAATCAGTTTTTCTATCATAACGTGGTTTTATCTCTCATAGAGTTTTTACTACGTGGATATCAGTATTTAAGCTTCACATGATTCTTGCAGATTTTATGAGTTTAATAAAGCACAGTTTTTTCCTGACCGGGGGCTGTCTAATGCTGTAGAAGTGTTTTTGGGATAAGTGGATTCAGGGTTCGATTTTGAGTTAATTCGCTTTCTCTGTATTCTTTGCTTTAAGGTGTAACAGGCTGCAGGCAAATAATGTATGAGGCAGTGCCGTGAAGAAAACACCCAGTAGTATCAGTAGCAGCCATTGCTGCTGACTGACATCTTCAGCCAGACTTCCTGAGATAAGGTAACAACAATAAAACAACAAAAAGACCCTGATAGAGTAAAGCATGTCGTGCTGGATAAGTGCTAAAGTGACACCGTTGTATGATATTACGCAGGGCAAATGGAAATGCTGAAAACACACCCCATAAAACGCCCCGAATTGTTTAGTTATCGATTGTTAACTCTTGAACCAATAAATAGATTCCGAATGAAATGACGATAGCACAGATGATGTCTTTGACATGAGGTTTTTCTCCATGAAATAGCGGTTCGGGAAAAACAGTAATAACAGGGTAGGTGTACAGCGAAATTATACCAATAGCGATGGATGAAACTTGCATGGAATGAAAGTAAGTTATCCAGTGAATGCAAAGTAACGACCCGGGTAACAGAGCTGTGGAATAATTTTACTGCTTTTTAGTAACAAACTCTCTTTGATAAATTTAATAAAAACAGCTATCGCCAGTACTGCAAAAGTACTGCATAAAATGGTATTTTCAATAGCGTTAAACTGATCAGTTTTGAGAACGGGCTGTCAGTCCAAATATTAAAATTGAACTATGGATGAAAAGAAGTCCTTCGCGATGACTATTCATAAATGACTGCTTGTTGGATTTTAAAAATTTATTTGATTGAAAAATTTGAAGTTGCTAGGGTGACAACCATTCTAATCAAAATCAATTCAGTGGTAATGACGAATCCATTAAAAATTAACATGATCAGCTTTGACCTGTTTGGCGTCATCGTGACGGAAGGGCATTTAATTTCAAATGTATTGATGGATTTACTGCCGGCTGGCTGTGAAAGAAAAAAAGTGAAATCGTTTTATGAAAAATACAACCTGGGTGTAATTAACGAGGCACAGTTCTGGCAGGCTTTAGGAATAACAGATTACCAGCAGCTGCGATCTACTTTTCTTGACAGTTTTCGACTTGATGCAGATTTATTAATGGTAGTGGGTCAATTAAAAAATAATTTCCAACTTTCCATTTTATCTAATTTACCACCGGACTGGGCTGATGAACTCACGACCAGGTTTAAATTTGAAAGCCTGTTTAACCCCGTCATCTTTAGCGGGCATGAAAAGTGTAAAAAACCGCAGGCAGAGATTTATCATCAATTAATTTCACAAAGTGATTGTCGTAATGAGCAGATTGCATTCATAGATGACCGACTGGAAAATTTACAGGCAGCACATGAGCAGGGAATTGTGACTATTTACTACCAGCGTGAAAAAGAAGCCCACGACTTTAAGCCTGATTACCATATTACTAAACTCAGTGAGGTGTTGAAACTGTTTAAATAAAGTTGTGAATTCTATTCTATTTAAAGTGATCCTTTTAAGGCTTTCCAGGCATAAGATTAAGTAAGCTTTTTGAATGTGTCTAAGATGTAATTAGAATACTTGCTTCCCTGAATGGGCTTTTTTAAAATAGTGGGAATAGCTATATTGCGTCTCCGTAACAACATAGTGTTAAATTGCAGCCAAATTTGACCCTGTAGTTGCACAGTAAATTGGCCCACAAGGTACTGGTTAAACCATGGCATGATTTAAGGTCTTACTACATCTTTTTGGGTCTAGGCAATAGCCGCACCCTCATTGGATCTATATTCGCTGCAATTCAACACTGTCTGTTTGGAATGATGATTCTAGTTTAAAGTGTTTAGGTATTTTTTACTGTGTTTATATAATTCTAACGCCGCAAACACCGGAACCAAAACCGTAGCGACGCAGGAGCGAAGATTTTGATTTCCGCATGATTTGCCTTGTTATATTCAACATGGTTGTCATACCCGCTTTTTAACTTTGGTTATCTTGCATATACCTGTATTTGTTAGATTGCCCAAGTTGAAACTATTAAATGGTGGTTCGCCAATTTCCCACTCAAGTTTTCCATTGTATCGATTGATTACAACGTATGTTTCTCTTCTAGTATTCGTTTCAGGGAATGTGAACTTGTAGTGATGCTCACTTGTTGATGAGGTCCCTTTTACTGAGGAATCACTTAATACTAACTCTGCGTCGCTTTTATTAGAATTAAAGATTATATGTATTTCAACGTTTCTCTTCATTGCACATGCCAGCATAGACCCCTGAGACAATGCTGTACCGCTATATAAGAGCGTAATTAATAGTAAAGATATCAGTGGTTTCATTGCTTCGATTTAAGTTGAATATAA
>JAAEMR010000130.1 GCA_024225395.1 Gammaproteobacteria bacterium
ACATATTCTCCGGTATAATCAAATACCTCATAATTTACTATCTGACAGCGCGCATACAAAAGTTGCTCCCAATGATTGTGAGTACCAACACACTTAGTATCTTTAACCTTCAGGTTTATCAAATAACCTAGCGAAATTAAATTTGTAATCAAAGTAGTGGGTGTAACACTATAAACAAAAGCACCACAAGCACCTGAGCCACAAGTATCCGACTCGAATGCATATTGCCACTCGCTCCAGCTAACTGTATTCTTCACAAGCCTGTAACCTGTAAAAGCATACCAATCGGAGAAGTGAGGTATTTCAAATGATGCAATAGTAATGCTTTCGTTTAAGCTTCCTTCAATCTCTTCCCAAGTCCCGGTTTCGGCGTCATTGTTGCCAAACAGTAGAGATGCACCATCTTTAACAGCCTGAATATCGACTGGGATATTGATGGTAGGCATTGCGTTTTCTTCAAAGGCAAGGTCAGGTGAGAAGTTATATCCTTTAACAATAACCCTTTCGCAAACAATCTATAAATCTCCATGCTTTGCTGGGGGTTGAATGAAAGAAACCGCAATGTCCTGATCATGCTGCAGTACGGCGTATGGGACCTCAATTGTTGTTTGCTGCTCAAGATCATTCACTACTGTCAATACTGTTCCTGCAGGCGTAACGGTTGAAGCGTCCTATTGCTTACTCAAATAAAACTGCTGCAAGGGAACCGGTGAAACGCTTTCCTCTTCGGATTTCTCAATTTCAATTATTGTGTTCTCAGCTAAATATCCATTTTTGGAAGCGGTAACTACATACCCACCCTCTAAATTGCTGATAATTGTCAGTATTCCTGTTTCATTATCAAATTCCTCCACCGTTCCATCCGGAAGAATCACTTTACTGAGGTCAGTAGTTAAAAACATATAAATTCAGCTTGATAAACTTTAGTTGATCTGACCATTCTTTCAATCAAGTTATTGAAAATATTCACTTTGCTTTGTGAACGATTTAATCTGTAACAGAATTCATCAAGATCCGGGTAGCTTACGCCCCCTAAGAACCGTACGTGCCTGTTTCCCGGTATACGGCTCAGGTACTTTTAAGGCTCTCCAGGCGAAGGGAAACCCGGCTGTTGTTATTCGTTTCTTTTAC
>JAAEMR010000131.1 GCA_024225395.1 Gammaproteobacteria bacterium
CCCGATAGAATGACAGGTGTAATTTTCATTGCTTGATCCAGATTTAAATTATTATTTGAAAAGTATCATTAAAACTTAATGAGTAAAGTGACCTGTTTCCCATTCCCAGGCATGTTGCGTAATAACAGACAGGTCATCATATTCCGGCAGCCAGTTTAATTCAGATTTAGCCAGCGTAGAATCCGCCACCAGGGTCGCGGGATCACCCGGTCGCCTTTCTGCTTCGATAACCTTAAAAGACCTGCTAGTAACTTGCTTTACCACTTCTATCACTTCAACCACTGAAAAACCGTTTCCGTTACCCAGGTTATAACGTTTACTTCCAGACCCATTAACCAGTTTAGTCAGAGCAATCAAATGAGCTGAGCATAAATCCACTATATGGATATAATCCCGCACACAAGAGCCATCAGCCGTTGAATAATCTCTACCAAAAATGGATATTGCGTCACGTCGGCCTGATGCAGCCTGCAGAATCAATGGGATCAGGTGAGTTTCCGGATTATGCCTTTCGCCTAATTCGCCATCCGGATCTGCACCCGCTGCATTAAAATATCGCAAACAAACTGACTGGAGACCATGAGCTTTTTCATAGTCATCCAGAGCTTGCTCAACCATCAACTTGCTTTTACCG
>JAAEMR010000132.1 GCA_024225395.1 Gammaproteobacteria bacterium
TAGACATATTTAGTTAAGAGGTAATGACTGGACTGTATAATCCTGAGGATGCACAATTTAGTTTTTAACAGGAGAAGATTTCATGTCGATGTATTTTGTACAACACGGCCTGGCCGTAGATAAGGCTGAAAATCCTTCAAGACCGTTATCAGAAAAAGGTACGCTTTATGTTAATAAAGTGGCTAGTCACTTATCGGGTTTCGATCTGTCAATTAAACAAGTGTTTCATAGTGGTAAAGAACGTGCGGAACAGACTGCCAGATTATTTGCGGCAGCTCTAGATATCTCTCAGATAAATTTGCATCAATATTTGAACCCGAATGATGATGTAAACCAGGTTATCCCGCTGTTAGAAGACAACAGTATGTACGTTGGACATTTACCTCACATGGAGAAACTGGTGAGTAAATTATTATGTGGTGATGATGATGCTGAGTTGGTTGAGTTCGAAAATTCCGCCGTTATTTGTGTAGACAGAAAGGAAAGCGGCTATCGACTGCAATGGATGATAAGAGCATCCATGCTTTAAGCGGACTCAAGGCACTAAAACAAACTGGTTCAGCTCATCTTTAACAGTTCATCAATCAGGCAATACCCAGTCAGAACGTGGAAAATGACAGGTATAACCATGCGGAATACGCTCAAGGTAATCCTGGTGCTCTGGCTCAGCCTCCCAAAAATCACTGGCTTTGGTCACTTTGGTTACCACGACGGCTGGCCATAAACCCGAGGCATTCACGTCTTCAATGGTCTTAATGGCCATAGCTTTTTGATCATCCGAGGTATAAAAAATTTCAGAACGATAAGACATGCCCTGGTCATTGCCCTGACGATCCAGTGTAGATGGATCATGAATTTTAAAGAAAAAAGCCAGTATGTCTCGAAAGCTGGTGACGTTATTATCAAATTCAATTTCTATCGCTTCAGCGTGGGTGCCGTGGTTTCTATAGGTGGCATCGGGTACATCGCCTCCGGTGTAACCTACACGGGTGGACTGCACACCGGGTAACCTGCGAAATAAATCCTGCATCCCCCAGAAACACCCACCAGCCAAAATTGCCTGTTCAATACTCATTATGTCTTCTCAACCTGATTCATGTAGTTGGTTTAGCCTTAGTCTAGATAATCCTCGATGATTACTTTATCTATTTGAGGTTTATCGAGGTATTTTTCAACATAAGTTTGGTATATTGCTGACGTTAAAAATAGCTAAAATAAATCTTTATCGAAGCTTTCTCTTTCGATAAGGTGATGAGTTGTAACTATAAGTGCTAAAACATCAACCTGCAAACAGACAGAAAACTACTCCACTGTGGCGTATTTATCAATCAGGAGTCATAGTAATCATCTGAAAAGAAATATCCAGCGAACCGCGTAGTACCGTAGTCGACAGAGGCTGACCATTTCACATAAATTCCAGTAATACAATTTCACCGGCCTCACCAGCCTGAAAAGCAAGCCATAATTCGGCCATTGAATAATATTGTCTGATGCATACCGGGTGATAATTTCTCCTGCCTGTAACCCCGCATTTTCTGCAGCTTAACCACTCGGTACTTTTTTCAAATGAACCCGATTCTGTCGTCCGCTAAAGTATATATAGTGGTCAACACCCGGTCACCAAATTCCTCACGAATACCCCGTGTTGGATCACCGGATATACTTGATTTTCTGATATATTCGGGGCTATCGATCCAGCCTTCACTCCTGGCCTGCTTGCGTAGTTCGAGCAGGCTGAAGAGATTATGTTTTGCACGTTCCGGACTCGCTCGATGATATCATGGGAAATACCAGCCTTGAGTAAATGTTGGCTTAGGTCAGGTTGCGGGTTTAATACTGCCTCGTTTGATGTTGTATTGTATGTCTGTTTTAAACTTGCCTGTTGATCTGGATTCGAAGACAGAGTTGATGAGTTTGCTATTTTTTCGAGCAAGTTTTGTAGTTCCAGTTGCAATTGCTGGAGTGCAAACTGCTTCTCTCTATCATCTTCAGATATCGCATAGGGTACTTTGTTTATTGCAGAAGCAGGGGGGGCGAGTCGATAACCTGAGACGGTTCGTTTGCTGTTTGAAGATACAGGTTAAGCAACAACAGCATCAGCATCAGTGCGAAAAAAATCAGGATTACAGCCGTCGACATACGCATGGCTCAATGATAAAGACCTGATTACTGTGAAAGTGTAATCAGTCTATTAAGATAATTTAATTAGACTATTCATTGTCTAGATCCATTACGCTTAAAAATTCAGCAACAACTGTAAAGTCCTCCGCATTGTCCTGCTCTATAGTGATTGCTTCATAATCTGGATTTTCGGGTCTAAGTTCAATTTTTTGGTGAATCCAGCCATATTCAGAGTTAGGTTTCTTTTCACTGAAATATCGTTTGATAGTAAAAGATGTTTGTAAGTCCGGGTCAATAATGCCATCTTTTTTAACCAGTAAAACTTTATTATTACGAGACCCTGCAACACCGTATCTGAACAAACAATAACTGCCATCAGGAATAAGTGGCTCCATTGATTGACCATGAATTTTCGAAACAAATAAGTCATCGGTTAAAGCATGCCTCAATACAATGTTTTTGATATTAATCCAGTGCTGAGCATTATCCATGACCCTTGAATCTGCGAATCCTCCCGCAGCTATTTCTAAAGGATAGAAAGGAACATAAGGTGTATTTTCTTCTTTTACATAACTATCGACTATTAATGATTCTTTAATATCCTTTGGCTCATCTATTTCTAAAAACTGAATTTGTGATTTTAGTTGTTGACTGATAATTATATCCAGTTGCTGATAATAGTTATCCAGATCTTCAAACATTTGTTTCTGTACACGGGTTTTATCGGTAACACTGAAGCCTGACCAAAGGACGCTATCATAGCTAATATATTTTAAATCCTTGCAATGATGCATAAACCTTTTACGTTCAAATTTTTCGAATGGGTTTTGTAATATGCTTTTTTGAATTTTTGCTTGATCACTTAATACTCCCTTATTGTTATAAGGAGATTTTGGCCTATCAGCTTTTTTATACTTTGATAATACCTCCAAATAAAAATCAGAATATTTTCTGGTGAGTTCTTCGATATCGACTTCTCCACGGTCATTGGCCATTTTAAACATCAGACATAAAAATATGATTTTATACGAGAAGGTATAATCTCTCTCTTCGATAAAATTATAAAAATCTTCTCTACGTGTTTTATCCGTATGTAGGCTTAAATTTTTCTGCTTCCTAATTGTTTCTACAGTGCTAACTGAAAAGAAATATAAGTGCCTATTGCCAAAGGGTAGAGTCACATCTGAACCTATATCTCCTTTTTTTAACCAGTTTTTTACTGTTCCAGTGGATACAAATAATTCCCTGGCTAACTGCTCTATACTCAACATGTCCTCAAGGTTTTCCTGCATTGTAAACATGTCGAGTGGTATCATGCGAACAACTTGCTCATACAGCCCGGTTAATATGTGTAATTCACTGCTTAGTGAACCACTGTCAATTCCCAGGAGATTACCAAACGGTAAGTAACACTCAATCTTCAATAAACCATGAGCGCTCCACGGTTGAAGCTGAGCGCCATAGGAGTCGACTACATCAATGACGTATAGTCTCTCCTTATCTTTATGATGCCGGGTGCCGCGCCCCAACTGCTGCATGTATAAAACTTTTGACATAGTCGGTCTGGCCATGACCAGAATTGAGGTTTGAGGTGAGTCCCATCCTTCATTGAGTAAATCACAGGCACATAAAAATTGAATTTCTTTATTGGCATAAGCTTTGAGTGCTTTATCTGATTTATCACGGTCTACTCCAGAAACTGCAGCAGCTTTCAGGCTAGCCTCATTGAGTAATCGTGCGATTCGTTTTGCATGTTTTATATCAACACAAAATATCAGTCCCTGTTTTAGTGATGTACCATTTAAAAGTGGTTGCGAAAAATGTTCTACCATCAGGCGTACTATCATTTCATCACGCGAGGGTATTTGAATATTTCTTTGTAGATCGGATTTCACAAAATCTTTACCGTTATAACGAACATTAGACAGGTCAATATTTGTTTCCAGACGATAGACAGATACCGGTGGAACAATTAACTTTTGCATTGCCTCCTTTAAGGTCATTTGTGTCTCATATTGACCAAAAATATCTTCTAAACGTTTTTTATCCAGTCGTTCATCTGTGGCTGTAAATCCAAGTAAGCTACCAGGGTTAAAATATTCTAGAACCTTTTTCAGGCCGCTGGCTTGTGCATGATGAGCTTCGTCAACAACAATATAGTCAAACCTGTCTATAGCTACTTCGTGGTAATGTCGTAGTAAATAGGCATAGGTCTGAATACATATATGCTGATCATTATTGCTGAAAATATTCTCATCTATGTTGAGATCGGGATATCTTGAATTGAAGCGTTCGATGGTTTGTTGCTTTAAATTTTTCCTTGGTACCATGATCAGGGCTTTATGCTCATTTTTATTTAATTGCTGTCGGTACAAATCTTCAATAAATATTTCTGTTTTTCCGGTGGCAGTCGGAAGGACTATTATAAAGGTGTTCCTGCCCTGATCTCTGAGCGAATCAATATAGTTGAGAGCGTCATGCTGGTGATCAGCCAGGTGAAAGGTTTTTAGTGAGCGTAGTGATTTAAAGTGAGGAGAATTGTCAAATAGTAAAGGGTCACCAAAGTATAGCTTTATCTCCTGTATGAATTTTTCTCTATCGGCCATACCTCGTTGTGACCAGCGGAATACTTTATAACCTTGTGCAGCCAATGAATTCTGTTTAAATAATTGTGACTGATAACGATTTTCTTTTATGGCTACCGGATGATGGAACTGTTCTCCATTTAATTCAATGGCATATGAACGGACTGAGGTTTTCAATACATAATCGATAAACCGTCTTTTCCCATCATAGTCATGATAAATTTCTTCCCTGCTTAAAGCGTATAAACTTTTCTCCCCAAATGCCTGGGCAAAGCTGTCTTCAAAAGTCGCTTCTGGTAAACTCGGGTCTATCTCCTGCTCTTGCCGGTTTGTCCCATATTGCCTTAATTTGTCCGCTTCGGGTTCTTCACTGGTAAAAAAATCTAATTCCTGTTCAAGCCTGTCAAGATCATCTATTGAATTTATGGAAAATCGTAAAAAAAGATTATATTTATGAACAAGAGAATTTTGCTCACTGGTATAACTGACATAGGGGTATTCCGCGATTTCACAGATACTTATATCAACTTTAAGGCAAATGGATTTTTGTTGGTTAACATAAACCAGACCGGTTTTTTTTTCTGATTTAAATATGAATCCAGAGTTTTTTAGGCGAAAACTTATTTCTATTTCTAACTCTTTAAATCGCATTATAAGTGTTATTTCTTTTTAAAATAACCGTTTCCCAAACAACATCTGTACGATTTAACTGGTCACTGGACTGTTTATTATCAAGCACTTTATACTGGTATTTGTTTGCCAGTAATTCAATTTCGTTAATAGACACCGGTAACATCATGCGTTGGTCTGGCGAGGCACCATGCCTCAAACTAATAATGAGTAAACCACCTGGCTTATTTAAGCAAGACAGTGTCTGAAAAGATTGCTCTCTTTGTTTTGGAGTAAGGTGCATCCACACTGCACTTAATAAAACCAGGTCAAAAGAATTAGCATATTTATTTAATGTAGATAATAAAGGTAGTGAATCAACCACCCATTCAAATAGGGGAGCAGCATTATTGGCTTTAAAATTCTCAATAAACTCTGTAACGGGTTCAACTGCTTTTACTTCATGACCATGTTGAGCTAACCAAAGGGCATCGCGGCCTGACCCAGCGCCTACATCTAGAATTAAACTTCCTTTTGATGGTAAATATTCAAGCCAGTCCTCATGTACTTTTATAAAATCAACAGAGTTGTATTGAGCTGATAGCTCAACATTATTATTTTTATAACAATCAAGTGTTTTATTTTTCATTGGAGAAATGATTTTCTATTACTTGTTTGAGTATTGATGATATTTTTAAGCCTCTAAAGAGCTATAGTCCACGTTTATTTTATTAAGAAATCTATTCACTAACAACTCTCTCAAAAGTTGGCCGCTCATACTGATCATAATTTATGTCATTAGCATCCCATGAAATATGTTGTGATTCTTTCCTTTCCGTTATGGTTTTTCCAAATATAGAAAAATGAACAGCTTCCATCAGATTCTGCATTTCTTTATTGGTGGCGATGCCCATAAATACGCCTGCATGTATAAACCCGGTTAAACGGTGTCGTTCATCATCGGGAATTTGGTAGCCCTCTTTGGAAGCACTGAACAATCTGTGTAATCGTCTCTCAACTTCTGGTATGAATTTTTCTGAATTATTCATTATCTCTCCTTAATTTACCTTTAATTTACCTTTTATATTTATGCATACCATGAAGTTAATACACAGTTTTATCAACTATTTTTCTTATTCTAAGTCAGGCTTTCGAGTGCCTGTTGAAGCTGAGCCAGGTTTAAGATATCCCAGTCTGGCACAGGGCAATCTGCAGGTAATGATTCATTTGGTATAAATCTACCGGTTCTTACTAACGCTGTTTTCATGCCCAGGTTGGCGGCTCCTTTTATATCGGTGTCGGGGCGATCTCCAATCATCAGGCAGTCTTGTGCTTTGACGCCTAATTTTTTTATGGCCATTTCATAGAGTAAAGGGAATGGCTTGCCAATGGTTACTGGCTGTTGGCCTGTGGCTTGAATAAAAGGGGATACCAGGGTGCCGCCGCCGGGTAATATAACGTGTTTACCCTTTATTTCTCCGTCAACGGTGTTGTCAGGGTTGGTGCTCACTAATCGGGCTTTATGATTGATAATGAGGTTAATGCCTGTGGTCAGGCTTGTGTAATCAATTCCCGCACCTTCTCCGATGACAACGTAATCAGCATGCTGCTCGTCATATTGCCCGTATTTATTTAAAGCATCACGAAGGCCTTCAGCACCAATTGCAAAATAGCGGAATGACTTTTTTTGCCCGTATAGCCACAGAGCGGTGGCTTCGCCGCTGGTTAGAATGCTTTCAGTTGCCGGGCGGTTAAAGCCCATGGTTTCTAATTTGTCTGCAATTTTTCGAGGTGAGAGAGTGGGATTATTGGTGATAAAACAGTGTGGAATATGTTGAATTGATTGCATGAATTCAATGGCATGATTCAATGGTTGATGACCATGATAAAGTACGCCATCCATGTCGAGTAGAATGGCCGAAAATTTTTTAACAATTGGGGTGTTATATCTCAGGGTCATTTCTGTTTTTCTATTAGGTTTTAAGTAGTTTGAAAGCTATTAAGAGCTTCAAGTTTTTGTGTGTACGCGTAAATATTTCAGAATAGGTTGTGTTTAAAAACGTAACTGAGAAGTGGTGCAGGGCGTAGCATAAAGGAAACCCTGGGGTGAAATGATGGTTTTTTTGTGCAGAAAATCTCTGAACTTCACCTGTTAACCGCCCAGTATTTTCTTTATCTCCCCAATATCGGCTCTGGCTTCTTTTAATAACTCTATACTTGTTTCCATGGTTAAACCATCTTCACTGAATTTTCTTAAGCAGGGTGAATCTTCGAGACGTGGCCATTGTATTTTATGGGTACCAATTTGGCTTAATAGTTTGGCTATGTTGACTACATCAACCAGGTCTATCTGATCTTCACTATCATAGGCCAGGTTGCCGCTGTTTTTTATAACGAGCTGTAAATCTTGATTCAATTGCCATTTCCGGGCTAATACGATACCGACTTTAGCTGTGTAGGTATTCAGTGCCTCTTGAATGTCCTGTTCAGTTAAATTGATAAGGTCGTTCTCATCAAGCTTCATCAGTACGGGTAATGCTCCTACTCCCGAAAGTAAGCCTGCTAATAAAGCCAGATCAGGGTCAATATTATCCACCATTTTGGCGATAGCATTTGCAATAGCGGCCAGGTAGGCGCTTCTTTGCCAGTGCGCATTCAGGTATTTTTTTGTGGTAGCTTTGTCGGTCAGTGTTATAGACTTTAACGCATGGGCATTAACCAGGTTGCGGACTGTGCTAATGCCCATTATACGAATAGCCGACTGGATATCGGATGGACTGGCGCGAGTTTTATACAGTGCGCTGTTAGCGATATTTAATAGGTAGGCACTGGAGCTGACATCAGTTTGTATTATCCGGGCTATAGTATCTATGCTGTAATTATCATTGGATAAAGCCTTTCTCAACTTGATAGTGATGTCTGGTAGGTGAGGCAGGTTTACATGGTCATTAATGATATCCTGATAGATTCTGGTGAATAATCCGCTGCTAGTTTTCATTTTAATCCCTTAATGTTGCTATAATTTATGTCATCACTTTAACTGAAATAAGTTAAACGTAATTTTGAACTTTGGCATTTCCAGCTACAGCTAACTCAATGAACAAAGCCACCACTACTGACAGGTAAGCTGTAAAAAAGAAACCTGTTAAAGCTTTAATAATTATAGCTTAACTCAGCGTGGTTGAGGTTATAAATACCGTTGTTGTCTACCCGGACTCATTTAAGAGGTTTTGCAACGGCTTATGACGATAAATAAGAGAGACTGTTGTTCCAGGCTAATCACTGATAAAACAGCCTCATGCTCAGGATCACATTTCAGAATACGAATGAGTATGCATGAAAACATGAGGGGGTATTACGGTAATTAACGTCAGACTGCCGAAGGTGTCTGATGTGTACCCGTTAGGCTCATGAATCAATAATCCAGAGATTGATGCCCAAAACACTCCGTTATTAAGCTACTTTTTTCATGTCACCACTAATTGACTTGAGTAGTGGATATAGCTGTTCTATTTCATGTTGAAGTCTATCAAGAACTAACCTGAACATTTCTCTGGTTTCAGTCACAAATCTCTGATGATCTAAAATGAGTAGTTTAGGATGGTTTCTTTTTGAACAGCTTTTTAGGTAGCTATCAAAAATTTTCTTAATTTCTATAGAACCTGAGAGGAAGTTAGCAGCAGTATCTTTAGCCTTTGAATCTCCTTCTTGCAGGATAAGTGAGTATATGGCTGTATCGTGAGTTTTCAGATGATTTTTTACTTTTTCTACATACTCAAAAAACAGGTCACAGGTAACCTGTGAGTCACACATTTTACGATTCTCTATTAGGTAGAGAAAGACATTGGAAATTTCTGTTATTTCATGGATTTCATCGTGTAGCTCTTCGTATGTAATCATTTGGGCCCCCTGAAAAATTTTAATCTGCCTTTTTAGCGAGGTTCAGCTTAATGATATCTATTCCTAATGTCCAGAGTCTTATATCCAATAAGAGATATTATTGGGTGCTATTAATTTTGATTAACAAAAATAAGCTATTCAGTAGAACAGGGTAAGTGAGTGAAATCTGACTCATTTTCTATAGTCCCATGGACTAATAGTCTACCTGCCCATACTTAGAATGGACGTCAATAACCGCTTTACAGGTGCTAATCTGGCGGAGGCCGACAGGGTTTGAAGTTACGGCCAATGGATTGTGAATCAACATATTTATAATCTATCTCTCATTAATTAAAGAAAATAAGAGACCTTTCATTTGTTATGGTGCGAAAAATCTGGAAAATTAGTGGATAATCTACTGTCAAAATTGAAAGCGTATTGAAATTTGAAAACCGATCCTGAGCCCAGTCACCTCGACAAACTCCCGTCTAATCTCAAGCAGGATTTAGATAAGAATCTCTGTACCTGTATGGATGTGCCGAAAAGGAATATTATCGATGCCATCGTTAAGGGTGCGAAGACGTTGGATGAAGTGAAAAAGGAGACCTATGCCGCGACGGGAGCCGGCTGTTGTATTCAACAGGTAGAACGACTGATCGAATGCCTTTCTGAGTCTCCACCACGGAAAAGGCGTAAACGGAAGAATAAAGTGGCTAACCCTGACTCCTGAACATTGTATAAATCGATGATAGGTAACAGGCTCTTCATGACGGGCTTAGCGGCGGTTGTAATAGGAAGGTGTTAAGAAATGCGAATTAAACTTCTTCCATCTACTTTAGCGAGATACGAACGCAAATAAAAAGGCCCTGAGTATCACAGGGCCCTGAATAACCGTTTTGCCTGTTGCTTATGCTGGTGTCGTTGCCGTCTCGGCTTGCTGTTCTGCAATTTCCTTGTGTACCTGTTCCATATCCAGCGCTTTGACCTGGGATATCAAATCCGTCAGGGCGTTCTCAGGTAACACACCCGGTTGAGAAAAAATGATGACTTTCTCGCGGAATACCATCAGGGTGGGGATTGAACGAATCTGAAATTGAGCGCCCAGTTCCTGCTCCTGTTCCGTGTTGATTTTCGCAAAGCTGATGTCAGGATTCGCTTCAGCAACCTTCTCGAAGGTCGGAGCAAATGAACGACATGGTCCGCACCAGGGCGCCCAAAAATCAACGATAACAATATCATTATTTTCAATGACTTCAGAAAAATTATCTTTTGTTACTTCCATAACCATAGGGCACCTCGATATAAGTAAAATATAAGTGTTAGCTAATATAGTGGCTTACCTGATAATTTCAACCCTCAAAATAGAAGGCGTCTCCATTTCCCTTTAAATAGTTTTCCTTTAGCACAAAATTGTCATATTTATGGCAGACCCGTGGACTAATCGTCTATCGATCCGATCTCGAAAAGGAGGTAAATGATTGTTCATGCCACCCTAGTTTGACCGCGAATTGCTAGTATAGAGTGGCCTGATTAAATATATTTCAAGGAGGTCAGGTGGCAGACATATAAAACCCCGCCACCAGGGGTAGGCTCTATTTTGAATATGGGTTTCTTATCCGCAAAATTTCTTATGCTTTGAAAATCGAATTAGACCAGTGGGACCAAAGCCAACGGGACATGCAGCAACGGAAATTGGGACCGGTTGACACTGAGCTCGAAGATTATCAATGGCAATTGCCCGGGTAAAGCTAAAAAAAACATTCATTGTCAATGTTCCCGATCCTAAGCGTAGTTCTTCAATCCCCCTGGCATCAGACCAACCTGCTGTCACAGGCCCTGGCACTACGCTGATTGTCAAGAGTTAAGCAGTTTAATTTATCTTATTATGATATAGTCTTTATATAGATGACTTGAAATTAGAAGGCCAAATTCATGCTACATGGCAAGTAAGGCTCACTAAAGGCACGGGACGAATGTTATGGCAAAAAAGCCTTTTTCTGAAAAAAAGACACCCGCAATCACCAAAAAGAAAACATCGTTGGTAACGCGACCAAACAGGACCTCACAAAAGAAAGGATTTCCCATCGTTGCCCTGGGTGCATCGGCGGGTGGGTTGGAGGCCTTTGAGACCTTTTTCAAGGCGATGCCAGCAGACAGTGATATCGCCTTTGTCCTGGTAGCCCATCTCGACCCGACCCATGTCAGTCTGCTCCCGGAACTGGTGCAAAAACGCTCCCGGATGAAAGTCCATCAGGTGCGTGACGGTATGCGGGTGCAGCGCAATAACGTTTATGTCATTCCACCCAATAAAAACCTGACCATCCTGAATGGCACCTTGCAACTGATGGATTTAACCCGACCACGGGGAGCCAATCTACCCATCGATTCATTCTTCCGCTCCCTGGCTCAGGACCAAGGTGCCAATGCGGTCTGCATTATCCTCTCCGGCACCGGAACGGATGGAACCCTGGGGCTGAAGGCGATCAAGGGCGAGATAGGTATGGTGATGGTGCAGGATGAAGAGTCAGCCAAATACGACGGGATGCCCAGAAGCGCGATCTCCACCGGCCTGGCTGATTACGTGTTGCCACCGGCTAAAATGCCGGAACAATTGATCAAGTATAGCCGGCATGCCTTCCAAAAAGGTGCCCCAAAAATCACTTCCACAGAGGGTAATACACCGAACTCCTTGCAGAAGATTTACATCATACTGCGTACGCAGACAGATCATGACTTCTCGCTCTACAAGAAGAATACTATCTGCCGCCGTATCGAGCGGCGCATGAACGTTCATCAGATCGACGACATAAAGGACTATGCGCGCTATCTTCAGGAGAGCGAACGCGAAGTTGATATTCTGTTCAAAGAGCTGTTGATCGGGGTTACCAACTTCTTCAGGGATGCATCAGCATTTGAAGCCCTGCGGGATGAAATTCTCCCCAAACTGCTCGCAGACAAGCCGGATGACTATACGATTCGCGTTTGGGTTGCCGGCTGCAGCAGTGGTGAAGAAGCATACTCACTGGCCATCATCTTGCAAGAGTGCATGATGCTGATGAAGCGCCATTTTAATGTTCAGATATTCGGAACGGATATTGATGAAGATGCGATCAACGTAGCCCGCACAGGTCTCTACCCCGGGAGCATCCTGGTCGATGTATCACCTGAGCGAATGAAGCGCTATTTCACCAAAGAGGAAGACGGCCAGTATCGCATCAAGAAAACAACCCGCGAAATGGTGGTGTTTGCCCCGCAGAATGTTATCAAGGATCCACCCTTCACCAAGCTGGATATCCTCTCCTGTCGTAATCTTTTGATATACCTGGGGCCGGAATTACAGAAAAAGCTGCTGCCGGTATTTCACTACAGTCTGAAACCCGATGGAGTTATGTTCCTCGGCTCCTCCGAATCCATCGGGCAAAGCAGCGACATATTCTCCGTACTGGACAAGAAATGGAAGATATTCCACAAGAAGGCAACAAGCCTAACTGCACATCCGATTTTGGATTTTCCGTCCGCTCCTGTGGTACTCGAGCAGGTAGAACCGGATGTACCGGAAAGCATCAGGAAGGCAGAAGAGATCAGTGCGTTGCAGTTGGTGGAGACAATCCTGCAACAGAGCCATACCCCGCCTTGCGCCATCATCGATGATGCCAGCAATGTAGTCTATATACATGGCAAGACCGGGCGTTTCCTTGAGCCCGCAGAAGGTAAGATCAGTGTCAACATCCTGGAGATGGCGCGGCCGGGCCTGAAGCCAGGGTTGGCCTCGGCGATTCGTAAAGTGGCCATGCACAAGCAGGAGATTATCCAGCGTGACCTGCAGCTGGAGCACAACGGTGGTCATCTGTACCTGGATCTGTCAGTCAAACCGGTTCTGGAACAGTCTATGATGCGGGGGTTGATGATGGTTATGTTCGAAGAGAAACCGAAGGCCTCGAAAAAAGACCGCTCCAAACCACCGATTGTTGCCACGAGGCCCAAGGGCAAGTCGGCAGACGAGCTCGAACGGGAACTGATATATACCAAGGAGAACCTGCAAACCACCATTGAGGAGCTGGAGACTTCAAATGAAGAGTTGAAATCCACCAACGAGGAATTGCAGAGCACCAACGAAGAGTTGCAGAGCACCAACGAAGAAATGGAGACATCAAAGGAGGAGTTGCAATCACTCAATGAGGAGTCGGCCACCGTCAATGCAGAGCTGCAAAGCCGCATAGATGAACTTTCTCAAACCAACGACGATATGAAGAACCTGCTGGACAGCACAGATATCGCCACCCTGTTTTTAGACGCAGATCTGTGCATTCGCCGCTTTACCCCGAAGGCAACCGACATTATCCCCCTGGCCGGCACAGATTCAGGTCGCCCCATCAAACATTTTGCCACCAGCCTGGTTGACACAGACCTGTCTGAATATGGGATGAAAGTCCTTAAGGATTTGGCGGTTAGAGAGATTGAGACAAAAAGTAAAGATGGACGCTTCTACAGCATGAAGGTCCGCCCCTACCGAACCGTAAGCAATTTAATCGACGGTGTGGTGATTACCTTTGAAGATGTCACCACGCGCAAGGAGGATGAAGTAACGCTAGGCGTGTCAGAACAGTTGTACCGCACACTTTTCGATCTGGCAAACGATTCGATTGTGTTGATTGATGCGAACGGGGGAGGGTTCGAAGAGTGTAATGAAGTGGCGCACCATCATCTCGGATACAGCAAGGAGGAATTCATACAGCTATCGTTAAAGGACATTGAAGCAAAGGAATCCACAAAGGAAATAACCGGGCATATCCAAAAAATTATCACGCAAGGGAAGCATTCATTTGAGACCAAACACAAAACCAAGGATGGAGATATTGTTGATGTGTTGGTAAAAGCAAAAGCCATCGTTCTAAATGAAAAGCAATTTCTGCTTAGTACATGGCATGATATCAAGAAACCAGTGGTGACAAAGAGCAGAGAGTAGCCATATTCAATTTGAAGTGGAATAGAATGAAAGAGAAGGGATTGTTATCAGATAAGCAGCAACTGCGAGCTCGCGCGGAGAAACTGACAGTGTCAGTAGACAAACGCAACATCGCACAGATGTCTGCCGATGATGTCGCACTGTTGCTACATGATCTGGAGACATATCAGATTGAATTGGAGATGCAGAACGAGGATCTGAGAACAGCCCAAATTGAGCTGAAAGAGATGCATGATGAGTATGCCGGGCTCTATGATTTCGCCCCGATCGGCTATATCACATTAAGCAAAAAAGGTCTCATTCTACAATCCAACCTTACTTTTACAAAGATGCTTGGAGTGTTCAGATCGAAACTGATCAACAAGCCACTATCCGCATTTATCAACAAGGAAGACCAGGATATCCTCTATAAAAATCTGAAAAGGGTGGTTGATACACAGGGAAAGCATAGTTGCGAACTGCGTTTGCGTACCTGTATCGATATCAATAGTTCTATGTGGGTTAGTTTGGATTTCGTCAGTGGAGTAACTCCTGACAATTCATGTGACCAGATTCGTTTGATCATAAAAGATATTTCCAAACGTAAAAAAACTGAAGAAAAATTGCGTGCGAATGAAAAGAAATATCGAACACTTTTCGAGAACATGGCGCAGGGGGTTTTCTATCAAAATGCCGATGGGATACTGGTTGACTGTAATTCCGCCGCAATAGAGCTATTTGGATTGACCGCAGACCAATTCCTGGGCAAAAGTTCTTCCGATCCTGATTGGCGAGTGATACGTGAAGATGGAACTGTTTTTCCCGCTGAGGAACACCCATCAATGGAAGCCTTGCGTACAGGGAAGCCGGTCAAAAATGTTATTGTGGGTCTCTTCAACCCCCAGAGGAAAGGATTTGTATGGTTAATTATTAATGCTACCCCCCAATTCAAGGAAGGGGAAGAAAAACCCTATCAGGTCTTTGTGACCCTGCAAGATATTACTGAAAGGAAGCAAGCCGAGCATAAACTGAGTTACCAGGCAAAACATGATGCACTGACCGGCCTGATTAATCGCTATGAATTTGAACGTCGCGCGAATCGCCTGATTGAAGACGTCCGGGTGAATAGTTCCGAGCATGCCCTGTGTTTTATGGACCTTGATCAATTTAAGGTGATTAACGATACCAGTGGTCACATTGCTGGCGATGAGTTGCTACGTCAACTCGGTCGAATACTACATCAGTCCGTCAGAAATCGAGACACACTGGTACGACTGGGAGGCGACGAGTTTGCAGTTCTCATGGAACACTGCAATCTTGTCCAGGCAAAGAGAGTAGCACAGACCATACTGAAAAATGTTAACGCCTTCCAGATGAACTGGAATGGCCGTATTCACCGGGTTGGTATCAGTATTGGTTTGGTACCGGTCACACAGCAACTGACAGCAGACAGTTCTGAATTGATGAAGCAGGCGGACACAGCCTGTTACATGGCGAAAGAACTTGGTCGTAATCGTATTCATGTGTATCACCACAAGGATGCTGCTTTAGTTCAGCGAAGAGGTGAAATGCAATGGGTATCCCGCATCAATCAAGCGCTGGAATTAGACCGTTTTCTTCTCTATGCACAACCCATTGAGCAACTGGATGACAGCCCCGGTATCCATTTCGAATTGTTACTGAGGATGCAGGATGAAACGGGAGCAATTATTACTCCCGGCGCATTTTTACCCGCGGCAGAACGATATAACCTGATTGAGCTTCTTGATTCCTGGGTGATACAACGGGCTTTCAAACTGTTATCTGATAACAAGAATTTTCTTAAGAAAGTTGATTTCATCAGCATCAATTTGTCAGGACCGTCCCTTTCGAATCCAGGGTTTTTGGAATTTATTGCCCGTCAATTTAACTTAACCGACATATCTTCCAGTAAAATCTGTTTCGAAATCACAGAAACAATTGCTATATCCAATCTTGAGGTAGCCACAACATTTATCCAGAAATTCGGGGAACTGGGCTGCCGATTTGCTCTGGATGATTTTGGCAGTGGCCTTTCCTCTTTTGGTTATCTGAAAAACCTGCCGGTAGACTACCTGAAAATTGATGGCATTTTTGTTAGGGATATAGTTAATGACCCCATTGACTATGCAATGGTCAAATCAATCAATGAAATTGCGCATGTCATGGGTAAAAAAACCATTGCTGAATTTGTTGAAAGCACAGAAATCAAGGATATGCTGAAATCAATTGGTGTGGACTATGTTCAGGGTTATAGAATTGGAAAACCATTACTATTTGAGGAGTATCTTTTGAAATATAAATATACAAGGTGAAGGTGTTTTTGGCCGCTTCGGGTCCAGCCTAATGGAATGGTCGCCCTAGCTAAATTAATTTGCTCTATTGGCCTGTCTTAATAGTCCGTAATCATTTTGCCTGGAGTCACTAAAATAACAGTGTTTTAATCACAATAATACAGGGCTTTGATCTAAGTCATGCAAGCGAGGGTGTAGGCATTTTCCTACAAATTTTATCAAAATTTTCTTACATACAGCTCAGTGTTTCTATGTAATATTTATTATTTTTGATGATTCTCTTTTCTTGAAGCTTTATGGTTTCCATAAAACTCAGTTAACAAAGAATCTGTAGATTTCACTGTTAAGTGAAAGCCCATGATATGAAATACAGAAACTTCTACCTTAAAGCATCCATACCATTCGTTCTCTTATATTGGCTTTCCGAGTCAGTTGTTCATTACTTAATATTTGAAGAATTGGCATTTGAAATTTTCCCTTCTGATATCAACGAATTATGGATGAGATGTGTGATTTCAATATTGTTAATAGCTTTTAGTGGTTTTGCTGATTATCACACGAACATATTACTCAAAAAAGAATCTGAAAAGAAAAGGCTTCATTACGAAATTATGTTAGGTATGAATCATTTGGTAAGAAACCTACAAAATAATTTTTCGATAATTAATTCCTCTGAATCAATTAAGAAAGAGTTCGGTGAAGATACTATTAAACTATTAAACCAATCTTCGAAAGAGGTAGGGGATATTCTAGCTCAACTAACTGAACTTGAAAATCTTGACCCAGAATTAATTAAGAAAATAGCATCTTCTAATGTCAGGAACACCTAACAAATCGGTGAAGTCGAATTTACAATTCAGCAGACACTGCGTTCCTTGTGCATTGCAAAACACTTACCTCAAACGTTAAAAGGCTATATAGGGTCGATACCAGAGATTAACGACTGGCGATAGTGACGACAGCAATCCTATATACACCAGACATTACTTTCTTAACCATCTACCTGACGTTATCACCGGCCTATCTTCTACAGGCCGGTTCAGAACGTACATCCAGACGTAGCCATATGTAGATTGAATTAGAATACGATTATAAAAATCAGGATAACCCTCAAGCTGGTCTAATTCTGCTAATGTATCATCACTGATTATGTACACTTCACCGTGAATGGCGCTGTCACCACTTTCGATAACAGCAGGATAACTACCCAGATCGTACATGGTAAAATCAGCTGCAGTCTTAATGTTGCCTAAGAATTTTGATCCAGATAACAGATGATGATTGTGGAAACCTGATTTTAACGTGCCATAGCAAGATACTAGATTAGGTTCTTTACGCATTCAGCCTGTACTCTCGAATAAATTCAGCAACAATCCCCACTAAATCTTCGTCAGGTATATTCATCACTTTACTAGAAACTTCTTCTGGTACTTCACCATAAAATACCTCAGCAATTTTGCCAGTAATACAGGACAGTGTGTCAGAATCGCCACCAATTGAAATGGCATTCCTGATGGCATCTTCATAATCAGTAGATTCTAAAAACGCAGTAATAGCCTGCGGTATAGTACCCTGACAGGAAACATCATATCCATAGTCCTGTAGAATTTCATCAAGTGATTTCGATAGATCATAACCAAACTGATTCACCATAATTTCTGTCATGAAGAATGGAATCCATTAATGCAATGGTTAGAACTGAATCATCAATAAAGAAACAGTCATCTGAAAAGAGTTCGAAGTCTTTAGTCTTGATATTGTTCCATTCGTAAACTGAACCGATTATGTCGCCAGCGATTGCACCGATCATGTTTCTTCCCGTTAATTAACGGTTGTTGTAAGCACCACCCAAAAACCGCAGTTATTTACCGCATAGTTAAAACAACCTGATTTTCTCCTAATTTTTAAATATTCATTTTTTTCAGTTTAGAGAGTTTTTTCATGGCTGAGCATATAACTGTACAGCCCGGGCATGAGCTGGATCAAATGTCACTTCATTAGTTGTAAATTGCTACTAATGCGGGCTGGAAACTACCATAGATTAATACCCCATGACTTGTCAAAGCGTATAGTAGGTAGAACGACTTGCACAGTGAGAAAATAGCCATGAAACATTATTATTTACCTACATTAACAGCAATATCAGTAATCGCATTAACTGCCTGTGGCAGTAGTGGCGAAAGTGATTCGCTCAACTTAACCGTACTGAATAAAGACACCATTGACAAGTTTGGTACTAATGTTGCTGACGCCGTTCCAGGTTGTGATTACACGAGTGATACGGTAGCTACTACAACTTATCAGCCTAAAGCTATCATGGCTTATCGAGATTTGATTGACACCATGAAGCAGCGTTCTGTAGCCTCAAGAAATGCAAACAGAGTTAGTGATTACGCTGATGAATTGATTGGTGACTGCGGTGGAACCATGGTCATTACGGGTGAGCATGATAATGGCAACGATGATCTGACCTACACCTACACCAATTTTTGTAATGGTGACGATCCGGAAAACAAAACAGTCATGAATGGCGTATTTACTGTTTTTCTGGATGGCCATCCTACAGACTCAGGTCCTGTTGTTGATAAGACTTTAATCTCTACAGAAAATAGCGGGGTTTCTGTGAAAAGCACCATAGATAGTGAAGTATCAACTAATACGGTGTATGTTGATAATCTAGAATTAAGTGGCGATGATTCCAGTACTAATACAATCAAAGCTGACAAGATCAGAGTCGATGATGATGGCAAGGATTTTATTGCCTCCGATTTGTCGCTTGTAGTGACAGAGAATGGCGATACAACGTCTATGCAAATCAACTCTATCACCTATCAGGATCCGGACAACGGCGCTGTAAAAATATCAACCTCGGCTATACCTGTAGACTCAGACAGTTCCAGCGCTGCCACTATTACGGTGATCGGAGCTGATGGAACTTCAGCAACCTTCAAAGCTGATGATATCAGCACAGGTCTGTATACTGCGAAGGACTCTGAAGGTAATGTTGTCGGAGCATTAGACTGTACGGGTCTGGCCAGCGGCGGTTCCTGATTGCTATCCCGTTCATTCGGGGCAGTCTGGATTAAATCTGAAGGTTGATGAAATGAGTAGTAACGGGTGTTAACTATGCTGCGCTTTGGGGCTTACTATGCTTTGCGTAATGTGCTTAGAACACCTGTCAGGTCTTTTCTGACTCTTTTTAGTCTCGCTATGATCATCAGCCTGTACACCCTGCTGACTGCGATTTCCAATTCATTTGCAGACCAGATGAGTGGATTAATGGATCAGGAAGGTGTGGACATTGTGGTGCAGTCAAAATATGCCACCAACCCACTTTCCTCCCTGATTCCGCTCGAACAGGTACGGCAAATCAGGGACATGAAGGAAGTTAAATCGCAGGTTCCAATTGTGTTGGGGCGTAAACGTTTTGCAAACCGCGACATGATATATTTGTTTGGAATAGATGGTATCGTCAGGATAGCGGATAAGCTTGGTATCAGTCTGACCGGTGGGAAGCTGTATAGCCCGGATACAAACGAAGTCCTCGCCGCGCAGAGAGTTTTAAAAAGCCAGCATTTAAAACTGGGTGATGAATTAAACTTCCCCCAGCAACCCCCGCTAAAAATTGTGGGTAGCTTTCACTCTTGGATCAGTTTTTTCAATAGCAGTGTCATTTGCGACCTTAACTGCGCCAGACAGTTGCTGCATAAAAGTGATAAAACCAACATGTTATTTTTGTCATTACACAATCCACGTGATGTGGATAAGGTGATAGCAAAAATCAATGAAAACAATCCAACCCTGCTACCAATAATAAGTGGCGAATTTTCCGGTGCAGGAATGGTGAAAAACCTGTTCTACCTTTCTGATATTGTCGCTTTTACTACATTAATTATTGCCTCGATCATTCTGATCAACACATTTTTAATTGAAGTCCATGAACGCACTAAAGAGATCGGTATTCTGCATGCCATAGGCTGGAACAAATTACTGATTGTTTACGTTTTCATTATTGAATCTCTTGTGTTGACGATTAGCGCTGGATTGCTCGGGTTTATCAGCTCTATTGCCTTTCTGAAATATCTACAATCCGCTTATCAGAAGATTCAGGTGTTTTTACCTGATCACCTCGATGCTTCAATGTTTTTATATAGCCTGTTCATCTGTGTATTGATAGCAGTCATTAGCGTTGTTATACCTTCCTATTATGCAACCAGGCTGAGAATTCAGAGGGCGTTGAATAGTGAATAATATTCAGCCTCTGCTGCAGGTCAGTAAACTGCATAAATATTATACGGACGGTAATGTTCGTGCAGTTAAAGACGTTTCAATAACACTTGAGAAAGGCAGAATATACGCCCTCATGGGAAGTTCCGGTTGTGGTAAAAGCACTCTGCTTAACCTCATTGGCCAACTTGATCATGTTGATCGCGGAGAATTGAAATACCAGGGTTTACCGACAGAAAAATCAACTATCAACAGCCAGTTCAGACGACAGTTTTTTGGTTATGTTTTCCAGTTTCATCATTTGATCCCCGTTTTAACACTCAGAGAAAATATTGAAGCAGCGCTTATCCACAATCGAATGACGACATCAGAACGTCGTTTGAGGGCAGAGACACTTCTACAGGATATGGGACTTAAACACAGGATGGATAGCAGAACTATCAAAGTCTCCGGGGGTGAACGACAACGGGCTGCAATCGCCCGTGCATTAGCCAACAATCCATCATTGATTCTGGCCGATGAGCCAACAGGTAATGTAGACAGCAAAACCTCGCAGATGATACTGACTCATTTACAACGTTATGTAAAACAACAGCAAAGCGCTATGCTAATCGCGACCCATGATACTCAGGTAAGCAGTATTGCTGATGTGGTTTTGCATATGAAGGATGGAGAAATTGTTTCTGTTGATGATGTTACGGGGACAAATTGTGTATAAAACGTATTTAATATTGTTGTCTGCGGCAATCATTTTTGCCTGTACCTATGGTGTAGATATGCCATTTGAGGAACAAAGTTTCAGCTCTCCTGATATTCACAGCCTCAGCGATGATATTTATTATTTCCCCGTGCAAAGCGCTAACCAGTTATCCTCCTGGTCTCAACCTCTGCAACGCTTTGACCTGATATTCGTCGGTCATAATGTTGACCTACATGCAACAGGCTACGACAAAGTGCAGAATCTGGCAGCACTCACACCGGGAAAATATACCCATGTATTTGCCTATATTGGTAAGGATGAAAATGGCCTCGCCTATGGTGTTGAAATGAATGTCGATAAACGACAGGAATTCATAATGGGAGCCGACGGTTTAAAAATAAGCGGTCAATTTTACCTGCATTGCCTGGGTAGAGACTTCAACAAAAATAGCTGTCCAGAAAACAGCTACCTGTACGGCATCAATAGTTATGATTATGTGATGGCTAAAAGACTTCGACCTGAGCTACACGAAAGACTCATGCTTCATGAAGACCAGCTCATTGAAACAATGGCAAAAGACCTGGCACAAGCTTATCCGTTTCAGATCCCGGTGGATATCGGTTTTAAAAACATCACCCGCAAAACAGCCTACCTGATTGATGACGGCCGCGATAATGGTGCAGACTGTACCTCCTATTTTGTTTCTTTATTCGAAGAGGTTGCTGATATTTGTCTGGAGAATGTGCGTGTTGAAGCATCGGTTCTGTCAAACTATTTTCTGAATGACCAGTTGGGAAAACGTGCAGTTATTCCAGCGAAATACAATCCAGTTCTGAACAGAACCGTGTCATTGAGTTCAGCACTTGGAGAAATGGGTTATACCTTAAAGAATAACAAGCCGCGGCAAAGTGCCTGCAGTCATCAATCATCAGTACAGGGCATTCCCACACCCAATGCTCTTTTCAGCAGCCCCAGCCTGGAATCAGTCTCGCTAATCAGGGGTGCTCGCATTCGTCTGGCACAAATGGTAAACCCTTAATCAGTTTGTCTTGTAAGGATCTGAAAACCAGTATTGCAAAGCCTGAACCGGCGATAGCAAAAAACATATCTGACTGAGCATCCCATGTGTCGTTTTGCTCACCCAGAAAACCATAATCAGGCTCAACCACACCTTGAGAAACAACCAGTAATACAAATACCCACTCAATTACCTCCCAGATTGCAGCAAAAGCGGCAGCGCTGATCATCGCAAAAAAATTCGTCCAGGGTAGGGAGTTAAGAGAAGTCAGGCGAATAATGATCTCTCTGGAAATTATCGTTACCGTCACCCCCTGATAAAAGTGCACAAGCCTGTCAAAGTGGTTACGTTCAAAATCGAATATATCCTTAAAATATTCAAACAAAGGGACATGAGAATAACTGTAATAAGCCCCGGTCAGCATCAGGATGGAGCCGATGAAAATAATAGCGTAACTCAACTGCGTCAGCGGAAAGGATCGGACACTACGAATCAGGATGATATAACCTATAACCAGTGGTAGTGTTTCTGCAAACCAGAGATCTAATCGTTTAGCGCCTAGTCCCGACCAGATAAAGAACGGCACAATAATGCTGATATAGATAATTAAAGATCTGTAAGTCATGATGATTCAATTGCTTTGTATGGCTTTTTTTAAATAACCTGCTGTGCTTAAACCAGTCACTAAACCATGTGGATCAGTCTAGAGTCAGTGTCTGGAAAAACTAATTTAATTAGCAACTTTAGTCGATTTCTAAAGTAATGCCGAGCATCCAGTCCAGCATAAACTTAAGATATTCCTGATAAAAGAGATTCAAGAAGATTCAAGGGGTCATAGATTCAAGGGGTCAGACTCGTTGATTCGCAGCGATGCTCTATGTTGTTGTTAGGTATTTGGCTTTGGTTGTATAGATTTTCTTATGGTTTCACCATCAATATTCCCCACTGAAGAGAGATCTTTTATTAAAGTATTCGCTTCAACTAGCATATCATTAAACATTGAAGATACTGCTTTATCAAACTCAGGGTGATTTTCAATTTCAATCTCTACAATTTTTAGCTGATTCAATAGATTGTTAGTTATATGCTGTGCTCCATGAATAGTTGCCAAATATATTATTTCTTTTTCTTCTTTAATTTGGCGGTTTAATAATGAAATTTTTACTTCGCGATTTTTCCATTTAAGTGCTAGAAATGCAGTTGTCCATATAGCAAACAAAGCCAATGACCTATTAACTAATACCTTCCATGCTTCGCCTCCAGTTGGTGATAGATAAAATCCTAATAGTGTCAAAATGGAGCAAATTACTGCCAAATAAATAACTAGATTATGTTTTGGTGACCAGAGAGAAATCAAAATAACCGCAATATATGGAACGCCTCCAGCAACACCAAGGGGTAACTGAAGATCAATGCTAAAAATAGTAATGGTAAGAAATGTGCAGATTATATTTATCTTAATATTAAAATTTTCTGTTTTATCGAAATCTTTATCAATCATAATTTATCCAATATTGATTGACTAACGTAATCAGTCACGCGGTGGTTCTTTGCGTCGGATGGATTAGTCTTGATACTCATTGAGCCCCTCCCAAGTTTAGCGAGCTTGCTAAACTGAAAGGTGACAAAACCAAAACAGGAGAAGCTCAATGAATTTTTTATAATAACCTACATCCATACTACTGGGAATTGATTTACATGCCAGATCACTTTATGTCTGCATTCTTGATCAAGATGGTGAGACCTGTCTTCATAAAGAAATATCGGCAAGTCCAGATAAACTGAATCATCTTCTGGAACCCTATATTGGCAATATTGTGGTAGGTGTTGAGTGCATGCACTGCTGGTACTGGGTGTCTGACTTTTGCCAGGAGATTGGAGTAGACTTCATCCTGGGTCATGCGTTGTATATGAAAGCCATTCATGGTGGAAAAGCCAAGAATGACCGCATTAAAAATTTATGAGACACCCATAAATTAAGAGTTGACAAAACCCCTTCATTTTCTTACTGTCATTCAACGCCAACTGCATGGAGCACGTTATGCCAAAGCCAAGGAAAGCCTGCGTTTCTATTGA
>JAAEMR010000133.1 GCA_024225395.1 Gammaproteobacteria bacterium
ACCCGGAAAAAACGCATTATCCCAATTCAGATTGAAGAAATGTCAGAAAATCATTTTCAAAATGAATCAAATATCATAATATCCCTTTGATTATTTGATTACAAAATATTTTTGAATTGAGAAGAATTGAGAATTGAAAGGATATTGCAGATGGAATTTTTACAACTTGATGAAGTTACAATTAAAATTTTGAAAGACACTGAAGAAATTCTGGAAGGTTATGATTCCCGGATTTTCAAGGCAAAAGTTGTTCATGCGCTGGGTCCGGGAGGACAGCGGAAGGCTGAACGTGATCTGGAATGGAACCGGAAGACAATCCGAAAAGGGCTGTATGAGCTTGAAAATAATGCCTGTCTCGACAGATTATCCGAAACAGGTCGGAAAAGCAGCGAATATCACCTGCCGAATCTCCTTGAAGATATTACGGCAACAGTGAAGCCTTCGAGCCAGGCTGACCCGACGTTTCGGACAACTCAGCTTTATTCCCCCCTGACAGCCGGTGAGGTACGCAGGCGGCTTATTGAGGATATGGGTTACAATGATGAGGAACTGCCGTGTGAGAGAACGATAAGAACCAAACTGAATGACATGGAATACAAACCTCAGAAGGTTGAAAAAACAAAACCGGTGAAAAAGATTCCTCAGACGGATGCGATTTTTGACCGGGTTCACAGCATCAACAAAGACGCTGATGAGACAGAAGGAGTTGTCCGTGCATCAATTGATGCCAAAGCAGCAATAAATATCGGTCCGTTTTCACGGGGAGGATACAACCGTTCAGGTATTCAGGCCTCAGACCATGATTTTGATCCGGAAACTGTTCTGAAACTGTTCGGTGTTTTTCTGCCTGCCCATGATGAGTCATTTCTGTATTTCACTGAAAGCAGCGTCACTCCCGATTTTATGTTCGACGTTCTGGAAGATTTGCGGCCGGAAATTGACCGGCGTTTCAGTCCTCACACACTTGTGATCAATTCCGACAACGGACCTGACAACAGCAGTCATCGCACACAGTTTGTCAAACGGGCGGCTGAGTTCGCATTTGAAAAAGGAATAACAGTCCGTCTGGCATATTATCCGCCTTGTCACAGCAAATACAATCCGATTGAGAGAGTATGGGGAGTTCTGGAAAATCACTGGAACGGAGAGTTGCTGAACAGTGTTGAAAAGGTTATGGGACTGGCGAGAACTATGAAATGGAACGGCAAAAATCCTGCAGTTAAAATGGTAAAAGGCATTTATGAGACAGGGGTAAAGCTGACTAAGAAGGTGATGGCCGGCTATGAGGCTCTTATTAATCGTTTACCGGGGCTCGAAAAGCGGTTTGTCGATATAATTCCGGACGCTGCATAACCTGAAATGGGATAATGCGTTTTTTCCGGGTCCCTAA
>JAAEMR010000134.1 GCA_024225395.1 Gammaproteobacteria bacterium
ACCATCATCACGATTTCTTTCTAGAAATCTATCACAAATAATTTCACCTTCTTCTCGCAAAACTGAAATTACATACTTTCTAGGTAGTGAATCAAAAAAATCTTCCAAAGTTTGATTATATAAATTTAATATTACCGTTTCTATTACAGGTTTTATGATATAAGCGTCGGCCGTCATCAAGAAATAATCATCACCTTCAGCCTGGCATAGAGAATAGTTAACGGGCAAAGCTTCTTCGATTTCCATAAACTGAACTAAAGTCAAACCTAATTTCATGACAAACTTTCTATAGTAAAAATGCTTTCACCTGCGGCTGCATTAACAGTACCAGCGCCAGCGAGACGAAGACATGTAATTGTTAAAACATCCCCAGCATTTAAGTCTAAAACTTCAGATAAATATGCTGATGCCTCATTGTGGCCACTTCCATTTCTTATATAGTTATGGGCCGATCTACCTCTTTGCTCCGTGCCATTTATCGCCCAACGAAATAAAACATTCGTTCTTGAAGCGTTAGAAGTTAAAAAGAAATTAAAATCGACTCTGAATCTACCACCATTAACAAAGGTCAAACCATTGTTTGCAAGAGTTATATCTGTGCCAAAATCGTTAATTAAAGGAGTGGTATCAAATCCAGAAAAAGTTAAGGTAGTGTTTGAATTCATATTGTTTGCAAATACGTTGGTAAATTTTAAAATGTTTGGAACAGCGCCCGTCGGACCAGTTAAGTTGCCTTGAAGAGTCCAAACACCTCCTGATTTAGTGTAATAATTGCCAGTAGCATTATCTAAATAAAAATCACCATCGTTGCCTAATGTATTTGCCGGAGCTCCATTGCCTGTCCTAACTTGGGCGATACCATCAGTGCCAGGGTCTCCTTGGTCCCCTTGCTCGCCTTTTAAACCTACAATTGTTTTTGTAATTTCTACTTCAAAAGTAACTGTGTGAGCAGCTCCGCCAGGAGCCAAGCAAATAACATTTAAAAAGTCGTTTGCATTTAAAGATACTGGGCTAGATAAATTATCTACGTATGTCAGGCTCACAGGTTTAATTGTTGAATGAATTGAAACCCCATTATTATAAATGTCCCAAGTTCCGTTTGTTACGCCAGCCGATGAAATACCAACCGATACGAGGGTACAATCTTCAGTAATTACAACACCCATCGTATTAATTGTTGAGCCGTTACCGAGTGCGAGCTTTCCGCCAGATGCAGTACTTCTTTCCGCAACAAAAGATTTTCTATAAGTAAAGGTAGTACTAACAAGGGTGTCAGGTTCCCATTCGTTGTTAGCTCCGTTCCATCTCAAAATATCACCATTTGTAGGCGGAACGGTCGCAGTATCTACATCGGAATGAGTATTTATCGATCCATCAGCACTTACCTTTGCAGTGTTAGCAACCACATCTGGATTGTTTGAGACTTCTGTATCAAAATCACTAATTGTAGAAGCTGTCTGTGTGCCAGTATGATTTGCTCTGTTTCTATCACTTGAATGAAAATGAAGTGAACTATCTCCACCGTCGGTCAGGTCTGTAGCATCGACATCAGATATATTATTTACTTCTGCTAAAGGCTCTATGCCGGTTAATTTAGTTCTTTCAGCGTTAGTGATTATCTCACCAGAGCCAGCACTAGTCACATCATTGTGAGTAGTAACTGACCCATCAGCACTTACCTTTG
>JAAEMR010000135.1 GCA_024225395.1 Gammaproteobacteria bacterium
AAGCTGTCAGGATTTCTACGTTTTTTGATCAGGCTATTTATCGTTACCCGCTCTCCCCTTATAGTGCGTCGCAAATGAATTGATACTTGATAAAGGGGCCAATGCATGATATTTTGTCCATAATCTTAACTTATTCAAGCAGAAATATGGATAGATTATGGTTTCACGTCGTGGCAAGCCCCTAACCCCTGAAATAAAGAAACTTACTGTCTCAGTTAAGCAGTATTTTGACCGAAACAAACTGACACCTTCAGAACCAAGTGTGAAGCGTACCGCGGATGATCTTGGCATTGGCGTTGCAACAGTCAAACGAATTATGGCTGACTACAATCGTGATCCTGGTCTGCTCGATAAACCAGCAAAACTACGAGGACGTCCTATTTATGCTGTTAGCGTATCGTATCAAGAATCGACTCGCTCATATATTCGAGATGCAAACAAAAAAGGAGAGTATATAACGCTTGCAGATATTAAAAACTTCTTAATGGAAGAATATCCTGACGAATCATTTAATAAAGCAACATTAGCTAGAACGCTTAATAGGTGGGGATTTGAGTTTGGGCAGGGAGTACGATCCCAGCATTTAAA
>JAAEMR010000136.1 GCA_024225395.1 Gammaproteobacteria bacterium
CGGGTTTTGATTGCCCGCCCCAGTTTAGCCATAAACAAATATTAAAGATGCTTTTATACGGCCAATATGCACTTCAGAATGCGCCTTTATAGAAATTATATCTTGTGTATGGCTAATGAATAGATTTATACCTCTTTGCAGCAACTATGCTACGCAGGATAGATAATATCAATAATTTCTATGTTGATGGACTAATTCCATCTAGTCATGAACACCGCATCTTGTATTTCAACTCGTATGCATTGACGGTTACTATTAAATTCATATTGCAATTGTTACGTGGTGACACAGATGATCAATTGATATGGTGCAGTATGGCGGTTGGTTCATGGTGTCACAGATGGCCAATTGGTATGGAAATCAGTTCTGCCAAGCAAGTATAATCGTCTTTCGCCACTTCAGAGCGATGCTTGCGACAAACACAGATAAGCAGTTCTGCCAAGCAAGCATAGTCGTCTTTCCCACGCTTCAGAGTGATGCTTGTGAGCAACACTGGTAAGGGAGCGTTCAAATATCATATCACGCTCCGAGAGGGGGGAGGGCTCAGCCGATGTGTGATAAAAGCGTTAGACAGGGGGGAGGGTGGTCCGCCCGATGTGTGATAAAAAATTATCACGCTAAATATTAAAAATTTTATACTAAAAATTACTAAAAACTCTTTGAAACGCGACGCAAATTCGGTCACA
>JAAEMR010000137.1 GCA_024225395.1 Gammaproteobacteria bacterium
TGCCATTCATCGGCATGTCGTAAAAATTCTTCGGCATCTTTTGCGCATGAGCAGCAGAAGGCCACAGTAAAGGAACAGAAGAAGCCGCAGCACCGGCACCCATCAATTTAATGAAATCACGACGATCAATTTGTTTCATAGGTCACTACTAATAAAGATCAATTAAACCGAATTTA
This sequence comes from Gammaproteobacteria bacterium, assembly GCA_024225395.1. Taxonomy (GTDB): domain Bacteria; phylum Pseudomonadota; class Gammaproteobacteria; genus JACNJF01. The sequence continues at coordinate 177 of JAAEMR010000137.1, forward strand.
GTCGACTATCTTTTCCTTTGATGTCGGGCTTTGCAGGCAGGTCAACATTGCCTGTAGAGTTATTTATGTATCTTGTTTCTCTGTAATCAGAACAGCTGTTAATGTTGATTTTAAATATCAGCAGTTTTGTTATTGTTAATTATGCGCATTTAAAGTGCTAATAAAATTCCTGAAAACCATCTTTGTATAGGGGTTTATACCAATACAAACGCATGATTTTACGGGTATGATTGAGAAAAGCAGGTAATTTCCAACTGCAAATTTAACCTGTTACCCCAAAGATTGATAAATAAAAGACATGATTTCCAGATACCTGTTGTTACTGTTTTCTCTATTGATGTTCGCAACCCAGTCATTTGCGGCTAAAGCCACCGATATAAAAATCGGCGTGTTGAGTCATCGGGGTGATACTGCAACGTCGATCAATTGGGGTGACACGGCTGAACACCTGTCAAAGCAGTTACCCGATTACCAGTTTCAAATTGTTCCCCTGGACTTTGATGAGATTGAAAATAAAATTCAAAATGCTGAAATTCATTTTTTGCTGGTAAACCCCAGTATTTATGTAGTCATGGAAGTCCGTCACCGGATAAGCCGCATCGCGACACTCAGCCGGGTTATCAATGATGCCTATCAAAATCAGTTTGCAGGTGTGTTGTTTACCACTCAAAGCAGGAAGGACATAAACTCTCTACAGGATATCAAAGATAAACATCTGTCAGCAGTAGATCCAAAGTCACTGGGTGGATTCCAGATGGTCATCAGGGAGCTTACTGATCATGGGCTGGACACCGAATCAAACCTTAGCATTAGTTTTGCCGGCATTCATGATGATGTCGTCAAAACCGTGCTCAGGGGCCAGGCCGATGTCGGTACTGTTCGAACGGGCATACTTGAAAGCATGCATCAATCAGGGCAAATCAACCTGGACGATATCCACATTATCAATCAACAGTCTGCTGAACACTTCAGCCAGTTGCATAGCACCCGCTTATACCCGGAATGGCCTTTCAGTAAGTTACCCCATACATCAGATAAACTGGCGCAAAGTGTCGCCATTGCATTAATGGAAATGCCGGATTTTGTAGAAAAAGATGGACAACGATCTAACCGTAATCGCTGGACAATCCCTCTGGAATATCAACCGGTTCATGAATTATTACAGTCCCTGCACTTACCACCCTATGACCTGTCGATACAGTTCACTTATACCGATGCACTTAAAAGATACTGGTATGTGATTCTGTCTACGCTGATATTTTTTATCCTGCTCGCCGTTATTACCACTCTGGTAATTCGCCTTAACAGGGAACTGAAAACATCTAAACAACGACTTGAACGACAGCATTCACTCATACTCGATTCAGTTGCTGACGGCATCTACGGGGTTGACCTGAATGGCAATTCAACTTTTGTCAATAAAGCCATGGAGACGATTACCGGCTGGACGGCGACTAATTTAATCGGTAAAAACCAGCACATGCTATTACACCATACCCGTCCTAATGGAGAACAGCATCCGATGAACGAGTGCCCCGTCTATCAAACCTTTATAGACCAGCAACCTCGCTTTATAGAGGATGATATTTTCTGGCGCAGTAATGGCTCCAGCTTTCCGGTTGAATACAGCAGCACACCTTTAAAAGATGAAAAAAACGAAACCATTGGTAGCGTTGTTATTTTCCGTGATATCAGTGAACGAAAAAAAGCCGAAAAACAGGCCAGGAAGTTTCGCCATGATCTGGCTCATATGGCCAGAGTGAGCACCATGGGAGAAATGGCCTCAGGCATGGCACACGAATTAAACCAGCCACTAACCGCCATTTCAACAAATGCTGATGCCTGTATTCGTTTAACAGAATCATCAAAATTAGATAAAGAGACGCTAAGCGATACACTCGAAATTATCAGCCTCCAGGCAAAAAGGGCCGGAGCCATCATTAAGCAGTTAAGAAATTTCATTCGTAAGGATATGCCCGAAAAAGACGCGGCAAACATCAATGAAATTATCCAGGAAGTTCTGCTACTGATCAGGCCAAGTCTAAACGAACATTCCATTATTTTGAAATTGAAGCTGGAAGATGAAATACCTGCCGTCCAGGCTCAACACATTCAAATTGATCAGGTCATTTTAAACCTGGTTAAAAATGCTATCGAAGCGATGACAGATAGTTCTGTTACGACTAAAACTCTGAAAATAAAAACAGAATGTATCGAAGGTGAAAAAGTCAAAGTAACGATTGGTGATTCTGGTCACGGGGTGGATGCAGAAATTCTCAAACGATTGTTCACTCCTTTTTCAACGTCAAAAAATAATGGTATGGGTCTGGGTCTTTCCATCAGTGAAGGTATAATCAATGAACATGGTGGAAAATTGAAACTTAAAAGCAGCTCTGAACAGGGGTCTATTTTTCAATTCACACTGCCGCTACACAAAGGTTAATAAAGATGGATGAATGTAAGGTTTACGTCATTGATGATTCACCAGAGGTGCGTCAGGCTATAAAATTGTTGATGTCATCAGTGGGTCTAGAAGTTATTGAGTTTGAGTCTGCAGATATTTTTTTAAGCGAGGACAGGGATATTTCAAAGCTTGAGGGCTGTATATTGCTGGATGTCAGGATGCCCGGCATGAGTGGGTTAGCCCTGCTTGATCACTTGCAACAAATTAAATGCGCCCCACCCGTGATTATGATCAGTGGCCACGGTGATATCCCAATGGCAGTCAGTGCAGTTCAGGCTGGCGCACTGAATTTTATTGAAAAGCCTTTCAATGAGCAGGAGTTGCTCGACAATGTGCATCGCGCTTTTAAGCTGGACTCTATCCAACGTGGTAAAAACATGAAAATTCAGTTGATCAAAAAACGATTGAATTCCCTGACCAGTCGCGAAAAGGAAGTGCTTTATGCCGTGACAGAAGGGCAGCGCAACAAGGTAATAGCAGTCGAACTGAATATATCCCAGTCCACGGTTGAAGCACACCGCGCCCGGGTTATGGAAAAGATGGAAGCCCAGTCACTGTCCGAGTTGATGCGCATGATTATCTATATTGAAAAATCAGATGATGAACATAACTAATAAAGCTCAGTAAATGTCAAAAACCATTCACCACGGAAGCACGACGAACACGAAGGTTAGTCATTAGTGGTATTAATCTCCAGAACTTATGACAATGATAATTTTACAGCAACACCTTAAATTGTTTTTGTTAGTGTTCTTCGTGCCTTAGTGGTGAAAAATGTTTAAAAACAACAACCTCAACAGGAGATCTCATGACTATACAGGCAGGTGATAAAATTCCTTTCTCGACACTGTTTCATATGACTGAAAAGGGTGTTACAAAAATAACAACTGATGAATTATTTGCTGGAAAAAAAGTCGTGCTGTTCGCACTGCCCGGCGCATTTACACCGACCTGTTCTGCATTACATTTACCCGGTTACATCATGAACTCAAACAAACTATTTGAAAAAGGCATCGACAGCATAATTTGTCTTTCAGTAAATGATCCTTATGTAATGGCTGCATGGGGAGAACAGCACAATGTCGCTGACAAGGTAAAAATGATCGCCGATGGTCATGCAGATTTTACCCGCACCATGGGACTGGAAATAGATCGAAGCGATAGTGGTATGGGTTTACGCTCACAACGCTACTCGATGTTTGTGAATAATGGAACAGTTGAACTATTGAATATAGAAGCGCCCGGAAAATTTGAAATAAGCGACGCTGAAACTATTTATAATAGCCTGTAAAAAATGGCCTTTAATTGTTGAGGAATGTTTTTCCAATATTCAGGTAAATAGCTTGCTCGCCCCGGTCTGTTGCACCAATAGAAAAATATAAAGGCCCCATAAAAGTGTCAGCACCTATAAATATGCTACCGGCAAAACGCAGATTATCAGTATTAATATCATCTTTGCTACCCCAGGCATTTCCTGTTTCAAGAGAAAAACCCGTGTAGATGGGTAAAAAAGAGATATTACCTAAACGTCGATAGAGGGCAACCTCAAGTAAACCAAAATGCGGGCTTAATAATTCGTTTCGAACTGTGCCAGATAATTCAAAAAGGCCACCATGAATGAGAAAAGCATTTAACGGTATGTCCTCATCATTACTGGTTGTTTCAAAAAGGGCACGACCAAATACTGTATAACGACCAAATGTAGTTGCACCACTGACAGCCAGTTTTAATTGATCATAGTCCATATCTGCACCAATTGATTCACGATTTGCAGTATAAGTAAGGCTACTGAGGAAGCCGGTGTTTGGAAAACTTAGATTATCCAGCGAGTCATGAAATACTTTCAGGTAATAATAACTTTCGACAAAATCCGGCTGTTTTGCTTTAAGGCCGACAGCAGAATTGAAATGCCCATCGTTATAACCGATGCCTAAACTTAAATTAGTGTTTTGTAAAAAGAGTTGACCGGCTGACAAGGTCAAAACCTTTCGGTTAATCTGCTGTACAGACTCAACATGTTCATCAATTAATATTGGAGCAACTTCAGATATATAGCCGGTTTTTAATGATAAAAAGGTATCCAGTTTAATGTTGACAGGCTGATATAACTCAGCCGTTAGTTTAGGCTCAGTACCAACTGAGCCGACAGCACGAAACTCACCGGCAAGGTCATTCAAATTATTATAGTTATAACTGACGTTTAAATTAGTCTGCGAAAAGGCGTTTAAAGTGTCATTAATATTCAGGCCAAACTGTAAATAACTATGCGCCCATTTGCGGTCTCGTACATATACAACTAAACCGGTTTTTCCATCGCGCTGCTCCAGTGAATAAACGACAGAGCCTGAATAATCAAGACCATAAATATATGACAGATCCTGCTCTAACTGGGGCACGTCCAGTCTTGTTCCAATTTTTTGGCGCAAGCGTACCCGCATGACATCATCCTTCAAACCGGTTTCATTCTTGATATCAATATATTCGATAACAGGTTTTTTATTTGCAACCGTGGGTAATAATGTGATGTACGAGGAATAGCCTTCCTCAGATAAGGATAGTTTCCTGATGTTTTCGAGCTGTTCAGTGGCCGCCACTTCACCGGACTTTATCAATTCAGGGTATTTATCAAAATCTGAAGATGATATTTCCTTTTCGCCTGGCACTACTAAGACATCATTACCCATCATTGAACTAATCTGGATATCAGCAATGCGCCTGGTCAGGATGGTTGTTAACTGCCCGGTTATATCAATAGCGGAATTCAACTCTTCCTTGCTGGACAGCGGAGCACTGACATCAACCACTATGACGGTATCTGCACCCATCTCGCGAACAACATCTATCGGTACATTATTTCCGATACCACCATCCACCAGCAATTTACCATTGATGGTTACAGGCGGTAACGCACCTGGAATTGACATACTGGCACGCATGGCACGGGCAAGGTTTCCGCTTTTAATTATGTGTGCTTCACCGGTTGCAATGTCTGTTGCGATTGCACGATAAGGTATTCTAAATTTATCAAAATCGTTTATATGAAAGCCGGGATAGGCAAGGCGATCAAGTGCAAGCTCGACTTGCTGGCCTTCAATTAATCCGGGGGAAATATTCATACCGTCATCAGTTATGCCGACACGATAGATACTAAAAAAATCATAGTCATCCTGTTTACGGCGGAAGGATTTATAATCACGATAGGCAAAATCATCAAATACTTTTCCCCATTCAATTCCCTGAACACCCTTTTCGATTTCTTCTGGTGTTAGGCCCATGGCATATAAACCGGCTACGATAGAGCCCATACTGGTACCAACAATGTAGTCAATTGGTACATTATTTTGTTCCAGTATTTTTAGTACGCCAATATGGGCAAAACCACGGGCACCACCACCACTTAAAACCAGGCCAATTTTAGGTCTTTGTGTTTGAGCATTTTGTGTCGCTGATTTGCTGCTTTGTAAATCAGCACTGAATGTTAAATTACAAAACCCATACAAGCTGAAAGTAAGCACCACATTTTTTATAAAATTCCATTTATGAAATGGCATAACGTAATATAGGCATAGTTAAATTTGAATAAATTATAACTAAACTTTTCAGAACGGGGTATATTATTCAACCTGGATTTTTCGGCATATCATGGAATTCTGTTTTGCCGTCAATCATGCATATGATTGCAGGAATGACGGCAAAATTTTCTCCATGTTAAGTCTTCCAAAAATGTCCAGACCCTCAAATGCTATTCACTCAACTGCTGACCTGAACCACCGGCTTCTTCAGGAAGGTCTTTGAATTTGGCCAATCCATCTTTAACATGGTGAACCGTTTCCTGATAATGCACATGAAAGCCTGGTTTAAATGTAAAACCTGAAATCACCACAGCTGGTACATCAGTGACTCCCATCTCAGGGTGCTCGGTAAAAACATGGCCGCCACAGGTTTTACACCATTTACGACGACTCACTTCAGTTTCATGCTCAGAGCCAGGGTTTCCACTAAAGCTACCTGTCTTATCCACTCCCGAGGTTATTTCAATATTGTCAGGGTTCCACAGGGTGAAGGCATTTACCTGACCTGCTGACCAACGTCGGCATGAGTCACAGTGGCAGAAAGCCATCGCTTCTGGCTCACCGCTTAAGGTAAATTGAACATCTCCACAAAAACAACTGGCTTTGTAACTAGTTTGCTTATTCATAGTTCTCTCCAAAATATATTGATCTAAAATCAGTGATTAACCGTGCAGCTATTTCTCGAAAACCACTGAAGACTGTGTTGCAGTATTGACGTGTAATTGAAAAATATCAGGGCGGGAATAATGGCCGGCCACATCCATTGCTCTTTTGGCAATACCGGCTTTTTCAGGATCAATATCACAATAAAGAATGCCATCCTGTTGTCGCAACGGACCGGCAACTATTTCACCTCCGGGAGCGATCACCACAGAATCCCCCGGATTCACCCATTCATCGGCATCCGGGTACAGGTTTTCTTTTTCGGGGAAGTCATCAGGAATATCACTTCCCTTCATTAAATTTCCGCTGCCAACAACCCAGCAGCAACCTTCCCTTGCAATATGTCGTAAACTACTAATCCAGTCATCACCACTGTCATAGGTCGGTGCGATATACAATTCAACTCCCTGTGAATACAGCGAATATCGAGCCAACGGCATATAGTTTTCCCAGCACGTTAAGCTGCCTACACGACCTGCCGGTGTATCTACGACCTTTAATCCCGATCCATCACCAAAACCCCACACCATTCTTTCTGGATTAGTGGGCATCAGCTTCCGGTGTTTATTTAACAATGTACCATCGGGACCAATGACAATGACGCTGTTGTATAATGTCGAACGACTGAGTTCGTTATCTCTCTCTTCTATGCCACAAACAATAGTAAGCTGATGTTGATTAGCGACTTCATACAGTGGAGCAAGATCATCCGATTCCATATTCACAGCATTGTTTAACAAACGTTCATGCAATTGCTCCGATAGATTCCAGTCACCTCCGGGTCTCAGGCGCCATATCCAGGTTGGATAACCCGGAATAAATGTTTCTGTAAACACCACCAGATCTGCTCCATTTTGGGCAGCTTCTTCTACCTTTGAAACGGCCAGTTCGATAGTTTTAATTTTATCCAGAAAAACCGGAGAAGTTTGAACTATGGCTAATTGTGTCATCACTATTTCCTCTTTAATTTAATAAGCAAAAGCCTGCCGGCTCTGCAGTAGGGTTGACTTTATTTTGAACCAACTGCAACTAACATTTCACAGGGGCCTTCAAACTGACCATTAACCTCAAACTGACCCAGTGCTTCCTCTATTTCGTTCCAGGCTTCATCCTTTTCTGTATCGGATAATCCGGATAACATTTGATGTAACGCACCAAAAGATTCCTGTTCAAACTGAAGACATTCAGCAGCCGACGAAACTCTTACGGGAGCATTGATTGCTTCGACCTGTATATTGTTAAAACCAGCTTTGGAAAAAACCTTTTCTAGATTATCCCTGGTGCCCAGACTAAAAGGTCCGGGTTGACCAGGCACAGGAGCAGGAAGGTTTGCCCGGCGACGGATGATAGAAACAGGGATTGAAAAAAACGGATTCATTTCTGCCGTCGAATAAACCATGGCAGCGACTTTTCCATCACTTCTCAAATGATGCTTCATACCTTTCAACGCTTTTTGCTGATCAGGAAAGTAAATAAGCCCTACACGGGAAACAACAGCATCGAAAGGTGCAGCATCAAGTTCAGTCAGACTTTCGCCATCTAGTATCTGAGTCTGGATATTTTTCATTCCTGCCAGGTTGGCAGATTCCCGGGCAAAGCCGAGAATGTCCGGGGAGATATCCGTTGCCAGCACATGCCCTGATTCACCTACCCGCCTCGCTATGGCAACCGTCTGCTCACCAGCCCCGGCAGCCACATCAAGTACGCGACCACCCTTGTTGAGATGACACATATCCAGCATGGTTTCAGTGGCGGGCCCAAGCCACCTGGATAGCAAGGGTGACCATCTGTGCCAGGCTTCAGCAGCACTATTCCACTGTTGCAGGGTGGTTTGTTTATATTTAACAGCATCAAATTTTGGTGGGTTGTTAGTCATGATTGTTCTCCGTTGGTGTTTTTTATTTAGCGTGAAACAGATAGTAAACTTATTTATTTTGCTTACCATTCCCTAAATAACGAAACATAATGTGCAAATTTGCACAGCAGAGAATTACAGCTGAGGCATGATCATTCGAGGGGCTATCTAACAGCCAGACATAGCCGCTAAATCAGTGGGTTAACAGAATTACGGGATATTCCTGTGTAGTGTTCTTTATATAAACTAGTGTTACTATACTGCTTCACATTTTCACAATAGCGTCGATCTTTAATCAATTGAGGATAATATGGTACAAAAGAAAGCGGTTAGTAAAAAGAAAGCAGCCACCAGGAAAAAGGCTGTTACCAAAGCTGTAGCTAGTAACAAGAAAGTAGCTCCAGCAAAAAAGAAAGTAGTGAAGAAAGTAGTGAAGAAAGTCGTACAAAAGGCTGTAAAAAAAGCGGTAAAGAAAAAGGTAGTACGTAAACCAAAAGCCAGTAGCACTATCACCAACGAACAGCATTATTTAATGGTTTCAGAGGCAGCCTATCATTTAGCAGAAAAACAGGGCTTCAACCCGGGAAGTGATATGGATAACTGGCTTAAAGCAGAAAAGCAGATTGCTGACATCATGAAGTCGGGTAATATAACTCTTTCAAAATAGGTAACATCTAAATAAAACTAGCTACATCAAGTTTCTCAAAATAAATATCGGTGGATCAGTTAAAAATCTATTTCAACTGATTCGCCGGTTTTTTCACAGAGTTAAGCCTGGTCAAAATAAGTTCTCAATTTAACACTCCCGTCGTAACAACTGATTGTCTGAATACCTGCTCTTAAGTACTGATAAAAATTAGACTAATTTTCAGGCTCATTCTGCAAAAAACTGTATTCCATCATTCAGGCTACCGCAAAATTATTGATCCATGTTAATAACAATGGATTAAACAGGCTACTATTCATTTTTTTTAAGACAAACCCTTATGAATAATATAGATTGCAGTCGGTATAAATCGTATATTTTACAGTAATCAGGGTATTATTATTCTGATCAATACCTTAACCAATCAACCTACGAGGACATTAAAAGATGAAAAAGACCAGTTTACTACTGACTGCCTGTGCAGCCCTGTTCGCCAGTAATATTGCTTTTGCAGAGCCACCTGAATTCAAGGGTGCTGACAAAAATTCTGATGGTGGTGTTGATGCCGCAGAATTCAAGGCTCTTAATCTTGAGAAAGATTTTGCAGAGCTCGATGCCGATAAAAACGGTAACCTTAATAAGACAGAATATGAAGCTGCTCTGGAAGAAGAGTGCGATTAAGTTACAAGATAAAATTATGGAAATAAAGAAGTACTCTTAAACTGCTTTGAACAAAGTTGGCCTGGCATGGGTCATCTGATTAGATTCTATTGATGATCCTGCCAGGCTAATAAACGCTCGCTGTGAACACCTGCTACACTGAAATAAATTCGTAACATAGATTTCAACTTCCAAAACATCAAATTAGCCATTCAAATTACTCGAGTTGAAACTTGCAATAACCGGGCTTTAACCCGCATTTCTCACAGGGTGGCAAGATGATTGCGCAGAGCTTTGGATTTACAGGGAATTATCTGAAGGAATGGAATAACAGTGTGTATTTCTGACTGAAGATAATTTCCTGTAGGTTCAAAGAACTAGCAAGGGCTTGTCAATCCTGTGAGAAATGCGGGTTAACACTTATTAAAACTGCCAGGTATAATATTTGATGCCAGCCTTTTTAGCGCATTGTAAAATTAAATGGCAACCATACTGATACAATTTTATCGTATGAGGAATGGGAAAAAGATAAACCAGGCTCATCGCTAATTATGCGCTTGTTTTTCGCTGGCTATTATTTCACTGACAACCTGCTTAAGTATCGACCGAATAACCTGATTGCTGCTTAAACCAATGGTCGATTAAAAGCCATGAAATGGATGCCCTAAAAGGCATTTTCAATTTGGCCGTATTAATTTTTTCCTCAATTTCACTGGCACTCAACCATTGGGCCGATTCGAGTTCCTGGTCAACCAGTTCGGTCTCCCATTGATCCGTTTCACAACTAAACCCAAGCATGATCTGCCCCGGAAATGGCCACGGCTGGCTATCAAAATATCGAATATTATCAACTTTCAGTCCGGTTTCTTCATAGGCTTCGCGTTTTACCGCGTCTTCAAGAGTCTCACCCGGTTCGACAAAACCAGCAATAACTGAGTGCCTATATTCATCCCAGATTGATTTCCTTGCCAGTAAAATTTTAGACTCTGCCCCGCTATTATTAATAATAGAAAAAATCACGGCCGGATCAACTCTGGGATAATGCTCACGCCCGCATTCAGAGTTTTCACACTGTCTACCGTGCCCGGCGTTAATGACACGAGTCCGGCTTCCACATTGACTACAAAAAGGATGGTTACTGTGCCAGTTAAGTATGCCCTGCGAATGATAGAGTAATCCCAGATGGTAATCGGAAACAGTTAAACTGGCTTGCCTTAAATTTACCAGTTCCAGCCCGTCAAAATCCGGGTGCCAGTGATTGAGTTGATAAGCGAAGTAATTGAGTGACTCATGCCTTCCAAGGTAAACCGGCTCGGAAAGACTGTGTGTTAAATTAACAATTTCTTCAAATAGAAAATACAGGCGTTTATCTTTAGTCTTAACCAGTTTTCCCTGATACCAGATCAATATCCTGCTTTGCGAATCCTGAAGAAACTCATTAACCTGAGTAATATCACTGCGAATCAGTGCATTTCGATCAATCGGGGAGTAGGAAAACGATGGCATAGTTACAGTATCAAAACGTTAACATTTAAAATGGTTTGTCTATAGTAACCACAAAACCATGACTTCGACCAGATTTGATGAGCATTCAACCCTAAAAGCCGCGACAAAGTCACCGGGAAAGCACAATTACATTTAAACTGGATCAACCTGATGTTAGCATTTACGCATCTAACACAGTCTATCAGCAGAGAAATTGACAACATGGCTAAAAGCAATAAATATGATTATCGGGTAACAGCAGACAATTCAAGCTGGAGTGCAGAAATCATCAGGCGCGTTACCTCGAAAAAATCAATCGTATCAAAAAGCCAGGATGGGTTTTCAAGCGAAGATGATGCACACCAATGGGCTAAAAAAGAGCTGGAAGCTTTTCAGCAGAATCAACAACAACAAAACCAGAGACATTCCACCAAACGTCAACAGAAGGCCGATAGAATTCAAGCGAAAGCAGAAGCAAACGCTAAAGTTTAATCCACTGTAATTTCGTTCATTTTACTCAATACCCTTAATGACCAGTCAACAAATCAATAATCCTTTACACGGAAAAACCCTGGAACATATCGTCAACAGCCTGGTGGAACACTATGGCTGGAAAGATCTGGGTAAGCACATTAACATTCGCTGCTTCAATAATGACCCATCGGTCAAATCCAGCTTAAAATTTCTGCGTAAAACACCCTGGGCCAGAACAGAAGTCGAAGAACTTTATCTCTCTTTGCCACAAAATAACGATGAAGATGATACACCTTCTCCTGCAGCTGCTATCTGGGCTAAGCGTAAACACTAAGCTCCCCTTTAATTATTCAATATCAGGCGTTATAATCCGCGGCGATTCGATGCTCGAATCCCGGTCGCAGACCCTACCCGGTTAAAACAAGGATACACAACCTGAATAAATCAGTTGAGCGCAAAAAAGATGCGTAACAGATTGATGTACATGGTGAAATTAAAAACACCATGATTACCTGAATGGTTAAGAGTGTATTTTTAATTTTACCAGGAGCATCAAGGTGTTGCGCAAGCTTTTGTGATTCAATTGGTTTAATTAGGTTTTTATGAAAACACTCGTCATCTGTTCCGGTGGACTCGATTCGGTCACCCTGGCTTACCTGGTTTCTCAACAAAGAGAATTAGCTGCGGTACTCAGCTTTGACTACGGTCAACGACATCAGAAAGAAGTTGAATATGCCGAACAATGCGCCAAAGTACTCGGTGCTCCTTATCAACTGATTGATATTACTTCAGTCGGTAAAGTACTGACCGGATCATCGCTGACGGATGATATTGATGTACCCGACGGTCATTACGCGGAAGAATCCATGAAAAGCACGGTGGTGCCTAACCGAAATACCATCATGTTGAGCATAGCATTTGGCATGGCCGTCTCTATTGGTGCAGAGTCTGTAGCCGCAGCCGTTCACGGTGGTGACCATTTTATCTACCCGGACTGCCGCCCCGATTTCATCAAATCTTTTGAAGCCATGCAAAAGCTGGCTTTAGACGGACTGGCAGAAATTGAGCTTTACACCCCTTTTGTCAATTCATCTAAAGCTGACATAGTCACAACAGGTGAGCAGGTGAATGTACCTTTCGTTAATACCTGGTCATGTTACAAAGGACTCGAGGAACATTGCGGACGTTGCGGAACCTGCGTGGAGCGTCGCGAGGCATTTCACCTGGCTAAAGTTACAGATCCCACTCAATATAAAGACCCGGATTTCTGGCAGACTGTCACAGGAGGTTGTTGAGCATGTACACAATTTCCAAACAGTTTCACTTCAGCGCATCTCATCAGTTATTCGGACTGGGTGACTGCCACCCCTGTGCCAGATTGCATGGACATAACTACATCGTCGAAGTTGAATTATCCAGTGAAACGCTGGATGAACATGGCTTTGTCATCGACTATAACGACCTCGGCGTATTCAAAACTTTCATCGACGATACTCTTGATCACCGCCACTTAAACGATGTCTGTGGTGATGACGGAGTCACATCAGAAAAACTGGCAAAATGGCTTTTCGACTGGTGCAAAAAACGCTGGCCAGAAGTATCTGCGATGAGAATCAGCGAAACACCAAAAACCTGGGCAGAGTATCGCCCCTGATATTATGTCTAATACATCTTCCACACAATCAAACATTCGAATTAGCGAAATTTTTGGCCCGACGATACAGGGAGAAGGCCATTTAATCGGTTTTCCAACCGTCTTTGTGCGCACCGGTGGATGCGATTTCAGATGTGAATGGTGCGACACATTGTATGCGATCAAACCGGAGTTTAAACAGCAGTGGAAACTCTATTCTGCTGAAGAAATATTGCACCAGGTAGAGCTGTTATCTCAGGCCCCTTTACTCATCACTTTGTCCGGGGGCAACCCTGCGCTACAACCTCTGGGATCGCTACTCGAATTAGGACATGATGCCGGGTATCAGTTTTCTATAGAGACTCAGGGCAGTGTCGCTAAAAACTGGTTTAGTCAGCTGGACTACCTAACTCTGAGCCCTAAACCTCCATCCAGTGGCATGACTAATGACTGGAGTCAGGTTAGTAAATGCATCGAACTGGCTAATACTGCAGAAATAGTGTTTAAAATTGTGGTCAAAGATGAAGTGGATTATCAGTTTGCAAAAGAAGTGCACAAACGTTATCCGACTTACCCGATAACGTTGCAAGCCTGTAACACCAACCAGCAGTCAGACCAGACCATCATCGATATCCTTGACAGACAACGCTGGCTTACCGAAAGGGTCTGCGATGATCACTGGTATCAGGCCAGAGTTCTGCCACAGTTACACACTTTGCTGTGGGGAAATGAGCCCGGACGTTAAAACAGTCTGTACACTTACCTCAAAGAGCTGTACCTTCTACGCTTACAACTACAAAGTACAATATTAAATATCCCGGCTCTATAATTGCTTTATGCAAAAAACGATATTGCTGCTAAAGTTAAATTGCAGAGTAAAGTGCTTGAATATAATAAAATAACCATTCGCCTGGAGAATAAAGATGAAATTAAAAACAGTAGCTAAAGGTGCAGCAACTGACATAGATAAAGCGCTCAGTGCCTCTTTGAGCAAGGAAGAAATAGAAAGGGTTACCGGCATTATTGCTGAGGCCATGGAGCAGGCGGTCAATAAAGTATCTGACCGAAGTATTGAACTGTGTATCGGGCATCTTAACCCTAATACCGATCTGGCTCACCAGATTCAACAGGATATTAAACGCAAACAGGATACAATAATTACAAACCTGAATAGTTTGCGTTAAACCTTAATTGCAGGAATAAACACAGTTATTCCTGCAATTATCAACGTTTCAAAAAACCCTGAGATTGTAGAAAAGCCAGCATATGCTCCCGCTTTTTTCCCTGAATGGCCGATGCCGTTTGCAAAGACCAGTTAGTCGTTTTTACATTTGACTGCCTGGTCGAATAGTAATTTTGCATTTGCTCGTCATATTCATCCACCTGTTTATCTACCAGATCAGCTTGATAGCTATCCTGATGCAGAACGACATCTACCGGTAAACGAGGTTTGACCATCTGCCTGTCTGTCGGCCAGCCCAGACATAAACCAAATACCGGGTATACCTGTTCAGGTAATTGAAGACACTCAGTCACAACTTCAGGAGCATTACGAATCCCCCCGATAAATACGCCACCCAGGCCAGCAGATTCTGCTGCCAGCATCATATTCTGCGCCATCAAAGCAGCATCAACTGTAGCCGCTATAAAATGCTCCGCATAACCTTCCAGCTGCTCAACCCCAGCTTTCGCACAACAAGTTTGAATACGTGACATATCCGCACAAATAAGCAGAAATTCTGCCGCGCTAATTATCCAGCTTTGCCCTCCTGCTGCATTGGCTATCAATTCTCTGTTTTGCTGATCACTTACCCGAATTACAGAATAGGCCTGAATAAAACTGGAAGAAGATGCCGCCTGCCCACTTTGAACAATATTGTCCAACAGGCTTTTATCAATGACCCGGTCTGAAAAATTACGTACCGAACTATGATCTTTCATTAACTGCATGACTGCATTCATTTTAAACACCTGATTAATATCTAATTCATTGAGCAAGTATAACCAATCTGCTTTTTTAAAAGTTGATTAAAATAGAGTGGATAAGTTAAACCTAAAGGTAGACAATCCGGGCACAGTTAAATTAACTCACTATAGGTAAATGTATGCGTATTCTTCACACTATGCTCCGCGTAGGCAACCAGGATAAGTCTATAAAATTTTATACTGAAATCCTGGGTATGAAGGTACTTCGTCAAAAGGAATATCCAGACGGTGAGTTTACCAATACTTTTATTGGTTATGACGATGAAACAGAGAATGCTGCAATCGAACTGACTTATAACTGGGGTACCGATAAATATGACCTTGGCAATGGTTATGGACATATCGCAATAGAAGTTGACGATGTTTACGAGGCTACTGATAAAATTCGTCAGGCCGGCGGGAAAATCATCCGTGCTGCCGGCCCCATGAACGCAGGTACAACAATCATCGCTTTCGTTGCTGACCCGGATGGATATGAAATAGAGTTACTGGGTAAAAAATAGCTCTCTTTGGTATGAGTCCGGCCCTGTTGTTACAACCATCAACAACAAAATATCCTTAAAACAGGTACCGCGATTTAAACCTGTTATTCCTGATCGAAAGAGTTTACCGGCACATTTAATTGTCGTTGCGCACCGGCATAAACTGCCTGATGATGCTGTTCCCAAAATAAATTCCTGAAACGATCATTAGGATCAACATTTTTCTTTAATTCAAAAAATTTACCGGATGAAGGATAAGCATTATACAATTGCTGAGTTGAGTCATGAACATAATAAGGCAATATATGCACCCCATTCGATTCAGTTGAAGCTCTGACCAGTTCATTGGTCCATGACTCAACCTGGTCATGAGACTGTTGATTTTTACCCTGTAAATAAATAATTTTAAATGTATAAACATGAGCTGTAGATCCAGCCAGTAGTCCACCATGATCCTGTGGTAGATAACTGATTAATATTTTAAAAATATCTGCTTTATGTCGACTAAATATATCCCGTAAATTAAAAACAAAAATTTCAAACCTGTTGACCGGTATCAGGTACTCCTGCATAGCCATCGTTGAATCATCACTGGCAATAAATCCAGCATGTCGCAAACTGGAACTGGTTTCAAGATTACGGGTTACAACAGCCTCCTCCCCGTATAAATAAGGGTCAAAAAGATTCTTCTGAAATCTATGCAACAATGTAGATTTAGCTCTAAGCGTTAACAATAGGGATTCCCACCAGGGTTCATCTAAATTTTCCTGCAACCGGCGATCATCAGTTAAAGGTTTATCGGTTTTTTTCCAACTAATATTCAATAATGACTCAAAGTTTGGCGGGTATAAAATAGCCTGATGCAGCACCACAGAGTCATCATTTAAAACATTGCCTTTGAAGTAATTATTAAACTCATTAAATGACAGTGTTTTTATGGAACGTTCAAGCGGAATATTATCCACTAACTCCAAAGTAGCCTGGACTATAACGCCTACCCCGCCAAAACCACCTATGGCACCATAAAATAAAGCACTATTTTGATCAGGGCTGGCATCATAAATCTGGCCATTGGGCAGTACAATACGGATTGATTTAACCGAATTAATAATCGAGCCATCGCTCACATAACGTCCGTGAGCATTAACACTGAGTGAACCACCAACCGTATAATCATTATGATCCTGCATGATTTTTATCGACAGGTTATGCGGATCAATGACTTGTTGAATTTGACTCCAGCTAATGCCTGATTGAACGGTTATCAGCTTTTTCTCTGTATCGAACTCCAATACTTCATCAAAGTCACTCAAATCCAGAAACAGGCTATGTTCATAGGTAATTTGCCCACCCAGGCTATGATGAACCCCACTCACGGTTACCGGCCCGGAAGTTGCTGTAATCAGGTCAATAATTTCCTGCTCTGTTACCGGTTTAACTTTTGATAATGAAGCTGCAGGGCCGGTTCCGGTGATATCGTTTTCTACATAAGAGTTAAGATCAACTGTACTAAACTGTTTTTTCTGAGAGGAAAAGTACACAGCAACGACACTCACAATAATGATCGTTACCAATACAAGCTGGAAAATTAACTTTAAAAAACCCATTGATGATACTTGTTATATTTATAATTCTAGATTTGCTAACACCTGATATTTTAATTATTGATGCTTCAGGATATAGATTCAACTTATTATAGCCCAAAACAAGTCTATTTTAATATCTAAAAATTATATTGATTAATGCAATGGTTTTATCAAGTCAACGGACTCATTTCTGCAAGAGTTAACCAGAGTAGAAACAGGGTAAATTTCAAAATCCGGATTCAACCGGGCAATACAGTCAACAGCATTTTCCGTGGATTCAGTGCTATGGTTAAGCCATTCAGTTCGGTTTTCATCGCTGATAACCACCGGCATACGCAGATGAATTTTACGCATTTCCCCAATTGCATCCGTCGTAAGAATGCTGCAGGACTGTAATTCATTACCCTCGGCATCCTGCCATAACTCCCAGATACCGGCAAAACTGAACAGGCTTTTATTGATATGACAGTAATAAGGCTGCTTTATACCGTTTTCGCTATGCCACTCATAAAACCCA
>JAAEMR010000138.1 GCA_024225395.1 Gammaproteobacteria bacterium
AGCCGGAGGCTTGTATTGTGAACCGCTCAAAGCGGTCATAAAAGCATGGACCACCTAAAGGTGGTTAAAACAACTCCAACTGATCAATTTTACGATCGGCTTCTTCCTGTTTTCTGATGTATCTTTTCATGGTCTCTTCATCACGCCCTACTGTCGATACAAAATATCCTCTGGCCCAAAAACTTTGGCCTGTAAAATTTTGCCGTCGGCCTGCATAAGTCCTGGCGATATGAATAGCGCTTTTTCCTTTGATATACCCGACAAATTGAGATACTGAATATTTCGGTGGGATCGAAACCAACATATGCACATGGTCACCCATAAGGTGCCCTTCTAAAATATGTGATTCTTTGTGCAGTGCCAGTTCCCTCAATGTTTCACCGAGATATTTTCTGAGATGACCATAAATGATCTTCTTTCTGTATTTTGGAATCCAGACTAGGTGATACTTGCAATCCCAAGTCGTATGGTTTAACTTTTTATAATTATCCATCGAAAGCCTCCCTCTTGTGAGCTTTGAACGATTCACATCAATGGAGGCTTTAGAATATTCCTGGAAATGTCAAACTCTGGGAGTCTCCCCGGCAAAACCGGGGGTTTACCCATGGTAATTAACTATAGTTTTTTCTTGATTTACAATTTTGCCACAATAATCTGGTTTCCTGTGACCTCTGTCACCACCACCTGTACTTCCGTTTTGCTTTCCGTCTGCTTGAGGAGTTTGAAAAGGAGAATAAGACTGATTGTTAGGTGCAAACGCACCCCACCACGTGTAAGCTCCCTTGCTTCTCAACCCAGGTTGACCACCTAAAGCAGTTTGAACAGTCGAAGCCGTATTGCTTCGGTAGAGGTTCTGATACCTAAAACCGTCCTGCAGGGTGAGCTGACCAGAAACTGCTGGAAACTCAAATGAGGTGTAGTTGCTCCAGTAACCAGGAACTGCAGGAGGAACAGTTCTCCAATTTGTGGTTTGA
>JAAEMR010000139.1 GCA_024225395.1 Gammaproteobacteria bacterium
GATGGATATGAGTGGGTGATCCCATTATAAAGGAATCACTGTTGATTTCAGTATTAATCTCGATGGTTGTAGGGATGGAAGATTTAATAAATTTAAGCACCTCTTTAGCGATTAAGCGAACCTGGATGGGGATGACCTCTTTATTGGATTGCCGTGCAAAGGTCAGGATTTGCTTTACAAGATCTTTTGCCCGCATTCCGGCACTATGGATTTCCATTAGATCACCCTCAAGCTCAGAGCCCTTCTCGGCACCGGTAATAGCCAAGCCGCTGAAGCCTATGATTGAGGTCAGAATGTTATTGAAGTCATGGGCAATCCCACCGGCTAATGTTCCAATAGATTCCATTTTCTGAGATTGGAATAATTTTGACTCCAATAGTTTTCGTTCGGTAATGTCAGTGATAGTTCCCAAATAACCAAGAATATTCCCAGATGAATCAGTCATGGGAATCGCCTGTCCGATCGTATGGGTAATTTCCCCTTTGCGATCTATAAACCGATACTCCTGATTAAATGTTGACCTTGCCTCCTGGCTTTCATACCATTTTTTAAAGACTCTTTCTTTATCATCCGGGTGGATACCATCTACCCAACCTTCTCCTTTCCCAGCGTTGGAAGGCATACCTGTAATTTCACATAGTTTCTCATTCCAGTATGTTGTCTTCCCGTCGCTATCAGTTATAAATACACCAACTGGAGATAATTCTATGATTTTACGGAAGCGCTCCTCGCTCTCCCGCAGTGCTTGGGCCGCATGTTTTCGATCGGTTATGTCTGTCACAAACGCTCGATAACAATCTACATTCCCATCCCTATCAATACCCGGATGTACAGATAGCTCTATTGGGATTCTACTTCCATCTTTTTGGATATATTCTTTTTCATAAACCACTGGCATTTTAGTTTCGTGCAATTCGTGAAGTTTAGCCATTTCAGGCTCAATCCATTCAGGAGGTGTCAGGACGGTATTCCAATTAATCGTTTTCAATTCGGTTTCAGTATACCCCGTTATCTTTTGAAATGCCTGATTGGAAACACCAAGTCGTCCATCAGGATAACCGACGGCCACTCCTACATTTGCTTCACGAACGATATCAACCAAAAGTTTTTCTCGTTCCGAGATTTCTTTTAGTTCTTTTTCTACTTGAATTCTTTCAGCAATTTCCTGCTTAATCTCAGTTATATTACGAGCATTGACAACGAAACCCTCGATCTTTTTATTATCACTCAAATACGGAGTATATACGACGTCCATGCACTGACGACCCCCGACCGGAAATTCAAACCAATCATTAAAGTGGACTTCGTGCCCAGCTATACATTGTTCAGCGTTGGATTTGATGATTTTTTCGAAGAA
>JAAEMR010000140.1 GCA_024225395.1 Gammaproteobacteria bacterium
AAAATTCAAAATCTTCTTTTGAACGGAAAATATTCTGTCGATCGTTCCCTCTTTGGATAACATGCTGTGGATGCCCTGGTAATACAAATCGCGGTAAACGTGGCATTATTAAACATTCCATTATCTTTTGATTTCATCACCATAACATCATCAATCTGGCCTATCAACGAGTCTGACCCCTTGATTTTGCGTTTAACAGTATAGAGTCCTGTCTGGTAAAATTCGTCTCTAACTCATTCTTCGAACCTCGATACTCTGTATCAATGCGCCGCAAGCAACGTTCGATAATTTCTGCCTTTCCTAACAATACTTCATCCATAAATTTGCTCGCGTTGCTGTACATCTTTTAAAATCAGGCGCCTTTCTTCATTTAGCCTGACATAATCTGAGAGAACATGAGTGTCATAAGTCTCAGCAGCAATTAGATCTTTGCTGTAAATACGATTCCCTTCAAGTACGATTTGAACTCGCAATGTAACCGGTAATTTTTGCATATCGTAAAAATCTATATCACGTCCTGTCGCGGCCATTAGCTTTGATGTTAATTTCATCATATCTTAAAACGGCACCACATGATCGATCAAGATTGCAATATCAATATCACTATCCTGTCTTTCATAAACACTACCTGCACTGCCATAACGATAAATAGCCTTGACACCAGATAGATGGCTAAGAATTGTTTCAATAATCAAAGGATCATGATGATATTTTCCAGTCATAGCTCTCAGTATAACAACTATCATTTATTTAGGACGTAATGCCTCCTAAATATGAACTGACGGAAGGTTCAGCTTTTAAATTTGATAATACATTACAGGCAATTATAAATATTTTACTTAGTATATTCCTTATACCACTCAGCAAAATTCTGTACCCCCTCTTTTACAGACATCGAAGGCTTATAACCAAACTCTTTAACCAGGTCATCCACATCCGCATAGGTATCCGGTACATCTCCGGGTTGCAAGGGCAATAATTCTTTTTCCGCTTTAACACCAAGCGAGTCTTCCAGTGCTTCAATATAATCCATTAACTCTACCGGATTATTGTTGCCAATATTATAAATACGATATGGAGCTTTTGAGGTGGCCGTATCCGGGTTATCACTATCCCAATTTGGGTTAGGCGGGGCTGGTCTGTCGAGGATACGTATCACGCCTTCAACAATGTCATCAATATAGGTAAAATCCCGGCGATGTTTGCCATAATTAAATACCTGTATTTTTTCACCCGCCAGCATCGCCCTGGCAAATTTTTGCAACGCCATATCGGGTCTATCCCATGGACCATAAACCGTAAAAAATCTTAATCCTGTAGTCGGTAAATCATAAAGATGGCTATAGGTATGCGCCATTAGCTCATTCGCTTTTTTAGTCGCCGCATACAAGCTTACGGGGTGGTTAACGTTATCATGCGTGGAAAAAGGCTGTCTGGTATTCGAGCCATAGACGGAACTACTGGAGGCATAGACTAAATGCCCTACTTTGTTGTGGCGACAGCCTTCCAGGATATGACCGAAACCCACTAAGTTGGTATCAATATAGGCCAATGGATTTTCTAATGAGTAGCGAACACCGGCCTGGGCAGCCAGATTAACAACACCATCAAACTGATGGGTTTTAAACAGTTCCGCCATTCCTTCGCGATCTTCCAGGTTCATACGGATATGGGTATAGTTTGGCTCATCTATATGACGAGCGAGGCGCGCTTCTTTGAGAGCAGGATCATAGTAATCATTATGATTATCGATACCTATAACTTCATCACCTCTGGCAAGAAGCCTGATTGATAGTGCGGAGCCGATGAAGCCGGCCGCACCTGTTACTAACACTTTCATTTAATCACTCCCAAATAAATCCCGCGTATAGATTTTATCACTCACATCCCTGATATCATCCGTTACCCGGTTAGCAACAATTACATCTGATATTTTTTTAAATTCTTCAATATCGTTGATAACCCGTGAATTGTAAAAGTGATCTTCTTCTATTACGGGCTCATAGACCACCACTTCAATGCCTTTCGCTTTGATGCGTTTCATGATCCCCTGAATGGCTGATGCCCTGAAATTATCAGACCCTGTTTTCATAACCAGTCGATAGACACCGACAATTTTAGGGTTTCTCTCAAGTATTGAAAACGCTACAAAATCTTTTCGGGTGGTATTCGCTTCAACTATTGCATTAATGATATTGCTGGGCACGTCTTTATAGTTCGCGCGTAACTGTTTAGTGTCTTTTGGCAGGCAATATCCACCATAACCAAAAGAAGGATTATTATAATGCGAGCCAATTCTGGGGTCTAAACCGACGCCTTCAATTATGTGCTTGCTGTTGAGTTTATGCACCTCAGCATAGGTATCCAGTTCATTAAAATAAGCGACACGCATAGCCAGGTAAGTATTGGAGAATAGTTTGATCGCTTCTGCTTCGGTGGATTCGGTAAATAGAATTTTTATATCATCTGTTTGTGCGCCCTGCTTTAGCAGGCCCGCGAACTCCCGCGCTCTTTCAGACTCTTCGCCCACAATAATTCTGGAAGGATACAAATTATCATAAAGCGCTCTGCCTTCTCTTAAAAATTCGGGTGAGAAGATAATATTGTTACTGCAATACTTCCGTTTAACGCCTGCAGTAAAACCGACAGGTACCGTTGACTTGACCACCATGGTGGCTCTTGGATTGATTTCCATCACGTCTTTAATCACTGCTTCTACTGAGGACGTATTGAAATAATTTGTTTCTGGGTCGTAATCGGTTGGTGTTGCTATGACTACAAAGTCTGCACCTTCATAGGCTTCCTGCTTGTCGAGGGTTGCGGTAAAATCAAGTTCCTTATTGAGCAGAAAATCTTCAATTTCGGCATCGACAATTGGCGATTTTTTATTTTTTAATAGTTTGACTTTCTCGGGGACGATATCAACAGCAACTACGTTATTATGCTGAGACAACAGCATTGATATTGACAGGCCTACATAACCTGTTCCAGCAACGGCAATTTTCACATCAATTTCCTAAATTTAATTTAAAACCGGACGAAGTTTACTATTTAAACCTGAATAAAACGAGGGAATTGGTCACATACAACCAATTAAAAACATCATCCTTTTGAAAGAAAATTTATCTAGAAGTCAGCTTTTCGGGCTAAAACCTGGGCATCGTTCAAACCCGGGAGTTTTAGTTCACTCAGGCAAAGTATCGCTTAATTCTGAAGTGACAATATGTATATATTGTTTTACCAGGTGATATTTTTTCCTATTTAATACAGTTTCGATTTTTCCCCAATCTAAATTCAGGTAATCACGAATTATCGCATTCCTCATACCGACTGCTCCACGCATATCTTTAATATCAGGATTTATAATCGACAGTATTTCATACACTCGTTCAATACTTGCCCTGGCTTCAGCTGGAACCGTTTTTTTTTAGACTTTAGATAGTGTTTTGAGCAACCTATTGCCGCTTCAACTATAACCTGCAAACTTCTCTCTGCGGCACTTCTCTGGTTAAAGGTTAACGGACTCTGAACAGAAATATCACTCAGCTCATCCAGGCCTGCAATATGCTGCTCTACCTGTTCGGATATCGCATAAACATAGGCTTCAAAACTATGATTATTTTCTTGCATACTCATACCTGTAGGCTTCCCACATTGACCAGACACGTGATTCTTCCGAATGCAATCTAAGGTCATTTCTACAAAATATCACTATTCCGTCACTAATAACTGAAATAGCCAAAGGAACCGGAATATGATTTATATCTATTATTGATACGGCTACAGAAGTTTTCTTTGACCACTTAAACGCCAGGTCGTCGGTGTAATAATCATTACGGGCAGATTTCTCATTAACATTAGAACAGGCTACAGCAAGATCATAATCACTGCTCTCGTTAGCATTACCTTTTGCACGACAGCCACACCACTTCAATATCGGAGCTTCCTGATGCTAATTTTTCTATTAAACTAATAACGCCTTGTTGATTTATCATGTGATAAGCTGTTGATAGTATTTTGTTTTTTATCGTACAGCTAATAGCTAATAGAATCTATTACATTACCTTCAGTTTCGAGCTAAAAAGGAATGTCATCAAAGCCGTCATCTGCAGGAAGCGGATCAAACTGGGATGTCTGGGCTGGTGCAGGTGCTGCCTGTTGTTGCTGAGGTTTATTAAAAGAAGCAGTACCACCGGACGCATCAGGGCGGCCTCCCAGCATTTGCATTTCATTCGCAACTATTTCAGTGCTGTATCGGTCCTGCCCGCTTTGATCCTGCCATTTACGGGTTTGGATTTTTCCTTCAAAGTAAACTTGCTGGCCTTTCTTTAAGTATTGAGCTGCTATTTCAGCCAGCTTGCCAAAAATCACGATGCGATGCCATTCGGTTTTCTCAACATTTTCACCGGTATTTTTATCTCTCCATGATTCATTGGTTGCCACAGAAACATTCACAATTGCGCTTCCGCCTGCGGTATATCTAACTTCAGGATCTTTGCCTAAAGTTCCAACGATGATTGCTTTATTAACGCCTCTTGCCATGGTATTCCCCGGTATTGTTTTAGTGATTTAACTAGTCGATTCATGTACAACACTATACTTCATATTGTCACTATCGCCTGAATAGCGCGCTATAGTCTACACATTTAACACGTTCAGTTCGAGTTAAAATTATTTAGACTTTAACTCGGTTTTGCATATTTAGAAGAAAATTAAAATGCATCAAAAAACTTCTCAGAGAATAAGTTCAATTCACTTTCAGAAAGCTGATTAATGCCTGCAGCAGCCTTTCTACCGCCACCCGACGCAAATTGACGGCATAATTCATCTGCACCGGTTTTATTATCCATTGGTGCTCTAACGCTTACCCGGTAACAGTTGGCACCGCACTCTACCAGCACAGCATGTGCACGCGACCTATGCTCCCTGGCCAGATCATTTGAAAAAACCCCGTTCACTCTGCGAGACCAGGGCTGATCAGGAAGTATATAGATAGCACCATTGTCCCTGGCATCCAGGGCTGATAATTGATGTGTTTTTTCTATGTCCTGATGATAGGCGGTTAATAATTTCTGATAGCCTTCTGTTTTAATAAAATCGAGTGGGTTTTCATACGGCCTGACGAGTTCAAATAAATCTGCCGGGTTATAAACCAGGTCTTCCACGGTGAACCCATATCCATTGTAATTCAGGCAGATACCCAGTTCTTTAAGAGCCGCTCTATCTTCTTTGCTCACTGCAAACCTGTCTGCTAAAGCTTCTGCAGAATCAAACATATTATCACCATAAGCACCGGTAATTGCCCAGGCATAAAATTTATCATTCAGGAATTTGTTAATAATTAAACTGGTGCAGGTATCGGCATCTGTATCGATATGAATTTCAAGCCGGTCCGACTCAATCGTTTCTCCAGCAAAGTGGTGATCTGCATAAAAAACCTGTGCCCCGGCATCAATTGCAGCCTGAACACCATCCCTGTTTTTATCAAACGATATATCCAGCGCAGTGATTTCATCATTTTCTCCAGCCGTAATTTTAGAAAACAGATTAATGTCTCTTTTAATGCCGGTTATAAGCGTTGTTTGTCTCGGTTGATGTAAGCGTAGTTGTTGCAGTGCACAAATACCATCTGCATCACCATTGAATAAGTCGTAAGCGGTCATAAATACTCTATAAAATAAATTAAAACGGTGTCTTTATTGTATGGTTTTAATCAATTTTAAGCGAGATGTAAAGTTCTGCGGGGTGTGACGAGCGCAGCAATATCACAATATGTGTAGTTACGACACACCCTGCAAAAACCCTAACTTTATTTTATTAAAATATCGGATTTATTCTTTTCAAATATAGAAGGACCGATCCCTTTAACCTGCACAATATCCACTGCGCTTTTATAAAGTCCATGTTGATTTCGATAATCGACTACGGCCTGTGCTTTTTTCAAACCGATACCACTAAGAGACTCTGCAATATTATCTGCAGATGCCACATTGATATTGACCGGTGCAGCCTGTAAACCCGCAGAAAAGAGGAACGTTGCCAGAACGGCAGATAATTTAACTGATTTCATGATGACTCCATTTCATATTAACTTCCAATTGTCTTATCCTAAGACTCCTTACAGGATGTAATCCTGTGCCAGTTAGAATAATGAAATGCAGGATAATTGCAACTGTTTTAATTTATTCTGTCACTAAGCAAATTTTTACCACGAAGGCACGCAGGTAAAAAAACCAGATGGCAATTAGCTTATTCAAAATTAAGGCAATGACCGCTTTATAAAAATAACTAAAACATAATTGATTTTTTCGTGAGCTTCCTGCCTCGACAATTGCGCCTTGCATTGTTCTACCGACAGGCTTCCTGCCCTGGTTCGTGGTGAATGTCTCCCGGCTTTTTAATTTACCCTGAATTAATAAATTTACTTGGCCATTAACCCCTCAAGCGCATCATCATCAAAAAGTTTCTTATCGACTTTCATGTAAGCAACTTTATCTTCAATATAAACCGTAATTTCCTGAACGCCCGGTAATTGCGCAGCTTTCTCTCTAAAACTAATGATAGATAGCTCATCTAGCTTACCCAGCGAGACGATGCGAGAAGTCACGGCTTTGGGTTTTTTCATAAAAAAAGCTACAACCCACCAGGCCATCACCAGTATGGCTAATTGTAAAAATGCGATGTCCTGAGATTCATAGGCAAGCATCACTCCACCCAGTAAGCCTCCGGCAAAAGCCCCCAGGAACTGAGCGCTTGAAAACAACCCCATCGCTGTTCCTTTCATATCGACAGGAGATATTTTAGCAACCAGAGACGGCATCGATGCTTCCAGAAAATTGAACCCGGCAAAAAATAAAACCAGCATGATAAACATCGGCACATATCCGTTAAACAGATATAGTCCTATTTCGGCCAGGCCCACAACCAGAATTCCTACCAGGAACATCGGTTTCATCTGGCGCTTTTTTTCAGCCACGATAATCATAGGCACCATAATCAAAATCGAAATAATGAAAACCGAGAGATAAGTTTTCCAGTGCTGCAACACTTCAATTTGTAACTGGTCCCGTAAAATGAGCGGAAATAGTACAAAGGTTGCCGCAAGCACCATGTGTAATACAAATACACCCAGATCCAGGCGTAGCAATTCACGGTTTGAGACCACTTTTGAAATATCACCGATGGAGAGCTGTGTATCCCGATGGAAACTCTGCTGTTCAGGTGTCGGTGTGATGAACAATATAATAAATATACTTATCAGCGCTAGCACGGCAGTAATCCAGAAGATGCCCGAAACACCAAATCTCGCTGCAAATATTGGCCCTACTATCATCGATACCATGAACGCCATGCCTATCGACATTCCGATTGTTGCCATGATTCGCATACGAACTTCTTCACGGGACAAATCTGCAGCAAGAGCCATCACAACGGCAGCAATTGCTCCCATCCCCTGTAGCGCACGACCAAAAATGATTTGATGAATGGTATCGGCCGTCGCTGCAACCATACTGCCGGCACAAAATAGTACCAGGCCAAGAATAATCATTTTCTTACGCCCGAGACGATCCGATAAAAAACCGAATGGAAGCTGAAACAGTCCCTGCGTCAACCCGTACACACCTATCGCAAGTCCGATTAACAGGGGCGTAGCACCCGCATAATCAGAAGCATACAGCGAAAACACGGGCAATATCATAAACAGACCGATCATTCGAAAGGCATAAACCAGTGCCAGAGATACTGCAGCTTGTTTTTCGGTTTTAAGCATCATTAAAGTGAAAGTACAGATTTCAAAAAATGGCTATATTAACACATTACTCTTCTCCATTATCATCTCCAGAATACTCAAAAATAAAGGTATGTTTAAAAACCCGAATATTTCATTGGTACGTTGCCTGAAACCAGTTATTACTCACAGATTCAAACACATATTCCATTTACTCAAAACTGGAAAGAACAATTTATACTTTACACTTTAAAGTGGTTTAAAATGGCTTGTTTTTCTGTAGCGAAAAATTTATGGACTCGATTATTATCAGGGGTGCTCGAACGCATAACCTGAAAAACATTGATCTCACTCTGCCGAGAGACAAACTGATTGTTATAACCGGTCTTTCTGGCTCCGGAAAATCATCGCTCGCTTTCGATACCATATTTGCCGAAGGTCAGCGTCGTTACGTTGAGTCTCTGTCCACCTATGCACGGCAATTTTTATCGGTAATGGAAAAGCCCGATATAGACCATATCGAAGGTTTGTCACCCGCTATTTCCATTGAACAGAAAACCACTTCGCATAATCCACGTTCAACCGTCGGCACCATCACTGAAATTTACGACTACCTGCGACTGTTGTTTGCTCGTGCAGGTACACCACGTTGTCCTGAACATGGTATTACCCTCGAAGCCAGCACAATCAGCCAGATGGTAGACCAGGTTTTAGAGTTATCAGCAGAATACCGTTTGATGCTATTGGCTCCTGTAGTCAGCAACCGCAAGGGTGAACACGTTCAACTACTGGATTCACTACAGCGCCAGGGATATCTACGCGCAAGAATCGACGGTGAAATCTATGAACTGGATGATCCACCTTCTCTCGATCTGCGTAAAAAACACAATATCGATGTCGTTATAGATCGTTTTAAAGTTCGAGATGATTTAAAACTTCGTCTCGCAGAATCGTTTGAAACTGCTCTCAACATGACAGATGGCATCGTTCGAATTGACTCCATGAATGCTGATGATGATTTTGAACAAATCACTTTTTCGGCTAATTTTGCCTGCCCTGCCTGTGGCTATTCTCTGACCGAACTTGAACCACGCCTATTTTCATTCAACAGCCCGATGGGTGCCTGCCCGGACTGTGACGGAATTGGAACCATGCAGTTTTTTGACGAACAACTAGTGGTTAAATCACCCGAACTGAGCATGGCCGGCGGAGCAATACGTGGATGGGACCGACGTAATGGTTACTATTTTCAAATGTTAAGCAGCCTGGCGAAACATTATAAGTTCGACGTCGATGCCCCTTTCAATAAACTCGGTAAAAAAATTCAGTCTATTATTTTACATGGATCTACCGACGACATTAAATTTGAGTTCAACAATGAGCGTGGTGACAAGCGCGTTCAGGTTCATCCATTTGAAGGCATATTACCCAATCTTAAACGCCGTTATCGAGATACAGACTCTAATGTTGTGCGGGAGGAGTTATCTAAATTTCTCACCGATTCTGCCTGTGAAACCTGCCATGGCCACCGGTTAAATAAATCTGCCCGACACGTGTTCATCGAGGAATCAAATCTACCTGATATTGTTCACTTACCCATCGGTGATGCTTTGCAGTTTTTCAACCATTTAAATTTGACCGGAAGCAAGGGGAGAATAGCTGAAAAGATTACCAAGGAAATAAAAGAACGATTAAGCTTTCTGGTTAACGTCGGGCTTGATTACCTGAGCTTAAGTCGTAGTGCTGAAACACTATCCGGTGGAGAGGCTCAACGTATTCGCCTGGCCAGTCAAATCGGTGCCGGCCTGGTGGGTGTCATGTATATCCTGGATGAACCTTCCATCGGTTTGCATCAACGCGATAATGACCGGTTGCTGCACACCCTTAATTTTTTACGCGACCTGGGTAACACGGTCATCGTGGTTGAACATGATGAAGATGCCATTGCCGCTGCCGATTATATCGTTGATATAGGTCCCGGAGCCGGTGTTCATGGCGGTGAAATTATTGCTTTAGGAAATTCTGCTGAAATTGCTGCAAATCCAGCTTCTCTGACTGGTCAATATTTAAGCGGGAAGAAATCAATCGCAATTCCTCAAACCCGGACACCGCGTAATAAAAATAAACTGGTTAAAATTTTCAAAGCAACAGGTAACAACTTAAAATCCGTCAGCCTTGAATTACCGGTTGGTCTATTTACCTGCATTACGGGTGTTTCAGGTTCTGGAAAATCAACGCTAATCAATGAAACCCTGTATAAGCTGGCCGCAATACAGATTAATAAAAGTGCTTTACACCCTGCCCCGCATGGTAAGACAACTGGTTTAGATTTATTCGATAAAGTCATCGATATTAATCAGAGTCCAATTGGAAGAACGCCTCGCTCAAACCCTGCGACTTATACCGGTTTATTCACCCCTATCCGTGAATTATTCTCAGCAACACAGGAATCACGTTCAAGGGGATACAAACCCGGACGATTCAGCTTTAATGTAAAAGGTGGACGATGTGAAGCCTGTCAGGGTGATGGCGTAAAAAAGGTCGAAATGCATTTTCTTCCAGATGTTTACGTCACCTGCGATGTCTGTAAAGGCAAACGCTATAACCGAGAAACTCTGGATATTCACTTCAAGGGAAAAAACATTCACCAGGTACTTGATATGACCGTTGAAGATGCCGTTGAATTTTTTAAGGCCATTCCTGTTTTAAAACGAAAGCTGGACACCTTAATGGATGTCGGGTTGAGTTATATAACTCTGGGGCAAAATGCTACCACCTTATCGGGCGGTGAAGCACAACGGATAAAGCTTTCACGAGAATTATCAAAGAGAGATACCGGCAAAACACTGTATATTCTGGATGAACCCACCACAGGCCTGCATTTTCACGATATTGAACTATTATTGACAGTACTACACCGTCTCCGAGACCACGGTAATACAATCGCAGTTATTGAGCATAATTTACACGTTATCAAAACTGCCGACTGGGTCATTGACCTGGGACCAGAAGGTGGCGATAAAGGCGGTAAAATAATTGCGACAGGAACACCCGAAGATGTTGCCAAAGTAAAAACATCCTATACTGGCCAGTACCTTAAAACTTTACTAAATAAATCTAAAATAAAGCCTTAACCTAATATTACTGAGAAAAAAATGTCTAATAAAATCACCTGCTTTAAAGCTTATGATGCTCGCGGAAAAGTTCCAACCGAGCTTAATGAAGATATCGCTTACCGGATTGGTAGAGCTTATGCCGAATTCTTAAAGCCACAGCAAGTTGCCGTCGGGCGTGATGTACGCTTAAGCAGTGAGTCTCTTTTTTCAGCTCTCACATCCGGGCTAATGGATAGTGGAGTCAATGTTTTAGACCTGGGAATTTGTGGCACCGAACAAGTTTATTTTGCTGCATTTAATCAATCTTTAGATGGCGGCATCATGATTACTGCCAGCCACAATCCTGTCGATTACAATGGCCTGAAATTTGTACGCGAGAATTCAAAGCCGATGAGTGGAGACACAGGGCTGGAAAAAATTCGTGAACTCGCTGAAAACAATGATTTTTCTGAATCAGATAAAAAAGGAGAAATGATTCAAATGGATCTCAGTGAGTCTTATATTCAGCATTTGCTTTCCTATGTTAAATCGCCCTCTACCCTTAAACCATTCAAAGTTGTCGCTAATAGCGGTAACGGCGTTGCCGGACCTGTTTTAGACTTGCTGGAAAAACACCTGCCATTTGACATTATTAAAATACAACATGAGCCAGATGGTAATTTTCCAAACGGAATTCCTAACCCGCTTTTACCTGAAGGACGTGGCGTAACTACTGATGCCATCAAACAGTATAAAGCTGATTTTGGTATAGCCTGGGATGGTGATTTTGACCGATGCTTTCTTTTCGATGAAAACGGACGGTTTATCGAAGGTTATTACATTGTCGGCTTACTCGGCTCTCAAATGTTACAGCAACACCCCGGAGAGAAAATCATTCATGATCCACGTTTGATCTGGAACACTCAGGAGATGGCACAATCTAATGGTGGAACTGCCATTCAAAGCAAGGCCGGGCATGCTTTTATTAAAGAGAAAATGCGTGAAGTGAATGCTATCTATGGTGGAGAAATGAGTGCGCATCACTTTTTCCGTGATTTTGGTTATTGTGACAGTGGCATGATTCCCTGGTTATTGATAGCTGAAATAATGAGTGAACAGAATAAGACCATGGCTCAACTGGTTGATGAAAGAATTGATGCTTATCCGGTCAGTGGTGAAATAAATATGACTGTTGGAGACTCTCAGAAAGTAATCGACTCTGTTAAGGCCCACTTTGATGACCAGGATTATGAGTTCGATTCCACCGACGGCATTGGTCTGACATTTGATAACTGGCGCTTTAATATTCGTAGTTCTAACACCGAGCCATTGCTACGATTAAATGTTGAATCCAGAAACAATGTTCGACTGATGGAAGAAAAACGCGACATGCTAATTAACCTGATCAAGCAATTTAGTTAAGCATATCTTTTTTATATCAGACATAAAAAAGGCCGGATTAACCGGCCTTTTTGTGTGTATCTTCTGTTGCTTATTGCTCAGGTCTGTCAACCAGTTCAACATAAGCCATAGGCGCTTTATCACCTGATCTAAAACCGCATTTCAGAATACGCATATATCCACCGGGACGTGTCTTGTAACGAGGCCCCAGGTCAGCAAATAATTTAGCAACCATTTCCTTATCATGTAGACGACTGAACGCTAAACGACGGTTGGCAACACTGTCTTCTTTAGCCAGAGTTATCAGAGGCTCAGCAACACGACGTAACTCTTTTGCTTTTGGCAAAGTAGTTTTGATGACTTCATGATCAAACAACGAAGAAGCCATATTTTTGTACATCGCTTTACGATGTGAACTGTTGCGGTTAAGTTGACGACCGCTTTTACGATGACGCATAGTATTAAAACCTCAATTAACTTGCTAACTTACTATCATTTTCAATATTTGGCGGTGGCCAGTTTTCCAGGCGCATGCCAAGAGAAAGACCGTATGAAGCCAAAACGTCTTTGATTTCTGTAAGTGATTTCTTTCCAAGATTCGGTGTCTTTAACAATTCAACTTCTGTGCGTTGAATGAGATCACCAATATAATAAATATTTTCTGCTTTCAGACAATTCGCAGAACGTACAGTCAGTTCTAAATCATCAACTGGACGTAATAGAATTGGATCAATAAGTGACTCTGGTTCTTCGGGTTCTTCTTCTTCAGAACCTTCAAGATTAACAAATACAGATAACTGATCTTTAAGTATGCTTCCCGCAATGCGAATCGCTTCTTCAGGATCAACTGTACCGTTAGTTTCAATGTCTATAACCAGCTTATCTAGATCAGTACGCTGTTCTACACGCGCAGCTTCAACAGAGTAAGCTACTTTTAAAACCGGTGAAAAAGATGCATCAAGCTGAAGATGACCTAGAGCTTGTTCTTCTTCAGATAAATCACGTTTGTTAGAAGGCTGATAACCACGGCCTTTTATAACGTGAATTTGCATATTAAAATCGATATCTTTATTCAGGTTAGCAATTACAAAGTCAGGGTCTACAATTTCAATATCATGATCCAGCTGAATATCTCCAGCAGTCACGGGACCGATACCGCTTTTTGAAATATTAAGGGTAGCCTCATCACGACTATGCATGATGATTCCAACACCTTTCAGGTTAAGCATGATATCAATAACGTCTTCCTGAACA
This sequence comes from Gammaproteobacteria bacterium, assembly GCA_024225395.1. Lineage (GTDB taxonomy): Bacteria > Pseudomonadota > Gammaproteobacteria > JACNJF01. The sequence goes on from JAAEMR010000140.1 coordinate 13,480, forward strand.
CCTTCAATACTGGTGTATTCATGAAGAACTCCATCAATTTTCAAATCAACGATAGCGCAACCAGGAACAGAAGAAAGTAGAATTCTACGTAAAGCATTACCAAGCGTATGACCAAAACCACGCTCTAAAGGCTCAATTGATACCTTTGCGTGATAAGTCTGTTGCTCTTCAACTTTAACCTGACGAGGTTTAAGCAGTTCAGATATTTTTAATGATGACATAGATGACTCGTAATTTATAAGCTATTGTTACTTGGAGTAAAGTTCTACAACCAGTGATTCATTGATATCAGCTGGTAATTCACTACGCATTGGTAAAGCTTTAAAAGTTCCTTCGAATTTACTGTGATCAACATCAATCCAGTCAGGGAATCCACCTTGTTCTGCAAGAGCCATAGACTCTGAAATACGAACCTGTTTACGTGATTTTTCACGAACACTGACTACATCAGTTGGTTTAACCGTGTAAGAAGGTATGTTTACAGATTTCCCGTTAACCATAATTGACTTATGACTAACCAGCTGACGTGATTCAGCACGAGTTGAACCAAAACCAATTCGATAAACAACGTTATCTAAACGAGTCTCTAATAACTGAAGCAGGTTCTCACCTGTAGAGCCTTTAAGTCTTGAAGCCTCTTTATAATAGTTACGGAATTGCTTTTCCAGAACACCATAAGTTCTTCTTAATTTCTGTTTTTCACGAAGTTGTAAACCATAGTCTGATAAACGTGGTTTACGTGTTCCTGCACCATGTTGTCCAGGAGGATTTTCGATTTTACATTTTGTATCAAGAGAACGACGTGAAGATTTTAAATTAAGATCTACACCTTCACGACGCATTAATTTACATTTAGGTCCGATATATCTAGCCATAACTAACTCCGCCTATACTCGACGTTTTTTCGGTGGACGGCAACCATTATGTGGAATGGGTGTAACGTCATCGATTCTTGAAATTTTGAAGCCGATTGAGTTCAAAGAGCGAACAGCAGAGTCACGACCAGGACCAGGGCCCTTAACCATAACTTCCAAATTTTTCAGACCCATTTCCTGAGCCACTACACCCGCTCTTTCAGCAGCAACCTGTGCAGCAAAAGGAGTCGACTTACGTGAACCACGGAAACCTGAACCACCAGCAGTAGCCCATGACAGAGTGTTACCCTGACGATCGGTTATTGTAATGATTGTGTTATTAAATGTTGCATGGATGTGTGCGACACCATCCGATACGGTACGTTTAACTTTCTTCTTAGAACGTATTGGTTTATCAGCCATAATAAAACTCGTTATCTCTTAATAGGACGTCTTGGACCTTTACGCGTACGCGCATTAGTCTTAGTACGCTGACCACGTACGGGTAGACCACGACGATGACGAATTCCACGGACAGTACCGAGATCCATCAAACGTTTAATATTCATTGATATTTCACGACGAAGGTCACCTTCTGTAGAGAAAGCATTTATCTGGTCACGAATAGCATCAAGTTGCTCTTCTGAAAGTTCACGGATTTTTGTCGTTGGATCAATCCCAGTCGCGCTACAAATAGCGGCCGATCGCGTTTGCCCAACACCATAAATGGATTGAAGAGCGATCACCGTATGCTTATTATCGGGTATATTTACACCTGCAATACGAGCCATAAAAACAAAGTCTCCTGAACTTGAAGCTGATTAAAAAGGGGCGCAGATTCTAGCTGACTAACCTTAATAAATCAATAAATGAATAAATTTAATTTTGTAACTAACCTTGACGCTGCTTGTGTCTTGGATCTTTACAAATAATGCGTACTGCCCCATTTCTGCGAATAACTTTACAGTTTTTACACATTTTTTTAACGGATGCTCTAACTTTCATAACAATACCTATATTAAGGGTTAAATACCCTTTTTACCGTAACCTTTAAAATTGGACTTTTTCATCAAGCTATCATATTGATGACTCATCAAATGAGCTTGAACCTGTGCCATGAAATCCATCACGACAACAACAATAATCAGTAAGGATGTGCCACCAAAATAGAATGGAACATTCCAGAATAGAATTAGAAATTCAGGTAACAGGCAAACAAGAGTGATGTAGATTGCACCTACAAGGGTTAACCTGGACAACACACCATCTATGTAGGTTGCAGTTTGCTTACCCGGTCTAATACCAGGAATAAAAGCACCTGATTTTTTTAAATTGTCAGCAGTTTCTTTCGAATTAAATACCAGTGCTGTATAGAAAAAGCAGAAGAAAATAATTGCTGCTGCATAAAACATTACATACAAAGGTTGACCCGGTGACAAAGTTGCAGATAAGTCCTGTAACCAGCGCATACCTTCCTGTTGTCCGAACCAGCTACCTAAAGTAGCAGGAAACAGGATAATACTAGATGCAAAAATAGGTGGAATTACACCCGCCATATTAAGCTTGAGCGGTAAATGACTGCTTTGAGCAGCATACATCTTGTTGCCTTGCTGACGTTTAGCATAGTTTACGGTTATTCTACGCTGTCCTCTTTCTATGAACACAACAAATAGGGTCACTAACACGACGCCAACCAACAGGAATAATAAAATTATAGAGCTAAGTTCACCGGTCCGAACTAATTCGATAGTTCCACCGATAGCTGAAGGTAAACCTGCAACGATACCGGCGAAGATTAGAACAGAAATACCATTACCGATACCTCGTTCTGTAATTTGCTCGCCTAACCACATCAGAAATAATGTACCGGTTACAAGTGATACGGCCGCGGAGAATACAAAGTTACCACCCGGGTTAACGACAAGAGCATCAGCCCCGCTGCCCTGACCCTGAAGTGCAACGGCTATGCCGACTGACTGGAAAGTAGCTAATACAACGGTGAAATAACGAGTGTACTGAGTAATCTTACGTCGACCCGATTCACCTTCTTTCTTAAGCTGTTCGAGAGTAGGAACTGCAACCGTCATTAACTGCATAATAATAGATGCAGATATATAGGGCATGACACCAAGAGCAAAAATAGACATACGCTCCAACGCACCACCGGAGAACATGTTAAACATACCGAGAATGCCGGTTTTTTGCTGTTCAAATATTTGCTGCATCACGGTTATATCTATACCGGGTACAGGTATAAATGTGCCGATTCTGAAAACAATCAGAGCACCAATGACGAAAAATATCCGTTTTCTTAGCTCACTCAGGCTTCCACCTGACAAACTAGATGCGAGTTGTGATGCAGAAGTAGACACTAATCTTCTACCTTTCCACCGGCAGCTTCAATTGCAGCTTTAGCACCTTTAGTGGCTTTAACACCCTTAAGGGTTACTGCACGAGTAACTTCACCAGATAGAAATACTTTTGCCTGTTGAGTTTGTAATGGAACAACATTCGCTTTAATCAATGCATCCAGATCGACAACATCAGCTTCAAGTGAAGAAATTTCATCTAAACGAACTTCAGCAGAAAAACGAGTTTTGCGCGCAGTGAAACCAAACTTGGGCAAGCGACGCTGTAAAGGCATTTGACCACCTTCAAAACCTACTTTTGTCTGACCACCAGATCTTGATTTTTGACCTTTATGACCACGACCACAAGTTTTACCTAGACCGGATCCGATTCCTCGACCGACTCGCTTTGACACCTTTGTAGAACCAGGTGCTGGTTTAAGAGTATTCAGGTACATTATAATTCCTCAACACTTAACATGTAATGTATCTTATTGATCATGCCGCGATTTTCCGGCGTATCTGATACTTCTACAGTCTGGTGCATACGTCTAATTCCAAGCCCGGCAGCACAAGCTTTGTGTGATGCGAGACGACCGTTTAAACTTTTTACAAGTTTAACGTTTACAATTTTGTTTTTAGCTTTAGCCATGATATTAACCTTTAATTTGCTCAACGGTTTTACCACGTTTAGCAGCAATCATTTCTGGTGTTTTCATATCCTGTAAACCGCGGATAGTAGCTCTGACTAAATTGATCGGGTTTCTTGAACCGTTACATTTAGCAAGTACATTTCTAACACCGGCAACTTCAAGTACTGCACGCATCGCACCACCGGCAATAACACCAGTACCTTCTGAAGCGGGTTGCATATATACCTTAGCAGCACCGTGACGAGCATTAACCGCGTAATACAAAGTACCGTCAGTTATTGCGACATTAACGATATTTGCACGAGCCTTTTCCATAGCTTTCTGAATAGCTAAAGGAACTTCACGAGCTTTTCCGTAACCGAAACCAACTTTACCATTTCCATCACCTACAACGGTGAGAGCGGTAAAACCGAATTGACGACCACCTTTAACAACTTTGGCAACACGATTAACCGCAACCAATTTTTCTGTTAAATCGTCTTTTGAACCTTGAGGATCTGCCATAGTTCTTTCTCTATACTTAATACGTTAAAACAATTTTTAAAATTTCAAACCAGCTTCACGAGCTGAATCTGCCAGTGCTTTGACACGACCGTGGTATTTATAACCCGAGCGATCGAAAGCAACGGATTCGATACCAGAAGCCTTGGCTTTTTCGGCAATCTCTTTTCCGACGGCAATTGCTGCACCAGTATTACCGGTATGTTTCAAATCTTTACTAGTTTCTTTGCTCAACGTAGACGCTGTAACAACAACATTCCCGGTTTCACCCGAGATAATTTGAGCATAAGTGTGGCGTGGTGTACGAAAAATCGTTAAACGATCGACACCCAATTCACGAATTTTTGCACGTGTTTTACGAGAACGTCTGATACGTGATGATTTCTTATCCATAACTAAACCTATTTCTTTTTAGCATCTTTTCTGATGATCTGTTCATCAGAGTATTTAACACCTTTGCCCTTATAAGGCTCTGGTGGACGATAAGCGCGGATTTCAGCTGAAACCTGACCAACTTTTTGCTTGTCACAACCGCTTACTATAATTTCAGTCTGACTGGGCGTTTCGATAGTGATTCCCTCAGGAATTGCAAAATCGATAGGATGAGAAAAACCCAGTGACAGGTTTAAAACTTTTCCAGCCGTTTTACTTCTGTAACCAACACCAACCAGGTTGAGCTTTTTTGAAAAGCCCTCAGTAACACCAACGACCAGGTTATTAGCTAGAGAACGCATAGTACCGGTCATAGCCATGGCGCCTTTAGCGTCATTGGCAGGTTTAAACGTTAATACATTATCATTTTGCTCGAAAGCCACTGCATCATTCACAGTTAATGATAATTCACCTTTAGGTCCCTTAGCAGTGATAGTCTGACCATCTACTGTTAAATTAACACCTGTAGGCATTTCGATAGGTTTATTAGCAATTCTGGACATGTCTTTACCCTAAACAACCGTGCAGATTACTTCACCGCCGTTACCGGTGGATCTGGCTTGCTTTTCAGTCATCATACCTTTAGAGGTAGAAATGATAGCGATACCGAGACCACCGTTTACCGATGGAAGTTCATCTTTAGATTTGAAAATTCTTAAACCAGGACGGCTAACACGGTCAATTTGATCAATTACCGGTTTACCCTGGAAATATTTTAGCTCAATTGATAACTCTTTTTTTGCATCACCAGACACAGAATAATCAGCTATATAACCTTCATCCTTAAGTACTTTAGCAATACTTGCTTTTTGCATTGATGAAGGCATTTTGACAGTAACTTTCGTTGCTTTTTGAGCATTACGAATACGCGTTAACATGTCAGATACAGGATCTTGTAGACTCATATCAGTTCTCTCTTACCAACTTGCTTTAACTAGACCAGGAACATCTCCACGCATTGCTGCTTCGCGAAGTTTGATTCTACTGAGACCAAATTTTCTATAATAACCGTGTGGACGGCCAGTAATTTTGCAACGGTTACGTTGTCTTACTGAAGCAGAATCCCTGGGAAGTTTTTGCAATTTATCAACTGCAATCATCTTTTCATCGAATGCTGTTTCCGGGTTACTGATAAGAGCTTTTAACTCAGCTCTCTTTTCAGCATATTGAGCAACCATTTTGGTACGCTTATGTTCGCGCTGAACCATAGAAGTTTTAGCCATAATAGTTACCGTTATTAATTCTTAAAAGGAAAATTAAACGCTTTCAATAAAGCGCGTCCTTCTTCATCAGTAGATGCAGAAGTCGTGATTGAAATATTCATACCACGTATTTTGTCAATTTTATCGTAATCAATTTCAGGAAATACGATTTGCTCTGTCAGGCCAATATTATAATTACCGCGACCATCAAAAGCTTTACCACTCATACCACGAAAGTCACGAATACGAGGGATCGAGAAGTTGATTAACCTGTCCATGAATTCATACATATGATCTTTACGTAAAGTCACCATACAACCAACCGGCATATCTTCACGAATCTTGAAACCTGCAACCGCTTTTTTAGCAATAGTAACTACCGGCTTCTGACCGGCAATCTGTTGCATGTCACGAACAGCACTTTCAATAATCTTTTTATCACCGGCAGCATCACCAAGTCCCATATTTAATGTGATTTTGGTTACTTTCGGGATTTGCATAGCAGAATCAAATTTAAATTGTTCCTGCAACTGTGCTTTCACAGTATCTCGATAAAATTTCTCTAATCTTGTCATGATAACTTACCGTTAAACATCAATTACTTCACCGTTAGACTTAAAAAACCGAACTTTACGGTTATCATCTAACGTTTTAAAACCTACACGATCACCCTTTTCAGTAGCCGGGTTAAAAATCATGACATTTGACTGATTAATAGGCGATTCCTTATCTATTATTCCACCAGCCTCTCCTGCATTAGGATTTGCCTTGACGTGCTTTTTAATCATATTCACACTTTCAACCAATAGACTTTTTTCGTCTATACGTTTAAGTACAGTTCCACGCTGACCTTTACTGCGTCCAGCGATAACTATGACTTCGTCACCTTTTTTAATTTTGTTCATGTAGTCAATACCTATTAAAGCACTTCAGGTGCAAGTGAGATGATTTTCATAAACTTCTCACCACGTAACTCACGAGTTACGGGGCCAAAGATACGAGTACCAATCGGCTGCAGGTTGTTATTTAAAATAACAGCCGCATTACCATCAAACTTTATTAAAGAGCCATCATTACGGCGAACACCTTTAGCAGTACGTACTACAACTGCGTTATATACTTCACCTTTTTTAACTTTACCGCGCGGAATTGCATCTTTGATACTAACTTTAATAATATCGCCAATTCGAGCATAACGTCGCTTGGAACCACCCAGTACCTTTATACATTGTACCCGGCGCGCACCACTGTTGTCTGCTGCGGTTAAAACTGTTTGCATTTGAATCATAATTGAACCCTACCAATATCGACTAACTTAGCTCGCCTTATCAACGACCTTAACCAGAGTCCAGGACTTGGTTTTTGACATTGGACGGCATTCAGTAATTTGAACAGTGTCACCTAAAGAACACTCATTGTTCTCATCATGCACATGAAGCTTTGTAGATTTCTTTACATACTTCCCATACAGCGGATGCTTAACCTTTCTTTCAATCAGCACTGTTGCTGTTTTATCCATTCTGTCACTGATGACAGAACCAGTCTGTGTTCTTAACACTTCATTTTCACTACTCATGATCACTCACCACCGTTACTGGATGATTCTGCACGTTTCTGAGTCATGACAGTTTTAACGCGTGCTATATTTTTACGTACTTTCGAGAATTGATCTGAACGGGCACCCTGTCCAATCGCATTCTGCATTCTTAAATTAAACTGCTCTTTAAACAAAGCACTTAATTCATCACGTAATTCCTGATCGGATTTTGAACGTAATTCTTTCGCGTTCATTACATTACCTGCCTGATTACAAAATTAGTTTTGAAAGGTAACTTAGCTGCTGCTAATTTAAATGCTTCACGAGCAATTTGCTCTGTCACACCTTCCATCTCATATAACATTCTTCCAGGCTGAATTTTACAGACCCAGTATTCAACATTACCTTTACCTTTACCCATACGAACTTCTAATGGCTTTTTCGATATAGGCACATCAGGAAAAACACGAATCCAAATTTTACCACCACGTTTGATATGACGAGTCATAGCACGACGTGCTGATTCAATTTGACGCGCAGTTATTCTTCCGCGTTCGGTTGCTTGCAGGCCATACTGACCAAAGCTAACCTTATTACCACTAGTCGCAAGGCCACGATTACGACCTTTAAACTGCTTTCTAAATTTTGTGCGTTTAGGCTGTAACATAATTCAAACTTCTATTTACCAGACTTCTTCGGGGAAGAAGAATTTTTAGATTCAAGATCGAACACTTCACCTTTGTAAATCCAGACTTTAACACCCAGGATTCCATAGGTAGTCATGGCTTCAGCTGTACCGTAGTCCACATCCGCTCTTAGAGTATGAAGAGGAACTCTTCCTTCTCTGTACCATTCATTACGAGCAATTTCAGCACCATTCAAACGTCCGGAGACATTAATCTTGATACCTTCAGCGCCAATACGCATGGCATTACTTACCGATCTACGCATTGCACGTCGAAACATGACACGACGCTCAAGCTGCTGAGCAATACTTTCTGCAACTAATTGCGCATCAAGCTCAGGTTTACGTATTTCTTCAATGTTAATTTTCACATTGTTAGGATGGATATCAACCAGCGCGGAAATCTCTTTACGCAGTCTTTCAATATCTTCGCCTTTTTTACCAATGATAATACCGGGACGAGCAGTATGTACCGTAATCACGATCGCTTTAGCAGGTCTGGCTATACCAATCCGACTAACAGCAGCCTGTGTTAACTTTTTCTTAATATACTGACGTACTTTTAAATCTTCACTTAAAAAATCAGCATATTGCCCAGTTTCCGCATACCACTTGGAAGTCCAATCTGTAGAGATTCCCAAGCGTATACCAGTTGGATGTACTTTCTGTCCCATCTGTGCCTCTATTAACTATCTGCAACAGTCACACTAATGTGACTAGTACGTTTTAAAATTCGATTACCACGCCCTTTTGCACGTGCACGCATACGCTTCATGCTTGGCCCCTGGTCTACAAAAATAGAAGAGACCTTAAGCTCATCAATATCAGCTCCATCATTATGCTCAGCATTAGCGATTGCCGACTCAATAACTTTACCGATTAACTCAGCTGCCTTTTTATTACTAAACTTAAGCAAAGTCAGCGCTTTATCAACTGGAAGACCACGAACCTGGTCAGCCACTAATCGCACTTTCTGAGCCGAAATTTTAGCATTACGGTGTTTTGCAGATGTTTGCATAATTACCTACTCGCCTTTTTATCAACAACATGACCACGGTAAGTACGAGTCAGTGAAAATTCACCTAACTTATGACCAACCATATTCTCATTAATTAAAACCGGTACATGCTGACGTCCGTTATGTATGGCAATAGTCAGCCCGACCATATCGGGGATAACCATTGAACGTCGCGACCATGTTTTAATTGGACGTTTGTTATTTGTTTCTACAGCAGACAACACTTTATTATAAAGGTGATGATCTACGAATGGGCCTTTCTTTAAAGAACGTGGCACGTCAAATTACCTCTTATTCCTACGACGGACAATCAAGTTGTCAGTACGTTTATTAGTACGAGTCTTCTTACCTTTAGTAGGCATACCCCATGGAGAAACAGGATGACGACCACCAGAAGTACGACCTTCACCACCACCGTGCGGATGATCAACCGGGTTCATAGAAACACCACGAACCGTTGGTCTAACGCCTCTCCAGCGTTTAGCACCCGCCTTACCCAGTGAACGCAAACTATGCTCACCGTTTCCGACTTCACCAAGAACCGCACGACATTCCGATAAAACTTTACGCATCTCACCCGAACGCAGACGAAGCGTTGAATAAGCACCATCACGAGCGACAAATTGAACAGAAGTTCCAGCAGAACGCGCCATTTGCGCACCTTTACCAGGCTTCAGCTCTACACAATGTAAAATAGAACCGACCGGGATGTTACGCAGTGGAAGACAGTTACCCGGCTTCATTCCAGCAGAATCACCAGAGCGAACCTTATCTCCAGCTTTAACACCTTTAGGAGCGATAATATAGCGACGCTCTCCATCAGCATATTTAAGAAGAGCAATATGTGCACTTCTATTTGGATCATATTCAACTCTTTCTACTACGGCTTCGATCCCATCTTTATTACGCTTGAAATCAATAGCTCTGTATCGCTGCTTATGACCACCACCAATGTGGCGAGTAGTTATACGACCGCCGTTATTACGACCACCGCTTTTAGTTTTCTTTTCTACCAGATTAGCAAGAGGCTTGCCTGTATATAAACCGGGGGTTTTAACCGATACAACGAAACGGCGACCCGGTGAGGTAGGTTTAGCTTTAATTAATGCCATCTTTATTATCCACCCACAACCGCAAGATCAATTTCATGACCCTGCTCTAGAGAAACATAAGCTTTTTTCCAGCCGCTTCGATTACCTAAACGAGCACCCTGACGTTTCGTCTTACCTTTAACATTAGCAGTACGAACTCTGGACACCTTAACTTTAAAAAGCTGCTCAATTGCTGCCTTTATTTCTTCTTTTTTCGCATCTACAGCAACTTTAAATACATGCTGATTTGATGCATCACCGATAATAGCGGCTTTTTCAGAAATATGAGGAGCCCTTATAACCTGAAAAACTCTCTGATCATTCATGACAGACGCTCCTCTAACTTTTTCAACGCTGCCTGGTCGACAATAACTTTTTCCTGACTAACCAGACTCAATGGATCAACAATCGCAACATCCATAACCATCAGGTTAGGCACATTACGCGCTGCAAGATAAACCGCGGAATCAAGACCATCAGTTAAAACAAGAGCTTTATTACCAACCCCTATCTCTGCCATCCGGGCAACCATTAATTTAGTCTTTGGTTCAGCAACCGTCATCTCATCTACAACAATCAAACGGTCCTGTCTAAGCAATTCTGAAACAATGCTACGCATACCAGTGCGATACATTTTTTTATTCAATTTCTTACCATAATCACGTGGACTTGCAGCGAAAGTTGTTCCACCGCTACGCCACAAAGGACTACGTATAGTACCTGCACGAGCACGGCCAGTACCTTTTTGACGAAATGGCTTAGCACCACCACCTCTAACATCAGAACGAGTTTTCTGTGCTTTAGTACCAGCGCGAGAAGCACTCATAAAAGACACGACTAACTGATGCACGAGAGTTTCATTAAATTCAGCCGAAAAAGCAGCATCTGATACAGATACTTTTTCGCTGGAGTTATGTATTGAAATATCCATGACTCTATATTCTCTTAACCTTTAACAGCAGGTGTAATAACAACATTGCTACTTTTAGATCCAGGAACCGGTCCTCTTATAAGAACAAGGTTACGCTCGGAATCAACACGAACAATTTCTAAATTCTGGGTAGTCTGCTTTACAGCACCCATGTGACCAGACATTTTCTTTCCCTTAAAGACTCGACCTGGAGTCTGGTTCTGACCAATCGAACCCGGCGCACGGTGAGATACCGAGTTACCGTGAGTAGCATCCTGCATCTGGAAGTTATAACGCTTTATAACACCCGCATAACCTTTACCTATAGTAGTACCAGAAACATCTACTTTTTGACCTTGCTCAAACATATCAAGCTTCAATTCTGAACCAAGCTCAAAGTCTTCCACCGAATCCACACGAAACTCCATAGAGAGTCGCCCAGCTTCAACGCCAGCCTTTCTAAAATGACCAGCCATTGCTTTTGTAACACGATTAGGACGTCGTGAACCTGTAACCACCTGAACTGCAGTGTAACCATCGGTATCCACAGTTTTAAGCTGTGAGACACGGTTAGGCTCAACTTCGATTACAGTAACCGGAGTCGATACACCGTCATCAGAGAAAACCCTGGTCATACCTACTTTTCGTCCAACTAAACCGAGAGACATTTCTAACCCCTAATCATATCTTTTGAGAATATCTTGTTGATATTACTCGTCTTTTTAAAACTAACGGCCTGATACAGAGAACCGTATCAGGCCGCGAGGGCGCGCACTATAACAGAATATTACGAAATAGTTAAGGACTATTCAGTAAATACTTATTATTTTTTTATACGCTAAACTCCCTCTATACCTAAATAAAAATCAAGCCTTAATTAAGCTTAATTTGAACATCTACACCTGCTGCCAGATCAAGCTTCATCAAAGCATCAACCGTCTTGTCAGTAGGGTCTACAATATCCATTAAACGCTTATGCGTTCTAATCTCATATTGATCACGCGCATCTTTATTAACGTGCGGAGAGACCAGGATAGTAAAACGCTCTTTACGCGTAGGTAAAGGGATAGGCCCTTTAACACGTGCACCGGTACGCTTTGCTGTATCCACAATTTCAGATGCAGAACGATCAATTAAACGATGATCAAATGATTTCAAACGAATACGAATATTTTGATTAGCCATGTCTATTTACTCAATAATTTTAGCAACAACACCCGCACCAACTGTACGTCCACCTTCTCTGATGGCGAAGCGTAATCCTTCTTCCATCGCGATAGGCGCAATCAGTGTTACCGTCATTTTAATGTTATCACCAGGCATGACCATTTCCACACCTTCTGGAAGATCACAGGCACCGGTTACATCCGTTGTACGGAAGTAAAACTGAGGACGATACCCATTAAAGAATGGCGTATGACGCCCACCTTCATCCTTTGACAGAATGTAGATTTCAGCTTCGAATATTGTATGCGGTGTAATTGAACCCGGAGCAGCAAGTACCTGACCACGTTCAACTTCTTCACGCTTGGTGCCACGCAACAGAATACCTACGTTATCACCGGCACGACCTTCGTCCAGTAACTTACGGAACATTTCAACACCCGTACAGGTTGTCTTAACCGTATCCTTGATACCGACGATTTCAATTTCTTCACCAACTTTGACAATACCACGCTCGATACGACCGGTAACCACCGTTCCACGACCTGAGATTGAGAACACGTCTTCAACCGGCATGATGAAATCACCATCAATAGCACGCTCGGGTTCTGGTACGTATGTATCCAGAGCTTCAACCAGCTTCATGATAGATGGAACACCGATATCACTTTGATCACCTTCCAGGGCTTTCAGCGCTGAACCGATAACAATAGGAGTATCGTCACCCGGGAATTCGTACTGATCCAGCAGTTCACGAATTTCCATTTCTACTAATTCAAGTAATTCTTCATCGTCAACCATGTCCGCTTTGTTCATGTAGACAACAATGTAAGGTACGCCAACCTGACGAGATAACAGGATGTGCTCACGTGTCTGAGGCATTGGACCGTCAGCCGCTGAACAAACCAGAATAGCGCCGTCCATTTGAGCAGCACCAGTAATCATGTTCTTGACATAATCCGCGTGACCCGGGCAGTCTACGTGTGCGTAGTGACGGGCTGTAGATTCATATTCAACGTGAGACGTTGCAATAGTAATACCACGCTCTCTTTCTTCAGGGGCATTATCGATTTCATCGAATGCTTTAACTTCGCCACCTTGTGCTTCGGCCATGACTTTGGTTAACGCCGCTGTTAACGTCGTTTTACCATGATCCACGTGACCAATCGTTCCCACGTTTACATGGGGTTTGTTTCTTTCAAATTTTTCCTTTGACACGACCTATATACCTCTTACAAACCTAATATTAAATACTAACCAATTAAATAAAATAAAACTAAAATCCGCTCTTAATCACGGATTTAACAACCGCCTTCGGCGCTTCCTCATATTTCTCGAACTCCATTGAGTAGGTAGCTCGACCCTGAGTCGCAGAGCGAAGATCTGTTGCATAACCAAACATTTCGGCAAGCGGCACCGAAGCGCGAATAATTTTTCCAGCCGGTGCATCATCCATGCCGTGAACTACTCCACGACGCCGATTTAAATCACCCATGACATCTCCCATATACTCTTCGGGAGTTACCACTTCAATACTCATCAACGGCTCTAACAAGGCTGGTGAAGCATTTAAGGCACCTTCTTTAAGCGCCATCATTCCTGCCAGTTTGAAAGCCATTTCGTTCGAATCAACATCGTGATACGAACCGTCATACAGCGTTACCTTGATATCTACCATGGGAAAACCACCCAGGACACCATTATGTAACTGCTCCTGTATCCCTTTATCAATTGACGGGATGTATTCTTTTGGAACGACACCACCCACAACTGCATTTTCAAATTCATAACCAGAACCGGGTTCTTTTGGCTCAAGTTTAAGCCAAACATGGCCATACATTCCGCGACCACCCGATTGACGTATAAACCGCCCTTCCTGCTCGACCGTGTTGCGTATCGTTTCACGATATGAAACCTGTGGCTTACCGATATTCGCCTGAACTTTAAATTCACGCTGCATTCGATCCACTATAATTTCCAGATGAAGCTCACCCATTCCGGAAATAATAATCTGCCCAGACTCTTCATCTGTTTTAACATGGAAAGAAGGGTCTTCACGGGTTAATTTACCCAGCGCAATACCCATCTTTTCCTGGTCAGCCTTCGTCCTTGGCTCAACCGCAACAGCAATAACCGGATCAGGAAACTCCATTCGTTCAAGCGTAATAGGAGCACCTATGTCACACAAAGTGTCGCCTGTTGTTACCTCTTTAAGCCCGACAGCCGCAGCTATATCTCCAGCCCGAACTTCTTTAATCTCGTCTCGATGATTGGCATGCATCTGTAAAATACGACCAACCCGCTCTTTCTTTCCTTTAACCGGATTATAAATCGAATCCCCGGATTTCAATACTCCAGAGTACACCCTGAAAAACGTCAGATTTCCAACAAATGGATCTGTCGCTATTTTAAAGGCAAGTGCTGCAAACGGCTCCTTATCATCAGGATGACGCTCACCTTCTTTTTCATTTGGCAGAACACCCTTAATTGAGGGTACATCTGTCGGAGAAGGCATATAAAACACAATTGCATCCAGAACTGCCTGGACACCTTTATTCTTAAAAGCACTTCCGCAAAAAGTCGGTACAATTTCTCCGGCCAGTGTTCTTATCCGAATCCCCTGATGTATCTCATCTGCATTCAGGTCACCTTCTTCAAGGTACTTTTCCATCAGCTCATCATTGGCTTCGGCCGCTGACTCAACCATGTGTTCACGCCATTTATTACAGACATCAACCAATTCTGCCGGGATATCTTCTTCAATATAGGTAGCCCCCATATTGTCTTCATCCCAGATGATCGCCTTCATCTTTACCAGGTCAATAACACCCCTGAAATCTTCTTCAGCACCAATATTTACCTGCATTGGTACCGGGTTGCTACCCAGTCGCGTTTTTATCTGATCGACAACACGCAAAAAATCAGCACCTGCACGATCCATCTTGTTGATGAATGCCATGCGCGGCACATGATATTTATTAGCCTGACGCCAGACTGTCTCGGACTGGGGCTCTACGCCACCAACCGCACAAAAAACGGCACATGCGCCATCCAGCACACGCAAACTTCTTTCCACTTCGATAGTGAAATCAACGTGGCCCGGCGTATCAATTATATTGATACGATGTTGTTCAAACTGCCCGTCCATCCCTTCCCAGAAGCAGGTCGTTGCAGCCGAAGTAATGGTAATACCTCTTTCCTGCTCCTGCTCCATCCAGTCCATGGTTGCAGCACCATCATGCACCTCACCTATTTTATGAGATACACCGGTATAATATAAAACTCTTTCCGTAGTTGTTGTTTTGCCAGCATCGATATGAGCCATGATACCAATATTACGGTATTGACTAATCGGGGTCGTACGCGCCACAACAGTTTCCTTAACTTAAATTTTCTACCAGCGAAAGTGAGAGAACGCCTTGTTAGCTTCTGCCATTTTATGCGTATCTTCACGTTTCTTAACAGCTGAACCTTTACTTTCAGCAGCATCAAGTAATTCACCAGCCAGCTTACTGGCCATAGTTTTCTCACCACGTTTTTTAGCCGCATCAATCAACCAGCGCATAGCCAGTGTATTACGACGTGACGGACGTACTTCTACAGGAACCTGATAAGTAGCACCACCGACCCGGCGTGATTTAACCTCCACAACAGGGCGTACATTTTCCAGTGCTTTTTCCATCATATCAACAGAATCCTGATTGGATTTATCTGCGACTGAATTAAGCGCTTGATACATGATCTTTTCTGCAATGGATTTTTTTCCACTACGCATGATCATGTTTATGAATTTAGATACCTGTGTTCCACCAAATTTGGGGTCAGGTAAGATTTCTCTTTTTGGGACTTCTCTACGTCTAGGCATTATATATTTCCTGTAACTTATTAAGACAAGGTTTACTTAGGACGCTTGGCGCCATACTTCGAACGACCCTGACGTCGCTCCGAAACACCTTGAGTATCCAGACTTCCACGAACTGTATGATAGCGAACACCAGGTAAGTCTTTAACACGACCACCTCTTACCAGTACCACCGAGTGCTCCTGTAAGTTATGACCTTCACCACCAATATACGAAGTAACTTCATAACCGGTCGTCAAACGAACACGAGCTACCTTACGTAACGCAGAATTCGGCTTCTTAGGAGTTGTGGTATACACACGTGTACAAACACCTCGTTTTTGAGGTGATGCTTCTAGTGCAGGCACGTTACTTTTATAAGTTTTTGACTTACGTGGTTTACGTACCAGCTGGTTAATCGTTGCCATATTGCTCAGTTCTCCGACATGAGTAGCATTTTATTACTCAATATACTTACAGAAAGACCAGCTGCCTTAATAAAACCGGGATAAATATAAACTTATACTCGATTTAAATATTAACAACTGTCTGGTCCCAAAAATAAACGACAGCTCACATAATAAAACACGAGCTGTCGTCAGGGAGGCGGAATTTTAGGGCTGAAGATGCAATCTGTCAACCGCTAAATAACATTACGCCGTTTTTTTACTCAACTACTGTTTTTTCCGAGTCAGAATCGACCTGCGTTGCAGCTAATTCTGAAATCATATTCGCCTCACTATCCTCACCTGCATTCTCAGGAATAACAGGCATTAGAGGTTGTATACGTTCAGCGCGTCGTTTTTCGTGATACTTCTGACCGGTTCCCGCAGGAATCAATCGACCCACAATGACATTTTCCTTCAATCCTCGTAATGGATCTTTAGCGCCTTTCACGGCTGCCTCGGTTAGCACTCGAGTCGTTTCCTGGAAAGATGCTGCAGAAATAAACGATTCAGTGACCAGAGATGCCTTGGTAATACCCAGCAAGTCCTGAGTAAAAGTAGCAGGCAACTTGTTATGCGCAATAGCCTTATCATTTGCATCCAGAACGCGAGACTTATCAACCTGATCACCCTTCAGCATACGTGTTCCGCCACCATCGGTGATGGTAACCTTACGTAACATCTGACGTACGATAACTTCAATATGTTTATCGTTGATACCAACACCCTGTAAACGGTAAACATCCTGTACTTCTTTAACCATATAATTGGTTAACTCGGTAACACCTTTGACTCGAACAATATCGTGTGAATCCAGTTCACCATCGACCAGCATTTCACCTTTATCGACAAACTCACCTTCAAATACGTTGATATGACGAAACTTGGGAATCAATGTCTCCAGAGACTCACCTTTGTCATTGGTAATAACAAGACGCTTTTTACCTTTCGTTTCCTTACCGAATGAAACCGTACCCTTCATTTCAGCCAGTACCGCAGGCTCTTTTGGTTTACGAGCTTCAAACAGATCCGCAACACGTGGTAAACCACCCGTAATATCTCGGTTTTTAGATGATTCCTGTGGAATTCTGGCGATTACATCACCCACTTCAATGGATGAACCATCTTCTACGTTAACAAAAGCCCCGCCAGGTAACATGTAATGTGCAGGTATACTGGTGCCGGCATAACACAGAGATTCACCTTTATCATCAATCAATTCTATGGTCGGACGTAATTCCTTACCCTGGTTAGAGCGAATAGCATCGTCCATGACTTCAATTGAGCTTAGACCGGTAATATCATCCATTTTATGCTGAACAGTAACCGCTTCAACAAACTCTCTAAATTTAACCGTACCTGCAACCTCGGTAATAACGGGGTGCATATGAGGATCCCAGTTGGCAATTGTTTGTCCAACTTCAACCTTGTCCCCATCATTAACACTAAACTCAGATCCGTAGGTAATTTTATAACGCTCTTTCTCTCGTCCATCAACATCGATAACGGCAATTTCACCAGAACGTGAAACAGATATATTTTTACCTGCCGAGTTGGTCACTGTTTTAACATTATTAAATTTAACAGTACCCTTATTTTTAATTTCGATACTGTTTACCGATGCAGAACTACTTGCAGCACCACCAATATGGAAAGTACGCATAGTCAACTGAGTACCCGGCTCACCGATAGACTGCGCAGCAATAACACCCACTGACTCACCCTTGTTAACCAGGTGGCCTCGAGCTAATTCACGACCATAACAGGCGGCACAGATGCCATAACGAGCTTCACAGGCAACCGGAGAACGAACCAGCAGTTCATCAACACCCAGTTCATGGATCTGGTCCACTTCCTTCTCTTCGATTAGAGCGCCCCTGGGAATAACGACATTGCCACCCTTATCTTCAATATCTACCTGGGTAACACGACCCAGAATACGCTCACCTAACTCAACGGTAATATCACCACCTTCGATAACCGGACGCATCAGGATACCATCCTGAGTACCACAGTCATCATGTGCGACAACCAGATCCTGGGATACATCAACAAGACGACGCGTCAGGTAACCCGAGTTAGCCGTTTTGAGTGCCGTATCGGCCAGACCTTTACGTGCTCCGTGAGTAGAAATAAAGTACTGCAGTACGTCGAGACCTTCACGGAAGTTCGCCGTGATCGCATTTTCGATGATTGATCCATCAGGTTTAGCCATCAGACCACGCATACCCGCCAACTGACGAATCTGAGCCGGGCTACCACGAGCACCAGAATCGGCCATCACGAAGATCGAGTTAAATGAATCCTGCTTAACATCATTACCTTCAGCATCGACCACTGTTTCGGTACCCAGTTTATCCATCATCGCACGAGCAACCTTGTCATTCGCATGAGACCAGATATCAACAACCTTGTTGTAACGCTCACCCGAGGTTACAAGACCAGTAGACCACTGCTTTTCTATTTCTTTGATTTCAGTTTCTGCCACATCCAGAATTGTTGCTTTTTCATCCGGAATAACCATGTCGTTGACGCCAATCGAAATACCCGATTGCGTTGCATAACGATAGCCTGTGTACATCAGCTGATCAGCTAATATAACGGTATCTTTCAAACTTACATCACGATAACAGGCGTCAATCATTGCTGACACGGCCTTTTTATCGAGCGCTTTGTTGATCAGGTCGAAAGACATACCTTTAGGCAATAACTCACTGAGAATTGCTCTTCCGACTGTCGTTTCGATAAGGCGCTTTTCTGCAGTTTCATTGCCCTCATCGTCTACCGAATACTCGGTAACGCGAAATTTAATTCGTGCCTGAAGTTTGCAACAGTGATTATTGTAGGCACGCAAAACTTCTTTGGCATCAGCGAAGATCATGCCTTCACCATGCACATTAATCATTTCACGTGTCATGTAATACAGACCAAGAATAATGTCCTGTGTAGGCACAATAATTGGCTTGCCGTTAGCAGGCGACAGGATATTGTTAGTCGACATCATCAGGGTACGAGCTTCTAACTGCGCTTCAATCGATAGAGGTACGTGTACCGCCATCTGATCACCATCAAAATCCGCATTAAATGCAGTACAAACGAGTGGATGTAACTGAATCGCCTTACCTTCAATCAGGGTTGGCTCGAAAGCCTGAATACCAAGACGGTGAAGCGTTGGTGCTCTGTTCAGCATAATAGGATGTTCGCGGATAACTTCTTCCAGGATATCCCAGACTTCTGTTACTTCACGCTCAACCAGTTTCTTTGCGGCTTTAATGGTAGTCGCCAGGCCACGTAATTGCAGCTTGCTAAAGATAAAAGGCTTGAACAGTTCCAGTGCCATCTTCTTCGGCAGACCACATTGATGCAGACGTAATGTGGGTCCAACTACGATAACCGAACGACCCGAGTAATCGACACGTTTACCCAGCAGGTTCTGACGGAAACGACCCTGCTTACCCTTGATCATATCTGATAAAGATTTCAGCGGACGCTTGTTAGTTCCGGTGATGGCTCGCCCACGACGACCATTATCCAGTAGCGCATCGACTGATTCCTGCAACATACGCTTTTCATTTCGAACGATGATATCAGGAGCACTCAGCTCAAGCAGACGTTTCAAACGGTTATTACGGTTAATAACGCGACGATACAGATCGTTCAAATCTGATGTTGCAAAACGGCCACCATCCAGAGGTACCAGAGGACGTAAATCAGGTGGTAATACCGGCAATACCGTCATTACCATCCATTCCGGCTTATTCCCGGAATCGATAAAATATTCAACCAGCTTCAAACGCTTGGACAATCGCTTAAATTTAGTTTCAGACTTGGTAGACGCGATTTCTTCACGCAGAGTAATTGCTTCGGAGTGAAGGTCGACAGCTTTCAGCAATTCAAAGACAGCTTCAGCACCCATCTTGGCATTAAAGTCATCACCGAATTCTTCGATAGCTTCCAGATACGATTCATCTGTTAACAGCTGACTTTTTTCCAGCGTCGTCATACCCGGGTCAATAACCACAAAACCTTCAAAATACAATACACGCTCAATATCACGCAGCGTCATATCCAGCAACAGGCCGATACGAGATGGCAATGACTTCAGAAACCAGATATGTGCGATAGGACAGGCCAGTTCAATATGACCCATACGATCACGACGTACTTTAGTCTGGGTAACTTCTACACCACACTTTTCACACACAACGCCACGATGCTTAAGACGTTTATATTTTCCGCAAAGACATTCGTAATCTTTAACCGGACCAAAAACTTTTGCACAGAATAAACCATCACGTTCCGGTTTAAAGGTACGATAATTGATAGTTTCCGGCTTTTTAACTTCACCATAAGACCACGAGCGAACCATGTCCGGAGAGGCCAGGCCAATACGGATATGATCAAAATCATCATCCTGTGCGGATTGCTTTAATAAATTGAGTAAATCTTTCATTTTTTCTCCTGTTGCCTAAATCGATTCTGATTAACCAGTGGTTTAGTCATTTTCGAGATCAATATTCAAGCTTAAAGAGCGAATTTCTTTAAGCAACACGTTAAATGATTCTGGTATCCCGGCTTCCATACTAAAGTTACCATCAACAATATTTTTATACATTTTGTTACGACCGTTCACGTCGTCAGACTTAACCGTCAACATTTCCTGTAACGTATAAGCTGCACCATAAGATTCAAGCGCCCAGACTTCCATCTCACCAAAACGCTGACCACCAAACTGTGCTTTACCACCGAGAGGTTGTTGCGTAACGAGACTGTAAGGCCCTGTTGAACGTGCATGCATTTTGTCATCAACCAGGTGATTCAGTTTCAACATATACATGTAACCAACCGTTACCGGGCGATCAAAAGCTTCACCGGTGTGACCGTTATACAAAATAGTTTGACCTGACTCAGGTAAATCCGCCAGCTTCAGCATTGTGCGGATATCTTCTTCCTCGGCACCGTCAAATACGGGGGTAGCCATCGGAACACCTTTGCGCAGGTTGTCGCACATTTCCATGACTTCATCATCATTAAACTGCTCAAGGTCGAGCTTTTCAGCGCGGTAGTTATAAACTTTACCGAGGAACTCTCGCATCTTTTGAGCTTCATTATGCTGATCCAGCATCTTACCTATTTTAAGCCCAACTCCTTTTGCAGCCCATCCAAGATGAGTTTCAAGCACCTGTCCAACATTCATACGAGAAGGCACACCCAGAGGGTTTAAAACCACATCAACCGGAGTTCCGTCTTCACGGAAAGGCATGTCTTCTTCAGGCACGATCATCGAAACCACACCCTTGTTACCATGACGTCCAGCCATCTTGTCACCCGGCTGCATACGACGCTTAACCGCAATGAAAACTTTAACCATTTTCAGTACGCCCGGCGCCAGGTCATCACCCTGAACAACTTTCTTTTTCTTTTCTTCGAATAATTCATCGAAGTTACTACGCTGAACACTTAACTGCTCACCCAGGTCTTCAGCCTGCTTACTGATAGCATCATCACTGACACGAATTTTCAGCCAGTCTTCCCTGGAGATAGAATTTAAATATTCAGTGCTGATTTCACTGCCCTTCTTCAGTCCGTCAGGACCACCATCAGCTTTCTGACCAACCAGTAAACTGGACAGACGAGAGTAAATATTACCCTCTATGATTCTAAACTGATCATCCAGATCTTTTCTCAGCGATCTGATTTCATATTTTTCAATTTCCAGAGCACGAGCATCTTTTTCAACACCATCACGGGTAAAAACACGCACATCGATAACCGTACCAACTGTTCCAGCTTTAACACGTAACGACGTATCTTTTACATCGAGTGCTTTTTCACCAAAAATAGCACGCAGTAGTTTTTCTTCAGGTGTTAACTGAGTTTCACCTTTAGGCGTAACTTTACCGACCAGAATATCTCCGCCTTTAACTTCTGCACCGACATAAACAATGCCAGACTCATCCAGTTTAGAAAGTAAACCTTCGCTGACATTAGGAATATCTGCGGTAATTTCTTCAGAACCTAGCTTGGTATCACGGGCAAGACAGCTCATTTCTTCGATATGTATGGTCGTAAAACGGTCTTCTTTTACTACACGCTCAGATAGCAGGATGGAATCCTCAAAGTTGTATCCATTCCACGGCATAAAGGCAACCTGCATATTCTGCCCCAGTGCTAATTCACCCAGATCGGTTGAAGCACCATCAGCTAATACGTCTCCAGCGGCAACTTCATCACCCGGTTTTACGATTGGTTTCTGGTTAATACAGGTGTTCTGATTAGAACGCGTATATTTAGTGAAATTATAAATATCAACACCCGGGTCACCCACTTCTGTTTCATTTTCATTAACACGAATAACCACGCGACTTGCATCGACCGAGTCAATGATTCCGCCACGTTTAGCCTTCACGGTCGTACCGGAGTCAACAGCAACTGCACGCTCCATACCCGTTCCAACTAAAGGTTTGTCAGCACGTAAACAGGGAACAGCCTGACGTTGCATATTTGATCCCATCAAGGCACGGTTCGCATCATCGTGTTCCAGAAATGGAATCATTGACGCGGCTACCGATACGATCTGCTTGGGAGAGACATCCATGTAATCGATCTTGTCAGAAGACGACAGCATAAATTCGTTTTGAAAACGACAGGGGATTAAATCACCCTGCATCTTACCGTTTTTATCGACATCGACATTGGCCTGAGCAATTGAAAATTTACTCTCTTCGATAGCTGACAGGTAAACGACTTCATCAGTAATTATTCCATCAGTAACTTTTCGATAAGGTGTCTCAAGAAAACCATAATGATTCGTTCTTGCATAAACTGACAATGAGTTGATCAAACCGATGTTTGGTCCCTCAGGCGTTTCGATAGGGCAAACACGACCATAATGCGTTGGGTGTACGTCTCGAACTTCGAAGCCTGCTCTTTCACGCGTTAAACCACCCGGCCCTAATGCAGAAACACGACGCTTGTGAGTCACCTCGGAAAGAGGATTATTCTGATCCATAAACTGGGATAACTGACTGGAGCCAAAGAATTCTTTTACTGCAGCCGCTACAGGCTTGGCATTGATAATATCCTGTGGCATTAAACCTTCAGATTCAACCAGGCTTAAACGATCACGAACTGCGCGTTCAACACGAACCAAACCGGTACGGAAAGCATTTTCAGCCATTTCGCCAACGCTTCTAATACGTCTATTACCCAGATGGTCGATATCATCAACTATACCGTTACCATTACGGATATCGATTAACTCTTTCATGACTTCCAGAATATCTTCTGTAGACAGAGTACCTTCACCAGTTACTTCATCACGTCCAAGGCGGCGATTAAATTTCATTCGCCCTACTTCTGACAGATCATAACGCTCAGAGTTAAAGAACAGATTCTGAAACAGGTTTTCTGCCGAATCTTTTGTAGGTGGCTCACCGGGACGCATCATGCGATAGACTTCAACCATGGCTTCCAGCACATTCGTGGTTGGATCAAGAGCCAGAGAATTCGAGATAAAAGGTCCTTTATCAACTTCATTGGTATAAATCGTTTTGAACGCCTTAACACCTTTCTCACGCATCATTTCCAACAGTTCAGGTGTGATTTCTTCATTAGCATTGGCGATCATCTCACCGGTTTCTTTATCAACCAGGGCCTCAGCCAGGATTTTCCCGGTAAGGAAGTCTTCGGGTACAACCAGATTTTTAATTCTGGCTGCGTTTAATTTTTTCACATGCAGAGCTGTAATACGTCGACCCTGAGGAACAATAACTTCACCTTTGACTGCTATATCAAATGTTGCTGCCTCGCCCTTTAATCGCTCTGGCACCAACACCATGTCGATAGAGTCTTTTTTCAGTTTGAAATTATCATGATCAAAGAAGGTATCCAGCATTTGCTCGGTTTCATAACCTAGAGCACGTAACAGGATAGTTGCAGGTAGTTTGCGACGACGATCGATACGAACAAACAGCGCATCTTTAGGATCAAATTCAAAATCCAGCCATGATCCGCGATAAGGTATTACACGGGCATTAAATAACAACTTACCAGAACTGTGAGATTTACCTTTATCATGATCAAAAAATACACCGGGTGAACGATGCAACTGTGAAACGATGACTCGTTCAGTACCGTTAATGACAAAGGTACCGTTTTCGGTCATCAGGGGCATTTCGCCCATATAAACTTCCTGCTCTTTAATCTCTTTAACAGAGCGATTTTTAGCAGAAGCCTCTTTATCATAGATAACCAGCTTGACCAGCACGCGTACAGGCGCTGAATAGGTTAATCCACGAACCTGACATTCTTTAACATCGAATACAGGATCACTGATCCGGTAGCTGACAAACTCAAGCTCAACCGCACCAGAAAAACTTATAATAGGAAATATCGACTTAAAAGCACTCTGCAAACCGGTACCTTCAAATCCACCACTATCAGACTTAAGAAAACGTTTATAGGAATCTACCTGAATTGCCAGTAGGTAAGGTTCTTTGATAACTGCGGGACGTTTACCAAAATCCCTGCGAATACGTTTTTTCTCAGTGAATGAGTAAGCCATTTAATTTCCTCATTGAAAAATTTTTTGTAAATTTAAATTTATAAAAAACTTTCTATATTCATATATCGCTATAAAGTTAACATCATAACGAACAAACAGATGCAGGCCGATGACTTTAACAGTCATCAGCCCACATCTTAATGCCTGGATGCAAGCATCCAGTCGAGCTTCAATTTACTTGAGTTCGACTTCTGCACCAGCTTCCTGCAACTGCTTCTGAACATCTTCAGCTTCAGCTTTAGTAACGCCTTCTTTAACCGCAACAGGAACACTTTCTACCATTCCTTTTGCTTCTTTCAGGCCTAAACCTGTAATTGCACGTACTGCTTTAATGACTGAAACCTTATTAGCACCAAAACTGGTCATCATAACGTCAAATTCATCTTTTTCTTCTTCTGCTGCCGCGTCTCCGCCAGCAGCTGCTGGTGCTGCTGCAACTGCTGCTGCCGCTGAAACACCAAATTTTTCTTCCATTGCAGAAATTAGGTCAACGACCTCCATTACTGACATGTTAGAAATTGCTTCCAAAATATCGTCTTTAGAAACTGCCATTTTAATTCTCCTAAAACAGAAATATATTTAAAAAATACTACAAAATTATGCTTGCTTTGAATCACGTACTGCAGCAACAGTTCGAACCAACTTGCCAGGTACTTCATTAAGAGTACGAGTAAGTTTTTCGACAGGTGCTTTCATAACGGCCATCAATAAGCTGATTGCCTGGTCTCGAGTCGGCAGAGATGCAAGGCGTTTAATTTCCGATGGATCCAGTAGCTCACCATTAAAGGCAACCAACTTAACCACCAGCTTTTCATTTTTACCGGCAAAGTCCTTAATAACGCGTGCTGCGCTACCAGGCTCTTCCAGTGAAAATGCAAACACTAGCTGACCGCTTAGTGAATCACCCATGCAATCAAAATCTGTCCCATCAAAAGCACGCTTAGCCAGCGTATTTTTAACTACCTTAAGGAACACATTCGATTCACGAGCAGATGCACGTAACTCGGTCATATCTGCAACCGTCAAGCCCTGGTACTCAGCAGCAATTACAGAGTGTGCAGTTGACGCAACTTCGGCGACTTCTGTCACAACAGCCTGTTTTTGCTGTAGGTTTAAAGGCATATCAAGTTCTCCTGATTAATAAACCACAATGCTGAACAAGTAACATTCAGCCTCTTTCCTTTTCCAAACAGGTCATTAACACAACCCGCCTGATTCCTTAACGATCTTCTTAACCAGGTATTCCTGTCTCAGAGGATCATCTACGCAGGACATTAAGTGTTAAAATAAATCAACACACCTACGGTCTTTGACGAGTAGTCGCTACCGGAGCAGCAACTTTCTCAAAGATCTTTTAACAATCGAAATCTAGTTACCAACTTCCAAACTGGATTGATCGACTGCTACACCTGCTCCCATCGTTGTGGAAACAGAAATTTTCTGTAAATAAATACCTTTAGCTGACGCCGGCTTAGCTTTCTTCAGATCAATCAGCAAAAATTCCAGGTTCTGACGTAACTGATCAACATCAAAGCTGGACTTACCGATAGAGCAGTGAATAATTCCACCTTTATCAGTACGGTAACGAACCTGACCTGCTTTAGCATTCTGAACAGCACCTTCTACATTAGGAGAAACCGTTCCAACTTTTGGGTTAGGCATCAAACCGCGAGGACCCAGTAACTGACCTAACTGCCCAACAATACCCATAGCATCAGGGCTTGCAATAACCACATCATAGGCGATATCACCACCTTTCATAGAATCAGCAAGATCCTGCATACCAACAACATCGGCACCAGCTGCTTTAGCTTTTTCTGCATTTTCACCCTGAGTGAAAACAGCAACGCGAACTGTTTTGCCAGTTCCGTTAGGCAGTACAGATGAACCACGTACATTCTGATCAGATTTACGAGGGTCAACACCCAGGTTAATCGCAGCATCTACTGATTCATCAAATTTAGCAGTACTTAATTCTTTTAATAACGCTAATGCGTCATTAATTGCATATTGGCGAATCGGATCTACCTTTTCGGCAATATTTTTCATGCGTTTACTTAATTTGGCCATGTTACACACCCTCCACATCAAGACCCATACTACGGGCGCTACCAGCGATAATTTTTACTGCTGCATCCATATCATTGGCATTTAAATCTTTCATTTTAGTAGTAGCAATTTCTTCAAGTTGCGCACGCGTCACCTTTCCAATCTTAGTCGTATTGGGTTCTCCACTACCTTTTGCGACACCTGCTGCCTTTTTCAGTAAAACTGAAGCAGGAGGAGTTTTCATGATAAAAGTAAAGCTCTTATCACTGTAAACAGAAATAACAACCGGAACAGGTATTCCCTTTTCCATTTCCTGAGTTTGCGCATTAAAGCCTTTGCAGAATTCCATGATATTCAAACCATGTTGACCCAGAGCCGGACCTACCGGTGGACTAGGGTTTGCTTCGCCTGCAGGAACCTGCAGCTTGATATAATTTTCTATTTTTTTAGCCATTACAATATCTCCCGGGTGCAAACGGACTACTTAGTTTCGCCCTCCCCAACAATATAAACAAAGGGTGGCCACAGGGACCACCCCTACAATTAACCTTTTTCTACCTGAGAAAATTCCAGCTCTACGGGCGTTGAACGTCCAAAAATTTGCACTGAAACCAGCATTTTGCTTTTTTCGTAATTCACTTCTTCGACGACACCGTTAAAATCATTAAACGGACCATCATTAACACGAACAACTTCTCCAACCTCAAACAGCACCTTGGGTTTAGGACTATCAACGCCCTCTTCCACACGATTCAGGATTGAATTGGCTTCCGCATCAGTTATTGGCGCAGGTTTATCACTGGTACCACCAATAAAACCCAGCACCTTAGGCACTTCCTTTACCATATGCCAGGTATCTTCATTCATATCCATTTCCACCAGCACATAACCGGGGAAAAATTTTCTTTCACTGCGACGCTTCTGCCCATCTCTCATCTCCACTACTTCTTCAGTGGGGACCAGTATCTGACCAAACAGATCCTGAAACGGAGAAGCAGCGACACGACTCTCCAGAATTTTCTTAACCTGAGCTTCAAAACCCGAATAGGCGTGAACTACATACCAACGCATTGCCATAATTCTTACCCTATCCCAGTATGGACTTGATGCCCCAACCCAGAAACATGTCAATCAACCAAAGCATAATGGCTACTATTAACACCATAACCAGCACCGCTATTGTTGTTTGAGTCGTTTCCTGGCGGGTAGGCCAGACTACTTTTCGAACTTCTACCCGGGCATCCTTAGCAAAGCCGAGCGATTTTTTACCGATTAAAGTTGTAGCAACAATTAAAAATGAAACCACAACGACAGCAAGAATGCCAAGCACACGAAAAAGCTGAGACTCTTCTTTAAAATAATAAAAACCTATAATTCCTGCGACCAGAATCATCAGTGAAACCAGTAGTTTCACGGTATCTAGTCCGGAAGAAACCTGTTGTTCGGTCTTTGTGACCACTGAATAACCCCTGCAGTAAATGTTAAATGGCAGGACAGGAGGGAATCGAACCCCCAACCTGCGGTTTTGGAGACCGCTGCTCTGCCAATTGAGCCACTGTCCTAATATAAATTTGGCATCGCCTGCAACTAAAAATACTATCAGCCACAAACGAAAGGGCGGGGATGGTAGCCCATCTCCCGCCCTTATGCAATGAGTTTATTTACTCAATGATTTTAGCAACAACACCCGCACCAACTGTACGTCCACCTTCTCTGATGGCGAAGCGTAATCCTTCTTCCATCGCGATAGGCGCAATCAGTGTTACCGTCATTTTAATGTTATCACCAGG
>JAAEMR010000141.1 GCA_024225395.1 Gammaproteobacteria bacterium
GGGCATTATATATTTAATGGTTTGATTAATAATAAAGTGGTCACTTTCCTGGTTGATACCGGAGCAACAACCACCAGCATTCCTGCCAGTCTTGCTCCAGCACTAGGCCTGCAGAAAGGTCACAGATTTTCCGTGCAGACCGCTAATGGCAACAGTTTTGCTTATTCAACAAAGGTTAACAGTTTGCAAATGGGTGATATTAAATTCACAAATGTGAGCGCAAGTCTTAATCCCGGATTACACAGCAATGAAATTCTTCTCGGCATGAATATCCTGAAACATGTTGAGCTTATTCAACTCGGCGACACACTTATTTTAAGAAAATAAAATCACTTTTTTTTGATATCTGTTGAACTTCCATATATGGTCGCCCTCTAACTCGGTGTATATAGTAAACACTATGACGATTATTTAATTAAAAATAACGAGGATATACTTTATGAATACTGCAAAGAAAATTTCTGGTGTAGCTATAGCTGCCGCTGCTGCAACTATGTTCGCTCTTGCTCCCATGAGCGCTACTGCCGGTGGACATAAAGCGGGAAAATGTACCGGCATCAATAGCTGCAAAGGAACATCTGCCTGTGCAACGGCTACTACTTCCTGTGCTGGTCAAAACTCCTGCAAAGGACAGGGCTGGATTAAAGCTACCAAAGCTGAATGTGAAGACAAAGGCGGTAAATTCGAGAGTTAATCATCAGATTAATTTTTAAAGAAAATGCACTGATTTATCAGTGCTTTTTTTTGGCACATGGATTTGCTTATGCTGCGAGGCCATGGATATATGGCAACCAGCAGTATTATGGCAAAAACGGCAACGAACAGTATTTTTACAGATAGCAACAATAATTAATTAGAAATACCTGCCTTAACTAAAATCCACCTCTCAAGCTATAATTCACTTATAGATATAGTAAAACACCTTATGCCAGCTCACATAGAAAAACCATTTCTCGGATTCGGCCTCGGGCTCAGATCAGAGCATTATCAGGAAGTGCTAGAACAACAGCCAAAGGAAATCGACTGGTTTGAAATTATTTCTGAAAACTACATGATCGATGGCGGAAAGCCACTGTATTTTCTGGATAAAATTCGACAGGATTACCCGATGGTGATGCACGGCGTTTCCATGTCTATAGGCAGTACCGATCCATTAAATTTTGATTATCTAAAACAGCTTAAAGAATTAATAGACCGCGTAGAACCCATGTGGTTTTCTGATCACCTGTGCTGGACAGGAGTGGATCACCAGAATATGCATGACCTGCTACCACTGCCTTACACCGAAGCCTCGGTAAACCATATTGCCGACAGAATTAGCCAGGTCCAGGATTTTCTCGGTCGTCAAATGCTCATCGAAAATCTATCGAGTTATATCACCTACACGGCCGATGCTATGACCGAATGGGATTTTATAACCGCCGTGTCAGAAAAAGCAGACTGTAATATTTTGCTGGACGTTAATAATATTTACGTCAGTAGTTTTAATCATCATTTTGATCCGATGGAATATCTTCGCGGAGTCCCGGCTAACAGAGTCTGGCAGCACCATCTTGCAGGCCACCAAAATACGGGCAACCTGATTATCGATACTCACGATGAACCCATTATAGACCCGGTGTGGGAACTGTATGAAAAAACAGCACAACAGCTTGGCCCCGTTTCCACCATGATCGAGCGTGATGGCAATATCCCCCCGCTTTCTGAAGTCATTGATGAATTAAATCAGGCCAGAGAAATTGCCAAACCTTATTACGGAGCATAATTTTAATGAATAAAAAAAACTCCGAACTGCAGCAGTTACAAACTCGTTTCCAGGATTATATAACCGGGAAATCCGAGGACTTTGAGAAAGATATTATCAGTACCGAAGATGCTCTGGCAGAACATCGCCTGGGAGCATATTACAATGCTTACCGAATTCGTTTAATTAACAGTCTTGCTACCGACTTCGAGTGCCTGCAAAAAGAACTCGGTGAAGAAGCTTTTGAGTTAATGGTTCTGGATTACCTGAAACTGTACCCGTCAGATAACCCATCGGTACGCTGGGTGGGAATTCACCTCGTAGAATTTCTGCAACACAGTGAACACCCCGATAAAGCCTTCCTGGTTGAACTGGCAGAATTCGAATGGAACCAGGGACTGTGTTTTGATGCGGGTGATAGCGAGCAAATTTTCAGGCTGGAAGACATGGCTCAGATAGCACCTGAAAACTGGCCACAATTAACCTTTCAATTTCATGATTCGGTGCGTTGGCTTGATCTGTATTCCAATGCGGCCCCTTATTGGGTTGCACTGGATAGTAACAAACAACTTCCCGGGAAACATTTTGATGAAATTCCAACGCGCTGGTTAATGTGGCGCAAAGGCATGAGTCCGAACTGGCGCTCCCTGGAAGTTGCCGAAGCCTGGACCATAGAAGCCGCCTTTAATGGTATTAACTTTGCACAGCTGTGTGAAGGCTTATTAGAATGGATTGGTGAAGACCAGGTTGCCATAACCGCTGCCGGTTTTCTTAAGCAATGGATACATGATGAATTAATCGTTCAGGTAAAATCGTCCTAGCATCATAGCTGCACTCGGCGCAGCTTACAGATAGCCGATTCTTTCTATGGTCCAGTACAACCCCATCATGGAAATACCCAAGGAACCGGGAATAATCACCAGCTTCCTGTACAGTTCATGATTTTTCCTGATCCAGAACACCGCTAAAAACGCCAGTAAGATCACACTCAACTGGCCCAGTTCAACACCCACATTAAAACTCAGCAAAGCAGTGACAAATTGCGATTCTGGTAGACCCAGCTCTGTTAGAACTCCGGCGAATCCCATGCCATGCAACAAGCCAAATAAAAATACAATTACAATTCGCCACGGTTTTAACTCACGCGTCAGCAGGTTTTCTATGCCCACATAGGCAATAGATAATGCTATGAGAGGTTCAACAATCAATGATGAAACACTGATCAGACCGTACATGCTTAATGCCAGGGTAATCGTATGGGCCAGAGTAAAAGCGGTTACCTGCCACAATAAAGGGCGGAATTTTCTACTCAGTAAAAAAAGCCCTAAAACAAACAGAATATGATCCAGACCCTTGGGTAGAATATGAATAAATCCCAGGCCGTTATAATCTACTGCAACATCAATCCAGCTACGTGGAATTACGTTTTCATGTAATAGGTATTGCGGGCTCTGCTGCCCTTTAACCAGCCAGTAGGTCGTTTTTTCAGCCTGACCTTCAGCGATAAAATTAACAACTGCATCACCATATTTTGGATCAAACGACCAAACAGCGGTTGAAGAACCCTGAGGTATTTGTGCAGAATAATGAATAACTGATTTTCTCGATAAGCGGGTATCGCCAACCTCCGGAATGTTTATATCCATTAACTGCCAGTCAACCTGAACACCTGAAAGCTCCAGCTTAAGCCCCTTACTAAATTTATCGGCATAGGCTTTAAATTTACCCGATAAATCATCAGCTGATAATTCACGCAACTCCCGGTACACTTCAGCCTGAGGAGCATCATCGGTATTTTCATGTTCTGCACCAATTCCCGACAGCACAGCTTCTGCATTGGTCTCCAGCTGAACTTTTACCACTGCGTGTTGATCAAAGATAATAGTTGCAATAGCCGGACGCATTTGATGAGCCTGTGCCGGTGCTAAATTCAGAAAAAACAACAGTAAAAATAAGCTATGAAACATTTTTCTAATCAACAAAAGCACCTTTTATTTAAAATTTTAATAGTTTGTCTGACATTAATTTCTAGCAGAGGTTTCAGTCATGATTTCTGGTTGGAGGCGCACCCATTTTATACCAAAGCTAAAAAACCTGTTGATATTTCTGTGCATGTTGGTAATGAATTTATCGGTGACAGTCTGCCGAACATACTCAACTGGTATACAGATTTTAGCCTTTATCAAAAAAACTCAAAAACTGATATCAAGGGTGAACTGGGACGAGATCCCGCTGGATATTTTACACCCGATCAAACGGGTACATATGCCATCGGCTATCAGAGTGATTTCAGCTATGTTGAAATTGATCCTGAGACCTTTATAAAATATTTAACCGATGAAGGTCTCGATAATGCCATTCAATTTCGCCAGAAAAATAAGCTGACGCAAACAATCGGAAAAGAAAACTATATTCGTCACGCCAAAGCGCTGGTGCAATCCGGTGATCAGTTTGGTATCAATAACTCGAAAATTAACATGGGTTATGAGCTGGAAATAATTCCCTTAAGTAATCCATATAAAAAGAATTTAAACGACACGCTTAAAGTTAAAATTCTGTACCAGAACAAGCCTGTTAGTAACATCCTGTTAACTGCATACAGCAAAATCAGGCCCAGGCAGACTCAATCAATTCGAAGTAATAACAAAGGTGAGGCCAGCATTACCTTAGATCAAACCGGACCCTGGCTACTTAAGGCCGTTAAAATACAAAAGATTAATGATGGTAAAGCTAACTGGCAAAGCCACTGGGCCAGTCTAACATTCGAAGTTATTAATCCGTGAACATTACACATTTGTATTTTCTCAGCGAGTATCAATAATTTATCACTTTTAATTCCCGCGCTGGGAACACGAAGCTCACGAAGAAAACAAAGGCTGTTTGAGAAGATAAGCGCAAAACCATCCATTACCATAATTTTGAAAACTTATAGCCATTCTGATTTTTCTTGGTGTATTTCTGCTGTTCGTGGAAATAATCTTGTAACTTTATTAGTTCACAGCATGTTTTTCATAAGGAACCATTAAAGTTTATTTATTTATCTCTGGAACAGGGGAATTACATTTCCAGCATATATTGAAGTTTTCGCTATTGCTTTCGCTACAGATAGAGCAGATCCAGTCGACCCCGTGTGTTTTAATTCTCAACATTTCGGTGATAATTTTTTCTGCTTTTTCAAACTGATAATCCTCAGAAACCCAGATTTCCGGCCAGGTTTCAACAGGTGCTAAAACACCAGCACCGCTACTGGAAAATTCATTTTCTATAAAACAACTTATACCCTGTTCTTCCAGCAGGTTTTTAAGATTAAAAACTATCAGTCGATTTTCGTGGGTATACAGTTTTTTCATTGAGTAATATCAGGTTGAAATAAAGTTACTCAAAACGATAATGCTTGGAAATAAATTCAATCACTTTCCAGGTGCAGGACATGCCTTTTGGAAAAGTCACAAAGTCACCCCGGTTTAACTCAACAGGTTCTCCACCATCGGGAGTCACAATGACTTTACCTTCAAGAATGTAACAAACTTCCTGGCGGTCATAAGTCCACGGGAATTCAGAGGGTTCTTTTTCCCAGATTGGCCATTCCTCTACGCCTAAGACATCCAGTTTTCCTGGTGCAGGATTATGCTCATATAAAATATCGGTAATCATCGCATTTCTCTGGATTCTTTAATTTGTTCGTAGGCGTCTTTAATTTGCTGCGTTTTTTCAGTGGCATCCTTAATCATTTCTTCCGGTAAACCTTTTGCAACAAGCTTATCCGGGTGATGTTGAGACATCAGGCGACGATATGACTTTTTTACTTCAGCATCAGTCGCTGACTTAGTGCTACCCAAAAGATGATAGGCATCAGATAAACTGGTAGTACGATGTGTTTGAGCAGAAGATTGATACCCACCGCGACCAAAACCGGCTTTAAGCATTTCTTCCAGTCGGCGCAACTGGGAAACAGGAACTCCTAAACGGTTGCAGATATGAATCAGTAATTCTTCTTCAGCCTGGTCCAGTACACCATCGGCATAAGCAGCCTGTAACTGAATTTCCAGAAACATTTGCAACAGCGTACTGCGACGATGCAATTCCTGTTTAAACTGATCAAGGATTTCATCCAGCGGAAAATCATCCGATTTACCTTCGTTGAATAAACGTTTGGCAGACTCACGGACATCAGCCTCAAGCCCCATGTGAGACATGACCGCTTCAGCCATTCGAATTTCTTCAGGGGTTACCTTGCCATCGGCTTTTGCGATATGCCCCATGACTGAAAAAGTGGCGGTAAAAAAAACTGCCTGCACACGCTCCTGCTGTCCGGGCTGAAATTTCTCACCCGACATGACATTGCCGAGCCCCTTGTCAAAATTATGTCCGAAGCCGATACCGATTAGCGCTCCTAACGGACCACCCAGCATAAACCCAAATGCGCCACCAAGCGCTTTACCCCACCACGCCATCTGATTTAGCTCTCCATCTGTAATAAATAAAATTTGTAAATTTTGTATTTGGCAAAAGATTCAGCATTACGTTCACCACTCAGGTATTTGTAATCAATCTTGTCCAGCTTTTTACGAAATTTCCAGGTGAACACTTTAGATAACCAGGGCCGGTTATTTTTGAAAGTATAACCAATCAGTTTCATCGTCGGCAGTAGCAGTTCCCTTCCCATCTGGTTTACCAGATCCAGGTTTGGAGCTGTTTCTTTAGTGATATCTTTTTCTTCCAGCACTTTAAGACCCGAGTCATTAAGCACCTTTTGAAACTTTTCAAACTTATGTCCACCACCAACAACCGATTTCCCGGTGGCATTGGTTTTAAAGAAGTCACAAATCACAATATAGCCACCCGGTCGCAGTAATGACTGCGCTTTATCAAGCACCATGTCCAACGTAATATATTGAAAACTTTCACTGAACATGACCATATCAAATTTTTCATTGACCGAAAATTTCACGTCTTCAAAACGACCATGATGAATCTTAAAATCATCTCCTGCCTGACTTTGAGCTGCTTCTGATAGCAATGGACTGGGTGAAACACCCTGTACCTGATAACCACGACTCAATAATTCGGTGGCTAAACCACCCGCACCACAGCCCACATCGAGAATGCTTTTCACATCATCAGGAAAATGACTGATTAAAAAATCAGAATATCGTTTTTGTGCTTCGGGTAAATTCTGCACCGTAACATCAAGATCTTCACCCCATAAACCATAATGTAAATCCTTTGTGCCGAGAAAAAAATTAAACAGATTCAGTCCTGCGACCAAACCAACTTCTTTCGAATCTACTTTTACTTCTTTAGCCATTTTAAACTCTATCGCTATTGTGTTTAAGTTCCTCTGCAGTGATGCAAAAAACACCACCCCCACCATTTTCAAACTCAATCCATGATAATGGAAGATTACTGTATTTTTCCATCATGGCTTGCTGTGAATTACCAACTTCTACAACAAGCAGACCATGATCACTCAGGTAATCAACTGCCTGAATTAGCATTCTATCAACAATTTCCAGACCGTCCTGCCCGGCAGCCAGTCCCATCTCCGGTTCAGCCTTAAATTCATCCGTTAAATCTGCCATATCCTGGGCATCAACATAGGGCGGGTTTGACACAATCAAATCAAACTTCTGCGCAGGAATATTCTCAAATAGATCAGATTCATATAACTCCAGAGTCTGCTCAAGGCCATGTTTTTTACAGTTCCTGGTGGCAACTTCAATGGCATCTGCAGAAAGATCTGATGCACTGACCTGGGCATCAGGAAAAGCATATTGACAGGCAATAGCGATACAACCACTACCGGTACATAAATCGAGTACATTATCGACGCCAGTAGCATCAAGCCAGGGTTCAAACTGGTTATTTATTAATTCTGCAATGGGCGAACGCGGCACCAGCACTCTTTCGTCGACGTAAAAAGGCAGACCGCAAAACCAGGCTTCATTAGTCAGGTAAGCAGCTGGTTTACGTGAATAAATACGTTTCATCAACAGGTTAAGAACCTGCTCCCGCTCTGTTTCTGTCAGCCTTGTATCGAAATAACTTTCAGCCCAGTCGATGGGTAATGACAGCGCATGTAAAACAAGGTAAACAGCCTCGTCCAGAGCCCGGTTAAAACCATGCCCGAAAGTCAGTTTCTGGCGATGAAATTCACTACTACCCCAACGAATATAATCTCTCAGAGTTATTAATGACTCGGTTATCTCTTTATGTTCCACTAGGTTTAAATTCATGATTCAAATATAATGGAGCGGATTTTACATGGTTTTGGACTTCCATTCCGACTTTTCAATTGAAAAACTGACTAAATATTGTGAATAAACCCCTTATTATTATTACATCGCTCGCAATCGTTCTGGGATTCGCCAGCGCCCTGTTTCTGCTCAAACCTCAACCGGTCCAGTTGCAGGCTATCACCTGGCTGGGTGAACAAGCCAAACCTTT
This sequence comes from Gammaproteobacteria bacterium, assembly GCA_024225395.1. Lineage (GTDB taxonomy): Bacteria > Pseudomonadota > Gammaproteobacteria > JACNJF01. Next base: position 8,192 of record JAAEMR010000141.1, read on the forward strand.
ACCCGCCTTTGAGCTCACCGATCACAACAACAAACCCTTTAATAATGAAACTATAAAGGGAAAATGGAATCTACTATTTTTTGGCTACACGAATTGTCCCGATATTTGCCCGGATACCCTGACAATGCTTATCAACATGGTTTCTCAAATTACGGACAAAAAAGTATTAGACAAGCTACAGCTTACTTTTATTACTGTTGACCCGGATCGGGATACTCAGGAAAAGATGAAAGCTTATGTAACTTATTTCAACAAGAATTTTATGAGTGCACGAGCAGATATTGATAGTGTCAACATATTAACGGATGCGACCGGAATTCTTCATTACATTGTTAAATCAACAGAGGGTGACGTTTACGAAGTGGCTCACAGTGGCTCTCTCATTCTGGTTGATCCCCAGGCTCGATTCGCCGGCGTTTTTAGTTCACCGCATGACAGCAGTAAAATTGCGCATGATCTAACAGCTCTAATTAACCCTTAACCCCTGAATTATCACTTTAATTTAAAATTGTCCGAGTTTCCTTACATGAAAAAAATTATCCTACTGGCTATCCTACTGATTTCCAACTCTGTTTTTGCAGAAAATATTAATGTTCAATTTATTGATGGATGGATCAAACAGTTACCTCCCGTGGTACCGATGCGCGCTGGTTACATGCAAATCAAAAATGATTCCAGGGAGTCGATGGAAATCATTTCGCTTCAAAGCGATGCCTTTGAAACCGTGGAAATGCATGAGACCAAAATGGAAGGTGGCATGATGAAAATGATTGAACTGGAAACCATACCATTGCCGGCTCAGTCCAGCGTGGAGCTTAAACCCGGTGGTAAACACCTGATGTTAATTTCCCCGATACAACCACTACAAATAGGCGATATTGTTAAAGTCATCGCAACCTTCAACAATGACTCTACTCAAAGTATTGAGCTTGAAGTTAAAAAGTAAACTCAACTAGACAATGCAAAATTCATCCTTAAGCTGGAAAGAGCGTTTACTGACCGGGTTATTTATCATACTGCCCCATCACCTGATATCTCGCATTATTTTCAAATTAACCAGAATACAAAGTCCTCAAGTTACTCCCGTCATTCGCTGGTTTATTAAAAAGTTTAAAGTCGATATGTCCGATGCGGTGATACAGGACATCTCTCTCTTCCCTTCTTTTAATGATTTTTTTGTACGGTCGCTAAAAGCAGAATCCAGACCGGTTACCGCCGGTGAACACGACCTGGCCAGTCCGGTGGATGGTACCGTCTCACAAGCTGGTAATATCACGAATGACCAACTGTTTCAGGCCAAAGGTCATTCCTACTCCGTTCAGGATCTGATAGGTGGCGATGCTTTATTAGCTAAATTATTTAACGGTGGCCGCTTCGCCACAATTTATCTTGCTCCCTACAATTATCATCGTATTCATATGCCAGTTGAAGGACGCCTGAAAAAAATGATTCACGTGCCAGGCAGGTTATTCAGTGTCGCTCAGTGGACAGTAAGAGCTATCTCCCGCTTATTCGCCCGTAATGAAAGAGTGATCTGCCTGTTTTCTACTCCCGCCGGACCTGTAGCCATGGTCCTGGTCGGTGCTATCAATGTTGCTGCCATAGAAACGGTATGGAGCGGGCTGGTTACTCCACCAAAAGGAAAGTCAGTTTCTGATTTCAATTACGACCATAGCGAAAAAGACTTTGCCAAAGGTGAAGAAATGGGTCGATTTAATATGGGTTCAACGGTTATTTTATTAACCACCGATAAGGTTGAATGGTCTCAACTTCTAACACCCGGTCAAACGCTTAAAATGGGTGAGCTGATCGGACAGTTTAAAATATAGAAGCGAATTTAAAGTGATTTTTCACCACCAAGAGCACGAAGATAATTCTTAATGTGGCGGGGTTATTCGTAATCAGAACAATGGCTGATTAAATCCATTACCTTAAAAAGGGTTTGTTTTTCTTCGTGTTCATCTTGCCTTCGTGGTGAACATCTTTTGACTTTTTAATTTACACTCAATCGATCAAATAATTATCATAAAAGAAATAGGCAGTGATCCCGATGCTCGCAAAAATAACACAAGCTCTGACATAAGACTGAGGTATTTTTCGGGATAGATGAGCAGCAAAGTATCCACCCACAAATGTGCCGAGTAGAACCAGGCTGCCTTCGTACCACACAATCACGTCTTCAATGATAAACAGCACGACGGCAATAACCGATACACAGGAAGAAACCAGCAATTTGATTCCATTCATCGTATTAATATTATTGTAACCGGCCAAAGCCAGATAACTGAGGATAATAATGCCCAGACCGGCATTGAAAAAACCTCCGTAAATACAAACTCCCAGCAAAAATAGAAATATAAAAAATGCGCCTATGGATGAAGCATATTTATGCTGAGTAGCGAGTGTCTTTAGTGACCGGTTTAACTGTTCTCCGAAAATAAATAACGCCGTTGCAAACAGGAGCAACCATGGAATGGCTTCTCTAAACAGTGAATCGGAAGTTTGTAATAAAAGCCAGGCACCCGCTATACCCCCGACCAGGCTGGTAAGAATAAACAGGGGTAATTCTTTTTTATGCGCTATCAACTCTTCCCTGAATGCAAATGCCCCACTTAAATAACCGGATAAAGAAGCGAAGGTATTGGTTGCATTGGCACTCACTGGAGAAACACCGACAAATAACAGCGCAGGAAAAGTAATGAAGCTTCCGCCACCGGCTATTGAGTTAATAACTCCACCCAAAAATCCTGCCATAAATAAAAAAATTACGTCAAACACAACAAATACTTATCCCAATAGCCTTCAAACTGATTAGAAGGTTACAGGTTCAATTGAGTGTTTAATAGATACAGATTTATATAAATTGAGTGCTTTATTATTTTAATAGCTGGTTACTACTCAGCAATTTTCTATAGTCGTTGACTATAAACAATTTTTACCACGAAGAGCACGAAGAAAAATAAAGATATATTGAAAAAAAGCTGGATAAATTAGTCATTGCCATAGTCTTGAAAGCCTGTGCCTCAAAATGATCTACCTTTGTGTATTTCGTGCTCTTCGTGGTGATATGCTTTTGACTTTTATTACAATGAATTTTTACTAAAAATTTAATGTATCCAGGGTTAAAACAGATTTCAGACTTTCTTCTTCAAACATCACCATTAGCAAACGATCCAGCCCGACAGCGACACCTGCACACTCTGGCATTCCGCGCTCCAAAGCCTGTAAAAAATCTTCATCAATAAGATAGCTTTCTAAACCGGATTCAACACGCCTTGCATTATCCTGCTCAAAACGAGCTCGTTGTTCCGTTGAATCGGTTAATTCGCTAAAACCATTGGCCAGCTCCAGATCGTTAAAAAATAATTCGAAACGCTCTGCAACTTCAGGATTTGATCGTTTTAATTTTGCCAGTGAAGCCTGCGATGAAGGATAATCATAAACAAAGGTAAATCCCTTGAACTGTTTTGAGATAACCTGGCTGATCAGCAAATCAAGACAATCATCCCGATTTAACAGTAAAGTATCGATACCCGAAATATGTTCTGCAACGCATTGCCGGCAGTCATCCAGTCTGGCAGATTTGAGGTCCAGATGTAGATGCGTTTTAAAACATTCAAAATAACTGATTCGCTGAAAAGGCTGTGCCACATCCAGCAAATTGCCAATCAACTGTTCAAGCTGATTCATCAATGCGTGATAATCAAATCCACAGCTATACCACTCCAGCAGCGTAAATTCAGGATGATGATAGCGGCCTTTTTCTTCATCCCTGAAAGCATGGCATATTTGATAAATTGACCCACTGCCAGCTACCAATAAACGTTTCATGGAAAATTCGGGAGAAGTTTGTAAATACACCTGACGATCGCAGGTGACGGCCTGGATCGATTGAATATGAATATCGGTATTGGTAGCTTTCCCGAGCAGAGGTGTATCCACCTCAAGATAGTCTATAGCATTAAAAAAGGCCCTGATTTTTTGGTAAACCAGGGCCCTTGTTTTTATATTTTCAAGTTGAAACTGCATTTATGCAGAGTATCTCTACCCTTTCACACGAGACATATAATCTCCGCTACGAGTATCAACACGTACTTTTTCACCTATCTCCAGGAATAAAGGTACTTTAACGACTGCTCCTGATTCCAGAGTTGCGGGTTTGGTGCCACCCTGTGCGGTATCACCTTTCAGGCCGGGATCAGTATCGGTTATTTCCAGTTCAACAAAATTAGGGGGAGTAATGCCAATAGGAGCCCCATTGTATAAAGTCACTTCATACATATCCTGAGGTTTAAGCCAGATATTAGCATCTCCTACCGCAGTTCTATCTGCAGGGTGTTGCTCGAAGGTGTCAGGCACCATAAAATGATAGAATTCGCCATCGTCATACAAATATTGCATGTCAACATCTATAACGTCAGCCGCTTCTAAAGATTCTCCGGATTTAAACGTTTTATCCAGCACCCGACCTGTTTTCAGGTTACGAATCTTGACGCGATTAAAGGCCTGGCCTTTACCTGGTTTTACAAATTCATTTTCGATAATGGAACAGGGATCTCCATCAAGCATCACCTTTAAACCACCGCGGAATTCATTCGTGCTATAACTTGCCATATAAATCTCTTAAATTATTTCTATAAATGTTAATGATACCCGAACCTGTCTTTTCACCACAAACTCACGACTGGAAAGTTGCCTTGTCAGAGTCATTTCGGCAGATAGAAGATTTGCTTAAATATTGTGAGCTGGATGTTAACCGTCCTGAAAGCGGAAGTGAAGCTGGTTTTCCTGTTAGAGTGACAAAATATTACGCATCACTCATTGAAAAAGGGAATCCACAGGATCCCTTATTGCTACAGGTCATGCCCGACAAGAGAGAACATCATCATATTCAAGGCTACAGTCTGGATGCCGTGGGTGATATTAAAGCCATGCCGGTGCCAGGTTTGATTCATAAATACCCCAATAGAGTTTTGTTAACGCTCACCGCTGCCTGCCCGATTCATTGTCGATATTGTTTTAGACGTCATTTTCCCTATAGCGAGGCCAAACTGGATATCAGCAACTGCAGTCCAGTGATAAACTACCTGAACAGGCACTCTGAAATCTCCGAAGTGATTCTTTCCGGTGGTGACCCGCTGATGTTAAGTGACCAGAAAATATCGACCTTAATCACTCAGCTCAATAAAATTCCGCATATTCAGTATTTACGCTTTCATACGCGGTTACTGTCGGTATTACCCGAAAGGGTAAATGAAACTTTTATCAGCATACTTGAACAGTTTAACGGCAAGGTTGTTTTTATCACCCATATTAATCACCCTAATGAGATCTCTGAATTTAATCAGCGGGTATTTAATTTATTATCTCAGCATGGGTTTCAATTATTAAATCAGTCGGTATTACTGAAAGCAATTAATGATAAAAAATCGATTTTATCTGAATTATCCTACAAACTATTTGACAACCACATTATTCCTTACTATTTACATAGTCTGGATAAAGTACGAGGTGCAGCTCATTTTGACCTAACCGTCGATCAACAATGCAAAATATACACAGAGCTTCGTAATAGTCTGCCCGGTTATTTAGTACCAAAATTAGTAAACGAAATTTCCGGCCAACTATCAAAAACTCCAGTACAATGTAGCTAACCCGAAATTATAATAAGGACAATATGACTGCAGAATCTGACAAATTGATTCGACTCTTAATTGTTGATGAAGGCCTTTACCAGGCGGAAGTAATCACCAGCGCATTACGCAGCTCTGGCATGCATGTTTTAGCAGAGCACGCTGAAATCAGTGAAGATATGGAAGAAATCATCAAACAAAAACCTATTGACCTGGTTTTATTCTCCCTGCAATTAACGGATTTCACCCTGCAACAGGCTCAACAACTGATCAGAACGTGCGGACGTCATCTGTATATTGTCGGAATGGCCAGCGAAGTGAATGAGGAAATGGTCACTGAAACCATGAAGCTCGGTGCTCAGGATGTCATTTGCAATAGTTCACTGGATCACCTGGCACTGGTTGTAAAAAGAGAATCGGACAACATTAAAATATGGCGTAAAACCGCTAAGAGTGAGAAAGAACTGCACGAATCTGAAAAACGCTGTCAGTCATTGTTAGCAAATTCAAAAGATGCCATTGCCTACGTACATGAAGGCATGCATATCTTTGCCAACAATGTATATATGGAGTTATTCGGTAATACTGATTTTGACGAACTTGAGGGTATGCCCTTAATGGACATGGTCCATAGCGACCAGCAGGATGAGTTAAAACAGTTTCTGCGTGATTTAAGCCAGAATAAAAATAAAAGCAACTCACTCGAACTGAAACTTATGCAAGTGAGCGGTGAAACCATCGACGGCATATTAGAATTTTCACGTGCAAGTTTTGAAGGTGAAACCTGCACCCAGATCGTCATCCGTTCTCAGGCCGATACGACCGAACTGGAACAACAGATTAGTTATATGCACCAGCATGACCTGGTTTCCGGATTATTTAACAGGCAGTATTTTATGGAGCAGCTTCAACAGCGAATGGACGAAGCTGCTAATGGAAAGTCTCCCAGCTATTTCCTGTTTATCTCTATCGATAATTTCCAGGGCATTCGAAATACTGTCGGTATTTCCGGTTGTGATATTTTAATCAATGATATCGCTAAAATCATCAAACAGCATTCATCTGAAAATGAACTGGTAGCACGTTTCGGAGCCTACAGTTACAGCGTACTCAGTAGCGACAAGGAAAAACAAAACGTCGAGAAAAACTCCAGCGCTTTATTGAAACAGATAGAACAGCATATCTCAGAAACAGGACAGCAATCGATCAGTTGTACCTGCAGTATTGCAATTTACTCTATCGATGAGATTTCTCCGGATAACCCGAATGAAATTATTTCCAGAATTGAGAGAACTCTGGATAAAGTCCAGCAAAATGGTGGAAATGACAGCCTGTTTTATGTACCCGTCAGCGGTGAAATGTCACAGCAGGAAGAAGACGGGGAAATCATTAAACAGATTAAATATGCAATTTCTACTGACTCTATCACTCCATTATTTCAACCCATAGTCAGTATTACCGGGGTGACGGGTGAACGTTATGAATTAACAAAATCAATCAAGACCAAAGAGGGTAATGAATTAAGCGAAGAAGATTTCATGCCTGCTGCCGAAAGAAGCAAAATGTCTAAAACTCTTGACCGGTGGTCAATCATTACCGCTATCAAGCAGATTGCCGTAGCAGCAAAGGCTGAAAGAAAGGTCAATATTTTCATTCCATTGAGTTTAGATGGATTACAGGATGCTACCCTGGCCCGGTGGATTGCTGAACGTATTCAAAGTGCCAAGATTCCGGGGGAACAACTGGTGTTTTGCATTAACGAGGTACATGCAGTCAATCAGCTAAAAGCTGTTAAGACATTATATAAAGGTCTCAAGCAATTACATTGTCAAATAGTTCTGGATGAATTTGGAACCGGGTTAAATCCATTTCAACTGGTTAAACATATACAGCCGGATTATTTGCGCATCAATATGGCATACATTGAAGGGTTGGCCGCTAATACCGATAATCAGGATAGTATTCGCGAACTCACTATCCAGGCTGCATCGATGGAAATTTCTACCATTCTGCCAGGCGTCAGTGATCCCGGTATGCTCAGCGTGATCTGGTCCGTTGGAACTGATTATGTTCAGGGAGACTTTTTACAGTCACCGGCAAAAGCATTAAATTATGATTTTTCTTCAATGTCTGGCTAGGTAAATTGCAATGGATTTTGAATGGGTTGCAATAGCTCTGGGTGATGTCAGCTGGATCACACTGGCATTTGTTCTGGGATTTCTGGTCAAGTTAATTAACCTGCCGCCACTGGTCGGTTTTTTAGCCACTGGTTTTGTTCTCAATTATCTGGGTTTTACCAGTGGTGAACCTCTGCAAAAACTCGCCGATTTAGGTATCACGCTGCTGTTATTCACGGTTGGTTTAAAGCTCAACCTGAAAGTTCTCATCAGACCCCAGGTCTGGTCAGTGACCCTGTTACATATTTCTCTCACTCTCATTATCTTTGGCTCGGCTATTTATGCGCTGGCCTTGATGAGTGCACCACTATTCTCCGGACTCGATCTCAAACTGGCCGTCATGCTTGCCTTTGCACTGAGTTTTTCCAGTACGGTTTTTGTCGTCAAACATCTGGAAGAAGCCGGTGAAATGTCATCATTGCACGGCCGAATCGCCATTGGCATTCTGGTTATGCAGGACCTTGCAGCCGTCATCTTCCTTGCAGCATCAACCGGAAAACTCCCTTCATACTGGGCCCTGTTACTATTTTTATTAATCCCGATGCGCCCGCTATTTCACTACCTGTTACAAAAAACAGGACATGGTGAGTTGCTCATTCTGTATGGCCTGGTACTTGCCCTGGGCGGAGCCGAACTGTTTGAACTGGGTGGCGTTAAAGATGATCTCGGTGCGCTTATCATGGGCATACTGATATCGACTCATCCCAAAGCCAGGGAAATGTCTAAAACCATGCTGGGTTTCAAAGATCTGTTTCTGGTCGGCTTCTTTCTTTCAATCGGCATGTCGGGTCAACTGTCACTCGAAGCACTGACTATTGGCATACTGCTGGTACCTTTTATCTTCATAAAGTCAGCATTATTTATTAGTTTACTGACAGGTTTTAAATTACGCGCTCGAACATCTTTACTGACGACTCTAAACCTGACCAACTACAGTGAATTCGGCCTGATCGTTGCAGCTATTGGCGTCAGTAATGGCTGGATGGATGCAGAATGGCTGGTGGTCATTGCTATCGCGCTTTCACTCTCTTTTGTCGTCGCTGCACCTCTTAATGACCACGATGACAAAATTTACAGTCAGTTCAGAGTATTCTGGAAAAAGTTTCAGCGCGATAAACTATTATCCGAAGACAACGTGCTGGATACTCTGGATGCAACCATCGCTATCTTTGGGATGGGTCGAGTAGGAACTGGTGCTTATGACAAAATGAGAGAATTACATGGTGATACTGTAGTCGGTATAGATTTTGATTCTGAGCAGGTAAAAATGCACCAGCAACATAGTCGAAATGTTTTACACGGTGACCCCAGTGATGCTGATTTCTGGGACAAGCTTAAACGAAACCATAAAATTGAACTAATCATGCTTGCTTTACCTAATTTGCAGGCCAACCTGGATGCACTGGAGCAACTTGAGCAAACTTCTTTTTCCGGGCGTTTAGCAGCGATCGCTAGATTTACCGATGATGCACAAATTTTACTCCAGGCCGGCGCTACAGCAGTATTCAATATTTACACAGAAGCCGGTACAGGATTTGCCGATCATGTAGAACGTTCACAGCCACACAATAACCACCAGGCAGCCGTAAACTCTGAATAAATTGCCTTTTTAAAATTAGCTGGCTGGAGTTAATTCAACGACGGGGGATTCGCTTTCGAATCAATTTGTCGTACCACATATTTTTCTAACTCGACAAGAAATAACACCGAAGAAGAAATGACAATAATTTGTAACCAGGTGTTTAAGTTTATCGCCGTGGTTCCAAATAACATTTGCATCGGTGCAAGGTAAGTAAAAGCCAGCTGAAGAAAAATCAGGATAGAGATGGCAATCAGTACATAACGGTTTCCCGTTAACCCGGCCCAGTTAAAAATCGAATCAAAAATATATCGAGAATTAAACAGGTAAAATATTTCAAACATGACCAGTGTATTTACCGCTACCGTGCGGGCATACTCAATACTCATGCCCCGGTCGATTTCTAACATAAAAAGACCGAAAGTCCCTCCCATCAAAATAAACGACACGAAGGTTATTCGCCACAGTAAATGAGGCGTCAGCATCGGCTGATCGGCATCACGTGGCGCACGCCGCATGACATTCTGCTCTGAAGGCTCAAATGACAGTGATAACGCCAGTGTTACTGCCGTCACCATATTAACCCAAAGAATTTGCACCGGGGTTAATGGCAATTGATGAAAACCGAGGATAATCGCCGCAAGAATAATCAAAGCTTCTCCACCGTTGGTTGGCAGAATAAATAAAATTGCCTTTTTGAGGTTATCGTAAACTGTTCGCCCTTCTTCCACGGCATGAGTGATGGATGCAAAGTTATCATCAGCCAGCACCATCTCGGCGGCTTCTTTGGCGGCTTCAGTACCATTATGCCCCATTGCTGTCCCCACATCGGCACGTTTCAGGGCTGGTGCATCATTCACGCCATCACCCGTCATGGCCACGATGAAACCCAGTTCCTGCATCAGCCTCACCAGCAACAGTTTATGCTCAGGATTAACGCGAGCATAAACATCAACACTCACTACTTTTTGACGTAACTCGTCTTCAGACATTGAGTTTAACTGCTCTCCGGTCAGCACCTCTTCGGTGTTCACCAGCTTTAACTGTCGTGCAATAGCTATGGCTGTGGCAGCATGGTCCCCGGTAATCATTTTCACTCTAATACCCGCGTTACCACATTTTTTTATTGCACCAATCGCTTCCTCTCGCGGGGGATCAATCAATCCGAACAGGGCCTGCAGAGTCAGTCCACTCTTTACATCATCAAAATTTAGTTCAAGCTGTTCATAATCGACCGAGCGGGTAGCTATGGCCAAAACCCTTTGCCCCTGCCTCGCCATTTCGTTTATGCGATGCAACCAGTAGTCCTTATCAATCGGTTGATTACCAGAGACTGTTTGCTGCTGATCACACATATCCAGTAATTGCTCAGGTGCGCCTTTTACATAAATAAACGCATCACCTTTATGACTGTGATGCAATGTAGCCATAAAACGATGTTCCGATTCAAATGGAATCAGGTCGGTTCGTGGATATTGTTTTGCTTCTACGTCTATTTCCAGCCCGGCTTTGAGGCCGGCTACTAATAATGCGCCCTCCATCGGATCACCATGAACCAGCCATTCCGAGTCTTTATGCTCCAGTGAAGCATCATTGCATAAAACAGCTGCCCTGACTGACTGCTGCAGAAGCTGTTTGTATTCTCCATTTTCCCCTGCTTGCAAAATAGCCCCATGAGGATCATAGCCGGTACCTGCCAGCTCAAATAAATTACCCGTGGTTACAATCATTCGAACAGTCATTTCATTACGGGTCAGAGTACCTGTTTTATCCGAACAGATAATGCTGACAGCCCCTAGTGTTTCCACCGCCGGTAATCTGCGTATGATTGAGTTTCTCCTGGCCATACGCTGTACACCTATCGCCAGCGTGATGGTCATAATGGCCGGTAACCCTTCAGGAATCGCTGCGACGGCAAGGCTCACTGCCGCCAGAAACATTTCTGCGTATTCATAGTCTCGAACCAGCGAGCCAAACAGGAAAGTTATGATGGCTATAGCTAAAATGGCCAGGGTCAGCCAGCGACCGAACTGTGCCATCTGACGTAATAACGGTGTGGTCAGTGACTCTACTTCCGAAACCAGGGTACTGATGTGACCAATCTCCGTTTGAACACCGGTCGCTATCACCACGCCACCACCCTGACCATGGGTCACCAGCGTGCCCGAAAATGCCAGGCACCGACGATCTCCGATAGTAGATTGCTGCGCGACAGCTTCGGTAATTTTTTCAACTGCTATAGATTCTCCCGTCAGTACCGACTCCTGAATTTGCAGCCCTTTTACCCGAAACATGCGTAGATCTGCCGGCACCTTATCACCGGACTGCAGCAACACGACATCACCCGGTACCAGGTTTTCTGCCGGTATCGATATTTGCCTGTTATCACGTAATACCATGGCATTGGGAGAAAGCATTTTTTGAATGGCCTTCAACGCATCTTCGGCCTTGCCTTCCTGCACGAAACCAATCAGAGAATTTATAAATACCACGGCAAAAATCACTGACGCATCTATCCAGTGCCCTAATAGAGCGGTAACGACTCCGGCAATAATCAACACATAGATAAGTACATTGTGAAACTGGTATAAAAACCGCATCAACGGGCCACGGGTTTCTGGTGCAGGAAGTTGGTTCAAACCATATTTCAGCTGCCGCTCACGGACTTCATCAACTGAAAGTCCATTGATGCTGGTACCGAGTGATTCGCAAACTGTTTCTACACTATCTGCATGCCAGTATTTAGCAGTAAAACCATCATCGTTCATCACAGTACTCTCTTAAACAGAATTAGAATATAAAAATGTTATTCAGGATTTTCTACTAATCAGCCAGTAGGTAATTCCTAAAGCCATAACTACAGCAGCGGTTGCCAGAATAAATTGTGGTGTTATTTTCTCGAAATCAAAAATTATAACTTTACGTGAAATAGCCATTAATGCTGTCGCCACTACTATCCTGACAGGAATTACATCCGTCTTAAGATAGAGCGTGATATTGATGAATATTTCGATAGCGATAAGTACTGCCAGAAATGCACCGAATGTGGCCAGAATATCGCCAATACTTAATAGTAAAAAAGGGGGAGCAATAAGTCGCTGATACAGGACATATATCACATCCCCTATTCCCCAGACAATGACGGCCACCATCAAAACCGCCAGTACTTTTACCGCTACACGAATGATTTTATGTAGAAAATCCATAAAGGCATCTTCTGAATCATCCGCTAAGTTATGACCAGGTTCGGCAAGAAGATCTTTATCTTTTATCATAGTTTCAAATATACCCTGTGGTGATGGGAAATTTAGTAACCAGCATTCATTATACTTTACTGCTTTCGCCCTGCCTCAACAATGACCGTGAGTACAATAAAACCTTAAGATTCAGTCATATTTATGACCCTGGTCAATATCTCAGACTGTTTACCGGTTAACACATAAATCAGCTACAATTAGTGCTTTAAACCATTTCAACAGAATAATTAGTGGATGCTGATGGTCAATAAAGCCGCAAAAGAATACTGCGCCCCGTGGGAAAAAGCTTTCAACTGGGTTTTGTCTCCTGTTGAAGAATTCATCCACCGGCAAACCACCAGTGGCATCTTGCTCATGTTGTGTGCCATCGCTGCCATCTCCATCGCAAACAGTCCATGGAATGAGGCTTATCATCACCTGCTAGAACTAACCTTTACCGTTGGAGTGCCCGGATTTCAGCTATCAAAATCGGTACACCACTGGATTAATGATGGTTTGATGGCCATATTTTTCTTCGTCATTGGACTGGAACTTAAACGTGAAATACTGGTGGGGGAACTCGCCGATATTAAACTGGCGATCTTACCCATTGTCGCTGCATTAGGCGGCATGATAGTCCCCGTAGTCATTTACATGAGTATTAACCCGAGTGGTCATACTTTTGATGGATGGGGTATTCCAATGGCTACCGATATCGCCTTTGCCCTTGGTACTCTGGCACTTTTAGGCAACCGAATACCTAAAAATTTACTCACCTTTCTGGTTGCTTTGGCCATAGTCGACGACCTTGGAGCAGTAATCGTTATCGCCTTATTTTATACCGAAACAATCAGCATCCCGGCACTGGCAACAGCCATCGTCATGCTGGCTGTTCTAATCGCGCTAAACCTGGGAGGGACTCGCCGAACTATTCCTTACATATTGATCGGTATCATTCTGTGGATTGCCATGCTGAAGAGTGGAATTCATGCAACGCTTGCTGGAATTTTTCTCGCATTCACCATTCCCATGCGCCCCAAATACGACCCGGGACGTTTTCTCGATAAAATTCGTGGCATGGTTGATGATATCCAGCAAGCCTATCAACAGGAATCCAATATTATAAAAAATGATATGCTACGAAATCGTGTTCAGGCACTGGAAGAAGGGGTACACCTGGTACAGGCACCGGCACAGGTTCTAGAGCATAAAATGCACCTGCCTTCAGCCTATATCATTATTCCCATATTCTCTCTGGCCAATGCGGGAGTGCCTATCGATTTTTCATCACTGGGTGATATTATTTTTCACCCGGTATCGATGGGAATTTCTGCTGGCCTGGTTATTGGCAAGCTTCTAGGTATTGCCGGTTTTTCCTGGTTAGCAGTAAAAGTCGGACTGACCACCTTACCCCATGGATTAAATTTCAATCATATTATCGGTGTCGCCCTGATGGGTGGAATTGGTTTCACCATGTCAATATTCATCGCCGAACTTGGTTTTGCACATTCTCCGGATGATTTACTGATGGCGAAATCAGGAATACTGCTGGCCTCACTTATAGCTGGAGTATCTGGATTTCTGTGGTTATATTTCAGTGCTGATAAAACTACAGAGTAGCTATTGATGAAATATAAATAAGAATTAAAAGGGTGGAGGATTTTCCCAGTCTATCGGTCCCTGTTCGAATCGAAGTTTGAGTCTTGGTAAAACTATTTCTCTCCACGCCCTGTTAAAATATTGATAAGCATCTTCCCACTCTCCACCTGTTCCCCAACCCTGGTGAATAAGTCTCACTGTAGTTTCATTATCATATTCAGCTTGAAAACGAATAATGACATGAGTTCTTTGCCCTCTCACTTCTGGTAGCGTTGGAGGAGCATTCCAGGTGAACGAAAACATGCTCATAGGCTGAATAGCCAGTATCCGTAACCCCTCTCCACCCTTCTCTCCATGAGGAGCATCCGGGTTAAAATAAATTTCGTACATCCCGTCCGGACAAAGGTCTATCTTACAGTCTGGTGCAAAAAAACTTTTCACGCCATTTTCAGTTGTCCATGCTGCCCACACATCTTCAACAGATGCTGCTACTTTAATTTCAACGAAAATAGATTTTTCATTTTCCATCATTTTATTCCGTCAACTGGACTGAGTGTTTTAATCAGTTATTAAATCGTACTTATGGGCAAAAACATCAATTTAGTATAACCTGTAAAGCAACAAAGCAGGCTCTGTCACAACCTGAATTTCGATCCTACCAGCTTCAAAGACTGGAGTTCTTTATTTATTCTCGGGTTACTCGGCACATACCTGTATTACCTTTTTCTCTACCAGGGTTACGCAATAGCGACCGGAATGGAGGTATTGGTTGTTCAGTACACCTGGCCGATACTGATCGTTGTTTTTTCATTTTTCATATTGAAAGAAAGCTTAAATTATTGCGATCACACTGGGCTTTAGTGGCGTCATTTTAGTGCTGACAAAAGGAGGCTTTCAAATCATGGGTATCAATAATGCTCCGGTGATTGGGCTGGTAGGAGCTGCTGCTGCATGTTTTGCATTATTTTCTGTTCTCAGTAAAACAATAAAAAAAGAACCCCTGGGCGTAGTCACCATATATTTTTTAACCGCCTGTATAGCTTCTTTATTATCTATGCTTTATTACTCTAAATTTGCTTTTCCTTCATCGGGTGAACTGATACAGATATTTTTAAATGGCGTACTGGTAAATGGCTTTTCGTATGTATTCTGGTTACTGGCATTGAGGTCGACAGAAGCTTCATATTTGGCCCCTTTTACGTTTATGACCCCCATATTGTCCGCATTTTATTTAATTATATTATTTGATGAACCCGTTGTGGCGGTCTATGCTGCTGGTCTGTTGTTAGTTGTTGCAGGAAGTCTGTTAACTAGTGTATCCCGACGGGCTCGGCAACCTTAAGAAGGTCAGCATGGATACTCAAATAATCAATACAGGTATGAACGCCCTGGCCACAGTAGACCAGGATATCGAGCTGGCTTTTAAAACAACAGGTCCACCTCCGCCTCGACTTCGCCCGCAGGGACTCGAAGCCTTCCTTTCCATCATTATAAGCCAACAACTATCAACTCAGGTGGCGAAAGTTATCATGCAACGGGTGACTGATTTACTGCCTGAAGTCTCAGCACAGGCCTTAATAAAGCTGGAAGATAAACAGTTACACGAAGCCGGTTTATCTTATCGCAAGATAGAATATGCCAAAGGTCTGGCAGACGCTATTCTGAGTGGGAACTTCAATATCAATGAACTGGAAAAAATGGATAACGACGTCGCAATTAATGCGATCACATCCATCAGGGGTTTAGGTCGATGGAGTGCAGAAATTTATCTTATGTTTTCGCTTCAACGGCAGGACATTTTCCCTGCCGATGATCTTGCACTATTAGTTGCGCTTGGGCGATTGAAAAATCTGCCTGCCAAACCCACACCTGCACAGGCTCGTGATCTTATCGAACACTGGTCTCCCTGGCGAAGTGTTGGTTCATTATTTTTATGGCATTACTACCGGGGTATACCCGCTTAAATCAGACAATCTATCCAGGTTATTTTGCACTCTGCTCAACCCAGTCTACATTCTGCCAGCCTCTGGGTAACTTACTGCCACGTTTACCGCGCTCAACAACATAGTCCTGTAATTCACGATGATTCATGCTTTTGAATTTTTTACCAACATGAACGGTAATTTTTTCCTTTTCGGTGATGCAGTGAATAGCACCCACAATCTCTTCATTGGCTTTAAGTTTTTTGGGCGGCACGTTGATTATTTTATTGCCCTTGCCTTTGGACAGTTGCGGCAATTCATTGAGTGCTATGACGGCGATATAACCTTCACTGGTAATCGCTACTATTTGTTGTTCATCTACATTTGATATGGCAACCGGTGGCAATAACTCAGCGCCTGCAGGAATAGAGATCAATGCCTTACCATTTTTATTTTTAGTCACCATATCTGAAAATTTACAGATAAAACCGTAACCGAAAGTGGTCGACATCAAAAACAGGTCATCATCCCTGCCCATAACGGTGCTTACATAGCTAGTTCCAGCAGCAGGTTTGAAACGTCCTGTGAGTGGCTCTCCCTGTCCACGAGCTGACGGTAATGAATGCGCAGGTGCAGCATAACTGCGGCCACTGGAATCTATAAACACGGCTTGCTGATTACTCTTACCCTGAGCCGATGACAGAAAAGCATCTCCGGATTTATAGTTTAATGCTGCGCCATCAACATCATGCCCTTTAGCTGCTCGCACCCAGCCTTTAGTGGATATCACAACCGTTAATGCTTCAGAAGGAATCAGATCAGATTCATCCATCGCCCTGGCTGCTTCGCGTGTCACAATCGGTGAGCGACGATCATCACCGTAGGTTTCTGCATCTTCAATTATTTCTTTCTTAATGAGGGTTTTCATACGTCGCTCTGAACCTAGAATTTTTTCCAGGCCGAGCTTTTCTTTAGTCAATTCGTCCTGCTCTGCACGAATTTTCATTTCTTCAAGTTTGGCCAGATTACGCAACCTGGTTTCCAGAATGGCTTCGGCCTGAATATCAGAAATATTGAAAGTTTTCATCAATACCTGTTTTGGCTCATCCTCAAAACGCACGATGCGAATCACTTCATCCAGGTTCAAAAATGCAATCAATAATCCTTCGAGTATGTGTAAACGTTTATCGACCTTGTCAAGGCGCCATTCAAGGCGACGACGCACGGTTGCCATACGAAATGCAATCCATTCCTGCAATATATGCTTCAGGTTCTTAACCTGTGGACGACCATTAGTCCCGATCATGTTCATATTCACACGATAGGTTTTTTCCAGGTCAGTTGACGCAAACAGGTGGTTCATTAAACCGTGAATATCGATGCGATTTGAACGCGGTACAATCACCAGCCGAGTAGGATTTTCATGATCCGACTCATCTCGTAAATCATCAACCATGGGTAATTTTTTTGCCTGCATCTGGCCGGCTATCTGCTCAAGAATTTTGGCACCCGAAACCTGGTGCGGTAATGCGGTAATAATAATATCGCCATCCTCTTTTTCATACACGGCACGCATACGAATACTGCCATGTCCTGTTTCATACATGGTTTTCAAATCAGCATGAGGTGTGATTATTTCTGCCGAGGTGGGATAATCTGGCCCCTTAATGTGTTCCAGTAATTCATCCAGCGTCGTTCTGGAACTATCAAGCAATCGAATACAGGCAGTAGCCACTTCGCGTAAATTATGCGGTGGCAAATCGGTTGCCATTCCAACGGCGATGCCGGTTGTACCATTGAGTAAAATGTGAGGAAGTCGTGCTGGTAATAAAGATGGTTCCTGCATGGTGCCATCGAAGTTTGGAACCCAGTCGACCGTACCCTGCCCCAGTTCCTGTAATAAAACTTTTGCAAAAGGTGATAAACGCGATTCAGTGTAACGCATCGCAGCAAATGACTTGGGGTCATCTGGTGAACCGAAGTTACCCTGACCATCAATCAATGGATAACGATAGGAAAATTTCTGCGCCATCAGTACCATCGCTTCATAACAGGCTGAATCACCATGCGGATGAAATTTACCTAGTACATCACCCACTGTACGTGCAGATTTTTTATGTTTGGAGCTGGCAGATAGACCCAGCTCGGACATGGCATAAATAATGCGTCGCTGTACCGGTTTAAGGCCATCACCAATATGTGGTAATGCACGATCAAGAATGACGTACATGGAATAATCGAGATAAGCTTTTTCGGTAAATACACCTAGAGGTTCATGTTCAACCCCTTCGTAATTCAGTTCCATATTTTCTGGCATAACGATGTTTTTATATTTATGAATATCTAAAGATAGCGCTGTATTTTACCTGTTGATCATACTTATCTCTAATATTTTTGTTAACAAGGCAGATCTTAAAAGTTTTTGATAAACTACCCCGATGCTGAAAACATTCACATTTTTAATTGCTTTATACGCTCTGGCCTGCCTGTTTCTGTATATAAAACAACGCAGTATTCTGTATTACCCTACGCCGGAAAACGCTGATACCCGTGCTGAAGCTTTATGGTTAAAAACCCCGGAAGCTAAATTAAAAGTATGGGTGCTGAATAAACAGGATTTTGATCAGGAAAAACCCGCAATACTGTATTTTGGAGGTAACGCCGAAGCGGTTGAAAATAGCATACCTGAATTTACTCAAATGTTCAGTGACTTCACCATCTATCTGACCAATTACCGGGGTTACGGGGGCAGTAGCGGAAAACCAACCGAAGCAGGTTTATTCTCGGATGCATTGGCAATTTATGACCGGTTAACAGCACAGCATTCTTCGCTCAGTGTGATTGGTCGTAGTCTCGGATCCGGTGTGGCCAGCTACCTTGCGGCGAATAGAAAAGTATTAAAACTGGTACTCATTACACCTTATGACAGCATTAGTCGTGTCGCTCAATCTCACTACCCGGTTTTTCCAGTCAAATGGTTATTAAAAGATCAATTCGATTCCACTCGTTATGCACCCACAATTAGCAGCCAAATTCTGGTTTTATATGCGCAACAAGATCAGGTCATTCCTATGGGTCATACAAAAAATTTGTTAACCTATTTGCCTGCTGCCAAATCACATATGATAAAGAATGCAACACATAATGATATTTCAACAAATATTGAGTATCAAAAATTACTGGTCGATTTTTTTTAATTAAGCAACATATGACGGTTAATTTGTCCGTATTGGTTCTACTGGTAACAGACTTACTGATTAAACAACGTTGACATATCGAGACCAAAAGCACCTTGTGCCAGGCCATGGGAAATAGCAACATCATTTTTCAGTTTCTCAAGATCAATTTCCTGATAAACCGGTAATGATTGTTTATTTTTATCCAGAATAAGTTTTAGTCTGGGGCGAAGACGATTTGAGGGGTTTACAGCAATAACTACTCCAACTTCTCCCGTCTTCATTTCCACCAGAGACCCGGTAGGGTAGATGCCGACTGTAAGAACAAATTGTTGAACTAGTTCTAACTGAAATTGACTGCAGCGTAAATTATAAATTTCATTAACAGCATGGTTGGGAGACATTGACTCTAAACCTTCGTTCGAGCGTTTACTGGTCATTGCATCAAAACTATCAACAATACCCGCTATGCGTCCAAAAAAAGAAATGTCCTCATTTTTTAAATTCTCAGGATAGCCACTGGCATCAGCACGTTCATGATGATCAGCAACCATTTCAATTAAATCATTATATTGATTTATATTAAAACTCTCCCTGCTCGCTTCTTTAATTATATCAACACTAAAATTGACGTGCATTTGCATCACTCTAAACTCAGCGGCGGTAAGAGACCTGGGTAGTTTCAGGAATTTTGGTGACAACTTATGTTTACCTATATCCAGCAATAAACCTCCCAGAGTTAAAGTATCAATTGCCGATTTTTCCAGACCAAGATGCCTTGCAAAAGTACAGCACCATATGGATGAACTCAGTGCCCGTGAAACTGTAGAATCCTTCAGACTTTTTATATGCGCAACCCAGGACATTGCAAAAGGGTTACGCATAATACTTTCAGTCAATGCTTTGATGTCTATCGTCAGAATATCTAAATTTAATTGATTTCCCTTCTTTATATCAATTTCAACAGCTTGAAATTTAGAGCCCAGTTTTTCATACACCTTTGAAGCCGTTTTTAATTCATCATCAAATGATTTTTCTACGCTGTAATCCTGCTTTCGTCTACCGGCAATATCTTCTTCATAACCGTTATATTCAGATAACTTCTGATTTCTTTTATGCGCTGATTTACTTTTGACTGACTCTACCGGTTGATCCCTGGCGGGTGTCTTTTTCTGTTGCTTTTTTTTGCTAACACGTCGTGTTTGAACATTCCTTTTTTTACCAAAAGGATTGATACTTTTATCCTGAAAATTGATCAGAGGGATATCACCGGTTAGTATAGATTTTGGATGTGGTTCACGTCCTCTCATCAAATCTACATAAACATATTTACAGGCTTTTTTAAGATCGTTTATATCTTTAATAGATTCAACCAAAAGCCCTTCAAGCAAAAAAGGGGTCTCTATCCATGGCCTGTCCAGACGAGAAACGTACATGCCTATTTTCAATCCGGCCAACTCAATCTTTACTTCTTTTTTCATGAGGAGAACAATTTCAGCTTAAAAACTAAGTACAAGCATAATCTACAGGGGTTTTTTTTGAAACTTATGAACTGCTTCACAGTTCAGCCAGATCACCTTTATCCTGTAACCAGGATTTTCGATCTGCAGCCTGCTTTTTTGACAATAACATATTCATAATTTCAAACGTATCATCTCCCTCTTCGATAGTGAGTTGAGCCAGTCTGCGAGTATCCGGATCAATAGAACTTTCACGTAACTGCAGCGGGTTCATTTCACCCAGGCCTTTGAAACGGGTCACGGTGATCTTGCCTTTTCGTTTTTCCGCAGTTATTCGGTCCAGAATACCATCACGTTCAGCTTCATCCAGCGCATAAAACTTTTCTTTGGCAACGTCTATTCGATATAACGGTGGTTTAGCCACATAGATATTTCCATTTTCCACCAGCGGTTGAAAGTGCCGTAGAAATAAGGCGCATAATAACGTCGCAATATGAGCACCGTCTGAATCAGCATCTGCCAGGATACAAATTTTTCCATAACGTAAACCGGATAAATCAGACGATCCCGGTTCAACACCTATTGCCACCGAAATATCATGTACTTCCTGTGAAGCCAGTACCTGATCCGAAGCAACTTCCCAGGTATTTAAAATTTTGCCGCGTAAAGGCATGATGGCCTGAAACTCTCGACTACGAGCCTGCTTGGCAGAACCGCCAGCCGAATCGCCTTCTACCAGGAATATTTCTGTGAGTCTCACATCCTGACTTGAACAATCCGCCAGTTTGCCCGGTAAAGCGGGCCCCGAAGTCACTTTCTTTCGAATAACTTTTTTACCGGATCTTAATCGTTTTTGAGCACTGTCTATGGCCATCTGTGCCAGCAGGTCACCAACATCGGCATGCAGGTTTAACCACAGGCTAAATGAATCCTTGGCAATGCCCGACACAAATGCGGCTGATTCTCTAGACGATAATCTTTCCTTGGTCTGTCCCGAGAATTGGGGATCCTGCATTTTGACGGATAACACGTAGCTCACTTTGTCCCACACATCATCCGGAGCTATTTTTACACCGCGAGGTAATAAACTACGGAATTCACAAAATTCACGAATCGCATCGGTCAAACCGGTGCGCAACCCGTTCACATGGGTGCCTCCCTGAGCGGTTGGGATTAAATTTACATAACTTTCAGTAACCGCTTCTCCGCCAACGGGTAACCAGTTAACAGCCCAGTCCACGGCTTCTTTCTCACCTTGCATAGAACCCATAAAAGGCTCCTCAGGTAATAACTCATAACCTTCCAGCGCTTCTTTAAGGTAATCCGATAATCCATCCTGGTAAAACCAGTCTTCGCTTTCTTTGGTTTTTTCTACGTAAAACTTTACCCGTAAACCGGGGCACAAAACTGCTTTGGCACGCAACACATGTTTAAGCCGGGGAATAGAAAAGTTAGCACTGTCAAAGTAACTACCATTCGGCCAGAAATGAATCGTGGTACCGGTATTTTTTTTCCCTACCTTGCCTATTTCAGTCAACTCACTGGTTTTGTCACCATCGGCAAAACTTATAGAGTATTCTTTTGAGTCTCGTCGAACTCGCACATCCAGTTTACTGGATAGAGCATTCACCACCGACACCCCTACCCCATGCAATCCACCTGAAAACTCATAGTTTTTATTTGAAAATTTACCACCTGCATGCAGCTTGGAAAGTATAACTTCAACACCTGGAATACCCTGTTGGGGGTGAATATCAACTGGCATACCCCTGCCATTATCTATCACCGACACCGAGTTATCATGATGCAGAATCACCCCTATCTGCGTGGCAAAACCCGCAATCGCTTCATCCACAGAATTATCGATAACTTCCTGAGCGAGGTGATTTGGACGGGTAGTATCGGTGTACATACCCGGTCTTTTTTTGACCGGATCAAGACCGGTAAGAACTTCTATTGATGAAGCATCGTATTGACTATTCAAAGATTAGTTTCCAGTTTGTTTTTTTACAGGAGTTGATAAACCCCTAATCAATTTAAAGTATATATCGCAAGCTTGATTTTGTAACTTAAATCCTTATATATTCAACATCATTTTTACCGGTAAAAACTCAATGAGCGACTCTCCCTATATCTATAATGTGACAATTGAAGACTTTGAGTCTCTGGTTATCAAGAACTCTTATAAACACCCCGTACTGGTTGATTTCTGGGCTGACTGGTGTCAACCCTGCCAGTCATTAATCCCGGTATTACATAAACTGGCTGAAGAATACCAGGGGGCTTTTACCCTGGCGATGGTCAATAGCGATGAACAGGGAGAGCTTGCGGGTCATGCGGGAGTTAAAAGCTTACCAACAGCAAAACTATTTGTAGATGGACAAATGGTCAATGAATTTATGGGAGCACTGCCGGAAGCCGAGGTTAGAAAATTTCTTGACCCTTATATAAAAACCGAATCTGACCAGGTTCTGAATGAAGCTATTCAGGCATTCAACGAAGGCAAACAACAGCAGGCCCTGGAAATGCTAAATACTGCTTTGGCCAATGACCCGCAAAACTCAAAACTCAAGATTAATATTGCAAAACTGGTTGCTAATCAGAATGATTTTGAGTCAGCCATCGCCCTGATCAACACATTAGCGGATGATGAAAAAGAGCAACCGGAAGTGAAAGAAATATTGACCAGGATAAAACTGGCCAATCAATTAAAAGATTTGGGAGACCCGGCCGAGCTTGAGCAACGCATCAAAGATAATCCGGATGACCTTGATGCTTTGCTACAAATGAGCACCTATCTGAATGCAGGCGGGAACCATGAGGCAGCGATACAAATACTGATGCAAATCATGCAAAAGGACAGATCCTTTAAAGATGGTGCCGGACAAAAAGGATTGATAGAAATTTTTGATATGCTCGGTGGTGAAAACCCACTGGTTCAAACCTATCGCCGTAAGATGTTTACGTTGTTGCATTAAAAGATTTTTTGAACCATAGAGGACGTAAAGATACGCAGAGGTTTTCTATTTTTTTGCTGTCTTTACGTCCAGTTTATGTTCCGATATGTAAGCCCGTTTTAGAATATAAGCCCCCTCGATACTCCTCTGCGTTGCTTTTCATCCTTTGCGCTAAAATTTTTTTCTACCCGCGAGGATGATGCTTCTCATGCAGTGCCTGAAGCCTTGCCTGAGCGACATGGGTATAAATTTGTGTAGTCGATAAGTCACTGTGACCTAATAACATTTGCACGGTTCGCAAATCGGCTCCATGGTTAAGTAAATGTGTAGCAAAAGCATGCCTCAGAGAGTGCGGAGAAAAACTGTCTTTTAAGCCTGCAATAGTTAAATATTTTTTGATGTGTTGCCAGAAGGCCTGACGAGTAATCGCAGAACCACGACTGGACAGGAATAAAGCATCAGTAGGCCGTTGCTCTTTACGCAGAACAGGACGGGATTCTTTTAAATATTTATTAACCCAGAATAAAGCCTCTTCACCCACCGGTACAACCCGTTCCTTATTGCCTTTCCCGGTGAGCCGGATTAAACCCAGATTTTGATTGAGTTGATTCAATTCCAGAGACACTAGCTCACTGACTCTAAGACCTGATGAATACATCAGTTCAAGCATGCAACGATCACGAAGTCCAAATTCTGATTTTATATCCGGCGCATTTAATAAATTATCACAATCTTTTTCAGATAAATTATCGGGCAAACTTCGATTTAACTTCGGCGCATTTATTAGCTCGGTGGGATTATCTTGCCGCTGGCCTGTTCTAACCTGAAAACGATAAAACTGTTTTAACGTTGAAAGAAGCCGGGCATTTGAACGTGCAGCACTTTTTTTGTTTACCTTGAATGCCAGATACTCAAGGATGGATGTCTGGGTGGCTTCAGTCAAAACCAGATTTTGTTTATTTAGCCACTGAGAAAATAGCTTTAAGTCCTGTTGATACGCATCCAGAGTTAATTTTGAAAGACCTTTTTCAGACCATATCGTATCGATAAATTGATCTATTTTTGAATATGATAACTGTAAATCATTCATGTTAAATGATGAGTATTATTCATTTTGACTTGATTTTAAGGTCTAGTTAATTCCCGATAAAATCATCACCGGGATGACAGCAAATAAAGACGTCATTGCACCCCATGGTTTCATTAACGGAGCATCCCTGCCCTCGCAGCATAAGCAGATTAACGCATCTTTACTTTCTAACTTCCGCTCTAATTACAATCTATTTGAACGAATACTGCTCGACGCCATCCATGGCCAAAAAAAAAAGCACAAAAAATGTGCCTTTTTTACATCTTGATGAGCCCTGGCCTCTCAGCTGATTAATATTACTTACCACTATCAGCTATAATTTTCTTTTTACGAGGCTTTGGCTTAAGTGACTTAGTCAAAGTTACCATTTCAGCCTTCACCATTCTGGTCACCGATTTCTCGATTGCGGAACTCATATTTCCTATTATTTTAGCTAAACCGGCTTCACTTTTTTTGCTAGCCTTTAATGCCGCTTTAACTTCAGCCAGTTCAGCTCTTAAAGCCTTCATTCTTTCAACTGCTGGATTAGCATTCCTTATAACTTTCTTTTTAGTTGCTGACTTTCTTGCAACTGTTTTCTTTGCGGGTGCTTTCTTTGCGGGTGCTTTCTTTGCAACTGCTTTTTTTACAGGTGCTTTCTTTGCGGGTGATTTTTTTACTGCTGGCTTTTTTGATACAGCTTTCTTTGCGGGTGCTTTTTTTGCTGCTGCTTTAGGTCGGCCACGACCCGTTTTTATCACTGGAGTTTTTTTCATTGCTGATTTTTTGGTGGTAACGCTCTTCTTGGATTTAACAGATTTTTTATTAATAGCCATTTTATATCCTGATAAGTGATTAACGTATACTGATTATAAAAAGGGATTTATATTTTTCAATAATATATTGTTGATTTTTACAAACTTTTTTATTATATGGGACGATTTTTAAAATTTTATCGCCATGAATCATAAATTATTAAAAGAATGCCCTTCCGCTAGTTTGTTTAAACAGATTATTGCGATGATTTACGACAGCTTTTTAATTGTTTCAATTTTATTTATTGGCACCGCCATTCTATTACCTTTCAATCAGGGTGAAGTTGTTGGCGGATTTTTTTATTCCGTTTATTTACTGCTATTAGTTTTTATTTTTTATAGCTGGTTCTGGAATAAGTCAGGCCAAACTTTAGGCATGAAAGTGTGGAAAATAAAAATCATCAACGATTATGGTGTTAACCCTTCCTGGCCCGTCTGCTTTTTAAGGTTAATATTTGCATTACTTTCTTTTGGATGTTTTGGATTAGGTTACTGGTGGAGACTTTTCACCCCCTATACCTGGCATGACCACCTGAGTAATACTCGTATAATTACCATTTCTAAAATACCGAAAGATAGTTGATTAGCTTGTAACCATTCAGCGTAGATTCTTTTAAAAGACATTTCATCACGAAGAAAAACAAGTATCTGTAGTCAGAGAACGCTTTAGCTAAGACATATCAGAAATAAAACTAACCCTTAGGTCAACAGGGAATTGGATCTATATAAAAACTTGAGAGTACATCTGTTATTTACCGGCTGGAATTGGCTATGAAGCCAACTATAAACTTAAAAAAATTAGTTAAGTACAACAAAGATGCGTAACGAATTGATGTGCATGGGGAATTTTAAAACACCGTGGTCAGCTGATTGGTGATGAGTGTATTTTTGAGTTTTCCAGGTGCACCAAGACCTTGCGTAGACTTTTGTATATTTAGATTGAAAGCACCTGTAATAACACTTCGTGTTTTCGTGGTGCATGTTCTTAAATATGTATTTTGACACTGAATAGCTACATTAGCTTTTAATAACTTTTCGATGAATTAAAAAAGCCGTAAATAGTATAAACAGTAATGTCGGGGTAAGCGCATTTACAAATGCAGCAACTTTTAATTGCTCACCTAACTGAATTAATACCTTATCTAAAACTACATAAACCAGTCCTAAAAGGATTCCGGTAATAATACGTTGACCGGCATTACTGTTTCGCTGTGAACCTAATACAAATGGAATAGCCAGGATGGACATCACCATCACGGTGAGGGGGAAGTAAACTTTCTTCCAGAATGAAAGTGATTCTGCAGCTGAATTTAAATGATTTTCGTCCAGGAAGCTGACATAAGTATATAAATCTAAACTGGACATCTGCCTGGGTTTTACGACCAGGGATTGAAGTAATTTTTCTGACAAGTTGCCTTCATAGAGCAATTGTTTTTTATGAATAACCGAGATTTTGCTTTCCGTTAAAAGCGATTTTTTAACCTGTTGTAACATCCAGCTCTGATCTTTAATAAAAGCTTTTCGAGCAAAAGTGGTTGATTGCAATTTATCCTGATCATCAAGATGATAAATTTCAATAAACTTCGCATTTCCATCAGGGAATAATTGCTGGATAAAAATTATATTATTACGATCCTTTATCCATAAACCTTTTCTGGACTGCATACTAACCCTGGATGAAATGCCTGAGGTTTTAATTTCTTTTGCAGAGGTTTCACTATAGGGAACCACAAAGTCTGATATCACATAAGCGATTAATGCCAGTATAAAAGCCGCCTGTGAAACAGCCAGAATAAATCTTCTAACAGAAACTCCAGAAGACTGGAAAGCAATCAACTCACTATTTGAAGCCAGGTTACCCAGAGTTAACATGCTGCCCAACAGTGCCGCCAGAGGCATAAAATCTACAACTTTCGCTGGAGCACTTAGTAACAGAAACTGGGTAAATTTCCAGGGACCAAAGTTACCCTGCCCCAAATGATCGATTTGCTGTATCAAGGTAAAAAAAAGACTCAGGCTAACAAGAATTATTAATACCAGTGCTGTGCCTTTAAAAATATTAATTGCCAGGTACCTTGAAAAAATCATTTTCCTTTACCTCGCCAGAATACTATAGCCTGTTTCGTCCTCTGCTTTAAAAGTAACAGGGTAAAAACACCAAACAGAAGATGCACCCACCAGAAATTCAACCAGATGGGTAAACTGCCTCTTTCCATGGCTCCTTTAGTAAATCCCAGCAGGTTCAGATAAACTATAAAGACTAAAAGCGCCAGACCCACGCGCCCATAACGTCCCTGGCGCGGAGAAATATAAGAAAGAGGCACCGCTAATAGACCTAGTACAATCAAGGTGAGCGGAATATTCAGGCGCCAGAACAACTCAACAGCATCCCTGTGTTTATTTGATTGCTGAAGCTGACTAAAGTGTTTTTCAGAGGGTTTCAACGGTTTTACTTTAGTCTGATTTTTTCCCAGTAAAATACCGTGAGTATCAAACTCAATAATTTTATAATCAACATTTCCCGCCTTGCCTTCATAACGGGTACCCGGGCCTACTTCAAGGAAAAGATCACCGCTATTATCATGCAGTTTATGCTTACCGAATTTTGCCGTTTCCAGCACATTGGTCTGATTGCCTTTTTGAGTGATAATAACGTCCTGTATTTCAAGTTTGTCAGCAGACATAGATTGCATAAAAAATACATTTTTCTTATCTTTACTTAAATTGAACTGACCGACTTTTAGTTGCTGAAATTGATGAACATCCTTCTTCACATCAACTATTTGTTTGGACGCCTGTAAAGCTTCCGCACTCAACCAGATACTTAACCAGGCCGTTAGCAGGGCGATCGGTAACATAATTATCAAAACAGCTTTATACAGTTGTTTATAACCGTAACCACAGGCATGTAAGACCACTAACTCATGATCTTTATATAAACGTCCTAAAGCAAACACCACTCCGAGAAAAAAACCCAGCGGTAAAAGAAAAGATAAAATTCGAACTGATTGACTTAAAAATACCGGTAGCATTGCTTCGACAGGAATCTCTCCATCTGATATTTCTGATAACACCCTGCCCAGGGTATTACTCATAAGAATTACGAACAATATTAAAATAGTCGCAGCACTACTTTTAAATATCTCGAGAATTAGATAACGTTGAACAATGGATAGCATTATTGGATTTTAATTGTCTGAATGAGTATAAGCAATTAACTAAACTACTTAAAAGCTGAAAAACGCAAAATCAACCGGGTTGTTATTTGCAACTTAAGCTAACTTATACCATTATAATGGTTAATTTCCGGATGAATCCTGAATGGATCATTTTGGGCTCTAAAAACACTCTTGAAAGCCTTGCTGAAACATGACCTTAAAGTCGATGATAGCAGGGCTTTCCACCTGTTAAACATAGGGTAAGTATCTATGGAATTTAATGTAAAAAGCGGTAATCCTGAAAAGCAACGTACAGCCTGTTTAATTCTTGGCGTATCACAACCTCGAAAATTATCGCATGCTGGTCGCCAGATCGATAAAATGAGCGATGGTTATCTATCAACCATTATTCGTCGTGGAGATATGGACGGTAAGCTGGGCCAAACACGAGTCCTGCATAATGTACCCGGTACTCTATCTGATCGTGTATTACTGGTTGGCTGTGGTAAAGATAAAGATTTAAATGAAATAACTTATTTGAAAATTCTTGATAATCTTTCGGGTGCACTGGAAAACCTCGGCGCGATGGAAGCCTACTCTTATCTCACCGATATCAATATAAAAGGTCGTTCCATTGACTGGAAAATTAGTCAGACTGTCATGCAAATGGAAAAAAATCGTTACCATTGCGAACAGCTTAAAAGACAAAAAAGTGAAGCACCCAAAGGAATTCGTAAACTGGTAATGAACGTACCCAGTCGAAGAGAGCTAAACATCGGTGAGCAAGCTATCCAGCAGGGAACTGCTATTAGTTCAGGGGTCAGCCTGGCAAAAGATCTGGGGAATTTACCAGGTAATATTTGTACGCCTACTTATCTTGCCGAACAGGCCCGGCGTCTGGAGAAAACATTCCCTCCCCTGGTGGTCGAAATTCTCGAAGAAGAAGACATAAAGAGCCTGGAGATGGGATCATTCCTGTCTGTTGCTGCCGGTAGTCGTCAACCGGCCAAGCTCATTTCACTGGAATATCATGGTGGTCCGTCAGATCAGAAACCTGTTGTACTGGTGGGTAAAGGCGTCACCTTTGACTCCGGTGGTATTTCTCTAAAACCCGGCGCGGCAATGGATGAAATGAAATATGATATGTGTGGCGCAGCATCCGTGCTTGGAACTGTTTCTGCAGTTGCCGAAATGCAGTTGCCTATCAACCTGGTCGGTATTATTCCTGCCACAGAAAATATGCCTGATGGTCTGGCGACCAGACCCGGTGATATAGTCACCAGCATGTCAGGGCTCACTATTGAAATATTGAATACTGATGCTGAAGGGCGCCTGATTCTTTGTGATGCCTTAACCTATGCAGAAAAATTTGATCCTGACGTTGTCATCGATATAGCCACCCTGACGGGTGCCTGCATTGTTGCTTTAGGTAGAAACCCTTCTGCCGTATTAGGAAACCACAGTCCACTGGTAAATGATTTAATCAGCTCAGGTAAACAAATTGAAGACAAGGTATGGGAACTCCCTTTATGGGATGAATACCAGGAACAGCTAAAAAGTAATTTTGCCGATATAGCCAATATTGGTGGCCGGGAGGCCGGCACGATTACTGCTGCCTGCTTTTTATCCCGCTTCACCAAAAAATACAAATGGGCTCACCTGGATATAGCCGGGACCGCCTGGGTTTCCGGTGACAAAAAAGGTGCCACAGGGCGTCCTGTTCCACTGTTAACCCAGTACATACTGGGTCGACTCGAAGAATAGGGCCCGGTGGATAAGTAACAGACAAAGTACTATTTTATGACACGCATAGATTTTTATGACATAAGCCAGTCACATCACACGACTGATGGTCTGGTTTGCAAGTTGTGTCATAAAGCCTTGCAGGGTAAACAAAATGTTCTTTTGCTCACTGCCAACCAGAACCAGTCAAATAGACTGGATCGAATGTTATGGACCAGCGAAGATGAAAGTTTTCTGCCACATGACCAGCAGGAACAGGAAGGTCTGCTAACCCCGATTCTTATCAACCATCAGGCAGACCCTCGAGGTGAAAGGCAGTTACTGATTAATTTGAGCAACGAAATACCACAATTCTTTGCTCAATTTGAACGTGTAATCGAACTGGTTGCTGACGATAATAAACAACATGCCCGTTCCCATTACAGCTTTTATAAAGACCGTGGTTATGAACTGAACCATCACAAACTATGAGTAACGAATCCGACATTCCACTATTACAGGATCTTTTGTTCAAAGGACAGCCTGATAGCGGGAATAAAGAATCAGAATATTCTGACGATGAAAACAAAGATGTTGAAATTGAGCAGGATGAGACAAATAGTGATTCTAGCAGTGAACAGCAAGTCCATCATGTTGAACTTGCTGAATCACTAGAACCTGAGGAAGAATTGCAGGAAGAACTTCCTGAAGAACTTCCTGACGATATAGAATCCAGCTACCAGCAACGAATTGTCGATGAGGAAATTCGACGTATCATGGAAAAGCATATGGACAAGGCTTATACAGAAATTAAAAAATTACTGAAAGATAAAATTTCCTGACTAAATTTCTTTCCACGAGAAATATCCCCCCTTCCTACATTGATAACTGGTAGGAAAAACACATCCCTGTCAATCCTCCCCTGCTAATTATCTTTTTCCGGCCCGATCAACCAGCTGGCTGAAGCAGTGGCCACCACATCACCCTCTTCGTTGGTAATTTCACCCTGAATGAGCATTTCTTTTTTCTCATTCGTGACAGGTATTTCACACAAACATTTAGCCGTGAGTAACCCCCTGGCTTTTTTTAAATACTGCATTTGAATACCCGTCAGAATGCCGCGAGTATTATCCGGAAGACTATTCATTAATGTCAGTCCGGTCACCAGCTCAGCCAAATTCAATAATGCAATTGCATGCGTGGACTTCAAGTGATTTCTTACCCGGCGGTGCTCCTGAAGAGTCACCACTCCACACCCGGGTTCCAGTTGAATCACAGAAGCAGAAATAGTCCCCGAATAAGGTGCCATAAAACCGACTGCTTTACTAAAAAACCACTGACCAAATGGTAGGCCAGCACAAATCCGCCAATATTTCCTTAAGTTAGGACCAATGGATGATGACATATCGAAATACTCGATAAATAAAAGTAATTTAGCACACTTTATAAATTGATATAGAACAACAAAACCACATAAATAAACTGAGCTGTTAACATAAAAACAAAAAACAGCCTTTATTTCCAATATCAATACATTTAAGCACTTGATTTATCAATATATTTTTTGCAATTACAATAATATTAATCGACTACCGGTCGCACAAATCCATCAATAATAAAAATTATTATTTAATCTGAAGTGGTTAAAATTCTTCCATCACTTAACCCCAAACCAGAAACTATTATCCTTGTCCAGAAATTCTTTATAAGGCACATAATGAGAACCATCACAGGAAAAATTCAACCCCACTTTTTCATTCACAATATTTAATGACGCTGCACGTAAATAAATAGTTTCATCAGCAAATCTAAGCTTTTTGAATTGTTTGAAAATTTTAGCAATTTTTTTGCGTGGAATCTTTGCCTGATAAAAATATTCTCTCTTTGGAAATGCCAGGCATAAACTGGCATCGGTCAGTTCATCAATATTGAGTATCTGGTAATCATAAGGTGAGTCCACTAACCAGATGGTTGCCCGACTACTGGAAAAGTGTAGTTTTACATGAAATACACCATGAGAAATCAGCAGCTCGGTAATAAGATCCAGCACATCATCAATTTTTTCATCCATTGCACTAACCGTTCGCTGCTGAGCAAATAAACCACCCCGGATTGCCGGGTCACCCTTCATCTGTAACCAGCCCTTTTTATCCAGATTGAGTTTTGCGGTATAGGGTAGTTTGCGTAAATCAAAGTCAGCACCCAGATAACCGAGGATCCGGCCATCTTCGTCATAAAAGGTTTGAACCGCAGTAAGTGAAGGTCTTCTGCGAAAGCGACTGATATAGGCATCAGACAGATAAAACGGGTCACCCTTTAAAGCTCGTTGCATATAAGGTCGCGCAGCACGGTCTCTTCCCCTTTGTCCTTCTTTAAGTTTTTTTCGACTCACTGTAGCACTCAGCTGGCGAGCCGAGTGATCAAGCACCCATAGATATTTGACAAAACTGTATTGCTTAAAATGATTCTGTAGCAACTTATCAAGTTTATCCGGTTGATCTATCAACGGGGAACATTGCTGACCCAGTTGATTCATGCTATCGGATAAAAACTGCTTTAATATCTGTCGCTGTCGTACAACGTGATCGAGTATTGTTGAGCCCATTCAATGCTATTTGTTGATTCTAGATCACTACATTATAGAGATGTCATCTAACATCTCCATGACATGAGAGTCACTTTCATGACAATTAACTAGATTTTTTTACTCTTCCTTTGTTCCACTGACATTAATTATTTTTTTATGATACCCATCTGCCATGTATAATCGCTTTCTTTGATTTTTTAGACTGAATAAGCACCATGGAAAAAACCTACGATCCTCACGCTATCGAGCAAAACTGGTATCAACAATGGGAGCAAAAGGGGTATTTCAGCCCGGCTTCCGGGGGTGGAAAAAGCTATTGCATCATGATCCCGCCACCGAATGTCACCGGTAGCCTGCACATGGGACATGGTTTTAATAATGCCATCATGGATACATTGATACGCTATCACCGCATGAGTGGAGATAAAACTTTATGGCAACCGGGCAGTGATCACGCCGGTATCGCGACCCAGATGGTGGTAGAACGACAGATGGAATCCGAGGGCTTATCTCGTCATGACCTTGGACGGGAAAAACTGATCGATAGAATCTGGGAGTGGAAGGAAAAATCAGGCGGGCATATAACATCACAGTTACGCCGTCTGGGTTCTTCTCTGGACTGGGAACATGAACGTTTTACCATGGATGACGGCCTGTCAGATGCAGTTCAGGAAGTTTTTGTACGTTTGTATGAAGAAGGCCTGATTTACCGCGGTAAACGACTGGTTAACTGGGATACCCGGTTTCACACCGCCATTTCCGACCTGGAAGTGATCTCAGAAGAAGAAAATGGCAGCATGTGGCATCTTCGCTACCCATTCAGTAATCAGGAAGGCCATCTGGTCATTGCCACAACGCGGCCCGAAACCATGCTGGGTGACTGTGCGATTGCGATCGCTCCGGGTGATGAACGTTATATGCACCTGGTTGGACAAACCGTTGAATTGCCTTTAACCGGCCGCCATATCCCCATCATTATCGATGAACATGTCGATGCTGAATTTGGCACCGGTTGTGTAAAAATCACCCCGGCACATGATTTTAATGATTATGAAGTATGGACACGCCACAACAAGGAAACCCCCATACAGGATCAACCACACGGTGGGCTGGTTAACATCTTTACTCAGGACGCCGCTATTCGAGACAATCTGGGCGAAGAAGGGCAACTGCTTCCAGCAAAATACATTGGACTGGATCGTTACGTTGCACGTAAGCAAATTGTAGCGGATCTTGAAGCACTCGATTTAATTGAAAAAATCGAGCCTCACAAACTGATGGTTCCTCGTGGTGATCGATCCGGCACAGTTATTGAACCCTACCTTACAGATCAGTGGTATGTAAAAGCGGCTCCATTGGCTAAACCTGCTATAGAAGCAGTTGAATCCGGCGCTATAAAGTTTGTTCCACAAAGTGCTGAAAATATCTATTACGAATGGATGAATAATATCCAGGACTGGTGTATCAGTCGTCAAATCTGGTGGGGACACCGCATCCCGGCCTGGTACGATGACGAAGAAAATCTATACGTCGGGCATAGCGAACAACAAATCAGGGAAAAGCATAATATTCCTGATACTGTAAGATTACGTCAGGATGAGGACGTACTGGATACCTGGTTTTCATCAGCACTGTGGCCCTTTTCAACTTTAGGCTGGCCAGAACAGACTCAACGCCTGGAAGATTTTTACCCGACCCAGGTTCTGGTCACCGGCTTCGACATCATCTTTTTCTGGGTCGCCAGAATGATTATGTTTGGACTGAAATTTATGGATGGCCAGGTACCTTTCAAAGAAGTGTACGTACACGGTCTGGTTCGTGATTCACTCGGTCACAAGATGTCTAAATCAAAAGGTAATGTGCTTGACCCCATCGATCTGATTGATGGTATTGATCTTGAAGCACTGGTCACTAAGCGTACCAGTGGCATGATGCAGCCAAAACTTGCCGCAAAAATTGAGAAGCAAACTCGCAAGGAGTTTCCTGATGGCATTCAAAGTTATGGCACCGATGCCTTACGATTTACCTACACGGCACTCGCCTCTACCGGCCGTGACGTTAAATTCGATATGGGTCGTATCGAAGGTTAC
The DNA here is from genome assembly GCA_024225395.1 of Gammaproteobacteria bacterium. Lineage (GTDB taxonomy): Bacteria > Pseudomonadota > Gammaproteobacteria > JACNJF01. The sequence goes on from JAAEMR010000141.1 coordinate 43,372, forward strand.
CGAAATTTCTGTAATAAAATATGGAATGCCACCCGCTATGTTTTACAAAATACCGAAGGTGAAGATACCGGTCTCGATAATGGAAACTTAACCATGTCGTTAGCAGATCGCTGGATTACCGCTCGATTGCAACAGGTATCAACCGAAGTTGCCCGCCACATTGAATCCTACCGTTTTGATTTAGCTTCAAAAGAAATTTATGAATTCATCTGGAACGATTACTGCGACTGGTACATCGAATTATCCAAGCCAGTTATTTATTCTGATGAATCCACTACAGATCAAAAACGTGCTGCCAGAAAAACGCTGGTCACCGTGCTCGAATCCATGCTGCGTTTATTACACCCGATCATGCCTTATATCACTGAAGAGTTATGGCAAAAAGTAGCGCCCCTGGCAGGCGCTCAGGGTGAAACTATCATGTTGCAGGCTTATCCTGTTGCGAATGAATCACTCATCGATCAGGATGCCATTGATGAACTCAGCTGGGTTAAAACATTCATCATGGGCATACGTCAAATTCGTTCTGAAATGGATATCAAACCGGGCAAACCTTTACCGGTATTATTACAAAATGGTTCGGAGCAGGATAGTTTTAGACTCACTAACAATGAGAGTTTGCTCATCTCATTGGCCAGACTAGAGTCTATCACCTGGCTTAAAAGTGATGATGCTGCACCGGAGTCGGCAACATCACTGGTTGGCGATATGAACCTGCTAATTCCCCTGGCCGGTCTTATCGATAAACAGGCAGAACTGGCTCGTCTGGAAAAGAACATGGATAAATTGCAAGCAGAAACAAGCCGCATCACGGGCAAACTGGGCAACGCAAATTTTGTCGAAAGAGCACCCGAAACCGTGGTAAATAAAGAACGTGAAAAACTGGCAGAAGCCGAATCAGCACTTAAGTCATTACAGGTTCAGGCTGAGAAAATCAGGGCTTTATAATATGGATCGTCAACAACAGATCATTCAATCACATGCCGGCATCATCGTGCAGGTTGTGCAGTGTATTGGTAACCCTGAACTGCTACAACCCACCGAAGAAATTCTTCAGGTCAGTGAGAAAAATGGCTGGGACGACGTGGTAAAGGTTATTCGCAGAATCATTAAGGGCGAAAGAAGTGAAAGCCTGCTACAGGGGCTGGATGAAGAAGACAGCACCATCGTTGCTGCAATTTTGCAGGGTATACAAAACCCTGCAACTCTACCGGATCCTGATAAACAGGCCGATGCCAGCATGGCAGCCCCGGGTATAGCGCAGATGATTCACCAGGCAGCAACAGGAAGCCCTGAAGCACTTGAAATCATCAGCCAGATGGCTGAACAAATGACTCAGGCGGGTGGCGACATGAAAAACCTGGGCGGCATCATTCGCAAGATGATTAATGGCGAAAGAGAGCCCAAAGTACTCAGCCGAGGCATGGGAGCACAGGGGCGACAGCTGGTTGACTCCATCCTGGAAGAGCTGCATAAACTTTCAGGGCATTAATACCATTTCACCACCAAGGCACGATGGTTTTCCTGTTTAAGCTCAGCCATTAAAAAAGCTGCTATAAGTTAATTAAAACCTGGAATTTGGAGGAACAAAATAATTATTAAACATCTTCGTGTTCTTCATGCCCTGGTGGTGAATAAATTTTCTACTAAGACATCATGAGCGATATAAATAATTCTCACCCCTTTGAAACACTGACACCGGATTTCATCATGGATGCTATCGAGTCTCAGGGTTATCTGTGTGATGGGCGAAATTTGGCTCTCAACAGTTATGAAAACCGTGTTTATCAAATAGGTATAGAAGATGGTACTCCGATCATCGCGAAATTTTATCGCCCTGAGCGCTGGACCAAAAAACAAATTCTGGAAGAGCATGCCTTCAGTTATGAACTAGCAGTACAGGAACTTCCCGTCGTCACTCCGTTAAAAAATAAAGCGGGCGAAAGTTTATTTGAATACAAAAATTTCAGCATTTCTCTTTTTGAACGCAAAGGAGGACATGCACCGGAACTTGACCATAAAGACAATTTATTAATACTAGGTCGTTTGCTGGCCAGGATGCACTTAATCGGCTCAACAAAACCTTTTCAGTATCGTCCATCTATCAATATCGAAAATTATGGTTATGAAAGCGCTAAATTTATTAGTGAAAACTGTATTCCATCTGAGTTAAAACTTGCTTATGACAGCCTGACAAAAGATGTGCTTAACGCAATGGAGCAGTCCATATCCTTAGCAGGGTCTGTACACAATATAAGAGTCCACGGGGATTGTCATGCCGGTAATATGTTATGGCGTGACGATAACCCTAATTTTGTAGATTTTGATGACTCCCGTATGGCTCCAGCCGTGCAGGATATCTGGATGTTACTA
>JAAEMR010000142.1 GCA_024225395.1 Gammaproteobacteria bacterium
AAATGGGGAAAAAATCGGGTTTCTAAAGCAAGGAAAAAGAACAGGTGTTACATAGCCTGGAAACTTGATTTTTGGCTGACCTGCTTTATGTGTTCAACAGTCATAAGTTCGGTCGCCCAAAAAAGTATAAGTGGATGAACAGTTTTGGGCTGAGGACAGTGTAACTTTATAACTTCAGAGTGTAACATGGCTGTATCAAAGGTTTTAATTGCTACTCAAATCCACCCAAAATACGTAATTTCTCAAGAAGTGGCGCTAAATCAAGACTGATTAAGCATTTTGAAGGCGCATTTGCTTGACCATTAATTCAGGTAAATAGGGAATAGTATCATAGCAGTCATTTGCACGGACTTTAATACTACTTTGTTAGTACTACTTTGTCAGATTCAGTAGATCGAAAACTATTAAAATCTTGATTTTCAACGCTGCTAATTTTAACATGTATCGGAATATAAAATAATAAAAATCCGAGGATATTAAAAAAATGAAAAATCCGACCCCGGCACTTACCGATGAACTTGTATTGGAAGAGGTGACAGCCTGTCTGGAAAAGAACATTCCCATGCAGACTCAGGGCGCCTGTGATCAGAAGACTGTCTTTGAAATACTGACCAGAGCTGCATGCACAGGGGACAGCATTGAAAATACCTGTAGGATGATGCAGGATGTGCCGTGCGGTGCGAACATTCATTATCATATGGAAAAATATAATGATATGAATGAGTTGGAAGAGCGGATAAACAGGGCGATTCAGATGCGTCTTCCTCCCCGCATTGTCAATGGTGAACAGAGCATCGCCATTGACCTGAACCTCATCCCTTATTACGGCAGACCGAATCCCAAGGAAGAGCCGTACATTGTCAGAAGTCAGGCAAAGGCGGGTACCTGCAGCTTCTATGCCTATGCGACTGTGTACGTTATCCGAAAGAATAAGAGGGTCACAATAGCGATAATCGCTGTCCGGCATGATGAGACCTATGTTTCCATTATCACCCGTCTCCTTGATAAAATAAGCTGTCTGAATCTCAGAATCGCCTGTCTTTACATCGACAGAGG
>JAAEMR010000143.1 GCA_024225395.1 Gammaproteobacteria bacterium
GCCGGTGGAATCGCCCATGACTTCAACAATATCCTATTCCCCATTGTTGGCCATGCAGAGATGTTATTGGAAGATATCCCCAATGACAGCCCTTTAAAGGACAGCTCGAATGAGATCTATGTGAGTGCACTAAGAGCCAAAGATCTGGTTAAACAGATTCTCACTTTTTCACGACAGGAAAAAGGCGAGCTAAAATTAATGAAACTGCAACCTATTGTCAAAGAGGCCCTAAAACTCATTCGATCTACCATTCCAACAACCATTAAAATCGATCAAGATATTCGACCCGATTGTGGTGTGATTAAAGCTGATCCTACACAGATCCATCAAATTGTAATGAATATAGCAACAAACGCTTATCACGCAATGGAGGATACCGGTGGAGAGTTGACAGTCAAACTTAAAGAAGTTGAAATCGAAGAATCTGGGTTAATCAATTCGGAGATGACACCGGGTTTATTTGCATGCCTGACGATTGCTGATAAAGGCATTGGAATGGATAAAGAGTTGAAAAATAAAATTTTTGATCCCTTTTTTACGACAAAGGAACAGGGTAAAGGGACTGGAATGGGGCTTTCTGTTGTACATGGGATAGTAACGAGTA
>JAAEMR010000144.1 GCA_024225395.1 Gammaproteobacteria bacterium
ATCATGACCGCCACCCAGGCCGGCACCACGATGACGACCCACTGCATCTATTTCATCGATAAAGATAATACAGGGGCTATGCTTCTTGGCCTGTTCGAACATATCCCGCACACGAGATGCACCCACACCGACAAACATTTCCACAAAATCAGAGCCTGAGATGGTAAAGAAAGGCACTTTTGCTTCGCCAGCTATCGCTTTAGCCAGTAATGTTTTACCTGTACCCGGAGAACCCACCATCAATACACCACGAGGAATTTTTCCACCGAGCTTTTGAAATTTGGAGGGATCACTTAGGAATTCAACCAGTTCAGCGACTTCTTCTTTCGCTTCATCAACACCGGCCACATCACTAAAAGTCACATTAATCTGGTCTTCACCCAGTAACCGGGCTTTTGACTTTCCAAAGGACATCGCTCCACGACCGCCACCGCCGCCCTGCATCTGGCGCATAAAGAATATCCATAAACCTATTAACACAATAAACGGAAACCAGCTGATAAACATATGGGCCAGTAAAGAGGGCTGCTCCGGAGGTTTGGACATGATTTGCACACCCGCTTTATCCAGATCACCAATCAATGGCGAGTTATTTGTTTCAGGACTGTAAGTAGTAAAAGTCGAACCACTGATTAGTTTACCTGTAATCGATTGCCCTTCGATTAGCACTTCACTGATCTGCCCGGCTTTGACCTGAGAGAGAAATTCTGAATAAATCATATTTCTACCGGATGTTTCACGATTCCCAAAGTTCTGAAATACCGACAACAGAACTACAGCAATGACAACCCAGAGAATTAAATTTTTAGCTACATCATTCACATTAAATTACCTGGTCGAATGCGACCTTTCTTTAAACAAACTTACTGTATTCTTACACATCAGCATAAATGAATACAGTATTATAGTGATATCAAACAGTGAGTTACTTCAATCCCTGACAAACGGCATAAACTTCTCTTGACCGTGCCCGGGAAGCTTTAGGCTTACGAAATTTCACCACTTTGAAAGATTTCCTGAAACTTCTAACCATCTCGTCAAAGCCTTCTCCCTGAAACATTTTGACCGCAAAACTGCCATTTTTATCCAGAACCTGCAAACAAAATTCAAAGGCAAGCTCAACTAAATACATTGATTTAGGCTGATCCACCGTTTCAATACCACTTATATTGGGCGCCATATCGGATAAAACAAGGTCAACAGGAGAGTTATTTATCAGTTGAAGAATTTCATCCAGTACTTTCTGCTCGGTAAAATCACCCTGGATAATATCCACATCGGTAATAGAGTCCATTTCTAGCAGATCAACGGCAATCAGCCGTCCACCTTTACTGCAGAACTGGCTGGCATATTCAGTCCAGCCTCCCGGTGCGGCTCCCAAATCGACCACAAACTGCCCAGGCTTGAGCAGGTGATCTTTTTCCTGCAACTCTATTAACTTGTAAACAGCGCGGGAACGATAACCTTCTCGCCGGGATTGCAGCACATAAGGATCTGCGTGATGTTCCTGTAACCAGCGTTTACTACTTTTTGACTTGCCCATATATGTCTTTAGTTATCAATTTAATAGATATGATACAATCCGCGACCTTTTTATACTATGCCAACGAAATAACATGTCTTTAAGCAGCCAGCAGATCAAAGCATTACGAGCCGAGTCTCATAGACTTAAACTGAAACCCGTTGTAATGATAGGTCAACATGGCTTAAGTGAGAATGTACTTATCGAGCTGGAGCAAACACTGGCACATCATGAACTGATCAAAGTTCGGGTACCGGCTCAGGATAAAGCCGATAAAAAAGACCTGAATACAGAGATATGCGAAAAACTAAATGCACATTTAATTCAATCCATCGGTCATGTCATCGTGCTATTTAGAAAAAACCCGAAAAGCCAGAAGTTTGATAAAATTTTAAGAACGGCAAAATCAGCTGATTAAGCTAATCAGCCCAGTCCGAAAGACGCTCTCCAGGGTAAACCTGGGGAAATTTATTGTTCTGATTCAGACAACAGCTTTTTCAACTCAGCAACCTCTTGCTCCAGAACACTGACTCGCTGCACCAGTTCGGACACTGTAACGCGAGCGGATGACTCAGAGCTTCTGGCCTCCTGCACTTCACTCTCATATTCTTCAATATCGATGGGGCCGGAAAAAAGGTGCATGTATTCAGAATCTTTGCGCCCCGGTGTTCGCGGAAGCTGAACTAACAAGGGGTCACCTTCCCTGTTGATTAATCCGGAAAGCGCCATTACTACATCATTATGATCCGCAAATTCATGTAACCTGGCGCAGTGTGTCTTAAGCTCGCCTGGCGTTTGAGGGCCACGCAACATCAGCGCACAGACAATAGCAAATTGAGCAGAATCAAACTGCAGTTCACTAAAGTGTGTATTGCAGAATCGATGCTTATACTTCTCCACTCCACGTTTGAAGTTTTCCTCAAGTATCACCAGTTTTTTGCCTTCCAGTTCCCTGACCGTATGTTGTACGACGCCCTGTTTCAGAGACATGACCGGGTTGCGACTGGATTTCTGATTGCAGGCGTTGATCAACGCATTAAGCGTTAAAGGGTATTGATCCGGAGTGACTAAAGATTTCTCCATTAGACAGCCGATGACACGAGTTTCCTCAGGCGTTAAATCAAAATCAAACATACGAAATCTTCAATACCTCGATTTACACGTAGTGGACATCAGTTATTTCATACTCTTTGATGCCAGCCGGGGCTTCTACCGTCACGTCTTCACCAACTTCCTTGCCAATTAAAGCGCGAGCAATCGGGGAGCTGATGGCAATGCGGTTAAAACTAATGTCTGCTTCAATATCACCAACAATCTGATAAGAAACTTCACTTTCCGATTCCACATCAATCAGGTCAACCGTACACCCAAAAACCACTCGCCCGGATTGATTAAGTTTGGTCACGTCGATTATCTGCGAGTTGGACACGGCAGATTCTAATTCCTTAATTCTGCCTTCAATAAAAGCCTGCTGCTCTTTTGCCGCATGATATTCAGCATTTTCCTTCAGATCACCATGCTCACGAGCCGTGGCTATTGCATCAATAACAGCCGGGCGTTTAACCTTTTTAAGTTCGTTTAATTCAACTTTAAGTCTTTCCGCACCAGCGGCTGTCAGTGGTAATTGATTCATCAAAATGCCTTTTTAATTTTTTGTTACTGTTAAATACCGAAAGAAAAATACTATTTTATTTCTGCTACTTCCAGTTATTCGTGCAATGATTGCAAACGGTAAACATCTTTTATTTGCAGATGCTCCATCGCCATACAGGTCGCCAGACCACCAGCCAATGTCGTTGTATAAGTAATACCATGCATCAGGGCTTCCCGTCGAATTTCATATGAATCTGCAATCGCTGAGCGGCCTTCAGTGGTATTTATGATGAGCGCTATTTCATCATTTTTAATCATATCCACAATATGAGGACGACCTTCTTTAACTTTATTCACATGCTGGCATTCAATACCCGCCTGATGCAATATTCTGGCAGTACCCGCTGTAGCGACCATGCTAAAGTTATTATTTATCAGGCTTTCAGCCAGTTTAACCACTGATTTTTTATCCGGATCCCTGACACTGATAAACGCTTTACCACCATCAGGTAAAGTGCTTCCTGACGCTAGCAAACCTTTAGCAAATGCTTCTGCAAACGACTTGCCTATACCCATGACTTCACCGGTAGACTTCATCTCAGGCCCTAAAATAGGATCAACACCCTGGAATTTGGCAAACGGAAATACAGACTCTTTAACCGAAATAAAATCCGGTACCACTTGCTCAACACAACCCTGAGAAACGAGAGATTGACCGACCATACAACGGGCTGCCACTTTAGCTAAAGGCACGTTTGTCGCCTTGGAAACAAAGGGTACAGTTCTGGAAGCCCGTGGATTAACTTCCAGAATATAAATATCTTCACCCTTAATGGCAAACTGGGTATTCATCAAACCTACTACTTTGAGTGCTTTGGCCATGGCTTCAACCTGCCGACACATTTCCTGCTGAATACTTTCTGACAAGGTATAAGGAGGTAATGAACAGGCCGAATCACCCGAATGCACACCGGCTTGTTCGATATGTTCCATCAAACCACCGATAAAAACGTTTTCACCATCACAGATTGCATCCACGTCGACTTCAACCGCATCATCCAGAAAACGATCCAGTAACACGGGAGAGTCTTTAGTCACCTTAACCGCTTCGGTCATGTAACGATGTAAATCTTCCTGGTCATAAACGATTTCCATCGCACGACCACCCAGTACATAAGAGGGCCTGACCACCAGTGGAAAACCAACTTCATCAGCCAGTGCTGCAGACGATTCAACATTAAAAGTAATCCGGTTAGGTGGCTGACGTAAATCCAGGTCAATTAACATTTGCTGAAAACGTTCACGGTCTTCGGCCAGATCGATAGAGTCCGGCGTTGTTCCGATAATCGGCACCCCGGCTGCTTCAAGTGATCGCGCCAGATTCAACGGAGTCTGACCACCAAATTGTACGATTACGCCTTTGGGTTTTTCCAGATGGATAACTTCCATCACATCTTCAAGTGTTAAAGGCTCAAAATACAGGCGATCCGACGTATCATAATCGGTAGAAACCGTTTCAGGATTACAATTCACCATGATGGTTTCGTATCCATCTTCACGCATTGCCATGGCTGCATGCACACAACAATAATCAAATTCAATTCCCTGACCGATGCGGTTGGGACCACCACCTAGCACGACAATTTTATCGCGGTCAGACACATTCGCTTCACATTCCATTTCATAACTGGAATACAGATAAGCCGTCGACGATGCAAATTCTGCAGCACAGGTATCAACACGTTTGTACACAGGACGAACATTTAAATCACGTCTGGCAGTAGATACCTTCAGCTCATCAGTGCCCATCATTTGCGCCATGCGACGATCTGAAAAGCCTTTACGTTTTAGCTGGAAGAATTCTTCAGCGCTAAAAGAATCAGCCGTTCTGCCGATCAAAGATTGTTCTGTTTTCACAATGTCTTCAATTTGCACCAAAAACCATGGGTCAATTTTAGACAGCTCAAAAAGTTTCTCGAGTGAGTAACCGGAACGGAATGCATCAGCCACGTACCAGATACGCTGAGCACCCGGGAGTCGCAATTCTGCACGATATAAATCTTCTTTCTGATCGGCGCTTAACTCACCCTGGTCGATAATTTCATTCAGCCCGTCTACACCGGTTTCGAGGCCGCGCAAAGCTTTCTGGAAAGATTCCTGAAAACTCCGCCCAATAGCCATGACTTCACCCACAGACTTCATCTGTGTGCCTAAACGGTCATCGGCCTGCGGAAATTTTTCAAAGGTAAAACGAGGTATTTTAGTAACGACATAATCAATCGAAGGCTCGAATGAAGCCGGAGTCGCACCACCGGTGATATCATTTTGTAATTCATCCAGCGTATAACCAACGGCCAGTTTCGCTGCAACTTTAGCTATAGGAAAACCAGTTGCTTTAGAAGCCAATGCTGAAGATCGTGAAACACGAGGGTTCATTTCGATAATGATCATCTCGCCATTATCAGGATTGATGGAAAACTGAACATTCGATCCACCGGTTTCAACACCAATCTTGCGTAAAACTGCCAGAGAGGCGTTACGCATGATTTGATATTCTTTATCGGTCAAGGTTTGCGCAGGTGCGACCGTAATGGAATCACCCGTGTGCACACCCATCGGATCAAGGTTTTCTATCGAACAGATAATGATGCAGTTATCATTTTTGTCTCGCACCACTTCCATTTCATATTCTTTCCAGCCCAGGATAGACTTTTCACACAGTACTTCGCTGGTGGGTGATAAATCCAGACCGCGTTTGATAATACTTTCAAACTCTTCCTTGTTATAGGCAATACCTCCGCCACTTCCGCCCATGGTAAAAGATGGACGAATAATAACCGGGAAACCTATCTGAGGCTGACCCTGCCAGGCTTCTTCCAGACTGTGAGCAATATAGGATGGTGGCGTACTCAGCCCGATTTCATCCATGGCCTGACGGAATTGATCCCGATCTTCTGCCATATCGATGGCTTCGCGACTGGCACCAATCATTTCTACATTGTATTTTTCCAGTACGCCTTCACGCACCAGGTCCAGCGCACAGTTAAGTGCCGTCTGACCACCCATGGTGGGCAGCAATACATCCGGACGTTCTTTTTCGATGATCTTTTCAACCACTGTCCAGTGTATCGGTTCGATATAAACCGAGTCCGCCGTTGATGGATCGGTCATGATGGTCGCAGGGTTGGAGTTAATTAAAATTACTCTATAACCTTCTTCTTTTAATGCCTTACAGGCTTGTGCACCGGAATAATCAAATTCACATGCCTGACCGATAACGATAGGACCCGCTCCGATAATCAGAACACTTTTAATATCATCTCTGCGTGGCATTAGTTTGCTCCACCCTGTTTATGCTGCTCTATTAATTCAAAAAAATGATCAAACAACGGGGCTACATCATGTGGTCCGGGACTGGCTTCAGGATGACCCTGGAAGCTAAACGCCGGTTTGTCGGTGCGATGAACCGCCTGTAAAGAACCATCAAACAGGGAGCGGTGAGTCGCTTTCAAATTATCCGGCAAGGTCTTTTCATCCACCGCAAAACCATGGTTTTGACTGGTGATCATGACCACACCCGAATCCAGGTCCTGCACCGGATGGTTAGCACCATGATGACCAAACTTCATCTTCTCTGTTTTTGCACCACTGGCCAGTGACAACAGTTGATGCCCCAGGCAAATACCAAAAACAGGAATCTCTTTTTCTAAAACCTGTTGAATTGCTTCAATCGCATAATCGCAGGGTTCAGGATCACCCGGCCCGTTGGACAGGAACACGCCATCAGGATTTAGTGCCAGCACATCGGAAGCCGATGTTTGTGCAGGGACGACGGTCACTTTTGCACCACGTTCAGCCAGCATGCATAAAATATTCTTTTTCACCCCGTAATCATAAGCAACGACATGATATTTCAAGTCTTCAGCCTGCGAATAACCTTCACCCAATGCCCACACAGATTGTGTCCACTCGTAGGTTTCAGTGGTTGACACTTCTTTCGCCAGATCCATACCGGCAAGACCAGAAAATGCCTGTGCAGCGGCTATTGCCTTTGCCTCATCAAGATTTTCACCCGCCATAATAGCGCCCTTCTGCGCACCTTTTTCACGTAACTGGCGAGTCAACTGTCGAGTGTCGATATCAGAAATCGCCACAATATTATTTTTCACCAGGTAATCCTGCAAAGATATTTCGTTACGCCAGCTACTGGCCAGCATTGGCAAGTCACGAATAATCAGACCACTGGAATGAATCGTTGAGGCTTCATTATCCTCCTCGTTCATACCGGTATTACCAATATGCGGATAAGTCAGGGTAATGATTTGACGAGCATAAGAAGGGTCAGTGAGAATTTCCTGATAACCGGTCATGGAGGTATTGAAAACAACCTCACCAGTGGTCAGGCCTTGAGCTCCAATGGAAATCCCTTTGAATATCGTTCCGTCTTGCAGGGCGAGTATGGCTGATACAGTCACGAGTTCTCCGCTATTAATAAAATCCGCGCGCACGAAAATGGGAGGGGCCTTTAGCTCTTCCCATTAAGAATTTAGTCGTTTTGAGATAACGCTGAGAAACAGCATTTTCCTGAGAGCGCATTCTATTGTAAAACTGCCTTAGGGTCTATGCCGGAAAGAAAGAATATTCCATTTGATGATATAAATATTGTCATTTCAACCCATATTAATCTCTAAAGTATAGAAAGTAATTGCGATAGCCTGTTTTGCCCCGTGGCTACCCACCCTGTTACTGGATAATATTCTGCTGGCTTACGATATGGCCATTGCATTTATTATTGTGCCACTCCATATCACTGTTGTCGGACTTGAATCAGCCCTGGCTGCCATTGGTTTACAGCAGGTATTTAATATACCCGCTAAAAAAGCATGGCAACCGGGATTAGGCAGAGGCTTAATTTTTATTGCTCTGGCAGGAATTGTTGTTCGATAAGTAGCAAAGCAGCAAAGCCTTAACATGAGTTTATTCAGGCTTACAAAATGTTACAAAGCATTCCTCTTGTTAATTGTATAATACAGCCTTTCACGTATCAGGAGCCTAACAGGCTCGTGACTACCGATATCACCCGCTCAGGTATGCTGACATGACCACACGCCCTTTCAATAAGAAAAAAATTCTGCTGATCTTACCCCCAATTATTCTTGGCATAGTGATTATGGGTATTATGAAAAGCGGTAAACAGCCTCCTCAATTATCAGAAACTGGCGAACCGATTCGAGTTGTTCGTACCTTACAAGTTCAGAAAACTGATTTTATTCCGATTGCACGGGGTTATGGCGTCGTGCAACCGGCCCAGATATGGAAATCCATTGCACAGGTATCCGGTCGTATCATTTCGATGCACCCTCGTTTAAAAGATGGTGAAATCATTCCGAAAGGCGATGTTCTGTTTCAGATTGATCCGGTCGATTACGAACTCAATCTGGCACAGGCTGAAACTCAGTTGGCAGAACTGGATGTACAATTATCCAACACTCAATCATCCTTGAAAATTGAACAGAGAAACCTGGCACTGGCAACTAAAGAACAACAACGCCTGCAAAAACTGGTCAAAAAAGGTAGTGTTTCCCAGAGCAGTGCCGACGCAGCTGAACGTACCATGTTAAGTTCAACGGCTCAGGTACAAAATCTGAAAAACAACTTATCCCTGATACCTTCTCAACGAAAGCTGCAACTGGCCAAAGTGACTCAGGCTCAACGTGATCTGGATAATTCCCGGGTCAAAGCGCCATTTAACCTTCGCATTGCCTCTTTAACTATTGAATCCGATCAATACGTGACCAAAGGTCAGCTATTATTTTCCGGTGACTCGGTTGATAGGGTTGAGATTATCGCCCAGGTTTCGATGTCATCACTGAAAAATTTATTCTTTAACCATCCTGAAACACCCAGGGATATTCAAACTTTTTCCAAAAATATCTCCACTATTACCGGGTTTAATCCCACTGTGAATCTGGACATGGGTAAGGGGCAAATTGCTAACTGGAAAGCAAAGTTTTTACGCTTTAACGACAATGTTGATAGCCAGACACGCACCATGGGTGTTGTCGTTGAAGTTGATAATCCTCTACAAAAAATTATACCGGGAAAACGTCCCCCATTATCAAAAGGCATGTTTGTCGAAGTAGAAATTGCCGGGTATCCACAATCAGACAGCATCGTGGTTCCACGTTCTTCGATAAGAAATGCAAGTGCCTATACCGTTGACGCAGAGAACCGACTGGAAGTGCGTGCGATACAAAAACGGTACGATCAGGGCAACCAGAGCATCATCAAAAATGGGCTGAAAGATGGCGACTTACTGGTATTAACCGATTTAATACCTGCCGTTAAGGGCATGTTGCTGAAACCGGTCAAATCGACTGAAGCCAACCTTCCCGGCGGAGAGTAAACCATGATTAAGTGGTATACCCAACACCCTACCGCTGCCAATCTTACGATGCTGGCGGTCATCATTCTGGGTTTAATTAGCCTACCAAACCTGCAACGCGAAACTTTTCCACGCATTAGCAATGACAAAGTTAGCATTCAGGTGATTTACCCGGGTTCCACCGCGGAAGACGTCGAAGATGCTATTTGTAGACGACTGGAAGATAGCCTGGAAAGCATTTCCGATCTGGACGAAATGATCTGTGAAGCTTCAGAAGGCTTTGGTAAAGCCACGGCCGTGATGATTGAAGGCAGCAAGATGGAGCGCTTTCTGGATGATGTAAATTCGGCAGTCGATGCCATCACTGATTTTCCCGACCAGGCCGAATCACCTGTTGTTGAGGAACTTGGCCGAACCGATGCAGTGGTATCCGTGGCCATCACCGGTCCGGAAGACCCTGTCATTCTTAAAGCTTATGCTGAAGATGTAAAACTTCGGTTACTGGCCACGGCCGAAATAGCCAATATCGTCATTGATGGTTTCTCTGATCATCAAATTCGCGTCGAGATAGCTGCAGCTCGGTTACGTCAATACAGCCTGTCCCTGGCCGATATTGCCAGCATTATGCAAAATCAAAGCGTGAGTACGCCCGCCGGACGACTGGAAAGTGATCAGGAAGATATCCTGTTACGCTTTGATGATCAGCGAAAAACGGTCAGCCAGGTGGGTAAGCTGGTGGTCATTTCGGGTAAAACCGGCGCTGCTATACGATTACATGACATAGCCACCATCACTGATCGTTTTGACCGTGATGAAACACGCATCCTGTTCAATAATGAACGCGCTGCCATTTTGAATATCACCAAAACTCAGTCTCAGGATATTCTAAAATCTTTAAGCGATGTAAAAAACTTTATTGAACAGGAAAACAAACTCTCTCCAAAAGGCGTCAAGTTAACCCTGACTCAGGACAGAGCATCCGTCGTCCAGGATCGTCTGGATATGATCATGCGCAATGGCGCTCAGGGATTACTGGCCGTCTTTGCAATACTCTGGTTATTCTTCAGTTTTCGCTACAGTTTCTGGGTCACCATGGGTTTACCTATTTCTTTCCTGGGCGCAATGTTCGTCATTCCACTGGCAGGCATGACCATTAACATGATTACCCTGGTCGGTTTGCTTATCGGTGTCGGTCTGCTGATGGATGATGCCATTGTTATTGCAGAAAATATTGCCGCCCGGCTGGAAAAAGGTGAACGAGCGATGCATGCCGCTATCGCCGGTGTGTCACAAGTTTTACCTGGCATACTTTCTTCATTTACCACAACTCTACTGGTGTTCGGGTCGTTGGCCTTCATTACCGGTGAGATCGGGCAAATTCTACGCGTCATGCCCATCGTTTTAATCATCGTGTTAACGGTCAGTCTAATCGAGGCTTTTCTGGTTTTACCTTATCATCTCGGCCACAGCCTGAAGGGCATGGAAGATCGAAAACCATCACGTTTTCGCGCAGGTTTCGAACATGGCTTTGATTTTTTCAGAGACAGACTGTTTCTGCCTTTATTGAGAAAAGCAGTCTCCTATCGTTACATGACACTGGGTATTGTGATCATGCTGATCATCACCGCGATCGCTTTACCGGTATCGGGTAAAATAAAATTTGTCGGTTTTCCTCCAACCGATGGGGATATTCTCGAAGCCCGTTTACTACTGCCCCAGGGTACGCCACTATCAATTACCGAATCGATCGTAAAGCGGATTCAACAGTCAGCCAGGAATATTAATAAAGAGTTTAAACCTAAACAGCCTGACCAACAAAATCTGGTGAATAATATCACCATTATTTATGGGCAGAATCCAGATGCCTATGAATCCGGCCCTCATGTAGCCCGTATCATTGTTGACCTGCTCAGTGCAGAAGTCAGAAACACCAGTATCGATGAATTTCGTGCAGCCTGGCGAGAAGAAACCGGTGAACTGGCGGATGTTATTTCACTAAAATACACCGAACCCGCCATTGGACCGGGTGGTCGCGCTATTGAAGTCAGGTTAAAAGGCGAAGATTTACATCAGTTAAAACTGGCCTCCCATGAAATGCAGGACTGGTTTAAGAGCTATGCCGGAGTCATAGACGTAAGTGATGACTTACGCCCCGGAAAGCGTGAACTGCATGTTCGACTGAAACAATCTGCCGGTGTACTTGGGATTAATGCCAACATGGTTTCAAGCCAGATCAGGGCCGGTTTCCAGGGCATTCAAATTGATGAATTTCCTGTCGGTGCTGAAACTTATGAAGTCGACCTTCGCCTGGCAGCTTCTGATCGCCTGTCGGCTGATGACCTGGAACAATTAACCATTACCGGCCCCAATGGTAGCCAGATACCACTACCCAATGTCGCCATAATTGAAGAAGTTCGTGGCTGGGCTCGCATAAACCGTGTTGACCGCAAACGCACAATTACGGTTTACGGAGATGTTCAACGGGAAATCGTCAATTCTCAGGAACTGCTGGGGCTGGCAGCTAAAGATATTTATACCAAGGTCCAGCAAAAATACCCAGGTGTCAGGATTGATACTCAGGGTGAAAGTCAGAACTCGGCAAAAACCGGAAAATCGATAGTCAGAAATGTAGCTCTCGGCATGATCGGCGTATATATTTTACTGGCACTGCAATTTCGAGGATATGCAGCGCCACTTACCGTCATGGTCGTTATTCCAACCGCCCTGATAGGCGTGATGTTTGGACATTATGCGCTGGGGCTGGACTTGACCATGCCCAGTATCATCGGCATGGCATCATTGTTTGGCGTGGTAGTGAATGACTCAATATTACTGGTCGTATTTATCCGCGAAGCTCGAGACTCGGGAGTCGACACACTGAAAGCCGCCATCGAAGCCGGGCGGTCCCGATTCCGCCCTATTCTATTAACATCTATAACCACCATCGCCGGTTTGACCCCCTTGTTAACTGAAACCAGTTTACAGGCTCAAATTTTAATTCCAATGGCTGCATCTCTGGCTTTCGGATTAACCTCTGCAACCATCACCGCTTTATTCCTGGTGCCATCTTTGTATTGCATACTGGATGACTTTAACGCGCTGGGACAGTTACACGCTGAAGAGGATGAGTCGTAAAGACAGAGATACTCACCACGAAGGCACGGAGAACACGAAGATAAGTCATGATGTGGTTGTGGACTTTCAATATGCTAACAATGACTGAATTATCCAGTGACGTTTAATACTATTTTCTTTCTTCGTGCTGTTCGTGGTGAAAAGCATTAAATGATCAAGTTCTAAACTCGATTATGAGTTACAGCTAAAAAATAATTTTCAACCGCTCATTTCTGGTATAAGAAATGCCCGTTACCATAACTTTTTCCATCATTGGGAATGAACATGGCCTTGCATAAACTGAAATATTTATTCCAGTTATCCACCTCATCGGTGGTTAAATATTCAGGGTAGATCTGATCAATAGATTCCCAGAAACGCTTATGCCACTCATCCAGTGTTTTCCAGTAATTCATCCCATTGACAAACCAGCTATTTTTAAACGTTAAGTGGGTATTATGTCGCGGCGGCTCACTCAATGGCCAAATATGTGCACCAGGGTAATATGCCCCCATCAGGGTATCTTCAGAATTTAGAAAAGCAGGCAGTACATCAACTGAAACAATACAGTGATGCATACATAAACCTCCCGGTTTCAACAGCCGGGACAACTTTTTCTGCAATAAATCAATATTACTGACGTGTTCCAGAAACCCGATAGATATGACCCTGTCAAAAGATTCGAGCTCAATACCGAGAGAATCAACATCATCAAAATAGGCCTGAATTAACCTGAACCTGAGATGATCAAAATTATTATCGGGACTCATTAACTCTTTTCTGATGTAACCAGTTTGGACTTCACTTGGATTTATTCCAGTAACCTTAATATTGGGATAAGTTTCCAGCAGATATTTTGACAATCCTCCAAAACCACAACCCAGGTCTATAATAGACTGACCATCCTGAATATCGGCACGTTCAACAAGCAATTCATATTTTTTCATTTGCGCCTGTTCCAGAGAGATATCTTTCAATTCCGGACCGTAAGAATCAACACCAAAACAACCCATTGTATAAGCCAGATAATCTTTATCCAGGAACGCACGATAAACATGGTATTCCTCATTATAATGACTCAGCGATTCAGGCCGGGTTTCGCTTTTGGATATATCGCCTTCAAATGAATTTAGCCCGTAACTTTCGGTCAGATTTTTATTTCCCTGCCAGCGCTCATATTCACGCCCAAAATACCGGGCCAATTGTTTTTCGAATTTCAATACCTCAGCAGAACCGTAGGGATGGACACCATGATTAATCAGCTGTTGAGAAATATTCATCATTGATTTTTTATTCATGTTGAATATCTTTTTAATGCGACCACAGCATTTAATCCACCAAACGCAAACGAATTTGACAAGGCATTATTTATCGTTTGATGACGAGCCTTATTCGGTACGTAATCCAGATTACATCGCTCATCTGCCCGGGTGAAATTTGCTGTGGGAGGAATAATACCGTGATGAACGGCCAGCGTGGTGGCCACTACTTCTAAAGCACTTGATGCACCGAGTGCATGGCCATGCATTGACTTGGTCGACGACACGGCAAGCTTTTGGGCATGACCTTGGAACAACCGGTTAATGGCTTCAGTCTCAGCAATATCATTGGCCTGTGTTGCCGTGCCATGGGCGTTGATATAGTCGACTTCACCCGGGTTAAGTGCTGCATGCTCTAATGCTTTTCCCATCGCTTTTACGATACCCGAGACATTGGGTCGCGTTATATGATGCGCATCAGAGGTCATTCCACAACCCGATAATTCCGCATAAATCTTTGCTCCCCGGGCTTTAGCATGCTCTTCTGTTTCCAGCAATAACATGCCAGCACCTTCCCCTAAAATCATACCATCACGATCAAAACTAAAAGGTCGGCAGGTATCATTCGACACTACCCTGATAGCATCCCACGACTTTAATAAACCATAAGTAAAAGGTGCATCGGTTGCGCCTACAAGAGCAACGTCGACCAGACCTGATTTAATCATACTGATACCTTGAATAATGGCATGTGCACCTGAGGCACAGGCACTGGATAGCACGAAAGCAGGCCCTGTGATACCGAGGTGCAAACTGACCATGCTGGCAGCGGCACTAGGCATTCCTTTGGGAATAGTTAGAGGGTGAACACGCGAACTATTTTGACGGTAGAGTCGCTCATAGGTAATTTCATCGGTATGTTTTCCACCGCAGCCACTACCAATGATAACAGCCGCATCGGTAATCGCTTTATCCCCGGCACTCAAACCCGCATCTTCTATCGCTTCCTTCGAGGCCACCACGGCTAGCTGTGAAAACCGGTCGAGCAGAGAAAGTTCATCTGTGGAAAAGTAGTCTTCCGGCTGATAATCAGGCAATACAGCCCCAACGGAGATTTTCACCCCGTCAACTGCAGGAACTAAAGGTTTAATTGCAGGACGACCAGCGACTAACTCATCCCAGAAAGAAGAAACATTCAAACCCAGAGCTGAAACTGATCCCAGTCCGGTAATCATGACCCGACGATTCATTATTTGTTAATACCGTATCGTTTAACGAGAGATATCGCCTAAGTTCTGTAAAATATCATTAACGGTAACAATGGATGGAATAAGTTCATTGGGAATTTCTATATCGAAAGCTTCTTCAAGTTCGAATAACACGGAGACTGCCTTTAATGAATCTATGCCTAAATCAATTAGTTTAGTTTCTGATTTCACATCCTCTACATTACAAGGCGCTATTTTAGCGATGGTTTCGGCTACTTTATTTAACATTATGGTAATAACTTAAAATTATGCTTAAAACTTAAAATTATGGTTAAACAGCAGGCCGTTTAAGCAGACTGCAAACTGTAACATATCCTCCCTAAACTTCTTATTTCCAGGGCAATTATCCACTCGATCTTATTTATAACAAATATAATCCTTTATGCCATTCATTAATAGACATAAATATATCCTGTGAAATATTTATCAAAATTTTTAGTATACATATCAATTAGTTTGAGTATCTTTTTAATTTAAGTTATAAAGTAAATTCTATAACTTATTTATAATTAAAAAATCAACACCCTTACAGGTAAAAGTATAGTAAATCCGGCACATGAATATAAAAAATAAAGCCTCTACAGCATGGTCGAGCAATAAAAATGTTGAGAAAAATCAAAACCCGGTCCGATATACCCAGTTCAGCACCCGATATGATTCTGAAACCGGAGCCATCTGGTGCTGGATGCAACCTGATCCTCGTCCGTGCATCAATACCCCCCTTATTGATGAACTTACTCAGCTTCAGCAGCAGCTCACCAACACTTATCAGTCACCAAGCAGTAATTCAATCTGGTCTTTTAAACACCTGATACTCGCTTCTAAAACTCCCGGGATTTACAACCTTGGGGGCGACCTGGACTTATTTATGCACTGCATTGAGAATAACCAGCAGGAGAAGCTCAGGCAATATGCTCACAAATGCATACATTTAGTGCACCAAAACATTTCCAACCTGAATCTACCAATTTCCATGATTTCCCTGGTTCAGGGACAGGCTTTAGGCGGAGGATTTGAGACCGCACTATCCTGCGATACCATCATTGCTGAACGCAGTTCTCAAATGGGATTCCCTGAAATCATGTTTAACATGTTTCCAGGTATGGGTGCTTACCATTTACTAGCTCGTAAAGTGGGTTCAACTCTGGCTGAGCGGATTATATTAAGCGGGGAAACTTATAGCGCTGGCCAACTCTATGATATGGGCATTATCGACATACTGGCAGAAGATGGAACAGGCCAACAGGAAACAGATGACTACATGAAAAGCCACAACCGGTCACACAACACTATTCACAACATAAAAAAAATTCGTCGAATGATTCACCCGATTACCAGCAAAAGTTTATACGATGTTGTCGACCTATGGGTTCAGGCCGCTATGAATATGAGCCAGAAAGATTTATCAAAAATGAAACGTCTGTTACAGCTACAAAAAGACCTAAAAGACAGTAAAACCATCGAGATAGAAGATAACGTGTTAATTCCACGCCGCGGCGAGTGGCGTAAGGTTAAAGATGTAAATTTCCCCTTAACCACTCACCTGGGTGATAATGTGCTGCACAACAGAAGAAAAAATGATACTCGAAGACACGCATAAACAATCGTCAAATTTTAATCTGTTTCGCCCTGTTAGCTGCGGGTTAAGGGAAACTGATAGATACCCGGTTCAGACAGATCCGAAGTGCGGGATAAAAGAGCTTCCTGCAACTACCTGATATGGGTTGATACGAATACACCAAACCGGAGAAAATATATTTATACGCTACAGGTCATATCCTGACCACAGCACATAGGCGATTTGATTTTACCATGTCCATCAGGGCACTCCGATACATGAATAGTTTCACCCTCTTCGGTAGTAATCGTACTGTGTACAAGTTCTTTTCCACAGGTACCACAAGTCATGGTGCCCACACTCATACCACAAACTTCACACTTATAAGCTGACATTATTTATCTCCGGTTAATTATCAAATTTTACTTAACAGAACCTGTTAAGCTTGCGGATATCATACCTGAATATACTCGCTAATTATTCAACTGATTTAGCTGATAAACACTAAAAAACACCCAATAACCTGGAATTCATTGATGATAATGTATAATTTTCACATCAAAAACAATGCATAAGTTATTTTGAGAAATCCGACACATTTATTTTAATTTACCCTTTTTAAAATATACACTTACCAAGTACATTCATAAAAGAGCAGTAATAATGAGTAATAAAATAAACTATATAGATCTGGATGATGACGATGATAAGACGGTCTTTCAAACAGAAGAAGACCGCAGAAAACTGGAAATGGAAATTTCTGGGCTGGGCGATGATGATACCACCGAGGTAGATATCACCGCTTAATTGCCCCCTTTACAACCATACTGGCAACACGTTTTTTGATTAACCGATACTCTGCATTTATAAAGTGTAGAGCCCGGTTTATACTCACCGCTATTAATTGAGAGACTCATGACAACCCGGCAATGCCCAGTACCCGCTCCACACTAATCACCATAACCGCTGTCCTCAGCCTGGTTATCCTCTGGATATGGTTTTCTGCTGACACAAAACCTGAGCAGTTGTCAGAAATTTTAGCCCGACAGAACAAACTAACTCAATCAAACAGCGAATTATTGAAACACATTAACTCTCTCGAAAATAAACTGATTGAACAAAAAACAATTCAACAGGAATATGAATTTCGACTACTTGAGCTTGAACAGTTAGTGAATTATCCTCCTGTATCATCCCTGGAAGCTGATATTATTGAAGTAGATAAAGAACCGCTTAAACCCGTCAAAACCACAATCAAACCACCCACGTTACAGGAAAAGCTGGTCTCTGCCGGAATCCCGTTAGACACCATACAGCGAATCAATCAACGCATTGGAGAAAACCGCCTGGCACGACTTGAATTACGTGATCAGGCAATACGTGAGGACTGGATCGATACCCCTGAATACATCGAAAAACAGCAACAATTACCCGGCCCAACAGAGGGATTAAGAGAAGAGTTCGGGGATCAGACTTATGATCAATACCTGTATGCTTCAGGACGACCCAACCGGGTTATTGTGCGCGAAGTGTTTAGTGGATCAGCTGCCGAAAGTGCTGGAATAGAACCAGGAGACATTCTTCTTAGCTACGCTTCAGAATTCATCTATACGATGAGCGATCTTCAGCAGGCAACAACTGAAGGCTATTCAGGCGAGGCTGTATTATTAGAAATACTACGGGATAAATTACCTTTTTCAACCAGTGTTCCTCGCGGTCCACTGGGCATATCAATGACGATTACCAGAAAAGAACCCGAGTAATCGCGCCAAAAAAACCTATTAGTTTCGAACTCCATGGCTGTACCATAATCGGGTAGGCGCATCGATTTTTTCACGCTCAACCCACAGCATATGTAAATTTCCACTTTCATCCAATGCAATAGAAACATGTGATTGTTCGCCTTCACCCGATGCTGTTTTGGGTGAAAAATCAACACCCCACTCTTCGTCTTCGGTATAAACACTCATCCAGATATCTGAATTACCCTGACGATAATCATCCCAGGCAACCGCAAAGTCACCCACCATATTACCCGCCGTAGCCGGGTTATAATGAGGCAGGGAATCACCCTGTTTGCTGTGCACTTTTTCATTCGGTCCAAAAGAATCATCGCTTCCCTGAGCCGCAAAGATTCCATAACCAACACCACCGCGTCTTTTATCCATCCAGCTGGCAACAAATTCATCCTCTCCATATGAATTCATGGAGACCCTGGTCACACCATTCCCCTTATCATATTCATTTCTATTGGAAAAAAACTCATTCAGGTATTGTGGCTCTGAAAATGACTGCCCTTCATTAACCGATGCACTATATTTCAACCGGGTATGTCCATATTCCCGATCTTCCCAGGCAACCATCAAGCCCGCTTCATTCACCGCAATAGTCGGGAAAAGTACAGGAGTACTCAACTCTTCCGGCTCCACCCTACTTTTCTTCAATACGGTTATTAACCCGCTTGAATCCAGACCCAGTTGAGCAGCCCACAAGCTCCAGCTTCTACCCTGTTGTTCACGCCACACAGCAAAAACCTTATCACCCATAGTAGCCAGGCTTACCTGACTGGCATTATTTTTAGAGAGTTTAAAAATCGTTGATAACTGCTGATCTAACAATGAGCGTGCATACACCTCACCATCCTGCTCCCAGGCGACAACAAACTTGGAACCCGTTAATGCAGCGATGGCTGGTTCATATGCTTCAACACCGGTGCTCACCTGTAAAACCCTGGAAAACGAAGAGCCCCCGGCCTTTATAGAATTTAAATATATTTGAGGGTCTCCGCTATGATCATCTTCCCAGACCACCATTATTGAATCATCCGAAATGGCTATGTGTTTACGCCCGGCTCCCTCCAAATGGTGAAATACTTTCTCCACGGGTTCAGCTGTCACCGCAATTTTTTTATTAAACGTCCATTGCTCGGATGCCAGTAATGGCTGTAAAAAAAAGCAGAGACACAGGCCAGTAATTAAACGTTTCATTTTGTAGCCAGAAATTCTTTTAATTTAGACGTTTTATAATGACCTTCAAGTACAAAGTCATTGTATAAACCCATCGTATCGATAGTCTGAAACCCGGCCTTTTTAAATAGTGCTTTTTGATCGGGTGAGAAATAAATGAATGTGGGAGTACCTAAAATTCTGTTGCGAGAGGCAAATTGCATTTCAGTGGTTCTTTCCCCATTTGGCAGCCTGATTCTATTCCCACTTTCAGTATCAACATAAGCCAGCACAAATTTTTCTGATAACTCTTTATTTAAACCAGCATCACTGAAAACCTCTTTATGCATCTTTCGACAGGTGGAACAACCATACCGCCCAAAATACAGGAACATCGGTTTTTGCTCAGAAGCCGATTGTTTCATCGCCTTATTTAACGATAAAAAATCATAACCCTCTGGAGGAGCAGCAACTAACTCCGAAGTAAAAAAACTTAAAAGCAGTAAAATAAAACTGACGGGGTAAAGTTTTCTCAAGTTCATACTAGTTCCAGAAACATAAAGAGTTGAATAAAAATTTACGCCAGTTAGTAGTTAAGGTCAACCAGTCATTGCCACACCTCTCTCATCAGAACACAGCAAAAAAGTTTCGATAGCTGGATCGCCTGTTTAATGATTTCAAAATTTTCACATGCAAAATAAAACATTGACTTCATAAAATCAAACAGCGAATATCAGGTCATGAATAACCAAAACTTATCAATCCGAAGCTTTAGTAAACTACGCAAGAACTACCTTGTGTGGAAACCATATTTGCGGCCGGAATCTGAACGATAATTTTAAATTTAAAAAACAGCATTCTACAAAAGGCCGCTCACATAGCGGCCTTTTTTTGGCCAGGGATGGCCTTATGCTGCGAGGCCAGGGATGGCAACGAGCAGTATTCTAACCGAAGATACATTAACACCTGAACGAGAAGAAACCGAGGTTAGCTGATTGATGGTCTTATGCAGCAATGACAAGCTCTTTAATCGTTATACTGGCAGTTTATTAGCGGAGATAAACAGTGACACAAGTTAAGAAACATTAGTCCAACAAAACAAAGAGGAAAACAAAGTGCCCATATCAGCGGCTTATTTGACCGTAATAATAATCTGGAGCACCACACCGCTCGCCATTAACTGGAGCAGTGAGGGAGTGGGATATGAATTTGGTGCAGCCCTGCGCATGGTCATAGGCCTGTCCGTATTATTATTGATCGTTCGACTCTGGCGTCTGCCAATGCCGATGGATAAACAAAGTTTTAAAGTTTATCTGGTTGGTGGAATTCCTTTGTTTTTCGCCATGTCCTGTATTTACTGGTCAGCACAATATATTCCATCCGGCTGGATCTCGGTCATTTTCGGGTTGACGCCACTTTTCACCAGCCTTTTCGCTGCCATCTTATTGCACGAAAAATCTTTCACTGCAGGCAGAAGTATTGGCATGCTGCTAGGTCTTGGCGGATTGATTATTGTCTTTGCTGAAAGCCTGAGTTTTGAACAAAAAGCCTGGTGGGGTGTCGCAGGTGTGTGCTTTTCATCCATTGTTCACTCTATGAGTTCTGTACTGTTGAAGAAACTAAACCCGACCATTCCATCTGTTTCAGTGACAGCGGGTAGCCTGATGATCGCCACACCTTTATTTGTGTTAAACAGTTTGAATCATGGCCTTCCAGAAAATATACCTATGCAGTCGCTATCTGCAATTGTGTATCTGGCTATCATGGGGTCAGCACTAGGGTTTCCACTTTATTTCTATTGCCTTAAAAAATTACATGCCGAGCGTGTCGCATTAATCACTTTCATTACACCGGTATCCGCTTTATTACTTGGTAACTGGCTAAACAACGAGTTGATTACTCAGCAGATCTGGATAGGTACAGCATGTATTTTAGCCGGTCTAAGCATTTACGAATATGGAAAGTATTTACCGTGGAAAAAAGGCTGGATACGCTGGAAGCAAACACCACTTTAACTATTCTATCGCGATCTAAAGCTCACTCCTTTATCGAGTGGATTACAGGAATGAGCTTTAGCTAGCTATTAACTTTAAATAATAGACTAAAAGCTATAGACCACATCACCAAACCTATGACCATTTCAAGAATTTTCCAGGCATTCGGTTTTTTGAAAACAGGGCGTAAAAATCTTGCCCCATATCCTAGAGAAAAGAAAAAGAAGAAAGAAGCACTCACCGCACCGGCTGTAAATTCCACGGTCTGTCGCGGATACTGACTGGAAATTGATCCCATTAAAACCAGCGTATCCAGGTAGACATGAGGGTTTAACCAGGTAAAGCCCAGACAGATCAGTGCTATTTTTACAACCGACTGCTGTCGGATTTCATCGGACGGATTCAGGCTATGATTTTTTTTAACTGCACTGTAAAAACTGATTGCACCATACACCAGTAAAAATAATGCACCGGTATAACGTGCAACACTATCTATCCAGGTCACTGACTGCATCAACACATGAAAACCTGATACGCCAAGGCTGATCAAAATGGCATCAGACAAGGCACAGATCAAAACCACCGTCAGCACATACTGACCTTTTAAACCCTGTTTTAGCACAAATGCATTTTGTGCGCCTATGGCTAGAATGAGTGACAGGGAAATGAAAAATCCGGTAAGAAATATTTGCATATTAATATACTACTTAAAAACCTGTTCAAGAATTACAAAGAGACATTATCAGCATAATGTCAATTTGCATACTTTACCTGAGATTCAACAATAACCAATCCAGTTCTTAATAAGCTAAATTTGTATAAAGATTTTTCACTCGGGGTCTCAATCAGCAAACATGAGCAATAAACAATACTGGAACCCGGTGTTCCTTGAATTATCAGTGAGTCATTTTAAAACATCTTTAGAATTTTTTTCTGACACTTTAGGCTTCTCTATTTTGCATACCCGGGAAAAACCTGACTTCGCTTATCTTGATCTGCACAAAGTTCAAATAATGATAGAACAGGTTCATCAGTATGCCTGGAGCACCGGTCTTACCGAATACCCTTTCGGGCGAGAGAGAAATTTTCAGATAGAACTTCACGACATCAGCCCTGTGTATCAACGGCTTTAATCTATCAACTATTTGTTCTACAACAGAGATAAAAAGAGTCTGGCCAAAAAGAGTTTCTGGTCCAGGATACTGGCGGCTATTTACTCAGGTTTTCACAATACCTGGGAGAAAAATAGTTTATAACTTGCACTGGCCCTTTTTTTAATTATGAATAGTGAAAGCCTGTTTTTACAGAACCATACTCCATTTTTTTGTAAATTCATCACGGGTTTTTTGATCCGGAATTTCATTTGCTAAATTTTGAATAAACTGTTCTTTATCGGTGGAGTTTTGACAAAAATAATCAACCATTCGAGGGGCAAATGGTCCAATATAACTAACATAGTCCTTACTGATTTTCTGTATAGTATTTTCATCAACGCTTATGCTGGATCCTCTTGTAGGCTGACTATTATTATTCAGCGAACCCAGGCTTCCTGTCATAGATAAACTATTTTTACCAGTATCCTTTTCCCACTTGACAATAAAGTCTCTTCTTTGAGTTTCATCTGGAATTTCCTGTGATACAGCAGTAACCAGACCGCTTAGAGTGACATGATGAGAAGATTGTTCCCGCATGACATTTTTAGCAACCGGGCCGATATAACTCGACAAAATGCTAGTATGTTTGCTGATAATATTAACCCATATTAACTCAATATCAATAGCCAATTACCACATGACACAAGCCACAAGCCACAAGCCACAATTCTTTTTGCAGATATTGCCGGTAGTACCGCTCTTTATGAAAATGTCGGAGACTCACAGGCAGAAAACCTGATAAACACAGTTCTCGGCGCATTATCAAACATCGTGGAAGAGCATAATGGTTTGACCATCAAAACTATTGGTGATGAAATAATGTGTCAATTTTCATCATCCAGCCAGGCAATTCAAACAGCCAATAAAATGCACGAATATACAGAGAAAGTTACTTTTCCTGAATATAAACAGAAAATAGTCATCCGTATTGGTGCTCATATTGGATCCATTATTCGAAACCAGGGAGACACTTTTGGTGACACGGTAAATGTTTCGGCGCGTGTAGCCTCACTGGCACGCCCGGGGAAAACCATGATTAGCGAACAAACCTATGAAACTCTTCCAGAAAATTTACAACAGTTTTGTAGAAACAGGATAGAAACTCATTTGAAAGACAAGGAAGAACCCATCAATGTTTACGATGTAGTATGGGAACAAAATGACCAGTTGACCCGTATTGCTCAAATACCTATTCGCAGTAAAACAGATAACTGCTTCAACATAACCTATAACGAACAACAGATAAAACTATCGAAAGGTTCAATTAAAATAGGCCGAGGGTCTGAGTGCAACTAAGTCGTTGAAGCACCCCAGGCTTCGCGATTTCACTGTGAAATCAGCTTGAAAGGTAACAAATACATCCTGATAGATAACAGCACTAATGGTACTTACATACGCCAGAATGAAGTAGAAATTCTATTCCAAAATGAAACAGTACCACTACATCAATCAGGAATCATCAGCCTGGGTCAACATTCCGAAAACAATTCAGAGCACTTAATTCACTTTTCAGTCGAAAAAAGTTAAAAAGATTACTGTTCAGCAGTTTCAATAAAACTCAAGAGTGCTCAGTTTCTGAAACTGAATAATATTTTTTTGATCCTTATATTTTTTAATACTTGTCATACCGCTATCAACAGAGAGAAAATAACATTTTAACTCAACAGAGATAGTCCCAGGTGTCAGAAAATATCCCTCTTGATACGGCTAAGTTATCCACCTCTCAGGCAATCTTCAAAGGCGCACTAATCATCCTGCCATTGAGCATAGCGGTCATACCCTGGGGAATACTGGCTGGTTCACTGGCTGTAGAAGCGGGACTGTTGGATACACAGGCACAAGCTGTCTCGGCTCTGGTATTTGCGGGCTCGGTGCAACTGGTCGGCATGGGTTTGATAAAGGCTGGTGCCAGTCTCGCTACCCTGTTGCTCACCACGCTGTTTTTAACATCAAGACACCTTCTCTACAGCGCTACCTTGAGAACACGTATTTCTCATTTACCGATTCATCAACGGCTGATACTGGGTTTCCTGTTGACCGATGAATTATTTGCCGTTTGCTCACACCAGACACGAAAACAGTTTAGTTTCTGGTATGCCTTTGGAGCAGGTTTCAGTTTTTACATTATTTGGCAGCTGGCATCACTGAGTGGAATTTTACTCGGACAAAGCATTCCCAACCTGGATCAATACGGACTGGATTTTGCCGTTGCAGCTACTTTTATTGCGATAGTATTACCCACCATAAAAAAGCTATCAGTACTGGTCACCGTGGTGATCGCCTTATTTTTATCAGTAACATTCAGTGTGCTGGAGATAGAGGGAGGTATCATCTATTCCAGCCTGATCGCCATGAGTTTTGGTTATGCGGTTTCAATGATACGTAAGGAGCCTCTATGAGCTGGCTCACCCTGTTAGCAATGGCAGCACTGGTGTTTATCAGTCGTTATATTTTTCTGGAACCTAAATTACCAATACGTCTTGGCCCTAAAATTTTGCACTTTCTGCACTACACCGGACCCGCCGTATTAACCGCTATCTGGGCTCCCATCGTTTTTCATCAGAATGGTGAGTTAAACCTGGAAATTAATAATCCTTATTTTATTGCGGCCATCGTTGCTACCATACTGGCTATAACGACACGTAATGTTTTAATATCAACCGTGTTCAGCATGGCACTCTTTTTTATGATTAAATAATGTCAGATATGTATCGCGTTGATAAGAGTAGCGTTTAAATGCCTTCAATTGATGACATCACACAGTTTATAAAATCACTTAAGCAGGCTGGTTTCACCGGAGACATTGAATCTTCCTATGCAGAACGCATCGTTGCTTCAACCGATAACAGCATTTATCAACTAACACCTAAAGCAATTCTTTACCCACATGAACTGGATGATATTAATCGCGCTGTAAGCAGTGTTTACAAACATCGTCAAAAAGGGTTTTCACTGTGTGCCCGCGGTGGTGGCACCGGTACCAATGGACAATCTCTCAGTGATAATCTGATTCTTGATTGCTCAAGACATTTGAACAAAATCATCGATTTTGATAGTGAAAAGAAAACGATCACCGTACAACCCGGCGTTGTACTCGACCAGTTAAACGACTTTTTAAAACCTCATGGTTTATTTTTCCCGATCGATATTTCATCTTCTTCCCGGGCAACACTTGGCGGAATGGTGGCCACCGATGCTTCAGGCAAAGGTTCATTAATTTATGGAAAAACATCAAACCATATTGAAAATATCGACATTGTCTTTGCAGATGGAACTGACTTTAACTGCAGCAATATTTCACTACAGGATTTAAATCAATCTGACGTAATTAATTCAAAAATCATGCAAGCTGTCTACCATTTAACCGATCGGCAGCGTGATGAAATAGATAAAATATTTCCCGATATGAACAGAGGATTGACTGGCTACAACCTTCAACACTGTATTTCACACGAAAATTATTTTAACCCCTGTTATTTAATTGCAGGATCGGAAGGAACACTCGCGATAACTCGCCAAATAACTCTTAGAGTGTTACCTGAACCCAGTCATAAAATGCTCACCGTTATTTTCTATGATAATTTTATACGGGGTCTGGAACATGTCCAGCCGTTACTGGATTCTAAACCCGCAGCTATCGAAATGCTGGATGATAAAATTCTTAACCTGGCTCGAAAAGACAGTATCTGGATTGAAGTAAAATCAATTTTGGATGAATTACCCAATGACGAGATAAAAGCCGTAAACTTTGTAGAACATGTAGGTAACAGTGAACTGGAACTCAAACAGTACCAACAGGATATTCAAAAAATACTGAATAAAACGACATCAACTTACAGCATCATTTTAAGTCAGGTGGTAACTGATCAAACGACAATATTTTCGCTATGGAACCTGAGAAAAAAAGCGGTCGGTTTACTGGGTCAGTCACAGGATGGAAAACGTGGCATTGCTTTCGTTGAGGATACTGCCGTTCCTCCACAAAATTTATCCAATTATGTCACCGGGTTTAAACAACTCCTGGATGATAATAAACTCGATTACGGCATGTATGGTCATGCCGATGCAGGCGTTTTGCACGTACGCCCTGGTCTCAACCTGTTGCAGGAAAAAGACCGAAAAATGATACGAAATATATCAGACCAGGTAGCTCAACTTGCTAAACAAAATGGCGGAGTTTTGTGGGGAGAGCATGGTCGAGGATTTCGAGGAGAATATACTCCATTATTTTTTGGTGAGACACTCTACCCGGTTTTATGTGAAATCAAAAAAATCTTTGACCCCTTTAATTTGCTCAACCCTCACAAATTAACCACTCCAGATACCACTCAAACGGTGACAGCTCTTGATGCTATTACCCTGCGTGGTGAGTTAGATACTCAAATTACTTTGCACGAGCAACAATACTATAAAAGCTCTTTATCCTGTAATGGAAACGGAGCCTGCTATAGCTGGCAACTGGAAGAAGCCATGTGCCCTTCATATAAAGCGACCCGAAATAAATTGTACTCCCCAAAAGGGCGTGCAGCCATGTTACGCGAATGGTTACGCTTAAAAAACACGAACATATCAACCGATCAACTGAAGGAACTTGAACACACTCTTTTCCTCAGTTTACAACATTGCCTGTCCTGTAAATCCTGCACCTCCAGCTGTCCGCTAAAAGTCGATATCCCTGAATTAAAATCTCGCTTTTTACAGCAATGGTATCAAAACAGAACAAGACCTGTTTCCGCTCTTTTTCAGCGTTATTTTGAAATATTGATTGCAACAGGTCGACAGTTCCCCCGTTTGAGTAATAGTTTGCTACAAAACAAGCTTACACAAAGCATTTTACAGAAACTAACCGGGCTCGGGCATTTACCCGCATTTTCGGTTAAAGATCATTTAATGCCTACTGTAATCAGTCAGAAAAATATCAAACAGCTTAAAGCTGATGAAAAAGCCATCATATTAATGCGTGATAATTACATGCAGAGTTTTGACCGTAAAACACTTCAATCCTGTTCTGATGTTTTACAGCGTTTCGGGGTTAAAGTTTACCTCAGCGAAGTCATCCACAATGGAAAGTTACTTCATGTAAAGGGCTTTAGAAATGAGTTCAAGAGGCAAAGCAAACAGGTTCTACAGCAGCTCAAACCTTTAGCCGATACAGGTTTACCACTGATCAGTGTAGAAACAGTCACTGGTCTCATGTTCGACATGGAGTACCCTGAAATTTTACAACTCGATAACACCATTAAAGTTCACAGTATTGAATCTTTTCTATTAACTTTACTGCAGCAATCAAAAAAATTACCCGCGTTAAAAAGCTCAAAGCAAATCACTCTTTTACCCCATTGCATGGAACAAACCACGGCAAAAGAATCGTCCCAACAGTGGCAGGCTATCTATGAAAAACTGGGCATACCACTCACCGTCATCAATGCAGGCTGTTGCGGCATGTCAGGCCTGTTTGGACATGAACTGGAAAACAGCAAGCTATCCGACGATATTTTTAACCTCGTGTGGAAACCCACACTAAAATCGACTCATGGAATCGTTTTAGCCAGCGGATTTTCCTGCCGTTGTCAGAGTGAAAACCATCAGTTAACTACTATCCACCCTGTAGTCCATCTGGCAGAAATGATGATGTGTGAAGAAAGCAATTCATTATAAGCCACAGGATTAATTTTGGTGTATTATTTATTGACGAGCTATAAACTTCTGGTATATAGAAATGAATAAAGAAAAAGAAGAGAAAACCCGATCTTCTGACGACTCAACTCCAGATTCAAGCGAAAAAAAACCTGTAGAACTTGAAGAGGTGCTGGCCAATTTTGTAACTTCCTTCGAAACCAGCGCCCAACGTTGGGAAAATACCATATACCCATTCATCAATTCATTTCAGTCCAGTACTAAACGCTGGGAAAGAATGATTTACCCCACCATGATCATCTTTGGAGTCATGGCATTTTCCGGGTTCTGGTTAATCTACAGCCTGACCAATGATGTACATGAACTGGCTCGCAATGTCGACCCCAAGATGGAAAGGAATCTGGCGCATATGGCCGATAATATCTCTCAGTTATCTATTAGTGTTGAGTCCATGACCATGGAAGTCAAAACGATGCGTACTCATATCGCTAATATGGATAGCTCGACCTATAGTATGCACCGGGACATGCGTGCTATCTCTTTAAAATTAGACACCTTGCCACCATTGCTGCTCTCTGTTCAGGATATGGACCAATCCATGAAAGTTATGACCGTTAATACCAGTAGAATGAGTTACGATATGCAGGATATGAATGACACCATAGGGCCACCCATGTCATTCATGAATACATTTTCTCCGTGGTAATTGACTCGCATTTCTCACCAGATGGAAAAGCCCGTAGTTTGTCTTTTAATCCACAGGGAATTTCAATATTCCGGGCATCCTGCCCTTCAGGTCAGCGGAGCTGATCAAACCTGTTCCAGACAGATTTGTCAGTCAGAAATACACACGGTTATTCCACTTCTTCAGAAAGCTCCTTGTGAATCCAGATACATACGCAATCACCTTGCTCACTGGTGAGAAATGCGGGTTAAACGTTATACGACCGGTCCAGTGCGGCCAAATAATTCAGAATCCGCATCGAGGTTGTGCCGACCTAAGTTCGTTAGTTGACGCTCTCCGCAAAATGCCAGGTGATATCCAGTTCATTCTGAATAATTTTTAAAGCCTGTTCTACACCCTGTTATCCGTTAACTGCCAGCCCATACACAAATGGTCGTCCAATATAAACAGCTTTAGCGCCCAGGCATACAGCTTTAAGTACACCCTGACCGGAACCTATTCCTCCATCCATGTACACTTCAATTTTATCTCCGACCGCATCAACAATTCCACCCAGTGCAAATATTGATGATTAGACATTAATACTAAAAAACAGCCTGTTTTATTAATATTTCCCTGTTATCAAGTAAGTTTACATAGCATTTAAAACCTAGCTAACTACGTAAACTCAGGCTTTCATCTATACTAGAAATCAGTGAGTGAGGAAATAAATTAATCACAATCTATATTTACCATAACAAAGTCAATTTAATCATTGACTTACGCAATCTTTATAATGCAATATATAAAA
This sequence comes from Gammaproteobacteria bacterium, assembly GCA_024225395.1. Classification (GTDB taxonomy): domain Bacteria; phylum Pseudomonadota; class Gammaproteobacteria; genus JACNJF01. Next base: position 29,905 of record JAAEMR010000144.1, read on the forward strand.
AATCATGTATAACTCGGCAAATGAATTAACAGATCTGGATTACACCAGACTGCCACCAGCACCTCATATTTTAATCAAACTAATAGATCTGTTCCATAAAACAGACGTCAGTTTTGAAGAGCTGGAAGCTATTATCACTAAAGATACAGCACTGTGCAGTAAGGTCATATCTATCTCTAGCTCCGCGGCTTTATGTCAGTGGAATGATGTGCGTGAGCTTAAACAAATTCTTGTCATTCTGGGCACTAAAACCATCAAGTCGATTGCCTTGACCTCGGCAGTTCACCAGTTTTTTTCACAATTCTCCAAAGAACTGGGGGAAACACTGGGTAGTCTATGGCTCGATTCTCTGATTTGCGCTCATTTATCTAAACAACTGGCTAAACTGACCGGCTACGAATCTCCAGATGAAGCTCATCTTGCCGGATTAATGCACATGCTTGGCCAACTGATATTTTTATCTAATGAGCCAGAGCGGTATCAATCAATGATGGCTTCAGCCTCTGATCAGAGCGCTCTTTTATATCAGGAACAGGAAAACTTTGGAATTCTCAGTGCGGACCTGGGTGCAGACATTATTTCCAGATGGGGCATAGACTCCATTTTACACGATGCTGTTCGATACCAGCATAGACCTGCAGATTTATTACAGGATGCACATCCCCTGATCAAGTTAACTAACCTGTCATCACAGTTATGTAACCGGTTAAACCATACGAATAAAAAATACCTGGTTGAAGATCACTATTTCGGGTTGAATCAGTCGGTTATTGAAAACCTGGTATTACAGGCTACAAAAGAGGCAATCACCGATGCCAGAAGCTTTGGTGTTGACGTCGATGAAGACCCCACTATCCCACTCGCCAATATCGATGATGAAGCCATTCGCATCGAACTGGCTCGCCGCGTTAGACAAATAGCATTGCTGGAAGGTATTGAAAATAATGTCTCCGAGCTTGATGATATTTCTGACATGATGAAAATGGTGAGTGAAAACCTGCAATTATTATTCGGCCTGTCTACCACCATATTCTTTTTTCCAGACAGTAATCAATCCATATTAACTGGAATAGCCAGCCATAGTAAAAATTTACCAGCCAGTGGTTCCTTCATCATAAAGTTTAAACCACAACGTAGCCTGGTGACAGAATCAGCGCTGCAGAATAGTATTCTAAATACTCGGCAGCAGAATATTTTTACTGAATTAACGGTTATAGATCATCAGATACAGGATGCATTGATGTCGCCTCAGTTTATCTGTCTACCGTTGATTTGCAGCGATCAGTTAATGGGTGTCATTGCCATCGGATGCGATGATCAACAGATAGAAAAGGTAAATAAAGATAATGAATTGCTCTGTCACTTTGCTTCTATCATTGCCAGTTCTTTAGCACATCAACAGCAGTTAACTCATAAACACCAACAGCACTTAGATATAAAGCAGCAGGAAATTGAGGTTCACACGAGAAAAATAATTCATGAAGTGAATAATCCACTGACGATTATTAATAATTACCTGGATATCCTGGCACTGGATATGGAGAAGGACTCCAAAAATAAAACTCACATCACAACTATAAAGTCTGAAATAGATCGAGTGGGTGAAATATTGCTGCAATTGAAAGATGATCAAGTGGTTGAGTTTAATGATCAGCCCATAGTCGACATCAATTTAATCATCAGCAAACTGGTTGAAATTTTCAAGCCAACATTTTATAACCTGAATAATATAACAAGCCATGTTGAGCTAGACCCGGCCTTGCCTTTAATTTCTACTGATCAAAATAAATTCAAGCAAGTCATTACTAATTTACTCAGAAATGCCGCTGAAGCAGTCGCTGAAAATGGCACTATATATATAAAAACTAAAGCACGAGTCATTCAGAACAAAAAACAATACATTGAAATAACAATTTCAGATGATGGGCCCGGTATCCCGGAGAAAGTTCTCAATCATTTATTTTCTCCTATCGAGTCAACCAAGGGTGCGAGTCACTCCGGCCTTGGTTTAACTATTGTGAACAAGCTCGTTATGGAATTAAAAGGAAATATAAGTTACAGCACATCGGATCAGGGTGGAGCACAATTCATCATCCTTTTACAACGAAACCAGGGGTAAAAAAAATTATGTCCGGAACAAAACCATCTATTCAATATCGGACCACCGATGGTTTAGCTTCTATTATGGCAAGAGCTAACACGCATGATAAAGACATTAACAAATCCAGTTATCAAATTTTAATCATTGATGACAACATTAACCTTCTGTACAGCACCCAGGCTTTGGTTGAAGCGAACGGCTACCGATGTATTATTGCCGATGGCGGTGAAGCCGGTTTAAATGTATTGAACCGTATGGCCATAGACATAGTGCTGCTTGATCTATCCATGCCTGAAATCGATGGATACGCCGTTCTAAAACATATCCATGACCAGAAAATTGATACTGATGTCATTGTGGTGAGTGGTGAATCAACATTTGATAATGCGGCCACTGTATTCAAATCAGGTGCTCTGGACTTTCTGAGTAAGCCTTATAAGTCATCTCAGTTACTGTCAACCATCGATAACGTAGCTTATAAGAGAGGTCTTAAAATAAACCTCAAGGCTACACAAAACCAACTGGAAGAATCAGAACAGCGCTATCGTTTTATAGTCAGTTATTCTCCCGATATTATTTATATGATTGATCACCGGGGGTTTTTTACCTTCATCAATGACAGGGTGACAGATTTACTCGGTTACAAACCCGATGAATTAGTCGGCGAGCATTTTTCTACACTGGTTCATGAAGATGACCTGATGATTGCTGAACATATATTTAATGAACGCCGCACGGGTGATCGTTCCAGTCATAATGTTGAATTCAGACTAAAATCCACCGATCCCGAAGTTTTATCAAAACCTTTCGAATCCAGCTCTATTGTAATCGAGCTCTGCTCTATGGGGGTGTATGAAAACAAGGCAGATGGTACTCCATATTTAGGAACCTACGGCGTAGCAAGGGATATCAGCGATCGTAAAAAAGACCAGGAAATGATTCATTTTCAGGCTTACCATGATTTACTCACCCGACTGCCCAATCGCGAATTATTTCTTGATCGATTAAACCTGTCCATCAATCAGGCTGAAAGAAAAAAGGCTATGCTGGCCGTACTTTTTCTTGATATGGATGGCTTTAAATTCATCAATGATTCTCTAGGGCATGTTATTGGAGATAGCCTGCTGCAGCGGGTTGCTTTACGCCTGCAGGAAACATTACGGGATACCGATACCATTTCACGTATTGGCGGTGATGAGTTCAGCATTTTAATTCCTGAGCTGCAAAACCGTGAAGAAGCAGGTCTGGTTTCACAAAAAATACTGGATGCATTCAGCAAACCCATCATTCTGGATAATCATGAAATCACCATTAGTTTTAGCATCGGAATTTCAATGTTTCCCGATGATGCATCCTGTACCGAAGAACTGATAAAAAATTCCGACATGGCGATGTACCATATAAAAGGACGGGGTAAGAATGGATTTGAATATTTCTCCGATCATATGCAAAGTATTTATCAATACAGACATACGATTGAGCAGGATATAAGAAAGGCCCTCGACAACGATCAATTCGAAGCGTATTACCAGCCACAATACAATATTAATACTCAGGAAATTACCGGGCTGGAAGCACTTATTCGTTGGAACCATCCTGATAAAGGGCTCATTACGCCAGATCATTTTATTCCTGTTGCAGAAGAGATTGGGCTTATCTGTGAAATTGGCCGATATATGCTTGATACCGGCTGCAAACAATTAAAATCATGGATAGATCAGGGCATAGAACCCTTAAAACTATCCATCAATGTTTCTGCTTTCCAGTTGGCCGAAAGTAATTTCGATGTGGTCATTTGTGACCTGACAAAGAAATACAAATTACCTCCTCATTTATTAATGGTAGAAATTACAGAAACGTCATTAATGCAGGATATGGAACAGGTTATTCCTCGCTTAAAAAACCTGGTTAAATGTAACATCGGTATCTGTATCGATGATTTCGGGGTGGGTTACTCATCCCTCTCCTATCTGCAGATTCTACCCATCGACATTCTTAAAGTTGACCGGTCTTTTCTCAGTTGCATTACTGAAAATCATGAAAAAGCCTGTATTATCAAAGCTATTGTAGCGATGGCCAGAGAGCTGGAGCTTGATGTAATTGTAGAAGGAGTTGAAACCCAACAGCAGTTAAATTATATAAAAAACATCGGCTGTTCAATCGTTCAGGGGTTTCTGCTTGGGCGTCCTTTACCGGAAAGTGAGGTTAGAAAATTACTCAAGTAACTTCAGCTCATATATCCAGGAACAGTTTAAAAGTAATATAATCATTTTAGGACCAAGCCATTATTACTTGATGTTCTCAACTAATAATACCCGAACCAGGGATCTTCTAACCTTAATGTAACCTACAACCTCAGTTTACTGGCAAACCTGATGGCTGTTCTGTAACTTTCCGAGTCCAGGTATTTCTTATTATCAGATTCTGACTCCAACCGGTTTATCCATTGTTTTGATAGCAGGGCAATCAATTGTTCAGCCTTATCAAACGGCTCAGATTGAAGATTATCTATTACTGCATTGACCCAGGGAGGCCTGTCAATATCCAGCTCAACAGTATCGTCATTTTCAATAAACCCTCTCTGTTCAGACAGGTAGTCTGAAAGCTGAGAGCCTTTAGCACTTTTGTTACTGGTTATTTTTTGAGCAAAAGAGCGAATACATAAACTCGCCGGACTTTCCGGGTACTTTAATATGAAAGGAGTTTGCTGCATAACGGATCTGCTGACATTTTTATCATCAAGCACATAACCCGGTGCGCTGATAGTCAGGTTCAGATATTTTTTTAGCGCTGCTGAAAACCGGGTTAAAACCTCTTTAGCTGATTCATAAGAGGGAGCCCTGTTTACCAGTACCTGAACAGGTTGATTAAAACCCTGCTGTTTTAACACTTTCAACAAAGAAAATGCATCTGTTAGCGAGGTTGGTTCCGTGGTAATGGTAATAATGGTTTCGGGAGCGGCTTTGATAAAGCTAACAACAGTTTCATTAATCCCTGCGGCAGTATCGATTAAAATGTAATCGAATTTTTTTTCCAGCGACCGGACAAGATTAATTAGTTTACCCTGTTGTCGCGGGTCGTAACGCACAAAATCCATAAAGCCGGATGCCGCAGGAATAATCTCTATCTCTCCGGGGCCCTGCAATAAAATATCCTTTAACGGTTTATTACCTGTTAAAAAATCCTGCAAGGTAAAAAGCGGGGTTAAACCCGTCATGATATTAATATTAGCCAGATTTGTATCAGCATCAAAAATACAAACCCTGTTTTTCTTGCGTGATAACTCAATGGCAAGATTAAGCGATATCGAGGACTTACCGACACCACCTTTACCACTACTGATAGCGATGACCCTGGCAGACCTTTCTATCAATTTTATAGTCGGTTTCGCTGAATGAAGCTGATGCACTTTTGCGGAATACATTAAAAGCTATCCCTCAAAAAAATAATGATCATTTTCACAATATTATATAGTTAGAATGGAAAAGACCTGTCGAGTATAACAACTTAGAATCAAATAAAAAATTTTCCCTTTCAATTTATTTGAATTGAAATATCTCCCAACTGCTGGTTCCACTCATATAAATCATTATTACTTTTCTGACTACAGGAGCAACTGCCACCACAAACATTATCACTGGAATAGTGTTTAATTTTTCCCTTTCTAATCCAGAAATCCAGCATGCCTCTTACCGCTTCTGGATCGGCATCAAAATGCATCGCAATATCGGTCAGACTGACCTGAGGGTGACTTTTAACGTACTCTTTTAAGTCTTTTAAAATCATGACAACTGAGCAACCCCTGTGTGTTGCTTATTAGCATAACTGCGTAAGCCGAGAAACAGCAGGATCGCATAAACAATAATCAGGGCAATTGTTATCGCAGCTGTAGCTGGGCTTTCAGAAAAACGAGCCAGCTGGTAAAACAATACAGCAGTTATATAGGCAACCGATGTTGTCCAGAACGCCACGAAAATCGCCCATGCCCTGCCCGCTTCTTTGGCTATAGCTCCAATTGTTGCTACACAGGGAAAATACAGCAAAATAAATAACAGATAGGCAAATGCACCCGCCTGACCATCGAATCGTTCATACATCACACCAAACAGTCCTTTTGCTACTTCCAGGCCATCTGCCGTAGATTGAGTATCATTCAAATCCCCTACATCCAGTCCCAGAGGATCGAGAAAAAACTCGGTCAATCCCGACAGGTTTTGAGGAATTGTGGCTGCAGCATCTGATAAAGACTGCCATAGATTATAACTCTGCTGAGACTCATCAGTGCCTTCAAGAGACATCTGGGTATAAATAGAATTTAACGTACCAACGACAACTTCCTTGGCCAGTATTCCGGTAAATATTCCCACCGTTGCAGGCCAGTTATCATTTTCAATACCCATCGGTTCAAACAGTGGCGTCAATGTTTTACCCATTGCGCTGAGAACAGAATGTTCGCTGTCTTCATTACCAATAGAACCGTCGGTACCGATTGAGTTTAAAACATTCAACGCCAGAACCATGATAATAATCACACGCCCGGCATCCCGGATAAACAGCTTCACTCTATCCCAGGTACGTAAACCGATACCTTTAAGCGTGGGTATATGATAGGTCGGCATTTCCATCAGAAAGCCACTGCTTTCGCCAGAAAGCAGGCTATGCTTCATCACCAGGCCGGTGGCTATGGCCATTAATATTCCAATCAGGTACAACGCAAAAACCAGGTTTTGCCCATTGCTGGGAAAAAATGCTGCTGCAAAAAGTACATACACGGGCAGACGAGCACCACAGGACATAAATGGATTCATCAGAATAGTCAGTTTTCTTTCCCGCTCACTTTCCAGTGTGCGTGTTGCCATAACGGCAGGCACATTACAGCCAAAGCCCACTATCATCGGAACAAAAGCTTTACCCGGCAAACCAATTGAGCGCATGAACCGGTCCATCACAAATGCAGCTCTGGCCATGTAACCGGAATCTTCCAGAAATGACAAAAACAGGTACAGACAGGTAATAATCGGAATAAAGGTAGCGACTACCTGAATACCACCACCCAGGCCCTGAGCCAATATCAACACCACCCAGTCGGGTAATCCCATCGACATCAGAATTTCGGCCAGACCATCAACGAAAATTGCTCCTGCTATACCATCAAAAAAATCAATAAATGCGCCACCAAAATTAATGGTGAACATAAACATCAGGTACATCACCAGCATGAATATGGGAACCCCGACAAATCGATGCAGCACAACCTGGTCAATACGATCTGAAAGGTATTTATGAACCTTACCTTTGATTTTCACCACCAGTTGAGTGATGGCATGAGCATGCCCGAAACGAGAATCAGCAATATAAATATCCGTACTTTCACCGGTAATATTCTGGATATGCTGCTGCCACTTTTGAATTAGCTGAGATAATTCATCTGACGGGGACTTAGTACAGACGCTTGCATCACCTTCAAGCAGTTTTAATGCTATCCAGTACGTATTGTAAACATGGCTTTCGACAGGAAGCTGAGGCCGAATATCGGCTAAAGCGGTTTCTATTACCGCATCCATAGTGAGGCTGAAACCACCTCTGCTATTATCCTTTATAACGTCCAGCGCGGCCTGCTTCAGATCATCAATACCTTTACCGGAAACAGCAACAATGCGAACAACCGGACAACCCAGTTTTTTTGCAAGCAGATCAACATCAATGGAAATACCTCTTTTCTGGGCTATATCCATCATATTTAAAGCTAGCACAACAGGCACACCCATCTCCAGCAATTGAACAGTCAGGTAAAGATTTCGCTCCAGATTAGCAGCATCAAGTACATTGAGAACAACATCTGCTTCACGGCTTAACAGGTAATCCCGAGTCACCTGTTCATCCAGAGACATCGCATCCAGCGTGTAAATACCTGGCAAATCGATGACGGTGACCTTGTTATCAGGTGCCAGGTTAAAGCTGCCCTGCTTGCGTTCGACCGTTACACCCGGCCAGTTGCCAGTGGTCTGACGAATTCCAGTGAGGTTATTAAACAGGGCTGATTTCCCGCAATTGGGATTACCGGCTATGGCTAGAGTCGTCATTTTCAGCTATCTGATAAAGAGGTATTCTGGTCTGAACTGTCATTTGTATCGAGTGCCTGCAAAAATACTTTATCGGCAATATTGGCACCCAGAGCGACACGGCTACCATTACTTAACACCACAACACCATTATGACGCTGATGTAGAATGGATACTTCCTGACCCTTGCGCAAGCCAAGGCTCATGAGCTTTTTTTTCAACGTTTTATCACCGTCAATTCGACTGATAAAACCCTGAAATCCCGTTTCGGGCTGGTTAAGATTAATGTCCTGTAACATAGACGACGCAAATGAGAAAGATTCTCATTAATATATTCGTATTTACTAATGTTGTCAATAGAACTGAACTAAAATGTGGGAATCAGATGATACAGGTCAATCATTAATATTATCTGTAGAATCCAGATACTCGACTAATTCGGGCAGCCTGTTTTCATCAACCAGCATCAAGTGTGGAGTCTGTGAAAACCGGGGGTGAAACCGGCGTAACCAGTGCCGCATAGTAACGCCATTAGCTTTTTGATGCTGATACAGTAACTGATAGAAAAACACAAATTCACATGCCCTGTTCCAGGGTTCGGAAGCGGGTATTAATAATGTTTGAGCATTTGCCAACCGGCCTATATCGGAACATTGAAGGTGCAGGATTCGTGCGAGTTCAGCATGGTAAAGATCCAGCATATCGACCACCTGAATGACCGCCTGAGTCAGTTTACGTGGCTGAGTTGGAATATCGGGTATCTGCAGGACTTCCAGGGTTTGAGATAGTTTTGCCAAGCTTTAAGGTTGCCGGAGGGTATTGAGCCTGGAAAAAGCAGTACTGATTTTTCCAGGTTTAAAGCTATTGCGGAGAAATTAAACCGAAAAGAAGAGTCCCGGTTTCTAAAGCTTCCTGCCCCAGATCAGTCAAATAGCCACCATCATGTTGGGAAGTTAAACCTTTTTCATGTAAACGGGTCGCTGCATCAATCATCCATTGATCGGCCGTATGATGAACTTTTAACCCTTCCATCGAAGTGTCTGGAAATTTCATCAGTAAATTAATCTCTTCAGTCAAAGCATTATTAAATTGCATAGTTTCACCTGGTTTTTTCAATATATTATTAATTTTCTGGTAGATACATTACATACCATTGCCAAACTTGTCATGAAATATTTCTGTCGTTTCACGCATAGTTTTAAGTGCCTTGCTGTAACCCTGCAAGATACCCAAAGCCCAATCGATTCGTTGACGAAAATACCCATCCGCTAACTCATCATTATCAGCTGGATTTTCATTCAATATATTTTCTACGTTACGTAAAATTATGTGCTCGGGTATATAACAAATCCGGTTATTTTTATAACTACTCATGCGAAGTTCAGCAACCGGATAAGCGCCACCATCCCCGGAGGATACAGCAACAATCATGGCGGGTTTATGACCAAGCTCAAAACGACTGAACATAAGAAAGAAATTTTTTAATCCGGCAGGTACCTGGCCATGCCATTCAGGCGCTATCACAATAAATCCATCACATTCCGATAGCTCCTTTTTTAGTGGATCCAGCAGTCTGTTCCATTCAGCATCATTGTTCCAGATGCTTTGATCCCATAAAGGCAAAGGGTTATCAGCCAGAGTAAATAACCAGGTATCCAGACCACTGCTGATTAATTGCTGCTGCATATAACATGCAACCTTTTCACTTTCAGAAAGGTTACGGTGACTGCCACTAATAATGCCTATTTTCATGATTCTGCCCTTGTTTACGCTTACTTAAGCATAAGCATTATTCAACCCAAAAAAAACCCCGCATAAGCGAGGTTTTTTGATCCGCAAAATAAGAAACTTTATTTCTTAGCGGCTTCACGTTCCTTAACTTCTTTGATAACTTCTTCAGATACATTCTTGGGACAAGGCATGTAGTGCGAAAATTCCATAGAGAATTGACCGCGACCTGAAGTCATCGTACGCAGATCACCGATGTATCCAAACATATCTGATAAAGGACATTCCGCTTTAATACGCACACCCGTTGGGCCTGCATCCTGAGCTTTAATCATTCCACGACGACGGTTAAGGTCACCGATAACATCACCAACATGATCTTCAGGCGTAAATACGTCAACCTTCATGATAGGCTCGATCAACTGAGGACCCGCCATAGGAATAGTCTGACGATAAGCACCTTTAGCGGCAATTTCAAAAGCAACTGCTGAGGAGTCAACAGCGTGGAATCCACCATCTATCAGAGTTACTTTAACATCCAGTAATGGGAAACCGGCCAGAACACCTTCATCCATCATGGAAGCAAAGCCTTTTTGAACCGCAGGCCAGAATTCACGAGGAACGTTACCACCGGTAACCTTCGATTCAAATTCAAAACCACTGCCTGGCTCACCCGGTTCAACGATGTAGTCAATTTTACCAAACTGGCCAGAACCACCAGATTGTTTCTTATGCGTGTAACTGTCTTCAGTACGTTTAGTAATCGTTTCACGGTAAGCAACCTGAGGTTTACCCACTTCAACGTCAACACCGTGAGTACGTCTTAAAATATCAACTTTGATATCCAGGTGTAACTCACCCATACCCTTAATAATCGTCTCACCAGAGTCTTCATCAGTCTCTACGCGGAAAGAAGGATCTTCTGCAATCATCTTGGAAAGAGCAATACCCATCTTTTCAGAGGCCGCTTTATCTTTTGGTTTGATCGCAATAGAGATAACCGGATCAGGGAATACCATAGGTTCCAGAGTTGCCGGGTTCTTTACATCACAAAGCGTGTGTCCAGTCTGAACATTCTTCATACCGACGATAGCGATAATATCACCAGCCTGGGCATAGTTAAGTTCTTCACGATCATCAGCATGCATTTCTACCATGCGCCCGATACGTTCTGTTTTACCCGTGAAAGTATTCAGAATGGTGTCACCTTTATTAATCTTACCCGAGTAGATACGGGTAAAGGTTAATGCACCAAAGCGGTCATCCATAATTTTGAATGCCAGTGCACGTAAAGGTCTATCAACATCAACTATTGCAAATTCACCTGTTTCATTACCTTCCAGATCTATTTCTGGCTGAGGTGGAACTTCAAGCGGATTAGGCAGGTAATCAACAACAGCATCAAGTACTGGCTGGATACCTTTATTCTTGAATGCTGAACCACAGTAAGTCGGGAAGAAATCAAGAGCGATCGTACCTTTACGGATACAACGTTTGATTTCATCAATAGCAGGTTCTTCACCTTCAAGATAAGCTTCCAGTAAATCATCATCCTGCTCTAGAGCAGTTTCGATTAACTTCTCACGATATTCTTCAACTTTGTCGACCATATCGGCAGGAACATCTTCAATTGTGTAATTCTCTGGCAGGCCGGTATCATCCCAAACCCAGGCTTTTCGAGTTAGCAGGTCAACTACACCGACGAAGTCATCTTCTGTACCGATAGGCAGCACCATAACCAGTGCATTCGCAGCCAGTACGTTTTCAATCTGATCAACCACCCGATAAAAGTCTGCACCCAGACGATCCAGTTTATTCACCAGAATAATACGAGAAACCGCAGATTCGTTAGCATAACGCCAGTTAGTTTCAGATTGCGGCTCAACACCACCAGAACCACAAAATACTCCAACGCCACCATCAAGTACTTTCAGAGAACGATAAACTTCGATAGTAAAGTCAACGTGACCCGGTGTATCAATAATGTTTAAACGGTGTCCATCCCACTCACAGCTAGTCGCTGCTGACTGAATAGTAATTCCACGCTCACGTTCCTGGTCCATGAAGTCAGTTGTTGCTTCACCATCATGCACTTCACCGGTCTTGTGAACTTTACCAGTCAGTTTCAAAATACGTTCTGTAGTAGTGGTTTTACCAGCATCTACGTGCGCGAAGATACCTATATTCCGGTATTTATCCAGGTCAGCCATAGTCGTTCTCAAAAACAAAAAAAGTTAAAAAATTAGTTGCCATCACCGTTTTTTTGTTACGGAAACAGCTAAATACAGTAAATACTACACTAAACCTGATCATTTAAGAGCAGATCAAAAATCATAAGTCATTGATTTTAAATGAAATACATGATTAGCAGAATTCATGTCGGCGCATATTCTATCACGATTTTCCCACAGTGAAAGACCTGACTCGATATTAGTTTCATTACCGGGCCTGCTGAAGCGAATAAATTCAGTTTTAAAATTAGCGGAAGTAAGCCATAAGCATTTTCCAGTCTTCAAGTTTTTGCTGAAAATTTTTACTCGCATGAGCAGGGCTTGTAGAAGGTAGACGTTTTAAATCAACTTTATGCTCATCCGTTAATTGCCTGCCCACGGTCTTTTTAAAGTATTTCTCTGAAGCCGCCCCGTTAAAAGCAATTAAATTAATTCCGGGATGTGAGTTGAGTAAACCCGGTATATCGTTAGCTTCCAGTTCGTCCTTTAAAATAGCAGAATCGAGGCTGCCTTCACGATGACAGGCTTTAAGAGTATCCCACAACACAACCGGTAATTTTTTTACCTGTTGAATGCGCAATTCATATTCATTATCCCACTCGACATCAAACAGCTTAGCCATAATCGGCCAGAAAGCATTTCGTGGGTGAGCGTAATACTGTTGAGCCTCTAATGACGCAATGCCTGGAATAGAGCCCAGAATCAAAACTTTGGGGTTTCGACCAATAACCGGTTCAAAAGATTCAATGAATGGCATGATCTAAAAGGAAATAAAATAGCTTTTAGCGAGTGATATTTTATTCTCAGGCAAGGTAAAAATGCGCGGAGATGAGGCGCATATAGATAATATGCAACTCATTACAAAATACATCCTGTAATTCCCCTTTCAGGCCAGCAGAGCTGTTCTAATTTGTTGCTACAAATTAGTGAGCGCATTTTTAACGCCGAATGAGGATAAAAGATTGCTCGATTAAAGCTATTTTTTCATTTGTTCGAAGAATTCTGCATTCGTCTTACTCGACTGCATGCGTGCCAGCACAAATTCCATCGCTTCCAGCTCATCCATAGAGTGTAGAAATTTACGCAATATCCAGATTTTCTGTAATTCTTCAGGATTCATTAACAATTCTTCTCGACGCGTACCTGAACGATTAATGTTAATCGCAGGGAAAACACGCTTTTCAGAAATACGTCTATCCAGGTGAAGCTCCATGTTACCCGTACCTTTAAACTCTTCGTAGATAACTTCATCCATCTTGGAACCGGTTTCGATCAGTGATGTAGCTATAATAGTCAGACTGCCTCCTTCTTCGATATTTCGAGCCGCACCAAAAAAACGCTTTGGACGGTGAAGTGCATGAGCATCAACACCACCGGTCAGTACCTTGCCGGATGAAGGAATGGTTGTATTGTAAGCACGAGCAAGACGGGTAATAGAATCCAGCAAAATCACCACATCTCGTTTGTGTTCAACCAGGCGTTTGGCTTTTTCTATTACCATTTCTGCAACCTGTACATGGCGACTGGCTGGCTCATCAAAAGTAGAAGCAACCACTTCACCTTTAACCATACGCGACATTTCGGTCACTTCTTCCGGGCGTTCATCAATCAGTAGCACGATCAGATAACATTCGGGATGATTGGTCGCAATACTTTGCGCAACATTCTGCAGAATTAATGTTTTTCCCGCTTTTGGCGGAGAAACGATCAATCCACGCTGCCCTTTACCGATTGGAGAAACCATATCGATAATACGTGCTGTAATATCTTCGGTACTACCATTACCACGCTCCAGCGATAAACGTTGTTCGGCATGTAACGGTGTTAAATTTTCAAATAAAACCTTGTGTTTAACGGCATCAGGAGAATCAAAGTTTATCTGGTCAACTTTTAATAATGCGAAATAACGTTCGTTATCCTTTGGAGGCCTGATTTTTCCACTGATGGTATCACCGGTACGTAGATTAAAACGTCTGATCTGGCTGGGTGAGACATAAATATCATCCGGCCCGGCAAGATAGGAACTATCGGCTGAACGTAAAAAGCCAAAACCATCCTGCAATATTTCCAGCACCCCATCACCAAAAATATCCTCGCCTTTTTTTGCCTGAGCCTTAAGTATGCTAAAAATAATATCCTGACGACGCATGCGGGAGCTGTGGTCACCACCCTTTTCCTTAAGTAGGTCAATAAGTTCAGGAACGGTTTTTTGCTTTAATTCACTAAGGTTCATAATGGTTTAATTGAAGGGGTATGATGAAGGTCAGGAATGACTGTTCAGAAAATAGTCTATTTAAAAATGCTTATTAGAAAAATAGCTTAATTGTAATAATGGATACTAAAATATAAATGGGATTTATTATTTTGTGATATCGCCTAAAGAGAGTGGCGACCAGTTAGAAGCGAGACTAGCATAGAAAAAACAGGTCGTCCAATGTTATTGAACGACCTGTCAGAATTATTACAGGTTACTATCAATAAATGCCGTTAGCTGAGATTTAGATAAAGCACCAACCTTGGTCGCTTCAACATTTCCATCTTTAAACAGCATCAATGTAGGAATTCCGCGAATTCCATATTTAGGAGGCGTACCGGAATTTTCATCTATATTGAGTTTGGCAATTTTAATTTTGCCATCATACTCATCAGCAATTTCTTCAAGTATAGGGGCAATCATTTTGCAGGGACCGCACCAGTCCGCCCAGTAATCTACCAGAACAGGCTGTTCAGACTGAAGAACTTCTGCTTCAAAGCTGTCATCGGTCAGGTATACGATATTTTCACTCACTTAGGTTTCTCCAGCTCAATTAGGTTGAGATCATTTGATAAAGACGGACAATTTATTCATATCATCCTCGACTGTCAACAAAAAAGCTTTATTGAATACAACCTGATATTACAAAATCAGCTAATAACCACAGAGTCTGACAGATTTCAGCAGAAGCATGTTACAATCCCGAGGTTAACGTTCAAACCTATTAGACATACATGAGTAAACATCATTTAACAGAGATCAGTTTTGATTCTCTGCCGCTTGAAGATAGCCTGCAGCAAGCCCTGAAAGACAATAATTTTAAATTCTGCACACCAATACAGGCTGAATCCCTGCCTGTCTTACTGGACAATAGAGATTGTGCCGGACAGGCACAAACAGGTACCGGAAAAACACTGGCTTTTTTACTGGCCTGTATGCAAAGGCTATTATCAAACCCTGATATTAAAACCCAGCCCGGCAAGCCGAAAGTCCTTATTCTGGCCCCCACACGTGAACTGGCAATACAAATTCATAAAGATGCCGAACTGCTAGTTAAACATTCCGACCTGAAACTGGCAATCTGTTATGGTGGCAAAGCCTATGAGCAACAGAAAAGTCAGTTTGAAAAACCGGTCGATATTCTGATCGGAACACCGGGACGCCTGATCGACTTTCTGAAACAAAGACTCTACACGCTGAAGTTTGCTCAATGCCTGGTACTGGATGAAGCCGACCGGATGTTTGACATGGGATTCATAAATGATGTCCGCTTTATGTTGCGACGCCTGCCCCCACCAGAAAAG